>NZ_BDCE01000057.1 GCF_001613345.1 Nocardia uniformis NBRC 13702 | reverse complement strand
CCCTGCAGCAGATCCCCTGCCCAGATCGTCCATCTGACACAATTTGTCGAGATTGCACTGTGCTGCACCGACTTACGCCCGTATTGCCGGGGTCGGCGAGCCTCCGCAGCCGGTTCGAAACTCGTGCCCGCTTCCCGTTGATGTTGGCCGATCCCGGGTGGCATGATCAATTTGGTATGCCGAGAGGGGAGCTCGCATGATGCAGGCGACTCCCGAGCCTGCTGCGCGCCCGGGAATCCGATACCGGCGTCGAGGGCGGTGGCTTTTGAGCATTCGGCGTTCATGGCGGCCGCGCCCGGACTACACGCCGACCATCACGACCGGAATGTGTTGCCAGGAAAGGGCTTTCAATCTCTTACATAAGTTTAGCTGGTTCAACTTCACCGTCAGGATATGGTGACCGCCGCCATCGCAGTGGGCGGCATCGGCGGCGATCAGCGCGTCGAGGATGTCGGGGTGGCCAGCAGGGTGCGCAGCATTGGGACTTCGCTGGTTTTGGCCGCGACCGCGATCTGGGTGAGGATGGTTCCGGCCACCTTGCACAGTCCGACCAGCAGGAACGGTAGGTACCCGGTGGCGCCACGGGCGCTGCTTAATGCTGGCCATCAAATGCGATCACCCAGCGACCATCGATTGTGTTGGTGCGCAACCATATCCATGCGTCGATCGCGGAGTCGGTTCCGTCGCCGACGATCATGCCGAGCGCGATGGCCTTGACCTCTTCGCGGAACCTCTGGATGTCCGCGCGAGCTTCAGTCAGTCCGCGGCCGTTGTAGCCGCTGGTGATGTCGAACTTCAGGCACGTGATGGTTGCCGCGCCACACCCCTCGCGTTAAACGAATTCCGGTGTGGACCAGGTGCTTTACGCGCAGCAACCCGTCGGACGCGCTGCGGTGTGGGATCGGGTGGCTACCGTCTGGGACCTTCTTCGACCACGTTGTCGGCCCCCACCAGTACACTCAGCGTCGTGGACCGGAGGATAACGTGGGGGTGCGGCCTTATTGTTGGGCTGCTCGCGTTCGTCACCCTCCAACATGCTGTGAAAAGTATCCTGAATATCGAAAGCTGGACGGGAACAAACGATAGCGATCCCCGTTTTAGCGGCTTCGTGATAGGAGGCGTGGCAGCCGTCGCAATACTCATTGGCTGCACTGCGGCTCATGCGCTTGAGATTGCAAAAGAGCGGGTTGAGATCATCAAAGCCCAACATCACTGGCAACGAGTTCAAGCAGATATTTTGGCTCGACGAAAGCCTCCACCGATGGTGTTCCCACCTCGATACGCCCGGTTGGATGACGGGGCGACAGGGCGGCTTGTGTCTGAGGAACTAGAGATGCTCTTAGAGAGCGGCTACTGGCTCGAATTGGGTCTGCATCAGCGAACATGCCCAGACGATGCGGTATACGACTGGGCTACAGAAGTATCGGAAACACTTGGACACATTGTCGTTCCCATAGACGGTTCCAAGTTTCAACGTCCCAAACGAGATTTTACCTACCTGATGGATGATACTCAATACATCGAGTTCAAACTTCATCAGCCAGAGAATTACGACCTGATGCAATCATATCTTGAACTCGGAATTGACTACCTGAAAGAGGTTAAGAATCGGATGACGGACTACACCGAAGCTTCAGGCCAAGGCGTTCCAGGCCCCACCTATTCCGTCAAAGGCAACGTATACAAGGCGCCCGTCACCGTAAACGGCAGTCAGCAAATCGCCGATCGCATAGTAAATCGGGGCAAGAGCATGTCGAACGTTGTCTATCAGGGCGGCGACTCCCAAGTTGGGGCAGCACTCGCGGCGCTGGAAGACGCTATCCTGGCCGACACCGAAGGAGACGACGACCTTCGCGGCCATTTGCTTGGAAACCTGGAAAACCTCACGCAGGAAGCAAACAGGCCCCCCGAGGAGCGGCGCGCCGGGGTCATGAGATCCCTCCTGGCAGGCTTGCAGGCAGGACCCCAGGTCCAACAGACAGTCGAATCCTGGAAGCAGATCCTCGAAACGCTGGGCTCGATCGCCGGATAATAGTGGCGGTGGAAGGATTCGAACCTTCGACCTGCGGCATATGAAGCCGCTGCGCTACCAAACTGCGCTACGCCGCAATGCACCCGATTATACGCTCGGGCAAGCGTTTTCAAACCTACCGGTCGGGCTTGCCAGATCTCACCGTGGTGGGGCGCGTCGGCAGCTTCCTACAGGGGATCTTCTCCGCCTGACAACCATGAGCCTCGGACTGCTCGGGCGACAGCTTCACCTCGACGGCGTGCAGCGTTTCCTGCGTAAGCGCACTCATTGCGTCGCGGCCGACCTCACCAAGGCCGAGGAGTACGCGATCGATCAGGTACGGCCGCCCACGATAAGCGCATTTCGTTCAGGACGTGGGATTCGCTGCCGTTCGACCGCGAACAAGCGCGGCGAGTTCCCGGCGCAGACGTTCAACTTCATCACTACCCGTAGTGGGAAATCGGAGCAGGGGTATCCGGTACGCCCGACAGATCGCGTTCTTCAGTACGTCCCGGGCGAGCTGCTTGGGGTCATTCTCATGGAACTCGAAGCCGTCTACCTCGATTACGCACACTCGTTGCTTCGTGACGCGGTTGTAGAGGTCGAAGTCGACCGAAGACGAGCGGGTACGGACGAATCGTTGCTGGTCCGGCGTGAGGCGGTTGGTATCCGGTAGCAGGTTCTTGAGCAGCACCTGTTCTTTGAACCCGAGTCCGTGGAATTCTGTCTCTCTCAACAGGTCTTCCAGGACTGTTCGCATGATGTCTTCCGATTTGTGGTCAGATTCCCTCCGGACGCGGGCGGCCAGCGGACGGAGTCGCATCGAATAGTCCCGATATAGAAGATCGAATACCGATACGATTGAACTGTCGAAGACCTCCTTGTCGAGATTTTGGTAATGGATGTATCCGATCAGATCGCGGAGATTCCTGCTTTGCGGCAGCATGTCGTGATTGGTCACGAGAACGAAGCGTTTTCTGGCGCGTGAGACTGCCACATTGACCAATTCTGGTCCATCCGCGTGCCGCAGACCGGCATGGCCGCTCTTGGTTTCATCCAGGACGGTGGTCATCACGATGGCGTCCTTCTCGCGGCCCTGGAAACTGTGGACGGTGTCGGACTCGATGCTCTCGACGCTCTCGATGAGCGCGTCGGTCACCCTGTCTGCCTGTTTGCGATAGGGAGTGGTGACTCCAATCTGGTCGGGTGGGAAGTCAGCGCAGAACCGCGGCAGCACTTCTCGCTGAATGACATCGATTTCCCGCTGATTGATCCGACCACGGTTCACATCGACCTGACGACCGAACTGGCGCATGTGGTTGCCTTCCACTGTCCGCGCCACCACCATGGACTGGTACCCCGGAGCGCTCAGCGTGAAGGGAATGAGGTTGTCCTCGTAGAACTTCTGATTGCAGAATCCGATAATGCTCGGATCGCAGCGGTAGTGCTCCCGCAACATCACGCGGGGCAGCGAGTCACCGTACAGCTCGATCAGTGAGGACAGAATACTGTTCTCCTGATAGCGATACGCGGGTGCCGGGGCGGGTGGGCACGCGGATTCCTTGACGCTGTCGATGGGCTGCAACTGCCGTAGGTCGCCGACAATGATCAGATTGCGGCAGGACGCCAAGGCCACTCCAGCGGCGAGCAGATCGACCTGCGATGCTTCATCGATGACGAGGTAGTCGATGAGCTGGCCGCTGCCGATGCTGCGTTCCAGCGAATGACAGGTGCTCAGGATGACGGGGTAGTCACGGCGGAACTCAGCCCACTTCCGCCGATATGATCCGCGGTCGTATCGCCGCGTCGCGCGGTCTGCGTAACGTCGGCGCAGGTGCTCGGTGAGCCAGCCCACGGATAGTTGACGCTGTTCCTCCGCGAGCTGCTCGAAGTTCGCGCTATCCAATGATTTTCGGACTTTGCCGATCAGCTGCTCGAGCTCGGCGATCTTCTTATCGTAGTAGAGCCGTTGCAGCCGCAACACGACATCGACATCCTGTGCGTCGGCGTACCGCATCGACCGATATCTGAAGTAGTTCCCGATCCGATCAACCATGCGCGCGATCCCGCTGGTGCGCGCCAGATCCGGGTCGGTCGCGGCGATGAAGGCGAGGATCTTCGCCGATCCCCACCGCAGGACCGGCAACTGCTCTTGATCGGGCAGTTCGTGCCGGTCGAAGTAGCCCATGAAGTGACTGCGTTCCAGCCCATAGTTGGCGTGCTCGGAATTCAGCTGTGCGAGTTGCCGTTCGGCTTCTCGCAGACCCAGTAGTCGGCCATCCCGGGTGACCATCTCCTCGGTTCGAGGCAGCATCAGCTCGGGCGATCCGCGCAACCCCTCGACCACCTGATTACGATTCAATTGCTCCGCGAAGAAGGTATCCTGCTTCGCAACCCTGCCGAGATTCGCTGTGACATAGCCGAATCCGGCTTCGGTGAGCTTGGTGTGGACATTGTCCACGGCGGTGTTGTTCGACGAGACGACGGCCACGGTCTTCGATTCGTCGACGATGACATTGGCGATCAGGTTCAGAATGGTCTGTGTCTTCCCAGTTCCCGGTGGCCCGTCGATCACCGAAATCGTATGCCGGAGCGCGTTTTCGATGGCTGCCCGCTGGCTGAGATTGGTGTGGAACGGGTATAGCGGAGGCGAGGCGGGACGCTCGGTGGGTTCGATCGGTAAGGCATGCAGGTAGCGGTACAGCGCGCTCTCGGGATGGACAAACATCGACCGGCTGTATGCCTCACGCAGGGACTGGCCTCCCTCTGGAAGCCGTTCGGCCACGGCTTTCCAGTACGCCAGGATCGCAGCCGCTCGCGGCTCGCCTGCCCCGTTCGGGATGATCTCGACACATTCCGTCGGCCGAGCGGCATACTTGCCGGAATTGCCGTAGAAGATGTGCCACCACCCCCGATCTTGCGCGGTGAAGTGGTACGCCTCGGTCACGTTCTCCCACAGCTGCCCCTCGACGGCGATCCGCACCCGCGCATCGGGCGAAACGACCTTGGGATTTTCCAACACCAGCACACGCTGCGACCCGTACTCGTAGGGCCTACCGGCCCTAAAGGCGATCCGCACACCACCCGCCATGGGATGCAGTTCCCGGATGTCCTTGGTGCGGTCCTCGTACGCTCCGTTCGCTGGATTTTGAATCAGTACAGCCACACGTCGTGGATCGATCACCCCACACCCCTCACCAATCGCAGGCATACTGAGCGTATCGCGAAGAATGGCCGGTCACGCAGGTTTTCTGCTATCCGAATCGCTCCGGGCCGACGCCCGGCCGTACCGGGCAAAGCGCCGGAGATGCGGCACTAGCCAATTGAAGGGAGACCATGAGATTGCCACCGCGACACCGGGTTCCATTCATCGCTGACCATCAGGGCAGCCAGTTCTATTGGTAGCCACCAGATTACGGCAGCTCCATACTCAATTCGTCAGTGCCCATGCGTAGTCTGTGAGTTGTTGCTCACCCGGCAGGTCACTTCCGAGGGTGTGGCAGTAGCCGCCCATAAATCGGGCGAACAGATCGAGGGAAAAGAGGATTCGGCATGTACTCGGCGGAGATCAACCGGCGGCAGCCGGCACTGTTGTTGTTCGCGATCGATCAGTCCTTCTCGATGAAGGATCCGTGGGCGCAGACCGGGAAATCGAAGGCGGAGGCCCTCGCAGACGCGGTGAACAACATGTTGGGGAACGCGGTACTGCTGTGCAGTCGCGGTGATGAGCGGGTCTATGACTACTTCGAGCTCGGCGTATTCGGGTACGGCGCGGACGTGACACCCGTCCTGCACGGAAGCAGCCGCGATCAGGCGTGTTTGCCTGTTTCTCAGGTGGCGGAGAATCCGCTGCGGGTGGATACGATGACCAGGCGTGTGCCCGACGGCGCTGGGGGTGTGGTGTCGATGCAGCAGAAAATGCCGGTCTGGGTAGATGCGGAAACGAATGGCATGACACCAATGGTGGCCGCCTTCACCACACTCGAACCAGTGGTGAAGGCGTGGTGCACATCCCACCCAACGAGCTTCCCGCCGATCGTGATCAATGTGACCGACGGGGCGTCCACCGACGGCGATCCCCGCGATGTCGGAGCACGCATTCACGACCTGGGCACCGACGATGGAAAGGCATTGGTGTTCAACGTGCACCTGTCGGGATTGACGAACCAGCCGGTCCTGTTCCCGAGTTCCGTTGCGGGACTTCCGGATTCGAACGCGAAGATGTTGTATGAGCTATCCAGCGAGCTTCCGTCGTCGATGCTGGAGGCAGCGGCGAGCATGGGCTACACGGTCACCGCGGGTGCGCGCGGGTTCTTGTACAACGCGGATGCCACCTCGGTGATCGACTTTCTCGACATCGGCACCCGTTCGGTGACACCAACAGGCTTGAAGGAATTGACCGACGGCACAGACCGCCCCGAAGGCACCGAGGACGTCTGATGCTCGCGGTGCCGGCCGTACTGGGATCGGTCGCCAAGGACGGCCGCGATCCTGGCGACAACGACGACCGTGCCGGCGCGGGTTTGTACCGGTTCGCTGTAGCGGATGGAGCTGCCACATCGGCACGCCCCGAGATCTGGGCGGAGATCTTGGTACACGCCTATGTCGGTGAACATGTGGATCCGTTCGAGACCAACGAACTGGCGGCGTTGCGCGAACAGTGGCTGCGCGAGGTGGTCAGGCCGGGGTTGCCCTGGCATGCAACGGAAAAGCTCAAGCGCGGTGGTGCCGCCACGTTCGTGGGGCTCGATATCAATCTTGCGGCACGGCGGTACCGGGCGGTAGCGGTAGGTGATTCATGTCTGCTCCACCTCCGAGAAGCTCGATTGGTGCGCGCCGGTCCGCTCGGCAACTGGGAGCTTTTCGACCGGTTCCCGCCGTTGGTGAGCACGCTGGCAGGCGACGAATCGTTTCGTACCGCATTGTGGCGCAAGGAAGGTGCATTCGAACCTGGCGATGTCTTCATCCTGGCATCCGACGCCTTAGCGAAGTACCTGCTGCGGTCGCACGCCCAAGACCAACAGGTAGACATGGCGCCCTGTACAGCCAGAACCGCCGACCTGTTCGCCGAATGGGTGACCAAAGCCCGCTCCCAATCCGGCCTGGACAACGACGATACGACGATCTGCGTGGTAACGCCATGAAATACCCCTCGCTGCGCGAATATCAACTCGCAGTGCAGAATCCGACGCTGGCGTTCAGAAATGATCCGGTGCTGCGCGGCGGCGTCGCGCGCACGAACCTGCTGAACTTGCCGACCGTGGCCTCGGGCGGATTCGCCGCAACCTTTCGGATCGACTGCGGCGGTCGTCAATGGGCCGTTCGCTGCTTTCACCGCAGTGATGGCACCGACCGCGGACTCCTACACCGCTACGGACACATTGACGCCTTCATCACCGGAAACTCCGATCTCGACTTTCTGGTGCCGGTGAAGTATCTCGATGACGGAATCATCGTGAACGGCAACACCTTTCCGACGGTCCGCATGCAATGGGTCGATGGATTGCCGCTGGGCGTGTGGCTCGAGGACTGGGCCGAAGCACCAGACCCGCACCGAATCGACACCGTCCGCAGGCGGATTCGCGAAGCTGTGGCTGCTCTACGGGCTCGTGACGCCGCGCATGGCGATCTGCAGCACGGCAATATCCTGGTCCGCCCCGATGACAAGATCTGGTTGATCGACTACGACGGCATGTTCCTTCGGAACCTCGCGGGGCTCGACTCGATCGAACAGGGCCACCGCAACTATCAGCATCCCGACCGGGGCCGCCACTACGGCGCCGATCTGGATGTCTTCGCTGCCGAATGCATCGACCTGTCGTTGGCGGCCCTCGCACGAGATCCCTCGCTGTGGAAAGACTTCGGTGGCACCGGCGAGAACCTGCTGTTCGAATCCACCGATTTCGCCAACCCAGATTCGTCGCAGCTGTTCACGCGACTATCCGCCATGCCCGAAATCTCGGCTTCCACACGGAAATTCCGGGCAGCGTGCCTGACCGAGTATTCCCAGATCGGCGCCGCCCTCGCAGGCCGAAGCACCCTCCCTACCGCGGACGGACATGTGGTGTCAACGGCACTGATCTTCGCCGCCGAGGACGCTGCTGTCCTCCGAGACATGGAAGGTCAACCCGTCACGGTGGTCGGGACCGTCACCTGGACAAAGATCATTGAGACACCGCGTGGCGCGGTGGCACTGATCAACCTGGGCGATTACAAGAAGGGAGACTTCACGATCGTCGCCTACGGCGACGTCGTCGACGCACTACACAAGCAGTATCCGGGGAGGACCAGGAGCGGCGACAGATACCTCCGGGATGTGAAGGGCCTGCGCGTCGCCATCAACGGCACCATCACCCTGTACGACAGTGACTACTCGAGCAACCTGACACCACAGATCGAACTCGACCGAGCGGGGCTGCTCCGGATTCTCGATGACGACCAGTTCCGCGATCTGACCGAAAACATGCACCGGACTCACCGATCCACACCCGCGTCACCTCGAAACTCCCCGCCGACCATCTCCCGAGCGACACTGTCTCCGCCTCAACAACTTCCGAAACCAGCTCCTGCGGCCGACCGCACCACCGCGCGCAATGCCGCTCTGCATGACCTCTACAAGAACAAGACCGGCGCGGCACGGAAGCCACCGCAACCACCCGCAACGACCCCGAGACCTGTCCCACGAACACGACGCGAACCGCCCACGGCAAACCAGCCCTACAACGGCGAGCCCGCCACTCCGGCAGCTCGCCCGACGGAAAGTTGGCCGCCACCGCCGAACCCACCGCCGAGCCCGAGAATGCCGCTACCACAGCCGATGCCCCAGGCACTTCCACTCCAGCAGCGCACCCAATCGCACCGCCGGCGTGGTAACGGGCGGACCGCCTTCGCCCTGGTCGCCTGTGCTACCGCCGCAGTGGGGGTCTTCGCCGCCATGCAACGCGACGAGATTCCCGCCCCCGTGCAGTTTCAGTCGCCGTCAGAAAATGTGGCTTGTCAGATCGCCCCTGACGGACCGGAAGCGGGCGTTCGCTGCGACGCACAGGAATTCACCTACATCCCCCCGGATCCGGCGGGATGCGCGGACCCCGGTTACGGACGAACTATCACACTTACCCAAACCAGCGCCGGATTCGTCTGTACACCAGACACACTCTCCGCCCCCGAGCGACCCATACTTCCTCTCGGTGAAACCAAGACCGCCGGGCCGTACACGTGCACGAGCGAGGACGACGGCATCGCATGCCGCGACAACCGTCCGGGAGGTCACCGGTTCAAGATCACCCGCGATGCCTACGAACTCGAATAGGAAGGCACAGTGATGTCGCTGGAAATGATCTCGTCCCGGCCATGAGTAGCGGCTGTTCAAGATAGGCTGAGAAACTGCAGCGCAAATTTCGAATGGGGGCGCGATGGCGTCGCAGGACGGGTTGTACAACGAGCCCGAACCGAATGGTTTTCAGCACAATTTCGGAGGGACAGCTCGGTCGGTGGCGGGGGCCGCGATCCGCCGCCGTGGTGTGCGTCTATCGACCGCCGTGACGCTCATCCTCGGCGTTCCGTGGTTCATCCTCAGCGTAATAGTGGTGGGCCTGCTGACCTCCCTTGCCACTCCCAACGACACGATCATGCTCGCGGTACTGAGTTGCTTCATCGCCTCCGGTGCCGTCGTGTTCTTTCAGCCGACTGAGTATGCCATCGCGCGCTTGGTGTTCCGGCTGCGTCAGCCGACGATGAACGAGCTACAGCACTTGCACAATGCGTGGGACGCCGTGTGCCGATCGGCGGGAGTTCGAGCCGCCACCTATCGGCTCTGGGTTCAGGACACCAAGGAGCTCAACGCATTCGCTACCTCCGGGCATATCGTGGCCGTTACCCGACCAGCGCTCGGACTCCCGCCGCGCCAGCTCGCGGCGGTGCTGGCGCACGAACTAGGCCACCACCTCGCCGGACATTCGTGGGCGCGGATGCTGACGCATTGGTATTCGATTCCAGGCCGACTCCTGACCCGCGCCCTGTTCGCGATCACCCACTTCGCGTTCGCAATCGCCACCAGCGTCACCTTGGGTGCGGCGGGTGGGGCCGTCGCCGGACGAGCAGGCGGCCAGGCAGCGGGATGTCTGATCGTGCCGCTCGTCCGCTTGTTTCCTCTCCTCTGGCTGGCGTTGATCACCTGGTTCTTCTACTCCATTCACCCGGCACTGGTGCTGCTTTGGACCATTCCGATCCTCATGGCATGGTTCAACCGACACGAAGAGAAGGCCGCTGACCGGACGGCCGCGGAAATCGGTTACGGCCCCGCGTTACTCGAAGTCCTCTATGGCTGGCTGCACGCTGGGCACGACGACGCCCTGAAGCGAGAGGGACTGCGTGCGAACCTCCTCGACAGCCATCCGTCGTGTGCTTCCCGCATCCAGGCGTTGGAACGGTACCTGTACGAGCACAATCGAACAGGCGGAGAGAGTATGTGACTCTAATCGACGCAACCTGCCGAGCCGTTATGTTTGTCGAGACTTGTTGTGCGCGTTAGCGTTAGAGCGATCATCAGCTGAACAGGGGTGAGTCCGATGGTGCACAGTTCTCCCTATGATCCGTACGGAGGTCACGGCTACGTTGACCCGCGCATTGCCCGACAGCTGGAGCGTGAGCGCAAGGCGTTGGAACGGGAGCAGGTGCAGCTCGAAGCGGCCAGTCGTGACGAGCAGGCAATCGCGCAGACCGCCGAGGTCGAAGACCAGGTGGCGGAGCTGACAGACCTGTTGGCAGGGTCACTGGGACGAGATCCACGCATCGAATTCAGCGCACTGCGACGGTATGTGCAAGTGCCGCCCCTCGATCTCGGATGGGACGCATCACCGCGCCCTGCTCCCGTGTGGAGCACACCCCCGGAGCCGACCGGATTGGCGCGCATGTTCGGCGGCAAACGGCGCTACGAGGAAGAAACCCACCTCGCAAAGCAGCAGTTCGCCCAGGCCCAGCAGGATCATCAGCGCGAGGAATCGCTTCGGCAGCAGCGGGTAGCGCAGAAACAGCAGGCGTACCAGGCGGCTGTGGAGCAGGCCGAGCAGCAGGTCGCCGACGAGAATGCGCGTATCGACTCTCTTGTTGCCGGGCTACGAGAAGGAGACCGCTTAGCCGTCAGCCGATACATGGAGATGGTGCTCGAGCACTCGCCATATCCATACAACTTCCCGATGGAACGGCGCGCAGGCTATGTCCCAGAGTCGGCGCGCCTGGCGGTGGAGTGGTACCTGCCTCCGATCGAGGTGGTACCCGAGCACAAATCGTTCCGGCATGTGAAGGCTCGCAAGGCAATCGAGCCGACTACACGGCCGGTGAAGGAGATTCGCTGGCTGTACCAGCGCGTGATGGCCCAGATAGCGCTACGGACAGTTCGCGAGGTCTTCGCAGCGTCGGCAGAGGAGTTGATCAGTACCGTCGAATTCAACGGCGTCCTCCGTGCGGTCTCCCCGGCCACCGGGCAGCAGACCGAACAGCCACTGATCTCGATGCGCGCAACCCGAGAGCAGTTCGCTCGGCTGGTGCTCGATGAACCGAAGTTCGACCCCGTGCAATGCGTGCGGAAGCACTTCTTCGCTGACGTGTCACCGCATCCTGATGAACTCGTCGCGGTCCGGCCGGTCATGAATTTCAAGATGGCCGACCCGCGAATAATCGACCCGGTCGATATCATCTCCGAGCTGGACAAGCGGCCGAACCTACTGGAACTCACCCCTAGCGAGTTCGAGGCGTTCATCCAAAACCTGTTCACCCGAATGAAATTCGACACCAAGCTGTACCAGGCCAGTGGTGACCGCGGCGTCGATTGCGTAGCCTACGACCCGGACCCGATCAAGGGCGGAAAGTTCATCGTCCAGGCGAAGCTCTACACCGGCACCGTGAAGCCGACGCATGTGCGCGACTTGTGGGGCACTGTGCAGCATGAAGGTGCGACCAAAGGAATCATGATCACCACATCGGGATACGGTCCGGAGAGCTACAAATTCGCCAATGGCAAACCATTGAACCTGATCGATGGCAGCGGTCTGCTCTCGTTGTGCCAGCAGCACGGCATCCCTGCACGCATCGTCAACCGCAGTAGAAAGAACCAACAGGGTGATGCCGACTCACAGTAACGGGGCCGCAGTTATTCGACGGTCAGCGCCTGAAATTCGATCCGGAGCATGACAATACCGTCTTCGAGCGCAACGGCGAGATGCCCGGATGCGTGGACGGCAATCGCGACGACGGGTGCATCGACCGGCACTACGCGCACCAGAGCCCACGTGACGGTATCCCACAGCCGGATCGTCCCGTCTCTACCCGCCGAGATCAGCGTCCGGCTGTACCCTCCGATGGAATGGACAGCGAGGGCAGTGACTGCCCCGGAATGGCTGGAAAATCTGGCGGCAGGGTGTCCGGAAGCGCCGTTCGTGGGATCGAACACCCGAATCATACCGTCTCTTGCAGCGCTTACAAGGAGCGGACCCCGATCTGTGAACGGCAGAAAAACGAGTGCGGTGATGACGCCCGGCTTGCCCGACCATACCGAAAGTTCCTGGGCATCAATAGGATTCGCCACATCCCAAAGTCGGAGTTGTCCAGCATCGTCAGCGCTGGCCAGCAACGATCCCATCGACGCTAATGCGGTGACCGACCCGCTGGGACCTTCCAGTGCCCCTGCAGGTTGTCCATCTAGGTGGCACAATCGAACTGCTCCGCTATTTCCGACCGCGAGCATCCGGCCGCCATCGGCGGCAGAAACTTCAGCGAGGTATGTTGCCGTTCGGGTGGTCGCCTCGATGGTGACGATCGACTCCCCTTGCCCGCTAGTTGTATTCCACAACCGAATGACCCCACCGGAGCTGGCGCTTACTAGCAAGTTGCTACCGTCGGACGTGGAAATTGAAACGAGGTCAGTAGTGTCACCTGGGGCGCCGAGCAATGTTTCAATATGGTCTCCCGTATCGAAACTCCATAACCGAACGACAGTTTCATATCCCCCGGTGGCCAGCACAGTGCGCCCATCCGGGCCGGTGGCAAAAGACAATTCAGAAACCCTGGGCCTGAACTTCGAGCGTGTGAGCGAATCGTTTCGTCCTGCACTGGGATTCCACAGTCGAATGGTTTGGTAGCTCGCGCTGGCAAGAAGCGTGACACCGGCGTCCAGCGGTAACGCGGCCAACGCAGTGATTCCCCGCGTGTTCGCGGCGAGAGAGGTGACCAGTTCCGCGATAGGTCCCCGCTGGCCGCTGAGCGGATCCCACAGCGAAATTGTCCCGAAGTTGGCGCCAGCAATGACAATTCGGCCATCTGCGCCCGGATAGGAAGCCAATGCCGAGACGGCACTAGCTGCTGGCGTGGCCAGTGGAGTCAGATCACTGCCCGTACCCCACACACAAATATTGCTTTTACTAGCGCTGATCAGGTGACGCTCGCCGTTGGATCGAGTGACGACAGCCAATGCGGAAATTGCGCCGGTGTGTCCGGGCGTGGAAGGGAATGTAGCGGTCAGTGTGCCAGTAACGATGTCCCACAGCCGGATTGTCCGGTCCCTACCTGCGCTCACGAGCATGCTACGGTACGGATCGGGAAGAACGGCCAATGCGGTTACCGCACCGGAATGGCCAATCAGAACCCCAATTGGCTGGCCGGTGACGGGATTCCATACGCGGATTAGTTTGTCGTCGGCAGCTGCTAGCAGGCAACCATCATCGAAGGGAACGGCGACCAAGGCGGAGACCTCGCCACCATGATGGCGGATGATCATTATGGGTTGGCCGCTACCGAGATCCCACAAACGGATCGTGCCGTCGTCACTGGCGCTGGCCAGCAGCGTGCGATGAGGGTCAGGGACGGCGGTCACTGCGGTCACGGCGGCGGAATGTCCCAGCAGTGTCGTCATTGGTTGTCCCGCAGCGGGATCCCATACTCGTATGGTGTGGTCTCGGCTGGCACTCACGAGTAGAGTGCGGCAATCCTTGGCGCGTACTACTGCAAAAGCGAGGACTGAGTCGGTATGCCCGGGTAGATCCCGGAAGGACAATCTTGGTTGCAAAGCGGCCCAGCAAAGGTGCACGAGGGTCGGACTGAAGGAAACGTTCGCTGAGACGTAATGGCCCGTATTTCGGGCCATCGCAACCCCGAGAGCAAAAGGGTAGTCCGCCGCGTCCACCTTGCCCAACCAGTCACGAGCATTGACAATGGCCTCGAGTAGAGGCGGAAGAGCGATTTTTCCGAAGGCCGTCCGGACGGCGTCGGCACCGATCTGTTCAGGGTTGAGAACCTCGACAATCCTCTCGTTATCGCCGAGCAGGTTCCATCCCACACCCCCAGCGTTCGCAGCATGCATCGACAGATATTGCCGGACATAGGGATTGACGACAGCGTGCGGATTGTCGCCATTGGCCGACTTCAAGGCACAGTCGGCAGTCCTGATCAACGCTTCCGTGACAGCGAGATCCCGAGCGCTGTCATCGGCGGCCACGAACCACCGAGGATTCGCCGACGATCCTGACGACGTAGCTGACACCTGAGGCGGGCGTGAGGGGCGGTGCTGGTTGTCGCGAGTGAAGTACTCCGCGAAGGTCCGGTGAGCCAATCGATACACCGTCTGCCCGTACTCATTGTCGACGATCACGTATGGGGCGGCGGCATCGATAAATCGTCCGATATCGTCATCTGTAATCGGCTGCGGCGCTGGGCCTTCAAGATTGGCGATGGCTTGAGCCGCGACACGCCAGACGCCGTCGTGGATTGGGAGTCCATGTCCAGCCGAGTACGCCAGCGCTATCAGCAGCGGGCGATTAGCTGGATGCTTCCGCGACAGCCGGTCAATGGCGAGTTTGAATATCCGCTGGTGATTTCGCGAGAGCAGGTCAGACCACATGTCGGACTTGCCCCATCGGGAATCGGTGAGAACTTCGTGGACGGCAAGTTGGGCGGTCAGGAAGTGCGGACTTCGCTGAGCCGCTGTGAAAGCGAGTCGCTCGACATCCAGATCAGACCGGTGTTGCAGTCGATGGGCAACGAACCGCTGAACTGCGTGCGGATCGCTTTCGATAGTCACGGTACCGGTGTTGGATGAGCCGAGTGCCCGGAGCAGGTTTATGTCCTCGGTCGGTTCATTCGAACGGTCAAATGTACTCTTCGCGTGCCCACCAGCAGCCGCACCGTGCGGACCTGCGCCAACGGGCGCAGTACGTAATTTGCCAGCTCCTCCGGGAAGACGGCCTCGTCGAGCGCATCGGCCACAATCGTGATCTGAGCAGTAGTGGAATTCCGTACCGCGTTCGCGAGCCACTGACCGCCAAGGGCAGCCCCTTTGCCCGCAAGGTCGTCCGGAACCGTAACGCCGACCGCAGCGGCGAGTTGGCCGATCACCTCCTCGGACGGAGCACCCGTGAGAGTCATGCAGAGATCGAATGCATTGTCCTCCAGTCCGTTTACAGAGCTGGTGAGCAGACCGGCACGACGCAGTGCCTCCCGCAGAGCTGGATTCGCGTGGACGATCAGGTTGCCGAGGAATGCCGACTTGCCGGAGCCCGGCGCGCCGGTAATGACCAGCATGCCGCTCTCATGCTGGCGCAGCCAGGTCACGACGTGCCGAGTGTCGTCCTCTCGTCCCTCGAAGTACCAGGATTGCTCGTTGAGCACCACCTTCTCGAACGAGCCCAGGCCCCCGTGGGCTTTGGTCACGAAGTGCCTCTGCACATCTGGCGGCAGCTGGCTGATCGCGCTCGCGAGTTCTTGCCGGGCATCGACGGATATGTTCGCGGGCAGTCGAATTCGTCGAATGAAGGCAATCACATCGTCGGAGATGGGACCGCTCTGTTTGATCGCAACATCCCGGGCATGGAGAGCTTTGGCGAACCGGTCGAGCAGCACATCCTCAGCGGCGAACGTCGTATGCAGGACGTCGTGCAGCATGACCTGAAGCCTGCCCAGCGTGACGGCTCCTTGATCGGATGTCGGGCTGATGAGCAGGTAGGAACCCGGATACATCGTGTCGTTCAGGGCATTCTGCAACCGGCTGACGAACCGTACGGACTGGCACGCTTCGATCATGACGATCACCCACGGATGCGGCGACGTCGCGAATCGGCTTCTGATCGCGCTGGCGATGTGCTCGGGTCTGATCCCTTCGTGTGCGACATAGGCCGGGTGCGTGCGACTGTGGATTAGCGCAACTTGATGGTCGTCGGACCAGCCATGTCCCACCCAATACAAGATCGACCGTGTCGCCGAATCACCGTCAGCCCACTGCTGCAGCCGCGCACTTACGTCATCGCGATCCCTGTAATGATCGCCGAGCCGGTCAGGGCACCCGAGGCAGTCGGAATATGAGCGTTTCGTGGACTTCCCGCAGCACTCTGATGCCGTACGCCGCCACTCGACGACGTGGGATTCAAAACCGTCGAACGTGTCGATGATTGCCGCGAGATTCGCGTCGATACCGTCGATATGGGGGTAGCGAGCGGAGTCGAATTCGCCGATCGCTATCGGAAAGAGTTCGACGCTGTCGCTCATCGATCAACTTCTCCCGCAACGAGAATCAGCTGCTTCACTGGTGATGTCCCGGAACCGGCCAATGAGACGCGGTACAGACCCGGCCGGTGAATGATGACCGGTGCCACGACTCGGCCGTCGCGGATTTCCGGCGCGACGGTTCGCGTATCGCGCCCCATCCGAGGATCGTCCACTTCCTCATCGATCCGTACTCGGTATCCGGTCACGCCGTCCGCTCCATCGATGCCGACCTCGAACTCGGTGCCGGCGCGGACGTCGTCGGGAAGATCCAGACCCAACTCGACACCGGCCAGCCGAGTACTTCGTGGATGGTTGAAGAGCCGATCTCGGACGTCTTCGAAGGCTTCGACCGTTTGGGCGAGCGCCCCGTGCTGCTGCGGCAGTGTCTGATAGTTGTCGACATCTGCGGACATCCGCGGCACCGTCCCGTCGCCGAGACCGAGTTCCCTCCGAAGAATCCCTTCAGGTCTGCGCAGTGGGTCACCGTGTTCGTCGAGCCTTACTGTGTAGGCATAGCCCTCGATCTGCTCACGGCCATTGATGGCGATCGTGCAGATCGTCGGCTGGGCAACTCCGATCACGCCACGATGGTTGGGAATCCGCGTCCGTGCGAGCACGGCTCGATCAGCGAACGCCTGCTCAGTGAGGACACGGTCCCCGCCGAGTCGCACGATGTCATCTACCGTCAGCTTCCGAATGTCGTTGTCCGATTCCAGGCAGGCATAGCTCGGCAGCAAGTCGTAGATTCCGGGTAGTGTCCTGGCCAGCTCGCGCATCCGTTTGGCAGGGAGCGGATAGCCCTCACCCGACCCGAGCATCATCGCAGCTTTTGCTGAGCCCTCGAATGGTGTTCCCAATGTGGTGGTGACGCCGACGTTGTCCATGGCTCCCGATATCGAAGCCGCTGCGCGGCAGAGGAGTCCGCCCATCGAATGCGCCACTAAATGCACCTTCGCATCGGGCCGCTTCGAGAAGCTCCGCCACCAGGCGAGATGTTGATCGACCGCTGCCGCGAGAAGTTCGGCATTGTGTCGCACGGGAAGTCGCCAGTCGTATCCGAATTCCCGGACGGCATCCGGATGCCGGACGATCTTCTTCAGGTCGCTGACCAGATCGGTATAGGGCTCGATACCGTTGAGCAGCGGCGCGTAGCCGGGCGTGCGCAGCAGACGACCGGGTTCGATGGTTGTCACGTCGGGGTCGTATTTCAGCCGTTCGAATACCCGGGCTGACCCCGACCACAGGTTGGCAAGCAGCCCCGGCCTCAATCCCCACAGCAGCTTCGGCTTACTGCCTGAGGTATCCACGAGCTCGGTCCCCATGATCCCGGGGACTACGACGATCGCGTCGGCGATCAGGGGCCGGTGAACGATGCCCGCGAGCGGGAAAGGAAGGACCGGCTCCGAATCGCCGACGACCGTCGGCGGCTCGGCATCGGGGAAGAAGTCGAGATGCGGATCCTGCTGCATACCAACATCATTACCGTTCCTGCAGTGTTCGTCAGCCCTTCCCACGTAACCCGCACGCGACCCTGGCGCACTACGACAGGAAGAGGAACTTCACTGGGCTCCCCCAGAGGGGGCCAACCCGATGATGGCCAGGAATGGCCGTGAGGACCACCGGTAACCCGCAATGGGTGTAGCTCGTCTCTAGGGACTGTTGATCAAGCAGCGAGTTGTTATCGTCGGGGTGGACACGGAGACGTTCTCGGGCGACATGAAACCGCCCAGTGTTCATTAAGATCGCCGTTGGCTATGATCGCGCGAAGTATTCGAATGGCCTCGGCGCCAGCCAAGCCCCAACAGGCACCGGTGATTTCGAGTCTGTCAGCAACCGGTATGTCGCGACATGCGCCCTCGATCACGGTTCGGTCAGCCGCCCTGCGCGGTCAACCGCTTCAACTTCGACCGCAACGACTCCACCAGCGACCGATCCGCGGCCCCGAAACCCAACGCGGCCACCACATGCGCAGTCCACCGACCGCGCCTACGACGCGTCGATGAGCTTGCCGCTCTTGGACACCTCGGGATCGGTGCAGGACGCCAGATCGAAACAACACGGCCGCCGCTTTCCCGCACGAAGCTTCGAGATGCCGACCTCGATGCGACGTTCGCGCGTCTGTGGGTTCTTCGTGGCGCCGATCCAGCGCACCCACTCCCACCGCGCCATCGGGGTGATGTCGGTCCACACCTCGAAGCCGTCGGACGCGTTGTCCAGCGCGGCCCGGAAGTCGCTCGGCACGTCGGGCTCCGGCCAGTCCTCGGCCGGCTCGATCTCGACCGCCATGACGTCGCCTTCACCGACCTCCAGCACCCGCTGAAGCTCCTCGTCGATGCGAAGCCAGTGGCCTCGCCTGCCGTCGGGCTCGAGAACCGTACGAAATGCGGACTGGCCGGCACTCGCATCGACCGCGACCTGACCACGAGAAGGCAGCCGAGAGCTCGCATCGTCGGGCAGGCGCACGATGATCCGTTCGCCGATTCGTTCGACCGGCGCATCGAAGCTGATGGTCATGGGCCTGATCCTAGCGTCCGCCCCTCGCGCGGCACTTCTCGATTCCTGATTGCTTTCGGCGCTCGCGGAACGCGCCGTCGTGGTCATGACGGCAGCGTCGGGTCCGGCCATCAACACCCAAAGGCGGAGTCGGTTCAGCTATGGGTGGCGGGTCCAGTTCCCGTCACAGCCGGCCGGGTCGCGATTGTTCTTGCGGGGCGGGCGGCGCCTGCGGCTCGGTCCGTACAACGAACGTCCTTCAAGGATGTGACCGGTCCGTTGCGAGGCTTCGCCCCTCTACCAGAGGCCATTCTGGCTTCGCTCAGCGCAGTATTGTCACGAGCTCGATGGCTGGCCGGTAGCCGCGCGCGCTGTAGATAGTGCGGTGCAGGTGGCGATTCAGGTCCCGGAGATCGGTACGGTCGAGCCCTCCGGAGCGGTCGATGAGATGCTCACAGGTGAAAGCCAGATCATTCATGCAGCCGAGAACCTGCCGATCGGCGGTCGGGGCGAGCACGAGCTCTTCGGCTCCGGTATCGACGAAGGTGTGCGGCGGCAACTGCTCGTCGCGGAGCTCTCGTTCGATGAGGCGGCTCGTGAGGGCGCCTGTGGCGCGCAGCACGGATGCGGTCACATTCGGTTCGAAGGCGGTGAACAAGGTCGCCGTATGAGTCAGCAGCAGGCACTTGCGGCGGTCAATCCACAGCAGATTCGCGTACCAGTCTTCGGGATCAGGCTTGGGTGCGGGGGTGGCCAGTCGCTGGGTGCCGACGACCGTCAGGAGCTTCTTCGTGCACCGCAGGATCATCTCGCGATGATAGACACGCGGTTCGACGCCTGATGAAGGCGGCAGGAACCACCTCGCGCACCCGCTGGTCCCCACGAACACCACGGCGGTGAGCACCGCCTGCTCGTCGAACTCGATATGCTGGCCGCAGCTTGAATGGCCGGGCCCGGAGCATTGCTCGCATTCTGTGGACAGAAACAAGCGGTCGAAATCATCGGTTTCGCAGCCAGCGTTGAGTTGCGTGCACCGGTGGCCGGGCGGTGCGCTGCTGCCGGCCTACTCGGTGACCGGACTATCGAACTCGCTGCCCCATGCCGCGTGCACTAGATCCTGGCAGATGCGGCATCCGCTGATCAGGGGCACCGGATTCGGGGAGACCGGAGTGATGTCGATGAGCGCTTGTGGACGGCCAGGACCCCTGATACGAGTCCACGTGGCATCCAACACCATCCATTCATCACTCGGCGAGAAACGTAGGCGTGCTTGCGTCTTCGATTCCCTCCGTGCCCCGACTGCGAGTGCGAAGCAGGTTTCTGCGGCGAGAAGCCTGCTGTTGTAGTCGAATTCGGGTTGATGGTGACGCCAGCCCGCAAGCGATGTGCGTTCTTTGGCAAGCCATTCGTGCACGAAGCCGCTGGGCAGATCCACCAAGGCCAAGGCGTGGCCGGAAGGGATGGGCATCTGCCGGAAGCCGAGTGTGCGCGGGTCGGTGCAGGTCACGGACTGATCGGTAGCGCCGAAGACGATCGCGCGGATTGTGCGGTCGGCACCGAGCCCACTGGCTCTCGCCGCGAAATGCAGCTGGTGGTCGGTGCCGTCCTCGTATGTTGTGGTGGCGGTGCCGATCCACTGGTCGGTCGGATCGACGAGGTTGAACATCGACAGGAACTTCGCGCGATCGTCCCACTGATCGAACCTGGCCAGTAGCTCTGGAATCGTATTCCCGTGGGGAAGCTCGCCATACGGGAGTCGCAGGAGATAGTGGGCGGCGGGGTCGGCGATAACGACACCGGTGACGCTCCATTCCATCGTGCCGACGACCGGGCTCTCGGGTAGATCTCCGTTCACCACGCTGTCGACCCAGATAGCGGCGGCGTGGACGTGTCCGGTAGGGCCGAGTTTGGGGATCGCGGCTATCCGCTTCTTCTGTCCGTCGGGCAGGGTGATGTATTTACTGCAGGTGTCATGCACGGTGGCGCATTCGTGGACCAAGCCATCGAGTTCGCGGGCTACCAAGCCGTTGGCCGCAACACTCGAGCGGGTGAGCTTGGAGAATTCGCGTGCTTCCGGCCCGTCCAGAACGACCGAGGCATGGTCGATGCCCGACAGTGTTTCCGCCACCACCCACCACCGACGAGCGGGGTTCTTCCCGGGGGGACGGATCTGATTCGAACTCTCGCAAGGATCGCCGGAAGCGGTGGTCTCCGCCTTCCGGTCGAGGCGCGCGGATCCCAGGTTCCGATGATGCGCCGGGCTATGGCGGTTTGTCTGACCGGCGGACTTCGCGGCGCGGGGATCTTGTTGGTTCATAGTGCACCTCCTGCGATCGTGTCCACGGATCTATACCGTGCGGCTCCTGACTGGAACGGGCTGGCACCTACTGGCGGAAGCGCCGTATGCCGTAACTCATTCGACCAGTCACCCGCCCATCGCGGAACGGCCGAATACAAGGCTGAAAACTAGGCTTCAAGCTAGGCGGATTGCCCCCATAGGCCGGTAACTCGACGCCCGTCGAACTCAATTCGATCTGACTTCTGCAACCCTGACCTGCACCGATGCGCACAATCAGGTGGTGTTCGACACGATTGCTGAGGTAGCGTGGTGTACACCATGACGACTGGAGGTCGGTGGTGGCGAATCGCGGAATCCGATTGGGGGTCGCGATGAAAACCGGACAATCAGGACCCAGTGTGGAAGGTTCGTCGGGTTACACACCCGACGAGCAGGAATATTCCGCGCCGTCACCAGGCGGCAACAGCCGGATTGCCGCCGATTCGGGCGCACTGAAAGTGCGCCCGAACACCAGACTTGTCGAACTCCGCATCGCCCACGGCTGGACACAGGAACAAGTAGCGAGAGCAATCGCCGATCTCGCCACAGAACATGGCAAGACAACAGGCATCACCGCCAACACGGTGTCGCGCCTCGAACGAGGCTACTGCTCATGGCCACACACACTGGTCACCGAGTTCGAGTGCCTGTTCGGGTGCTCGGCGACGGATCTCGGGTTTGTCAATCGACGCGTGGGAGGCGGCCTGGCTCGCTCGCGTGAGATGGAGCAGGACAGTACAAGCCGCGAGCCGGTGGCAATCGAGGCGTTGTCCCATCCGTCGCTATTAGATGAGAACGGTTCGGTTGGTACCGGCCTTTTCGAGGCGCCCAGCCCCGATATCTACTCGCCGATGTTGGCCGCTTACGGAACCCCGCAGCTGTACATCGTCGCCAATAACGAAGAGTATCGGCGGGCCTTCCCTGGCGTCACGGTCGGCACGAATCTCCTGGAGTGGGTCGTCCTGAACCCGATCGCACATGAGGTTCTGGTGGAATGGGAGTTGGAAGCAGAGCTGCTC
Source organism: Nocardia uniformis NBRC 13702 (assembly GCF_001613345.1). Classification (GTDB taxonomy): domain Bacteria; phylum Actinomycetota; class Actinomycetes; order Mycobacteriales; family Mycobacteriaceae; genus Nocardia; species Nocardia uniformis. The sequence goes on along the minus strand of NZ_BDCE01000057.1, from coordinate 229,349 downwards.
GGGAACTCGATGCGTCAAGCCGCATCCGATCCCCACAACGGCGAGGCTCGGGCGATACTGCGGAAGTGCTTGGACGAGTCACCCGAGTTTCGGGCAATCTTCGACCGGGGAAACGCGGATATACAGCGACCGCATTCGTACCAATTGCTACGGGATCTGGACAGCGGCGAGATTCGCCGGGTGGAATGCACGGTCTGGGTCGCCTACACGAACGGCGAACCGGCGCACTTCTATATCGGCAAGCCGCTGAACGAGCCTCCCCCGGACTGAAGTCCGGCGAAGGCGGTGGCCGTCCGGTGGCATCGCGGGGACCGGTAAGGCCAGGCGTATCCTCAACTTTAAGACCCCCGTACACCAGCATCGCAACACCGAGCGCGCAAGCAACGCACCCGATTCCTGAACTGGGGCAACACAATCGAGTCGCGGTGCTCGACGACGACCGCTCCCGGCTCCACCCGCTATCGCCGGGCTCCTGATCGCTGTGAAACATGCTGACGCAAACGGGATTTCGTCGCCGGTCTGCCCAACGCACGGCGAGGCCCGCTCTCAGAGACCTCGCTGTTTGCGCATGTCGGGCACAATGGTCCCGCCCGCGAACCCACACCGTCCCGGAGTAGTCGTAATGTCCCGTGTAAGCCCCTGGTGGACCGGCCAGATCGGCCAGGCCAACGCCATCAACGACATCGACGGCCAGCTCGCCGCCGAGCGGGCCGCGCGCCACCGCGAAGCCAGCCGCCTCGCCTCCGAACAAGCCAAGGTCGCGCAGCACCTCGAACAGGTCGGCTCCCGGATCGACTCGGTCACCGACCAGATCAGCACCGTCCTCGAATGGACCGAACTACGCTTCCAACTGCTCGAATTCGACGAATACCAGGCGCGCAAGGAGATCCGCAAAGCATTCAGGACTCTCGCCCAGAACGGTCCGGCCGTCGTGGCCGAGGTCGACGACGTCCCCGGCTACTGGATGCCGCCGGCCGCACTGGCGGTCCTACCGCTGATCCTGCGCGAGCGCCACCCCGCCGCCGTCCCGGCTCGCCGCCGCGGCGCGAACCCTTTCGAGGACGTGCGGTTCGGGCTCGAGTCCGCCCGCCAGCGCGACGCGGTCCGCGCCGAGCTATTCAACCTCGCCGTGGGCGTGTGCTTCGACCAGCCCGCGTTCATCGATGCTGCCGTGCCGCGGCTGCTATCCGAACCGGTCGGCCTCGGCCAGACCGCAGCAGGCCACGTGGCCCACGGCTGGCGGACCCTGTGGAAGCACGCGGCCCTCGGCCGCTTCGGCCCGGCCGCCGCCGAGCAGCTGTCCGGCCGTCTCGCCGCTCTCTTCGACCCCGCCGCCGTCGGCGAGGAGGAACTCCAGGCCTGGGACCGGGCGATCGAGGTGTTCGGTTCCGACGGTAAAACCGCACCGACGAAGGCCGAGACCTTCACAGCGCTACGCGCCCACTTCGCGGTTGAACCCGATCACACCGAAGCCCTCGCGGCGTTGGACGACACGAGCTGGCGCACCTACCTCCAGGAGCTCATCGAAGAGCCCAGCCCCGCTGAACGGCCGCTGGTGCGGGCTATGGAGGACCTGCACTTGCCTGCCGAGCAGGCGCGGCTCTCCGCGCCGAGCTGGGGCCAGGCCGCCGGGACGCTCGTGACACTGGTCCGCAGTGACCTGTTCGACCCCGATACCCCGATCCCGCTGCGCCGCCTCGCTTTCCAACTAAGTGCTCCGCTGCTGCGCTCGCGTCTCGCCGGGGTGCTCGTCGCACCCGCACCAGTCGTCACCGCCATCACGTACCGCACCGCGACCGTCGAGGTCACGAGCGAAGGCCACGACACGGAACAGCTCGCCGCCGTCGAACGCGCCATCGCGGTGGGCTATGCCGACTCCCCTTCCAAGACCGTCGGCACCATCGTGTTCACGGGCCTCACGGCCCTCGCCCTCGTCATGGTCGTCTTCGGCCAGTGGTTCGTGGCGGTCCTGTTCGCACTCGGCGCGCTCATCCCCGTGGGGAAGTACCGCAGCGACCGCAATACCGCCCAGTATGAGGCGGCCCGCCGTGACCAGCAGCTGGCCGAGTTCCGTTCGGCACTCGCACAGGCCCGCGCGGCCAACGCCGCCCAGCAGCGCCGCCTGGCCGAGCAATACCAGGCCGACCGCGAGGCCCTCGCCCACTTGATCGCGTCGCTGCCCGCCGATCGGGGCTGACGCCGAAGCCGACATCCCCAGGGCCCGATACGGATTGATTGGACGATACGGCATCGGGTAGAGCATGAGGCTTCCTACGATCGGCCCCGTGGATGACATCAACGAACCGGGGTGCCCAGCACCCCCTCTCCGCGGACCCCCCGACAGCCGTGCTGGCCAAACGGTCGCCCACTCCGCACGCGGCGAACGCGGTGCTATGTGTCAGGTGGCTTGAGCGACATCCGAAACGGGCTTCGGCGGATACGGAACGCCGCCTATAGCCTGAGCTCGGTCGTATAGCTGCTCGTTGGCCGCAGACATATGGGCAACCGTGTGACAACCGGGGGATGCGGTACGCAGGACGGCGAAAAGCGCCGCGTCCGATGGCGCGCGCAGCATCGGTACATGGCCAGGTCGGAAGCGTTTGATGAGTATGACGCCGCTGAGGCCGATGTCGGCGGGTGTGGTGTGGGCCAGCGTGTGTTCGATGAACGTGGCGGCCTGGGCGGCGGGAAGGATGATCTGGCCCCATGGATGGGGTTGCTCCCACTCTCCGAGCTCGACAAGTTTCTCCACGTCCGGCCGCATACGGTCGGCAAACTCGACGAACGAAAGCTCTTCGACATCGGAGGGTGAGAGCCCACTGGGCGGGCTACTCGCGTCGTACATCACGGCCTTGAGCTCGAAGCCGGACGACTTGACCTGGCCGGAGACGTGGTCTGCGCTGATGAGGCCCTGCTCGGCGATGAGCTCGGCTACCGAGGCGCAATGCAGGCTGAACGAGAGCACCCGCTCCGGCGCTGTGATCAGGCGAAGGGTAGCCGTCGTGATGACGCCGTGACGGCCCATCCCGGCCCGCAGCGAATCGAAGAGGGGGCGACGGTGGGTGGGCGAGCAGGTGACGATCTCCGCCTCGGGCGTGACCGCCTCGAGCTCGATGACGTTTGCTGCCTGAGTGCCGTGAATGTGGGAGGCGCCGCCGATGCCAGCGGCCGAGAGCGTCCCACCCACGGTCAGGTCGAGGTAGTCGGTCAAGACCGGCGGTACGCGTGCGTACGGCAGCGTCGCGTCCAACACCTCACGCCAGGTTGCCCCCGCGTCCACGGTGACACTGTCCTCGCTCACCCGATGCACGGTGATCATGCCGCGCATGTCGAGGGCGATGCCGTCGGTCAAGGACTCGCCCCGTGAGGAATGGCCGCAGCCCCGCACAACCACGTCCGCGGCCTCTCCGGTTGCAGCGTCCCGGATGACGGCGGCGATCTCCGCGGCGGAATTCGGGCGGACCACCAACTGGGGGGTGCGGCAGGTCATTCCGCCGAAATCACGCATCGCACCACGAAGGTCCGCGTCCGCCATAGCCAGACTTTAGCGGGACCCTATGCGAAAAGGCCGCTACTGACTGTCCCCGTCGTAAGGGGAACATCGGGAATAGACGTACAGCTGAGTCTCGGGTTCGGCCTGGGCAATGGCAGGCGTGTTGTCGACAACCCTCATATCGAGAATGGCGAAGCCAGCTTGTTCCACTACTCGACAGAGTGCGTCGCGTTGGTAGCCACTGACCCGAACGTCGGTATCCAGGAATTTCACCGGTGTGTCGTCGAGGTCCGCCTCGACCATGCTGATCAACAGGTATCCGCCTGGCTGGATGGCCTTGTGCAGGACGGAAAGCGCTCGGAGTATGTCGGTTCTGGGCAGCATGAGCAGTGAGAAGAACGCGACGGCACCGTCGAAGCCGCTCTCGGTGAGGTCCAGGACGTCACAGTTGTGGATGATGGCCTCGGGAACCGCAGCGGAGGCGGCAGAGACCATCGCAGGTGAGATGTCGATGCCCACCACCTGAATTCCGGCGTCAACGAGCTGACGGGCGGTAGGAACGCCGGTTCCGCAACCGACGTCCAAGACTCGCGCGCCAGAGTCGAGGCGCTCAGCGAGCCACATGCCAGCGCGAACCTGTTCGGGCCTGTCCCGGTAGGCCGTCTCGTAGCGCTGCACGAGTTGATCGAAGACAGGCGCCTGCGACGCCCGCTGTCGCGCGGTGGTCGGTGCCCGTCCCGGATCCAGAGATGGATCTGGCTGGCGTTCTACCATGTGCACCACGCCCCCTCGTTTCGACCAGACCCCGAGGGTACCGCTCACTCCATCCAACTCGGCGGGCTATGGACTGACGGCCTTGCTGTCTCGAAACCTGAACTGGGGCTTGGAAGATAGACTTGGACGAGACTCCTGCGCAGTCGCACAGGATCGGTCCAGGACGGTTGGGGTGATGTGACCGCAGCGCTATTGGCCGCTGCCGCAGGCATTCTCGGGATCGTGGTCGGCAGACTGTGGGACAGCCGATCAGAGGCTGCTCGGTGGCGACGAGATCAGAAGACCGCGAGCTACCAACGGTTCGCCGAGCAGTTCGAAGCGATGTACGAAGCGATTCGGACTATTGCGCTCACCGACGTGAGCGCTGAGGCACTCCCATCGGTGATTCAAAACGCTCGCACCAGCAACTTCGTACCCTGGGACAGCGCGCTCGCGGCGGTTTGGCTGCATGGGTCGGGGGATGTCGTCACCACGGCGACGCTGGTGGACCGCGCGATCCTCGAACTATTCCACGATGCACCAGAGCGGTTGTTCACCGTTGACGAGTGGAACCATGCGCGACGACCGGCTCGAGAGTCGTTCGAACGGTTCATCGGAGCCGCGCGCGCAGAACTCGACCTACCGTCGGTGCCGATCACGCTGTTTCCAGAGACGCCCGCACCGCTACCAGCGCGGCCACGATGGAGATTGGGTTGGCTCCGCGGATCGTGACCAGTTGCGTTGCGGCCGGATAACACCGCGCCAATTGCGCCCCCATCCGGCAAGCTCTCTTCCCCGACGTGAGCAGTTTTTTTACCGGGACTCAGCAAATGGGCGGGTCACCACCTGAATGCACGTCAGAGTTCTATTCCCTCTGATACAGCTGCGCCAGTAGCGCTTTCAGGCCCTACGGCATTGTCCGGCCGGATTGCGCGGTCTTCCCGGATTTCCCGTACGTCGTCCTCCGCTGCCCGCTGGTCGGCAGGAAGATCGCAGCGGCGTTGGAGTTCTGCGTGGCCGGCTGCGAGGACGTGACGCCGCCGCTCGATATCGGCTGCGAGGCGGTGTCTGTGTAGCTGTTGATCGAAATCCGGGGTGCTGGTGCGGGTCCAACGGAACAGCGCCGCGTCCGTCGCGGTAGCCAGAGCGAGCTGGGTGGTGAGGTCGCGGATTCGCTGGTCGAGCTCGCTGTCGGTGAAGTGCCGAAGCTCTTGATCCGGGTTCGGCTCGACGTGTCCAGGTGTCGGCGCCGTGTCGTGGATGGCGGGGCTGGTGGTGCCGACAGTGTGGAATTCGCTTCGAGCCGGAAGGTCCAACGGGGTGGTGGGTTCGACGCCGAATCGCTGGAGCTGGGCAAGTTTCCATTGGTAGCGGAAGCGGGCTTGGTTGAGTTCTGCCAGGTCGAGATCATCTGCGGTGAGGCGCGCGGTTTCGACGGTCTCGGCGGTGACGACTCCGGTGAGTCCGGCGGCTTCGAGTAGGTCGTGGAAGGCGTTGTCGGAGAGAGTTTTCGCTCGGTTGGCGGCCTCGGCCGCGGAGTCGGCGCATATCGTTGCCATGTACAGATCGAGAACATCACTGTCGGTCGGTGGGGGCGCACGGAGGTCGGCAATCTGCTCAGCGAACCTTGTCCGTGCGGCGGGGTCGGGGATAGCCGCGAGCAGCGCGTCGAGATCAACCAGGTCAGTGTCGCGGTCTTTGTCCTGGATGCGGGTGGTGAGTTCGTCGATGCGGGTGCGGTAGGCGGCAGCTTCCCGGTCGGCGGCGATCCAGTCGGCATGTGCCTCGCGGGCAGCGAGCAGGTAGGGGCGTTGTTCGTCGCGGCGGGCGCGCAGCTGGTCGAGATAGGCTTGCATGGCTTGGAGGTGGCGACCTGCGCCGCAGTGGTAGGCAATAAACAGATCGCGGTAAGTGCGGGCGTAATCGTCGTGCTCGGCACGCAACACCGTGGCGCGTTCGTCGGAGGGGAGCTCACGGTGGTCAAGGATGGTGGCTGGGTCCACCGGCAATTCCCAACTCGTGTCGTCCTCGTCGGAGAACTCGCTGTCGAGCGATCGCTCTGCGTCGACGGCGGGTGAATCACCCGGTGGAGCAAGTGCTTCCAGCGAGGCGAGATAGTCCGCATCGGTGTCGATCGGAAGGTGCGGGGCGCGTGGATCGGGGGCGTCGAGAGGGTGGGCGCCGCGATATTCGATATCGGGTGGGCAGCCCTGGCGCGCAGCGTATTCCTCGTCCTCGTCGGGGTGTGTTGGTTCCTCTTCCGGCAGTTCCGCAGCGGCGCGGTGGAGGTTGAGGTGGTGGCGGGTGATGGCGGTGATTCGCCATGCCAGCGCGGTGACGTAGTGGTCGGGGCGAGGCCGGTCGGCGGGATCGCTGGCATCCAGGAGAAGCTCACTGGCGGTGGACAATAGGCTGCGGGGCGTCCAGCGGGTCGGGTCGGCGGATTCGACCGCGGCAACCAGGCGGGGCCATGTGGGATCGGCCTGTGCCAACGCGGTGAGATCTGGGCCGAGGATGTCTTCGACGTCGGTGATCCACGACGGGCGCAGCGGATCGGTGTGGCGGTAGTCGGTGTCGAGAACGCCGAGATCGAGATCTCCCGCCAGCCGCCACCACAGTGCGGCGGTGGGTTGTTCGTCGGGTAGCGGTCCACGTTCGGCGGCACTGTGTAGGAGTGCGGGAACGTCGATTCCGGAGCGGTGAGCGAGGTCGAGCCGGTTGGCCAGTACGGGCCAGAAGGGGTCCTCGGCAACGCGGGGATCGATGTCGTCGACGGCGGGAAGCCATTTGCCGAGAGTGTCGGTGAGCTCGCCTGCCAGTGCGGTGACGCGTTCGTCGAGGACGCGTTGGTGGCGGCCGGTGATGCCGAAGTCTGGCAGTCTCGGCCCGGTCGGTCGGTGGTCCGCGTCGTCGATGCGGCGGGCGGCCCGCCACACCGCCAGATCCCCTACCACGCTGGGATTGCCCGTAAAAGATTGTGTCTGGAGAGGCCGGGACCAGGCGGGTGCGGTGGCCGCCGTCCATGCCTCAGATTGGTGCCCGACGTGCGTGGCGAGATCGGAAACCAACCGGGCGCGCGCGGTCAGGTAGGGACCGAATTCGGGGTCGTCGCGTAAGGCATCGGGGATGCCGGTCAGCCACGGCAGCGGCCCTGATCCGCTGGAGTGGGTGCCTGTGCGGTCCAGCCGCCAGTCCAGCACCGCAGCAGGGTCGCGGACCCCGTCGAAGTCACGTTCGGCGACCGCCGCGGCCAATCGTTCGAGCGGGTCACAGGGATGCCCGTCCTCGCCGGCAGAGATGGCGATGATGGCCAGATGTTGCCGTAACGCGGGCCACCCGCCGTAGTCGGTGAGGCCGGGAAACAGCTGCGATGCTTCGCTGTCGATGCGGCACATCACCTCAGGGCCGGCGAGGTGTTCGGCCGCCGCCCCGAGGGCGTGTGTGTAGGCGTCGGCGGCGTGTGCGAGCCGTGTTGCAGGAGCGAACGTTTCGCGGTGACTGGTCGTCGCTGACCTTTGTGTGGTGTCGCGGGACAGGACCTCGGTGAGGATGTCGACCACTGTCGGCGGATGCAAGGCACGTTCGCTGAGCAGGTTGTGTGCGAGATCGACGGCGGTCTGCGCGTAGATGTCGTTGCGGCGGCGACCACGTGAGATCGCCACGTACAGCTGGGCGCGGGTTTCCGATCCGGTGAGCACGCTGTGCCCGACGTCGGCGGTGATGCCTTGGGCGGAGTCGATGGTGGTAGCCCACCCCAACGTCACCTCCTTGAGCACGTAATCACGTGGCAGCAGAACGTGACGGCCGCAGTCGAGGTGCGCCGCGACTATGCTGCCGTCCGAGCGCGCCTCGATCACCTGCCACCGGTATCCATTTCGGACATAGTCGGTACCGCTGATCCGCAACAACGGATTGTTGCGGCGGGTACAAATCACGTCCCCCGCAGACGCTTTCAACCCGTCCGACAGCTCAACTTCCGGCTCGATCTCCGTCGTCATGGCGGCGAGCCGATCGGCCCGTGCCCGCTGGTTCAAAACCGCCACGATCTCGCGCGTAGGGGCCAGCATCACCGCGTCCAATCCGGCGGCACGATCGGCGGCCCACGCCGTGTAGGCGGCGTCGATCACCGTGTCCAAGGTGCCAATGTGGAGGCGATTGCGGTCGGCGTAGAACGCGATCACCGACGGATCACCCTCGCGTACAGCCAGTGTCGCAGCGGCCTCCGCGGGGTCGGTGAATCGCATTACCCGGCTGAGAGTGACCGCACCCGCGATGTCCGCGATATCGCGCAGCACCCCACCCGCAGTGATCGACGCCAACTGACGATCGTCACCGATCGCACGCACCACCGCGCCGCGCCGCAGCAGAAAATCCACGACCAGATCCAGCTGTCGTGTCGAGGCTTTCGCGGCCTCGTCGATGATCACCAGAGTGCCCGCGCCGATCGCGTGCACCCACGCAGGAACATGCACGCGCCCAGAGGTTTCGGGAGTGAGATGGGTCAGGATGTAGGCGAGTTTGTCGATGGTGACCACGGGAACACCGGCGGCGATCTCGCCTTCCAACACCGCGGCCGACGCGGCGGTCGGCGCGAGCCCGAGAACGGTGCCGCCCTCCCCCATCCACGCCCGCACCAGCACCCGCATCGCCACCGTCTTGCCAGTACCGGCCGGAGCGATCGCCACCTGCAAACGCCGCCCGGACGTAGCGAACTCACGCACCAACGCCACCTGCCCGGCATTGAGTTCACGACCATCGTTGTTGGCCGCGAACTCCAGCAACGCGACATCCACCGCGACATCGGCAACCGTGCGACCTCCGGTCGTCTGCGCGGCGGCGACCAGCCGATGTTCGGCGGCCAGCACCACCGCCGAGGTGTACTGCTGCGACTCCGCGACCGTGTACACGCTGGTTCCGTCCGCGCGCCGCAACAGCCGCGGCTCGTCGAATCGGTCGGGTTGGGTACGGGCGATCGACCGTGACGGCGAGAGCGCCGCCTCCATAACGGCCGCTGCCGCCTGCTCCCATTCGTCGGCGGTGACCTGGCCGCGGATCTGCCGTTCGACTTCTGATCGCACGTGTGTGACCTGCCATACCGAACGCTTACGTGACACCACATCTATGACCCGATCCGCCGCACCCGCAACCCATTCCGGGCTCACCCGGACCCGCTGCACCGGGCGGGGATGGCAGGCGTTCCAAATCATCTCCGCCACTGCGGCCTCACCGCCGAGTAGCTCCACCGCCTCCTGCCACCAGATGGCGCGTTGGTCCGCCAGGGAGCGGAGTTGGTGCTTGGCGGGGCGTGTGTCGAGGGTGGCACGTTCGGACAGCTTCAGCATCTCTACCGTGGTCGGCTCACGCCCCCACTCGGTGTGGAAGTGGCGAGCGAGTTCAGCGAGGCGCGCCTCGATCGCGGCGTCACGGCGAGACCACAACTCCCGCAGCGCCTCCGCGACACCTACGATCTCGCGGATCGGCCGCTTGTCCGGATCGCCGTCACCGCGATCAGCGAATTCCGGCCCGGCAAAGGCGTTCACGTAATGCTCGGAGCGGGTGTTGTAAATCTCCGAAGCGGTGACCAGCACCCGGTACAGCATCCGAGCATCCAGCGCCCGCCACAGCCCGCCCTCGCGCGTGCGGACCTTGGTCGAGATCACCACGTGCGTGTGCAGATCCGGGTCACCGGCGCGGCTGTCGCGATGCTCGAACGCGGTCGCGACCAACCCGCGCGTATCCACCTGCGCGACCCCGTTCGCCCCCAACCGGGTGTAGGCGGCATGCGCTTCCAGGAACGCCAGCGCATCCGAAACCGCCATGCGGTGCGCCCGCTCGATCTTCTCCGCGATCGCTCGTGGCGCGATCGCCCACAGCACCGAAATCGACTTCACGGGAGAGAAACAGACATCGAAACCCGCGACGGCGGTCGTCGCGTTGCGTGAGTTACGGGCGACCCAGCCCGACAGCTCGCGATCGTTCAGCGGCGGACGATCGAACTCCGCGCAGAACAGTTCGCGCGCGACCCGTGTCCGGATCTCCGCTCGAACCTCATCAGGAATCGGAGCGTTCCAACGCTCCCCCTGGTCCAGGTTGTAGTCGGTGAACTCTTCGGCGCACCGACGCCGAAACTCACTGGCCTCGGTGAAGATTCGGAACGGCTGCCCCAGCTGCGACTCCGCCAACGCCGCACGTCGCGCGTCCTTCGGTTTCGCGCCAGCGTCCAGCTGCTCGGCATACACGCGGTCCTCGATCGCCTCCGCGTCCGGGTGCCGCCCCAGCCCGAACAACGCCCGCATCTGTGGCTCGGTGACCGCATCCCCCGCAGCGATCGAGTCGAACTCCGACAGACCCGAACCCATCCAGACACCAGGCGACTCACCCTTGACTGAGTAATAATCGGCCAAGGAATTACGCCCACGCTCGCTGACGTCGTGAGCCGCTGTCTGCCGTAGGTAGTATTCGAACCCGTCACCGGCAGACAGTTTGTGAACTGTCGCCGTCATTTCCCCACATTAGACGCGTGGAGGCATTGTCGGCCAAAAACGGAGAGCCACTCTCAGGCCGCTATTCTATTGCTCTCATTCCATTCTAAGATTTCCTATCGAGCTCGTGCACACCGGGACAATTTCAGCGGCAGACTCCCCGCTCAGAACAGGCTTGTCGCCGTTCGGGCGATAGCACCCAATTCGTTACCCTGAATGCAAGAGGTCTGAGATGACGAAATCGAAGCACAGGGGTGGACGAGGGCGGACTGGACACGAACGGGCAGAAATCAAGATGGCATGTACTCGAATGGGCGATCATGGCGAGATAAGCAGAACAGTAATAGCCTGGTAGCTCATTCCACCGCCGGACGGTCGAAAAATCTCGGCCGCATACTCGATCCGCGGTTTCACCAGACCGAAAGGACGAAATCAATACCTTCGAGGAAGGGAGACGACACCATGGCATCAAAGAAGTCCGTCGTATCGGCCCGGCAGCGAGCCCACCAAGCGCTCGCCGCGCACCGTCAGGAACGCATTGCGCGGGAGAAGGCCAATGAGGCCGATCTTGTCGCCTTCCTGCTGCTCGAACAGCAGATCGGCGAGGCCGGCCAGACCTATCGTCACACGATCTCCGCACTACGACACCAGCAGGGAGTCCACCTGCGGCAGTGGCGCGACCGCGGGGAGCGGCTCTCGGCCATCGCCGATCTCACCGGCAGGTCCGTCGCCGAACTCGGCCGCGTCATCAAGTCGGCCACAGCGCCGAACCGAACCCAACAGCCGAACAGTGCCGCGCCTCTGGATCTCTCACGATGAACGTCGACGGTGGCCGCTGCTGCCGCAGCATCGCAGTGGGACCCGTCCCGCCGTGAAGTGGGCGACGATGCCCGGTGCAAGCGCTTCGCTCGGTGATCTAGTCCGCCTTCCGAACCGTGGAGCTGTCTTCGCGGATCGATCGCAGAATGGTGGCCGCGTGATCGACGAACAGCAAATGACCGGCGCCCGCCACTTCCTCGAACGTGGCATCGGGGATCGACCTGGCCAGCCGTCGACCGTCTTCCACCGGTACGTTTCCGTCGGCGTCACCGTGCCACACATCCACGGGCACAGTGATGTTGGCGGGGTCGAACCCCCACGGCCGCGCGAACAACAGTTGGAAATCCAGCGCCACCCCCCGACTGCCCGTGGCGAACGCGGTATTGATGTTCTCGCCGAGCTGATCGCGCAGCCGATCATCCCCGGCGATCCGCGCACGATCGGTCGCAGACATCCGCGCGATCATGGCGTCCAATCCGCGCGGCTTGCGCACGATCTGCGCCATCCGTGCCGCCGCCGGACGCGCCAGCCATGGAAACCGCCGCAAGATGAGTAGCCCGCCAGCGGGTTTCACTCCACCAGCACCTTTCATCGCTGCTGGATCGTCGAACGGGGCCACCGAGCTCACCACCACCGCTTTGCTGACACGGTCCGGTAACCGGTACGCGCTCGCCAGCGCGAACGGACCACCCGCGGACGCGCCGAGCACCGCGAACCGGTCCACTTGGAACCGGTCGGCTACCGCCGCCGCGGTGTCGGCGAAGTCGACAATCCGCTCGCGCGCAGACAGTGTCGACATTCCCATCCCGGGGCGATCGATCGCGATCAGCCGTACACCCACCTCCGCCGCCGGCGCGTCGGCGAAAGCAACACCCTCCACGTGCGAGCCTGGCGCGCCGTGAAATGCCAGCACCGGATAACCGTCCCGGTCACCGCACTCCATCCCGCCCACCGTCGCACCCTGCCACGTCATCGTCCATGGTGTCGGAGTCATCACGCCTCGAAGATTAGAAGCCAGCGAACCTCGAGCACTCCGAAATGACTGACGCTGTCCTGTTTTAGGCACTTCCCGCACACCAATTGCGGCCAACCGGCCTACCTGCACGAACGACCAGAACCTACTCCAGGCTGACGGATCGCGCGGCGCTGAGATTCCACGAGTGCGATGCAGTTCCCGGTGGAAACATCTACCCGGCCGTGTGATTCCACCGAGCTGCACGGCTCACTGAGCGGGCAATCTGGTGACGATCTGTCGGGCCGCGGTGGCCCAATGATCATCTGTCGGTCTAGTGACCGACGCAGACGTGTGTTGGTCGATGCGGGCAGCGGCGAATTCGTCGACCGTGACATCGACCTTGTAGGCGTCGGTGAATATCTGTATCCCCCAGCCACTGTCGTCAGCGAACACTTCCGGGGCTATGCCCGGGATCGAATGCTTGCCGGGAGCCGAATGCAGGGCAATGACGATATCGAGGGGAAGCTCTTGGTGTGGGCGAGGGCGGACATCGATCTGCACCAGGTCCGAGAGCCTGGCGTCGAGCGTGCTGCGATATTCGCAGCTGCGAGTATCGGTGCCATCGGGCAGCGTGGCCGTGACGTTGTGTCCGTCCTCGACATTCACCCCGACCAACGACTCAACCTCCGACACAGTGAGAAGACACTCGTCGTTCGCCACATCCACCACCGTCGGCGACGGATCGGTACCCGATGGCGTCTCGGCGACTGCCGAGGTCGGATTCGGCTCGCCCGGTGCGGCATCGCTGTCGGCCGAACTGCCGCAGGCACTGCTGCCCAGCAGCATCGCAGCCACCGATGCGGCCACGACCATCCGACGGATACCTGCGCGGACCGCGCCCCTGCGCACCGTCATTGGCTGCCCTCCACCACTCCGCTCATCGTCACCAGGGTGGTTCTGCGGCAATGCGGGAGTTCTCCGCCCGGAACGTCCGCTCCTCGTAACTCATTTCGCCCGCCCAACTGGGGTCGACACCTTGCCCGCTGCCTGTGCCGGGCGATGAAGTCTCTGGCTCCGGCGTGGTCGTGGGTTCGTCCAGTGGCGTATTCAACATCGCCCGGAGCTCGGGTGGGAGATTCAGCGAACTCATCGTCTTTCCCGCTCATCTTGAAACTGTGGGCTGGACATGATTATTCGAGGGGATATGGTGCTCATGGGATCAGACCGCTGGGGCTGGCCAGCCCGGGTATGCGGGCTGGGGCGCCGGCGGGGCTTGGAGAAGTATCGGATCTCCCCGCTCGGGTGCGTTGGGGTACAGGCTCAGCGCCCACGCGTCGCACCGTGCTCGTGCCGCGGGGTCCTCACCGGTCCCGAATGTGACGGTCCAGCCGTCGAACACGTTGTAAGTCGGTGCCTGCCAATGTAAGCGATCCGGGGCTGGGGCATACGGAGTCGCCGTATCGGGTGCTTCGGATGTGGTACTGGTGCGGGTGAACTCGGCAGCTATGGAGTCCCCGCGGTTCATGGCCCCGATCCACCGGTTGTCCCCGGGGCTGGTGCTGGCGGATTCGTTGATCAGGGTGCAGTACTCGGCACGGAAACCGTCTGAGGTGGGGTCAATCTGCTGAACGTGGGTGAGCAAGGTGCCGACGACCGTCCGGCGGACCTCACCCGCTTCGTAGCGTTTGGCTCTGTTCGGGTCCGCCAGAGCGGCTGCGTATCCGGGATAGCTGTGGTCGAGCCCGACGTAGAGGGCGATGAGGTCGGCTTCGTCGGTGGCGCGGACCAGCGTCGCTTCGCTGGAGTAAAGGTCGATGCCGGGTTCGGCTGACCACACCATGGTGGCGTCGCAGACCTGCAGTGGTGGGCGGTATGTTCCCGAACCATCCGGTGCGCACGGGCTTACCGGGGCGGGTGAGGGATTCGAGCGGTTGGTACTGCCGTCGCCGCATCCGGTCACTGATACTGCGACCGTTAGGATCGCGGCCGCCACTGTGGTTGCGGTTCGCAGGCCCATGTTTATTTTCATTTCCGCGTGGGGAGAACCCATGTGTTGCCGTCCCTCTTCGGTGCGTCGGTGCCCTCGATCCCTTCGGCGATCACGTCGCTGTACTTCTCCCTTTGGAATTGATTGGTAGCAGCGGCCAAGTAGGACTCGGCGTTCGCATCGTTCAACCCCGCTGCCGTGAGCGCATCGGTCAGCAACGTCGTCGACGACGTTAGTTGCTGGCCAGGCATGACCTTAAGTCGGTCTTGGTAGTCGGTATAGGACACTAGGACCTTCTCGCCCTGCAGTTCCTGGGTGAGTGTCGGGTCCAGGGTGTTGACGTCGATCGTGCCTTGCTGAACGAGCGATTGCAGGAACGCGTAATTGCGGTGTGAATCGGTGCCGTCGGTGGTTGGGTTGTACACGGTGTTGACGTTGCCGATGCCCTCGAAGTATTTCGCTTCGTGAGGTTGCTGCTCTCCTCCCGCCAGCGTGTCGACGATTTCGGCTTGCGGAAATGCCGTCAGCGCCATGGCGGCGGCTGCTCCGGGGCTGATTCCACCAAGACCGATCTGTGCAGCGGTATAGGCGGCGTTCAGCTTGGTTGCCCGGTCGCCCTTGTCGGTCTCACGCTCAGCCAGCTCGGTATCGATACCTTGTTCGACAGCCCACGTGAGTCGGCTGGCGTACTCGCCCATCAATTTCGGGCTCACCTCCTGCCCTGACGTATCCATCGAGGCATACATCTCGTTGATGCGCATGGACTCCGACAGCAATGCCCCGTTGATGATGGTGCTGGCCGTGTCGTCGCCGTCGAGCACCGACAGCAACCGCACCGCTTCGACGGGCCCACCAAGATCGCCGAACCCGGCGTTGTTCGCGTAGTCGTCGGGCAGGCCGACCAGATTGCCGGCGTAGGGGGCTAACGCTTCCGCCATCTCCTGTGTGAGCTTCGGATTGATCTGCCCCAGGGATTGGTCCTCACCGCTGCGGACACCGGTGTCGAGCCACTTCTTGTACTCGTCGCCGGAAAGTATCTGCGAGAGCGCGTAGGCCGATTCCCCGGCGCGCAGATTCGCCACCGAAGGGTCTTGACCGTCCAGGACTTTCGCGTCTTCGGGGATCCACCCGAACATGCCCTCCCCGAACCGGGTGCCGTCATCCTGCCATTCGTGCGTCATCAGCGGCGTCATCACGTTCTCACGCTGATAGCCAACGCCGAGGAGTTCCTCAGCGGAGATCCCTAGATCGCCATTGCCGGGGATCTCGTCGGTGCCCTTTCCTGTGAGCAGTGCGTAATTGGAGTCCTCGTTGCGGGATCCGACATCGAGGTACTGAGTGATGGTGTCGTCTCCGAGGGAGGTGATTTCGCCGTGGTCGGCGAGGCCTGCCAGATTCGCGCCTTGGCGGGTCAGCTCAACTCCCAATTTGGTACCCGGGTCGTAACCGATGCTGGAGTTGGAGAGCAGATTGCCGAACTGCTTCACGTCGGTGACCCACTCGGCCTTACCGCCTTCTTGGTAGTCCGCACCAAGCCCAGGGGTTGTTGCATCGGGGAGGTTGTCGCCGCGGAAGGACGGCCGCGTCTGGATGAGTTCCTGAATTTCGGGATCGAGCTTGTCCATCCCGCCGCGGTCGAGAATATTGCCATCCTTGTCCCGGGTGACGATCTTCTCCTGGGACAGGGTCAGGATCCCATTGGCGAGATAGTTTTGCAGGGCGTGCGCCTCGGGGGAACCGTCCGCTTCCAGTTGCTCGGACAGTCCGAGGAGCCCGTCCTTGCCCGCGTAGCCGTAGAACGCTTGCAGGTAGGCCAGCTCGCCGGGCGGCAGGTCCACGGTCTTGCCGTCTTCGAGATCCTGCAGCTGGTCCGGGGTGAGTCCAGTCTTGGCCAGCCGCTCGGTGATCCGCGCGATCTCTTCGTTGGTGGCGGTCCCGTCGGCGATGGCCTTGCCATCCTGTTCGGCCGCGCCGGGGGTGAGTTCGGTCGTCGAGGCCGGAGACAGTTGTTCGATGGCGTTGAGGGTGTTACGGATATCGGTGGAGGTCGCCGCGTCCTCGATACCGAGGTCGCGGGCCAGCCGTTGCAGCAGCACCGTATTGTTCTTCGCGTCCTCGCCTCGGCTGGTCTGCAACTGAGTGAGTTGGTCCCGGTAGGACTGGCTGAGCTCCGAATCGTCGGTGATCGCCGCGAACGCCTTGGGATAGTTGTAGCGATCGGTGACCGACCAGTCCTCGGCGACATCGAATCCGTCACCGCGCACGGCCGTCACATTGGTTATCGCGTTCGACACCATTCCGCCGAGCGAGTTCTGGCGGGCGCGGCTGACAGTGGCGAGGTTGGTCCACTGGTCGGCGAGCAGACCCATCTGCGCGCGTTCGCGATCGGAGCGGTAGTCCGCGCCCTGGCGGCCTTCGCCGGACCAGTTCATGCCATCGATGGTGCGGTCCATGGCGGCGGCCGAATCCGACAAGCCCTGGGCGATCTGGTCTGCTTTCGTGGCGATCGAGGCAAGGTCGACATTCCAACTCATGACCTGGCTCACCGATGGCACCGAGGGCTCACTCATGCGGGCTTCTCCCCGCTGTTGAAGTCACCGAGCGCGTAGAACCACGCCGCCGCGTCGGTATCGGTCGTGGTGTAGGTGTCCGCCGATACCCGCAGCAGGCTCGCGAACTGTGTATACCGGTCGGCGACGGTCTTCATCGCGGCGGTCCGGACCGACTCGATGCGGTCGAGTTCCGGCGCGGTCTGCGAGCCCTGCATCAATGCAGACCGGGTCAACCCGCCCAGTGGGCCATCAGTCGATTCGATCGTCGGTAACGTATTGATCGTCTCGACCAGACCATCGAAGGTTGTCGCTGCTTGACGCAGTTCCTCTGCCGATACCTTCATCATCGCCCCCTTGCTCATACGTCGCGGCGACAATATCAGAAACACGTGTCCACCTCGCTCGCCGACTCATCGGACCCAGCGATGGATCCGCTGGTGGCACACTGTTTTTGCGCGGAACCGGCGACGAGGTCGTGCACTCGACAGCATCATTCTGGTCGCAGAACCGGGCGTGGATCTCCCTGCCAGCGGTCGACTCTCGGGCCATGCTGGCCGACGCCACGGATCGTCCGGTGTCGGCGGCGGTGATACCGTCGGACCGCATCGCGACGGTGGCGCGCAGTGGGGATCGGGGTAGGGCGGAGACAGTGGTGGCCGGCGAAGAAACTCCCTCGTTCGGCGATGTCCAGGGCGAGATCGCCCAAGGCACTGTGCAATTCGATCCGGCTGCGGCGGCCATCGGGCTCAAGGCATGCGACACCCTCGTCAGTCGCCTGCTCGCCGTAAAGCAGAGCACCAGCGATGTCGCGAGCCTGCCACCGTTCGCGGGTCCACAGGCCGACTTCCCCTCCGGGACGGAACTCGCCGACGAATACTCCACCCTGGCAGGTGAATTGGCCACTATCCTCACCACCCACATCGCATTGCTGGGGAACATGGCCGACACGTTCAAGGCCGCCGCCCGCGTCTTCGGCGACGCCGAATCGGACTCCGCGCAAGCCTTCGAAGGGCTCACCATTTCCGGTGCGATCGGCGATTCCTACCGAACCCGCCCGAGCCTGGATGTTCCCGCATCCGGGCAAAACATCAACCCTCTGGTCATCGACCCCACGGCAGCGGCACTGCTCGGCATGAGCCCGGGAACCGTCATCGGCAACTACACGAAGCCCGACGACGGGCGCGCAGTGGACCCGGAGAATCCGTACGCCAAGAAGTGGAAGCCGCTCTACGACCTGGGTGTCAGCATCAACCACGCGTCGGTGACCGCGGTGGCGACGTTCTGGCAATGGATGGCCACCGAGATTCAGACCGGAGTCGATGAGTTCACCCGCACCGCACTCGGTGAGGGTGGTCAGGGGACGGAGTATTCGATCCAGTCCGGATGGGTCGGGCAGTCCGCGGAGATGGCGCGCCGCGCGGTCCGAGCCCGCACCGACGACGGCACCGCCCTGGCCACCACGGTCACCGCCGTCGGCGCCCGGCTAGCGACCATCGCGAACTGGTTGGAGAAAACCAAATCCGCCATGCCACCGCTACCAGACGACCCCGCGCTGCCCAGCAATCCACAGGCCTACATGCTCGACGGCAAGGCGACCGCGTTAGCTCCGCTGAGCACCTACCAGCAGGCCTGCGAGATCCACTACTGCACAGGCCTGATCGGCTACAACACGACCCTGGTCACCCTCGCCACACCCAGTGCGCAACCGACGACCACGCCGGTCATTCGGGACACCCCCCAACCCTCGGGCACCACCCCTACCGAGACACCTTCCCCGACAACACAACCCGAGACACCCGCAACAACCGAAACACCGAAAACCACGCAGCAGCCACAGAATACACAGCAGCAGACGTCGGAACAGCAGGCGCTCACAGCCGCGCAGCAGATCGCTCAGACGCTCATCCAGCAGGGCACTCAGGTTGCGCAGCAAGGTATCGCGGCCGCACAGCAGATCGCGCAACAGGTCGTGCAGACGGTGCAGCAGGGCATCGAGACGGCGACACAGCAGACCACCGAACAGGTCACCAACGAGGCCCCGGTCACCACCCCGCCGACAACGACGCTGGATGCGAAGCCTCGGGCAGGCATCCCCACCGGGACCGGCGGAACCCCGACCTCACCGACATCGACGACCCCGGAGTTGCGGACGACCGCCGTCTCGCCGCAATCGTTTCCCAGAGCGACAGCCCCCGAGGGGGATTCGCCCACGACCTCGACACGGGCGGGTCTGGCCACCGGCTCCACCTCCACCGCGCCGGGGTCGATGGGGCCGATGTCACCCGGTGCCGGAGCGGCAGCGGCGGGACAAAACCAAGCCAAACAGCATGAACGCGCGAAGTATCTGGACTCCACCGAGCACATCCTCGAGGCCTACGGCACCGCTCCGAAGGTCGTGAGGCCGGTCGCCGACTCATGACCCGCACCTGGACGTTCACCGATCTCGAATTCGTCGTATTGTGGGAGAACCTAACCGGCGAACTGCTCCCGCCACCGTTCACCGTCACCAGCGCGATCCCCTTGTACTACGACTACCTGCGCGAGAAACGCGAAACCAGCGAGCGACTGGACGCCACCTTGGGCGGTGCGTTCGACCATGTACTGACCTCAATCGCGCGACCCGACCTGCGGATCACCGTGAACGGCTGGGACACACAGGATTCCGGTGGCGAGCAAGGAAGCCTTCGCCTGCTCGCCACCCGCGCCGGCAGCCACGGATACCTGGTGCGGCAGCTACCCGGCGAAACCCCGCACGACAGTGGCAGTTTCACCATCTCCGCCTGCGACCCGATCGGACTGGCCGCTGCCGTCGTCGCCGCCCTTCCGGATACACCGCCGGCCACTCAGGACGAAATCCCGCTCGCGGCACCGGGTTCCGGTAGCGACGACGTCGATCATTTCATCGAGCAGTCACCCACCGCCGCCGAGTTCAGCAACTTGGTCAGCGTGCGATCGAAACGGTTCTTCCGGGTACTGCCCACGAGGATGGGCACCATCGATGTCGTACAAGGTAACTCGGTCTTCGGTCCACGCGGTATCGCCCGCCACCGCCTGGAATGGCGGGACCTGCCCGACCACGGCCGGTACGCGATTCGGCACGCGGCACCGTGGAAAGCAGTCGGCGCTGACACCCAAAAATTCGCGTCGATGATCAACATGTGTGTCGCCGATGTCATCCGCGCGATCAAGGATGAACGACGAGCATGAACGACGGCCCATTCGAGGTACCGCTCGAGCATGTGCCCGACTAGCCGATCCCGAAGGCCGCTAGCGCGGTCGCCATCTTCACGACCGGGCGGTTCAGGTTCTGCCGAAGCAGCGCGACCTCGACTTCTATTCGCGATAGTCTTCGAACTCCCACTTGCCCAGCCTTCCGATCTTGTCGGTGAGTTCGATCCAAGTCGGTTCGTCGAGCTGCGCAACATACTCACGGATGTGTCGCTGGACGGCATCCAAATCGATGCGCTCGACGAAGAGGCGATGACGGCCATCTACGACCTGTCCCTGTACCAGCTCACTGGTTACCCAACGAGGGGTGCAGACCAACACGGAGAATGATTCTGCGCCTGGCGAATCAGCCGGTCCCGCAAAGAAATCGATCAGAACGGCATCGTCATCCACAATGCCGGTCGGAGGATCGACGTCGGGACTGTGAAAGTGCTTTACCAACGCCTTCATTCCCAACCCTCCATAATCACAAGCTGGCCGTTTCTTGCCATTCCCTACTCGGGCAGTTGCGCCACCGGAAGTTCGACTGATCGATACCAAGTTTCGGTTTGAAGCTTGGTGGTCGATGTTGCCGAAGTCCGCCCTGAGTGAGCAGTGTTCGGTCATCGTCGGCCAGAATAGGATTGTCGCTCACCTGCTCGTCTAACGATTTCCGACCGCGTCGTGAAGCGGTAACGCTTCAGGGACTTCGGCGGCTGTCAGATGCTACCGCGACGCGGGAGACGACACGGTGGTATCGGTGGGGTTGGGTCTGGCGGTGTGCGCCCGCTAGCTCGGCACAGGCCCAACTCCCGCTGTTCTCCATCATCAGATATTACGGAGATGGCGTCGCCGCCGAACCCGCCAGCTGTGCCCCGTGGTACATCTTCACCACTCTTTAGATGATGGATCCGGTCTCACCACAGTTTGAGGGAGAAGGGACGACTGCGAGTGGCGATACCAGTGACAGTAGGTAGTCACTGTCTACGCGTGGGCCTCATTGGCTGGGTACCTCTGACAGCAGGAAGTCGCGATACTCATGTAGCGGAGCGGGTAGGGTCTCGGGGTTCAACAAATGGACATCGTTGATAACAGTCGGATCTATGGAACAGTTCTCGACAAGTTCGGCAGCGGCGTGCAATTCCGCTTCGAGCGCCGTCGGGTCGGATTCCACGCTCGCGAGCCACAGTAGAAGGCTCGTCAAGACGTTTGCTTGTTGCGGGGTAAACGACCCGGTCCAATCGGTCACTTCATCGCTCGCCGTTGCACGAGCAGTGGCTGATCCGCCTGCCAAGTTGCTGACCAGGGTCAGGATTGCTCTTGCCTCGATACTCATCTCATTCCTTCCATGGGAGTGGAATGTCGCTGGGCCACGGTATGTGCGTGGAATTCGCGGCCGCAGGATCATAGTTTGGACTGTTGGGATTGTGAACGCCTCGAGGGTAGAGGGCTCCTTCTGCGTCCAAGTATCGGCCGCCAATCTGGATGCGGTACGTCGGTCCAGAGGCTGCGTTGGAGCCCGGCGGCGCGGTTCCATCAGGGCCGTGAGCGCGTAGTCGCACGGTTTGGCCGTTCTCGTTGAGCCACTTGAATTCCACGCCGACCTGAGCTCCACCGTTCGGGTCGGGTCTTAGCGTACGCACGGAAGCGCCCTCAGGAACGGCAGCCAGGGGGTCAGTCGATCTTTGAGTAGCTCCAGTGGCTCCGCTGCGCGTCGCGTTTGATGTTCCTCCTGAGGCGCTGGCGGCCCCTCCTCGGCCCGATATCGAGAGTTCACCGGCCATCATGTCGGTGCCGAGTGCTGCGCCCCCGCGTTCGGCGAGTCCGCGAGTGAACAGTTGGCCGCCGACTACGCGTCCTGCGGTGTACCCGAGTTCGGGGAGGCCGGTGACGCCGAGTGCGATGTCGAAGACAAGACGAGCGTCGTCGATGGCTCGACCTTCGTCGGCGGTGAGAGATTCTGTCACGTTGTAGACGCCGTCCAGATCACCGTATTGCGTGCTGGTGTAGGTGGCTTCGTCGATCACCCATTCGGGGCGGCCCTGGTCGTCGAACCGGATGGTGAGGAACTGCTCACGGCCGGATTCGTCGGTGTAGGTGAACTCGCCGGGCCGAAGTGTCCCGTCCGGGTTGCGGGCGGGGGTGAAGTATCGGTTGGCACTGTCGGAACCGGCCAGGATGACCGAGGTCAGGTTGCCGTCGGAGTCGTAGTTGAACTGCTGAGCGGCGCCGTTGCCGAGTGCGAAGCTCTCGCTCGTCCCGGTGAAGGTCTGCCCGCTCGGCGCGGTCACCTCGGTATCGGTGACGGTGACATTGCCGACGGTGACCGAGTCCTGGTCGATCTGAGTTTGAGTGAGCGCGCCGAGCACGGCGGCGTTGTCATCGATGGTCGGTGCAGACGACACGTTCGGCGACTGCCCGGTCGTGTTCGGTGTTTGGGGGCCGCCGGGCTGGAGTTGTGGTGGGGTGGGACCGGTTTGGGTCATGGCACCAAGCAACGCGGCTTGGGAGTCTGTGCCGCTGGGGGTGTTGCTGGCGGGGTAGGTGCTGGGAGCGCCGTTGCCGGTGTCGATGGTGGCGGTGCCGGTGTCGTCGATGGCGCAGTTGGGCACGGTGTCGGGGTCGGCCAGGATGGGGAAGACGTTGTCGGCGTCGGGTTCGATGTGTTGGACGATGGTGTCGCCTTCGACCTCGTACCAGGTGCGTACCGGGCGGCCGAGGGCGTCATAGGCCCACGGCGGCTTCGTATGCGAGACCACGCTTCCGGTGGCGTCGAGGACATCCACCGAGCCGTCGGGGTTCTCGCGGAGCTGCCCGTCGGGCGGAACCTCTTGTGGGAAGCGGTATTCGCGCGGTGCGGACGGGTCGGTCATGAGAATGAAGGTCTGCTCGCCACCGTCCCATGGCTTGGTGATGGTCACCTGCTGCGACGACGGCGTGCCGCCGCGCGAGCGAAAAGCGGGTGCGAGAAACGCCGCGGCACCAGCCACCAGCAGCAACGGGATCCGGCCATCGGTACCGCCGCTGGGGACCGACGTCGAGTTGTCGCCCTCCCTCGCGGCCAGGGCCGAGCTGGTCGGCGCGGCGGGAGGTGGCATCGTCGCAGCCGGCGCCGGGATGTCTGTTGCGGCGGCGGGCGGTGGCGGGACATCGGCTGTTTGTGGAGGTTCTGCCGGGACCGTCTGTGGCGCAATGGTTCCCGGTACCGGCGCGGCCGGAGCCTGGTTCCCCGGCAGGGCCGGGGTCTCGGCGCCGGGGACCGGAACGATCGGGGTGCCGTTGCCGGGCGCGATGGGCGGCGGAGTGAGTGCGCCCGCGCCGATCCCGCAACCGCCGCCGGGCTGGCTGGGCAGACCCGGGGTCTGCGATGGCAGCGGCGGCGGGGTGGAGACCGTCGGCGGGCCGCCCGGTGGCGGTTGCGGGGTGTCGATGCACGGCCAACCCGGGTGCATGGCCTGCCACTCCGCGCACGGCACGTAGCCCTGCGCGGTGGCGGTCGGTGCGCCTGCGAACGCGACACCCAGGCCGGTGGCGGCGGTGGCCAGGGCCAGCGCGGCGGCGCGGGCGAGTCGGGGGCTCATCGGCGGCTGCTACGGTCGGCGGCCTGCTCGCGCACGGTGTCGATGCCCCACCAGGTGAGCCGTCCGGCGATCGACATGTAGAGGAAGAACGCCAGATACACCAGAATCGCGCCGTAATCGTCGGCCCAGCCCGGCATCCGGTTCAGGTTCGCGAACGCCACGATCAGCAATAGCAGCCCCAGTGCCAGCGCACCGCCGGCGACGGCGGTGGGGTTGAGCGGTTGCGGTCCCGCCGCGGCGCGGGACGGGGCGCGGGACGGGGCGCGGTCGGTGATCTCGGGGGTGGTGTCGGTCATCGAGGGTTCTCTCTTCCTGAGCGTCTGCGGCGCATCGGCCGTCTGGCGGGCTCGCACGCGGCGGAACGGGGTCAGAGCCAGATGGGATCGCCGTAGACGGAGATGGTGTTGTCCGCGGTCGGGGTCGAGATCGCGGCGGTCGCGAACGACCGGATTGTCACAGGGCCGGCACACGCGTCGACCTTGATCTCGACCTGCTCGGCGGTGATCGAACCCCGCGACGCGGCAAGGGGTTTCGATCCGAACGCGATGGTGGCGATGGCGCCGGGCTTGAGGGTGGTGGAGATGTTCGGATTCACCGACGCCTGCCCACCGATCGTCACGCCGGGGAACTGGGAGATGGTGACGCTGGCGTTGGGGCCGATCGAGAACCCCAACCCAAGGGTGACTCCGTTGGATACGTCCACGGCGCAACCGATCTGATAGCCCAGCGTCACCGTGCCCGCGGTGATCGGCTGGCCACCGGTGCCGGTAACCTCCGCGACTGCCTTGAGGCTGACGAAGCCCTCACGACTGACCGGTGAACTCGACAGCGCGGGCCATCGATCCAGAGCCTCGCCCGTCTTGGTCACCGCCAGGGTCCAGCCGTCGTCGGTGACGGTCTGACGGTACTTGTCGGCTATCGCGTCGGCACCCGCCGATCCGGCCACCCACACACCAGCAAGCAACATCGTGGCCAGCGCACAAGCAGCACCCCCGAACGTTGATCGAATCGTTCCCACCAGATCCCCTCCACACTCAGTAAACATTCAGCAAACTGACGCAAGGGTGGCATGTGCGCGATATCCAGGACCAGGCGATGAGGTGCCGATCACTCACCTGCCTGCAATGAGGTGGCGGTCACCTTCCATCGTTTCGGCACGTGAAAGGCATTCGGAGGCTGAGTGATTCGCCGCGACTGGATCGAATGCGCGGCACAGCACGATTGGTCGCGTGTCCAGATTGTTATAGGTGCCGAGCGGCCAGCCGCAAGGCGCGGGCCGGTACCCGTGTGCAGACACCCTGCCGGTGGGCAAGCCGTTAGAAGAGTGTCACAGGCGCGGCGGCCGGAAGCCGGTAATGCTGAGCGCAGCGAGTTTCGCGTCGATGTCGACTTCGTTGGCACCGAAGAAGTTGATGCTCTCACTATGACTGGGGAGATACGCGCAAGGTCTCGGCGACGACGCGACACATCTGTCCCCGGCGAGCTCAAATACTCGGCGGTCCAGGCGATCACGGCGTTGGTCAAGCCATTGCCGAGTCATCGCGACGTCTGGTGCTCTTGGGGCGGTTACGGCATTCGCCGGATAACGCTGACAACGACTGCATGCCCGCCCGGTAATCAGGCCCACTTCGCGCACCTCCACCCGATCTGCGCAATCAAGATTTGTGCAGCCGCGTTATCGTCTGATTGGGGTCAGTGGTGGCGACGAAGGCGGCCATCTGTTTCGCGGAAGGCACCAGGTAGGGCCGGTACTCAGCGACCGAGAAGACAAATGACCACGCACGCAGTCGTATTGGATCAAGTAGCGAGTGGTGCGCGAGTTGTTCGATTCGGTCTTCGGTGGACACCGGACCGTCCTGAATAGCGATCCACAACGCGGCTTCGGCATTGATGTCACCAACCGCGCCGAGCGGGTCGATGGTGAACCAGTGGTCAGGACCTTGCAAAATGTTCTTAGCCTGGAGGTCCGCGTGGAGTACATACTGCTGCGCAGATGTGTCCAGCAATGCAGCGAGGACCCGTTTAGCCTGTTCGAGGTGCTCCGCCGCGGAGAAGTACTCCATATCCTCGGCGTATTGAGGGTCGGCGAACCGGTCTCGCGCCCAATCCATGCGCATCTCGGCGATGTCAGCGAGATCCTTCAGCGCGGGTCGAGTCGATGATCCCGAGCGGTTGAGGCGGGTGAGTAGTTCGCCGAACCGGTCGGCGTCCGCGCGGCCGTCGACGGGCCAGGCTATCGTTCCAGGGAGGATCCTGGTCATGAGGAAAACTCCGGATCCGTCGTCCCGATCAAGGATTCGCGGTGCCGCATCCGCTTCCGACCATCGTTGCAGCAGCTGTACTTCCGTGTTGCCGGATTCGGAGTCGACGGGAATTTTCAATACGGCGGCGGTGCCGTCCGATGTTGTGCAGTAGACGCAGCACGACATGGCTCCACTGTCGGCGATGGCATCCGTGGTCAGGTGCCACTGTCGGCTATAGGAATCGATGCGCGCCGGAAGAGCGTCGAGCCACGCGCGACCGTCTTCGTCGCCGCGGAGAAAGAGAATTGCTCGCTCGAGCCGTTCGGGTATGGGAGGCACGTTCATCGGGGCAGTACCTCCTGAAGCTTCTCGGCGAGAAGGTCGATGTCGGCGTTCTCGTTGTAAATATGTGTCGAGATCCGGAGCAGGCATTCCTCGTTCGATCCCGGACCGACCCACGCGCGGATACCGGACTCGAGTAGAGCGGCTTTCACCTCGGCTACGGTCACGCCATCCAGGATGAAGGACCGCATCCGCGGTGGAAGGTATCTCTGCCCTGCGGTGGGTCGGGCTCTCGGCCCTGTCAGAACTTCGCTTGCGTAATCAGCGAGCTTCTCGCAACCTGCGAGACGACCTGTGGTGTGCCACCGCTGCCACTGGCGCAATGCGACGCCCAGACACAGGCGCGGAACAGGATCGAACGTGCCGGGCCAGGAGAAGCGTTCGATCAAGTCCGAGGAATCCCACGTCAGCGACACCTCAGCTGGACGAACGATGTCTATGAGTTGCGGTGCCAGCCAAAGGAACCCGACCGACCGCGCTGCGGGGAGCCACTTGTGAAGAGTGCCGAAGGCTGCCGCGACGATGCCATCCGTGGGCTCGAGTTCGACATGGCCGGGGCCGTGGGCGGCATCCAGGATCAACCGTCCACCGCGCAGCCGTGCCCAGGCTGAGAGATCGGCGATTGGAAGTCGGATCGCCGTCGATGAGGAGATGAGGCTGGCCTGCAGGTAGGTCACCGAATCCGGAACACTGCCGTCGAGTGTGACACTGAGAGATTCGAAATCGATGAAAGGGAGCGGCACCGGCACCGTGAGACAACGTGCACCCGAACGAGCGCAGGCGATTTCCCAGGCGCGGTGAATGGAGGAGTACTCGGTGTCGAGAACGACCACGGTGTCACCGGGGCCGAGAGGAAGCGAAGCAATGATCGCAGCCGCTCCGGAAGTGGCGTTGCTACACAACGTGGTTCGGTCTCCGTCGAGATCCAATGCAGTCGCGGCGAGACCTGCCTGGGTGCGCAGGTTTTCGGTAAGTTCCGCACCGAGGTACCGGGTGGGATCGGATTCGATATGGACGCGCAAGCGTTCAGCGGCTTCGAGTACCTCATGCGAGGCGAGTCCATAGGAGGCGTGGTTGAGCTGGATGATGTCTGGACTGAGCGGAAAATCGTGACAGCGCACGGTTTTCACGCCCCTCCCCCAGTACCGCGCAAAGCGGCTCGCAGGTGAGCGAGACTGGGTACATCGAAGCGGAAGATCGCATCCGCGGCCTCCGCATCCGCTGCAGCGACACCGAGGTGCGCAACGGCGAAGGAAACAGCGTCCCAGCCGGGCGGCCGGTGCGAGAGTGCCCACAGATGATCGGCCAGGCGGGCACAACGATCCGCGGCGAGCAGTTCCTCACGACACACGCCACGCAGTTCCGCGAGGAAACGTTCGCCAGCCGCGCGACCATGTATGTCTTCGAGTTCGCGGATCTGACAGGCGAGCGTAGTCGCGACGCGCCCGAAGGCTGTAGGCAAACTGATGTCGAGATATCGCGCGAACGCCTCCGCCGCCTCGGGATACCGTCGCTGGAGGCCGAGCACGCGGCTCGAATCGCGTAGATGGGGCGGGTTTTCGCTGGCGACACCTGAGTTCTGCGACATCCGTGCCAGCTCTTCGAGCAGCTCCCAGGATCGCTCGAGCTCGAGGCAGGCCATGGTCTTCTTACTCAACCAGTGCAGTGCCTCGTACTCGGCGTAGGGGTGCCCGGTCGAACGCGCGGTGTCGATGGCTCGTGTCAGTAGTCGCTCGGCGTCGGCGGGCTGGTTTGCGGCCAGATGCGCGAGGCCGCGGTGTCCGAGGGCGCGGGAGCGGACCTCGGCGTCGGTGGTCATCGCGGCGACCCTGTCGCACAGGGCGATGCATCCGACGGCGTCCTGGATCGGCCCGCACAACGCGACTTCGGCCTGGAGCATCAGCGTTTCGGCGAGCAGCTGCCCGGAATCGGAGTGGGCGGCGACGATGTCGTTCAGGACGCGGCTGGTGTCCTCCCATTGGCAGGTCATACGCAGGTTGCGAGCCCACAGCAGTCGCACATGCGCTTCCAGCGCCGGCGCGACCGGCTCCTCCCCTGCGCAGGCCAGCGCGGCAGCACAGGCGTTGGTGCCGCCGACGTGATCGCCTTCGGCCGAAAGGCATTCGGCCAGCAGGGCATACGCAGGAAAGGACGGTGTTTGTTCGACGGCGATCCGTGCCAGATCCCGCGCCTTCGACACCGCTCCCAACGTGAATTGCCGCCGTGCGGCGGCCAGCGCCAACTCCCCTGCCCGAGTCCGATTTCGGGCTGCGACCGCTGCGGCGGCCGCCCGGACGGCCATCTCGTCATCCCAGTCCGACTCGGCCTCGAGAATCTCCAGGAACCGGACATGCTGGCGCCGCCATCGCGGCGGGTTGGCCGTCCCGCGTTCGCGCAGGATCTGCGCGAACAACGGATGGTGGATGACATAGCGGTCGTAGTCGCCGCGCGGCTCGGCCGGACGCACCAGCCCGTGTTGGCTGTAGAGCACGTCCAATCGCTCGTAGACGTCGTCGATATCCTGGCGCACAAGACGCGACAAGTACTCGACCTCGAAGCTGTATCCGATCAAGGCCGCTGTCTCCAACAGCCGCTGATCCTCCCCCGACAGATACGACAGCCGCTCCTCGAGCACCGCGATGATCTGCACAGGAGCCGACCCATCCCCGTGATCACCGACGCGCACCAGCGATTCGGCGAACAACGGATTGCCGGCACTGAGCCGAACAATCCGCGACACCACGTGCGGAGCCATCGACCTTCCGTCCGCGGCCTGACGCACCAACACCTCGGTGTCACCACGGGTCAACCGAGGAAGATCGATCACCGTGCTCTCCGGACGATAGCGACACAGCCGAAACACCGCCCGCTGCAACGGATGCGTCTGTTCCACCGACTGCAACTGGTCCGGCCGGTACGCGAGGACCAACACCAAGGGGCCATCGACCCGAAGCGCGATCGTCGTCAGCAGATCTATAGTGGCGGTGTCGGCCCAGTGCAGATCGTCGAGCACCATCAACAAGGGATGCTCGCTCACCAGATCCTCGATCAACCGCACCAACTGATCCAACCGACTGTCGACCTCGACTGTGCCCCGACCGGATTCGACGAACGTCTGCCCCGTACGCACCCCTGCCGCGAGTAGCTGCCCCACCACCGGCACCGACTCGATCCAATCCGGGGCGTGCGTGCCGAAGGACGACACCACTCGCTCCAGCGCTGATCGCGAACCCGACCGCTGCGCCGACGCCGTCAACGACCGCAGGCACTCGCGCACCGGCTGAAACGAATCCGAGGCAAGCGAATTCAGCATCGCCTGGCCATACCCGGCCAACAGACTTGTTCCCGCATGATGCTCTATCGCGCGCTCACCGAACGTCGCCAGCAGGGTGCTCTTACCAACGCCGGCCTCACCCCGCAGAACGATGACTGTGCCCTCTCCGGTCTGCACCGCACGACCGGCCCGCTCCAATAACAGAGCCATCTCATCAACACGATCAACTAGAGCCGGTGGTGCATCGATGCGCGACAACCGCATCCCCTCCCCGTCAGCAGCATGCACGGCAGGACACGAATTATAGTTCGGCACAGTCAAATTCGCTGCAAAGTATGGCGACTCGTTGAGGAGCTTCCCGTGCCGGTCGACGATTGGTCTATCTACGAGGCCCCCGCATGACCGGCGGCGATGCAGCCCTGGCTGGCCCATGGGAGCCCCGCCGGATCCAACCTGTCGACCGCTTTCACTCGATCAGTGCATCGAACGCTTGCGCTAAGACTGCAGCGGTGGCAGTAGGTTGCCCGTGGCACGCGAGACTGGGCCGACGGCGAGCCAGATCCCGCGACGGGCAGGCAGTGCATATCGGGATTCGTGGCCTCGAAATAGCCCTGCCCCTTCCGGTCGATCGACCTATTTATGCACGTCAGGGCAGATAAATACCAAAATCCGGACAGCATTCTCGATTTCGGTGTGCTGTCATTGGCTGAACTTATTCTGCGGGTGTGACGACTCCAGCACCATGGACTATGACGCTGCAGGGTGCAAGGTTGGGCGGGATGGAGTGCGGCGACCGGGACGGGTACCCGGTGCTGGCGTTCCACGGCGCGCCCGGCTCGCACGTGGAGGCCGTTGCTTTCGCTGACGCTGCGGCGGCGGAGGTGGGCGTGCGGCTGATCGCGATCGATCGGCCAGGCATGGGTATGTCGGCGATGTCGCCGCGCCAGCAGATCGCGGACTTCGCCGACACCGTGGCCGCGGTGGCCGACCGGTTCCACATGAAGCGTTTCGCCGTACTCGGCGCATCGGCAGGTGGGCCGTACGCGCTCGCGGCGGCAGCCCGGCTGCCCGACCGGGTCAGCAAGGCGATCGCGGTGAGTTCTCCAGCCCCGTTCGACGATCAGTCCGCCAGCAAGGGCTCCGCCGGGGTCAAACCTGCAGGGGGCCTGCTGATCTTGAGGAGGTTTCCATTTCTGGCACGCCCAGCGGCGGCACGGATGGCGCAGGTGGTGCGTAAGCCGCGAGGGTTGGACGCGATGATCGCGCGGATGTCCCCGGCTGATCGCGCCCGGATCGCCGGGGACAACTGGTTGCGGGACAGGCTCGCGGAGAACATTTACACAGCGTTCGAGTCGGGCAGCCGGGGTGTGGCGGTCGATTTCCAGGTGCTGTTCGCGCGGCCGTGGGGGTTCGATCCAGCCAATATCACTGTGCCTGTGGAGATTTGGCACGGGAACGGCGATGGCAACGTGCCGATTGAAGACGCAATGAGGCTCGCGAAAGCCATCCCGAACAGCACGATCGAGATCATCGGGGGCGCCGGTCACCTGTTGTTCGTCGATCACGCCGCAGAAATACTGCAATCGATCCGAAGCACCAGCCCCGCAGCCGATTGACAGTGAGTCGCGCCAGAGGAAACAATGTTGCGTCCAATAGCAATTCGCTCGCGGTGGCCATCCCGTGGCCGGGTTTCGGCGCTCACTACTCGTCAGCGAGCTCCTGGGCGACTCTGATCGCTCGCCTCAGCCGAGCAGCTTCGACTTCTGTGCTGCGAACTCGTCAGGTGTGATGACTCCAGCGTCTCTGAGCTGAGCGAGCTTCATGAGTTCGTCGGCGACTGAGGTCGGTGCCACAGCTTGTGGGCTCTGGTGCTCGGCGGGCGCTGACGACTGTGTGTCAATGCCGAAGTCTCGATGCGCGCGGAAGAAGTCTTCGATCTTCTGAGCGGTGCCGTGGTTGATCGCGACTTCGGCAAGCGTGGTGCCCGAGCCCTGCACGGTCAGCACCTGTTGCATGCTCGTCGCCTTCAGTCGCTTCTTGTCGTCACGCGTTACCTTTCGGACAGAGAAGCCCGTCACGTCTCGCACCCGAACCCTGAACGCGGGCAGGATCTTCCCTGTCTGTCGGTACTCGACAGTCCCGTCAGGGTGCTCGATCAAGCCCCCATGAGGGAAGCCTAGGCCGTGCGAGATCGGGTGGTCTGGCATGCACTGCGCCCCTTCATGCTTGTCGGTGGTCCTTGCGCCGGTCAACATTAGCCCGGATCCTTCGTGCGGCTGACCCCTTCGCGCCGGACAGCAGGGCCAGCGGACCAGAATTTCGATGGCTTCAAGCCCTGGTCGGGAGTTCTACTCAGTCCGGCCACCAGAATGGTGCACGCCAATGGGGTTCGTCGCGGACAATCCCTCGCGAGCTCCGATCCACCTGAGAACACCGCCGACTGGCGTGCGCAGCGCACTTCCCACCCCAACCTCCCGCAGGAATGGCCGAGGCTAGTCGCTGCCTTCGTAAGGTATCCACTTCCACATTTCCACGAATGTCCCTGCACCCGGGTTCGATTCGATGACCAGTCTGTCCATCAGTCGGCGTGCCCCTGGCAGCCCGAGACCAAGTCCGCGCCCGGTGGAATAGCCATCCTCGAGAGCTCTCTGAATATCCGGGATACCGGGTCCGTCATCGACGGCCTGAATCACCAGTGCCGGACGGCCCTCCCGATCCTCGACTGCTACGTGAATTTCGCCATGACCTGCGAAGTTGTCAATGTTGCGAGCAACCTCCGACACTGCGGTGGCAATCATGGTTCTGTCAGTTAGGGGAAACCCCAACGTGGTTGCGAGTTCCAGTACCGCCAGACGGGCGATCGTGATGTCGACCGATTGTTTCACCGCTACGAAGAATATGCCCTTCGAGACGATAGCCCCCGACCATGGTGAGGACTTCTCTTGATCACTGTCGGCTCCGGCAACTGTGCGGCGGGAGGGTGGGCGCCGCCGTGGGCCGACGGCGCGGGTCGACGCTATCGAACGCATGGTGCCCGTGCCCAACCTGCCCGTCTCCGCAACCCGGTTGAGTGCGCCGCCCTCGACTGCGGTCTTGAGCTGATCCAGACCAGCGTCCACATCGAACTCATGGGCGGCCTTGAGCCGATCCAATCCCGCGTCCACGTCGAATTCGAAGGCAGAGTCAGTGTCGGCGAGATACCCATCCAACTCCCGAAACAGGCTCCGCGGTCGAGCATCGGGGTCTTTCGCCATCATGCGCCGGCACCTCCTTCGTCCCATTCACTACGTCGGGACAGCACCTTCCCTATCTTCCTCCTGGCCCGCGATCGATGGGTAACCACGGCATGGGAAGTCGTGTTCAGAACCCGGGCGATGTCTTCGGTGGACATCTCCATGTCCCACGACATCAACGCCACCCGGTACTCCGACTCGGTGAGGTCACGAGTAAGCACTTCCCAGAACCGTCGCAGTTCAGCGTCCTCCATGATCCGGTCCGACCGAGTGATGCGGTGAGACATTTCGAGTAGTTCCGGCTGCGGCCGGTCGAGTGCCCCGAGGTCGCCGTACAGTGTTTCCTTCGCACGACTTGCCTGGCGCCAACAGTCGATTACGCGGCGCCGCGCCATCGTCATGATCAATGCCGCCTGATGATCGTCGGATTCAGCAAGAAAATGCCGTTCATACTGGTTGCACACAGCGAGAAACACCTGCTGCACAACGTCTTTGGCCTGCTCGACATCTCCGAGACCGCGCAGCGCGAACCGGTAGACCCCTGGAGCATGCCAGCGGAACAGTTCCTCGATCTGCTTCGCCCATGGCAGCGAGTCCCAGGTAGTCATCGGGAAGTCCCCTTTCGCCGGGACCGCCCGGACCTCGATCCCAGAACTGGCGTGGGCTGGTCGGGGGCAATCTCAACGGTATAGCTCGACACGCGACCCCACCGCCCCTTGTCGGTGATCCGGACGACCGTCGTCGTGCCACACCTGGACTCCCGCAGGATCATTCGAGTTACGAAGTGCCGCTGGCAGTCTCGCACTCGGGAGAAGATCAGATACACGATCTCGGGAAGAAGCACGACCGCCACGGCCAACAAAGCCGGCGACCCAGCATGAGACTGCAGAGTCTCAATGATCCGTATCGACGTCACACCATGTACTCGAACGCTCCGTCCAAACCTCGAGATGCCCTGTTCAGAGGGATGTCACGAAGGGGAAAGTCCTCCCTGGAGAGCCCGTTCCACGACAGCGCGCAGAGCGGACGACACTTCCCTATTCAGCGGTCCGGCAGGCGAATACTGCACACCTCAAATAACTACGTTCCACCGGTTGCCGACGCTCGGTGCCTGCAAGCCGCCCTTCCCAACAGTGAGCTCGTCATCGTTGAGGACGCCGGTCACCTGCTGTTCGTCGACCACGCCGCCACCATCCTGCGATCGCTTCGCGACGACAGCCAGACGTCTTGGACCGCCGATTGCTCTGCAATCCTAACCTTGCTGTGCAACAAGCACATATGAACGCACGACATCACCGATCGAATTGGCCGTCAGCGACTCCCTTGGCAAAAGCGTCCCACTCGTCTGCGGTGAAGGCCATACGCACACCGCGCCCATCGCTGACCACCACGCTGCCGTCGTCGTTCACATCGATCGCCAAGCCGTCATAGGACTTGCTAGACGATCTACTCAGGGCCACTTCCAGAATCCTCGGCCAGAGCACGATCGGAATCATGATGGTCGGCTGATCCTGAGCAGCGCCAATGTACTTGCTGTCGCGCATGAGCACCGCGTCACCGGTGAAACGAACCTCGACACATGTACCCGCTTCTTTCGAGAAGCTCGATTTGAACCAGGTGTCTCTGCAGGTATCAGAACCGGTAGTGCTCATAACCTCGATGCTAGCTCGCGCGCGGTCTTGTCGATCCGGGCGAATGATTCCCCGCGGCTCGGCATGGCCGCGAAAACCTGCTCGTAGACATAGTTGAGGTTGCGGACCTGAACTGCATCTTCGACTACCTGCCCGAACAGCGCGTTCTCATACCAAGCAACTGTGGGAAGTCGAGAGCTGGCGAAGTCGATCAGATAGACCGTCCCACTCAGCGCCGCGTATTCGGGAGCATCGAAAGGGATCACGCGAACGTCGACGGTCTCCGGGTACTTCTCCATCAACGCCTGTATATGACGCAGCTGGTCGACCTGGATCTTCCCGCCCCATGGACGGTGCAGCAAAACCGATTCTGTGAGCATCGCCGTAAAGCGCAACGGCTCTGGCCCGGTCAGCCTCTCCTGTCGCATCAGCCTCGCCTCGACATACTGGTCGGCTTCGACTGCCGACCGCACACCATAGGGCGAATTCATAAGGGCCCGAATGTAATCGGGCGTCTGGAGCATGGCCGGTACAAGCACACCCTCGTACTCGCGAATGCTGTGAGAGCCGTGCTCGAGCCCGTACAGCCGCATGAGCTCATCGCCGAACAATGCCGAGAAGCGAGCCCAACGCCCCGACTCCTTGGCGGCAGCTCGCAACTCGAGCACTTCTGGCCGTTCCTCGGCCGGAAACTCCAGCACGCCCAACACCTGGTTCAGCTTCTCTTCCGTGGGAACGCTGCGGCCAGTCATGACATGCGACCAGTAGGCGGGAGTGATCCCGACCTCCTTGCAGAGCGCCGGAGCCTTGATGCCCAGAAGATCGAGCCGCTGCCGCAAGCGAATAGCCAGCTCCCATCGAGCGACGGTCGGCGAGCTCAAAGCCACTGCGAAACCTCCTTCACCCGAAGGGTTGACCGGTTCAGGGTACCAAGAACCCACTAACCCATTGCGCTATACATTTCTACTTGCGATTTGCAGTATACGATACTAACCTTTAGCGTGTCAGCCGTCACACCCGATACCTCCAGCCGAGATCGCATCCGGCGGGATCGAGGAACGATGTCCGTGCACGTAGTCGACCGCACGCGGATCGTCAGCGACCGCAGCGGCCACGAAGCGACGTCGGTTGGCCAGGACGCCTGGGTCGTGTCGTTCCTACCGGGCCGCACGCTCACCGCAGCGCAGGCGCTAGCCGCGATTCAGATCGCCGACATCGTCGCGGACGTCGAGACGCTCACACGCCCGATAGGGCTGACGGCGCTCGAAGCCGTGGGTCTGGTGGTCGTCGCGCCGTCCTGGAATCGTCCATCGCCGCGCCGCAATCGGGCCTCCTGAACCGAGCAGAAGAAGTTTCGGGTCCACCACCTGATGAGGGGTTGAATCGAATGGATCTGTTACCCAGCAAGAATCGGCTTCTTGCCGCGTGTCGTGGTGACGTACAAGATCACCACCCTTTACTCCAGTGGGCGAGCCAGCTGTCCGAGATTCACCAGCGGCTACTAGGAACGGACGAGTCCTCCCGGACCGAGATCGAGCAGCGGCGCATCGGTCTGGTCCGTGACATCAACCAGTGGGTTGCTCAGCAGCTACCGCCATCGCTGGGTTGCGCTCGCCTGCACACCGAGAGCCTTGGCACGGTCATCGATCGGCTCGCAAAGTTCACGGCGTACGCGCATGCGGCGTTGACGAGCACCGCCGAATGGGAACTGTGGGACGCCTGGGAACGGCTGGCCGAACTGGCCGTCGGCTACGAGGACCTCAAGGACGAGGTGTCTACCGGACGACGGCGATTGCCCTATACGAAACCAGAAATCACGTAGCGCCGACCGCGAAGAGCGGATTCCGCCGGGCACGAAGTCGAGGTCGATCGCCAACACGTTTCATATTCCGAGGTAGCTTCCCGAAACCAGGAGGTCGTGGTGCTCACACTGATATGGCCGTTCTTTATCGGTATTTGCGTTGGCGGAGTGACGGTATGGACCCGCATGTGGCTCACCGCGACAGTAAATCCCGTCCACGCTCCCCCACGACCAAACGAGTGTTGGACGGTGCAGAGCATTGCCGCTCGGATCGAGCGCGAACGGCGCGAAGCCAGGCGCAACGTCCACGGCGCAGGTCAACTCCACTGCCGATGACCGCGTTCTAGCGGTCAGCTCGACCGCGTGTCCCCCACCTTCCACCTCTACCGAGGCCGAATACACCCCGTCATACCAACCACCCCACCGGCAATTGTTCCGGCATTCTTCCGGCCGGTGAGCGGCATGCCCAAAGAAATTGTTGCGTACGTCACTCCGGAGGTCTTACTCTGGAGCCACTCAGTACGGAAGCGACATTGCAGCAAACGCCAAAGCGTGGCTCAAATAACCGCCCCGTGACTGACCGTTCCAGGGATCTGCGGTGGCAGTACCTGAAGGCGTGATCTCCATTCCTGCGTAACCGGGTGGACCTTTCTCACGCATGTCTTTCACCTAATCAATCGCACAAACCCTCTGCCCCTGCGGCAGGGCGTGGTCGACCGCACGCATCATGTGTCGCGAGTCCCAAACCGCCTGCCTGCATGGAGATCCGGAGGTGGGAGGAGGGCTGCAATGAAGCGTCCATTCAGGCCGGTTCGAACCAGCACCACGTTCCGAACGGCAGCTGCGACGGTCGCCGGAATCATCGTCGCAGCCGGTGTCACAGCGGGTACCGCAATAGCCGAACTTCCGAATGACTCTGGGTGTCCGGGCCTAATCGCGTTGGGGGTGCAGGGAACTGGCGAGTCCGCGCCGGATGCGGATGTCCGCACCGACTCTGGATTCCTCGGTGACAACGTGATGAGACCGCTGATGGTTCGCGCGGGCGGCAAAGCAGATCGACTCTATGTCGCCTACCCAGCCGGGTTCGGCGGCGCAACAGCAGGTAGTGCCGAGCCGTACTCGGCATCGGTCTCCACTGGGCTGCAAAACCTTCGGGATATGGCGTCCGAGCAACTGAGGCGGTGCCCGGGTTCCTACCTCGCGATCGTGGGGTTCTCGCAGGGATCTCACATCGCCTCGATGTTCGCTCAGGAGATCGGCCGCGGAGGGAGTGCCGTGTCCGCAGATCGGATTGCGGCAGTCGCGCTCTTCGCCGATCCGACACGCAATCCTGATTCCTCGCTCTTTCCTGGTGCACCGGGCAAGTCAGCGCCGGACCCCGCTCCGGGTACGTCCGGGAATGCCGTGCAAGCCCTGGCTCCGCTGTCTCAACCAGAGGCGTCCGGAGGTGGAATCGGACCGCAACGTGATATCGCATCCAACTTCGGTTCACTAACTGGTCGGGTTGCCTCTTGGTGTGCGACAGGCGATCTGGCATGTGACGCACCAAGCGGCGCACCGATTCTGCGGGTGGTGACGAACCTTGTCGGCCAGTCCGACTTGAGCGATCCACTCAAGGCGTTGCAGTCGGTGTCGGAAGCGTTGGCGTTCACCGCCTTCAAGACCTCTGTCACTGTCGTGAACGAGGACGTATCCGGCACATCGTTGGCGAGTCTGTCGCTGAATCCGCAGAAGTCGTTGTCGGAGAGGGTCGCCGAAGCCTCCGATCCGCGGACGACCGTGGATGCCGATGCTGGCGTACAGGCGCTGTTCAAGGTCGCCACAATCGGGCTCAACGCGGTGACGACACTCGCCCAAACCTTGCTGACACCATCCAATATCGCGGAGTTGGTGTCGGTGGGTCTGGCCAATCCCGGGGCGGCAATCGCCCTGTTCGGGCAGAAACTCGCGGCGGCGATCCCGGAAGTGATTCCGCCTGCGACCACGAGTCGGCTTGTGCAGCAGGCGTTCGACGCGATCGAGCAGAACGTAACCGATAACCAGGAGCTGCTGGACCTGGCAACGTGGACGAAGTTCAGCGACACCATCGCCCGCCACGTCTCCTACCAGACCGCACCCACGTCCTCGGGTACGACTGCGACCGCAGCGACAGTGGATTGGTTGACCGCAGTGGCCGACGACATCGCCGCCGCCAATGGCGGGGGTGCGCGGTGAGATCCGCCGGGTTGCTGCACCGTCGGCTCCAGCCTCGTGCGGTGGTCGCACCGCCAGTCTCGCAGCGGGCTCGAGTGCTGACCGAGCCCTGTTCCGCACAAACCGCGGACGGCAAGGTCCCGCTGTTCTGGTTGCTCGGCGCGCATGGCGGAGCCGGGGTGAGCACCCTGGCGTGGATGTGGTCCGATGCCGCCGACTGCGCCAGGATGTG
This sequence comes from Nocardia uniformis NBRC 13702, assembly GCF_001613345.1. Lineage (GTDB taxonomy): Bacteria > Actinomycetota > Actinomycetes > Mycobacteriales > Mycobacteriaceae > Nocardia > Nocardia uniformis. The sequence continues at coordinate 190,571 of NZ_BDCE01000057.1, read as the reverse complement.
GCCGGCTCCGACCGCCAACGAATCGAAACTCGTTGTGCTGGTGGCGCGTGAGACGGTGACCGGTCTCGCGGCGGCGGATGCGCTGCTGCGCCAACACCATGCCGCCCTCGCGGGCGGATCCCAAGTTCTGGGGCTGGTGACCGTCGCGGCGCGGCCTGGCCGCAGGTCGACGGTGATTCGCCGCGACCTGACCCTGTACGGCGCGCTGACCGACAACATCTGGCGGGTTCGCTGGCACGAGGAATTCATCCAACAGCCGCTGCGGGTGTTCGGCCGCAGCAGCGAAGACCTCGGCTGGCGCGACACCTCGGTTCCTGCCGATATCGCCGCCGTCGAACACGAAATCCTCACCCTCGTCGAGCAATTCGGATCTGACCCTGCTGAGGAAGAAGGGCGGTCGTCATGAATACCATCTATGCACTACTCACGATCGATGTGTCCGCCATCGAGCCGATCACCTCCGAGGCTCCGCCCGGATCGAATGCGGTCATCCGCCTCGTCCGATGGCTGCTATGGGGTGTGATGCTGTCCGGAGTCGCCGGAATCACCTACGCGGGAGGCAAATTCGCGTGGGAACGCTGGACCGGCGGGGTCCTGGAATCACCGAAAATGGTCGTCGCCGCGCTGATCGGCGGCATCGTCGCCACGTCGGCGTCGACGATCCTCAACACCGTCGTACTCACCACGTAACGGGTTGGTGATCGTCATGATGAGCACGCTGATGTGGGCCGCGACCGAGCTGGACCCGGATGTGAGTAGACCGCTGCGGCAGCTGCTTTCGTGGCTGCTGTGGGGCTGCGAGGTGGTGCTACTGGCCAAGCTCATCGCGGCTGGAGCGCAGCTGTGGATGGAGCGGCGTCAGTCCGAAATGCACGGTCGCCACGCCGGTACCGCCATCGCGGTCACGCTCGTGGCGACCGCCGTAGCGGCCGTCGCTGTCCCGATCGCGGCAACGGCGCTGGGGAGCTGACGATGAAGCTGCTGCTGGCGATCACCGCACTTCTCACCGCCACCGTGCTGCTGACTAGCGCATGCTCGCGTTCCGAGCACAGAACCAGCGACGCTGACGCCGACGCCGTCGACGTGTCGGTCGCACCGACGGGAATTCGGTGGACCGACTACCAGGGCGTAGCGATCCCGCTGTCCGAGCAAGGACCGCGCACCTATACCCCGGCTGTCGCGGTGGGTTTCGACCGTGCGCCGTCCGGAGCGGCGATCGCGGCGATCGTGCACACCACGCGAATGTCGCTCGCACCCGATTCCACGTGGGCACAGATCGCAGCGGCGGAGCTGGCTCCTGGTCCAGGCAAGGACGCCTGGGCGACGGCGCGGGTGCTGATCTCGATCACCGGGCCCGCCGAATCCGAGACCGCTCCGCGGATCGTCGGTTACCGAATCTCTGAATACGTCCTGGACATGCGGGCACAGGTGACCGTGTTCACCGCTTACCCGGACGCCTCGCTCGCGGCTACCCACACGGTCGTGGTGTGGCTGGGCGAGGACTGGCGTTTACAGCTTCCCGACCCTGGCTCGACCGATCGCCTGGTCGAGCCGGTCCACCGAATCCCTGATGACGCAGTGAGATTGGAGAGATCGTGATGAACGCATCCAACGGTGGTGCTGGTGTTCGTTCGAAAAGCTGGCTGCTGGCCGCACTGTTCGTGGCCCTGATCGTGATCGCGGCGGCGATCGTGTTCACGATCCGTGGCGGTGACTCCGACGAGCAGCACGAGCCCGAGCCGACTGTGCCCGCGACTGTGCCCGGCGGCAGCAATGACGGATTCGGTGTGCCGGTGACCGATGTCTACGGGCGGCGGGTGGATGTCCCGGCCGCCGAGGCGGGTCAGCCACTGCCGCAGACGGGTTCACCGGTGACGGAGTCTGATCCGTCGTGGCTGACCGCGTCTCCTGCGGGTACTACCGGACGGGGTGGGTGGCAGCGGGTCTTCGGGGTGTCGGTGCCGTTCTCGACCTCCGATGGGCCCGCCCGCATCAGTGACGGGATGGCCGCCGGATATGCGCACTCACCGCGTGGGGCAGCGCTGGCCGGGGTGTACATCACTCATCAGCTGGCGGCGCGTCCCGCTGACCCGGCAGTGGTCGCCCGAGTCAACTACAGCCGCCAAGACATGGACACCTACCGGAGCAAGGTCGCGGCCGGGACGCTGCCAACACACCAGCCCGAGGAAGTAACGCGCTGGGTCATCGCTCCCGACGCCTACCAGGTCGTGTCGTGGTCGCCGGATCTGTGCGTACTGAAGATCGCCGTGCGGGCCAAGCCCGGCACGCCCCAGCAGGCACCGACGTGGACCGCTGTTCCCGTGTCGGTGGTCTGGACCGGTGGTGACTGGAATCTGTTGCCCAGCAGCGAGGTCAACGGAGGTCAGCAGATCTCCTCGATCCTCGGGTGGACGCCATGGTGACCCGGTCACCCACCCATCTACGTGCGCGACGCATCGTGGCGGCGGTCGTGGTCGCGGTGGTCGCTGTACTGGGTGTCGGGGCGGGCAGCAGCATGGCCGATCCGGGTTCCTACGGATTCGATCAAGCGTGCAACCAGCTGCACGACGCCGTTGACAGTGTCCCCGGCCTGGGCTTTCTCGGGGACGCGGCGTCTGCGGCATGTAAGGCGGGCAATGTGGCCCTGCATCCGACCGATGCGGTCGACGCGGTGAAGGACAAGGCGTGGGACACGACCTTCGGATCGGTCGTCGACTCCTTACTTCACGGGCTCGGGCAGGCATTGATCATGTCGCTGGTGTGGTGGACCCACCTTCCCAACGACAAGCTGCTGGCTGAACAGGACTTGTGGGCGCGAATCAGCAAGTACACCACCGATATTCAGGTCTACTGTCTGGCCGCGTCGGTGATGGTGGGCGCGGTACGTATCGCGATCGCCCGCCATAACGCCCACGGCGAGCAAGCCGGTGAGGTGATGCGGGTGCTGGCCCGCTCGGTGGTCGCGGTCTGGATCGCCGGAGCGGTCATCTTGAGTGCGTCGCGGGCTTCGGATGCATTCGCGGCCTGGATCATCGACGATGTCACCGACGGAAATGCCGCTGGCACCGCGGCATTCATGGTCGAAACCACTGCCTACACGGGATTCTCCCCGGGGTTGATCCTGATCGTGGCGTGTGTCGGCATGCTCGGGGCGTTGGCGATGGCGGTGATGGCCATCCTGCGGCAGGCGTTCCTCGTCGTCGCGATGGGGTTGTTGCCGATCGCGGCGGCAGGGTCCGGGCTCGGCTCCGGCAAGCACGCACACGACCGGTTGTGGTCTTGGGTCGTGGCGTTTTTGCTGTGGAAACCCGTGGCGGCCTTGGTGTACCTGATTGCCTTCTCCACGGTCGACACCACCTCGGCGATGAACCCGACCGCTCCGTTGGATGCCGACGCCGGGCAGCGCCGCTTGGTGGGCCTGATGCTCTTGATCTGTGCGGTGTTCGTTCTGCCCGCTCTGATGCGCCTGGTGTCTCCCGTCGTCTCTGCGGCGGGGTCCGGTGGCTCGGGCGCGGCGGCCGTCGGCATGGTGCTGACCGCTGGTGCCGCTGTCGCCACTGGCGGAAAGGCTTTGATCGCGCGCGGAGGTTCCGCAGCCTCGCGGGGCGCGGCCACGTCTGCCTCCAGTACTGGAGGCGGGAGTGCTAGCGGCGGATCGGCAACTGGTCACGTCACCCGGTCATCAGCCAGGACGCCGGGAAGCAAAGCAGCATCCGCCAAGCCGAGTAATACGTCGTCGACAGCGGCAACCAGCAGTTCCGGCACTCCGGCCGGCGCAGCACCCGGCCACACCCGCACACCGAGTAGCAGCACCGGAGCGGCTGCGCCCGCGGCACCACCACAGAACAAACGCGGCGCACCCCCGCCGACTCCTCCACGTCGACAACGAGGTGGTGACGATATTCCAATCTGACTGTCCCCCAGCGTAATTCGCTGGCCGACGCCCACCGACGAGACAAAGGAGGGGTTGACTATGGCGATACATGTCGAAACCGACATTGAACGCACCTACAACGCGGGCACCGTTCCGCGCGCGGAGGGCCTGCTCGGGCTGTCGTGGCCCGCGATGGTGACCGCGGGCACCGTGGTGATCACAGCGATGATCACTCATCTGATCGCCGGATTCCCGGCCTCGGCAATCGTTCTCGCCGCCGGTGCCGCCGTGACCGGACCGCTGATGATCCGCATCGGTGGCCGTTCCGGCTACGAGCGGACCATCCTCTTGACCCGGTGGGTACATGCCCGGCGTCGCCGCGAAACCCTGTACCACGGTGGTGCATTCTCCACACTGCCCGGACGGTCGCGTCAGTTGCCGGGTCTACTGGTCAGTACGCGTCTGTATTCCGGGCGCGATATCGCCGGGTGGCCCTTCGGCATGATCCACGCCCCGAAACTGCATGAGTACACGATCGTGCTGGCCTGCTGGCCGCAGGGAGCAGAGGCGGTGGATCAGCCGGTGGTGGACCGCTGGGTCGCGTCCTGGGGCGGATTCCTCGCCGATATCGGCGGCCAACCCGATATCGCCGCGATCGTCCCGGTGCTCGACACCGTGCCCGAGACCGGCAACCGCCTGCTGAAAGAAGTCGAAACGCTCACCGATCCCGACGCCCCCGAGGTCGCGCGAGAAGTGATGTGGGCATTGGGAACCGGGCTGCCCGCGCAACACGTCCGGCTGGAAGCCAGGTTGGCGATCACACTGCGCGCCACCACGCCGGAACGACGCAAAGACCCCGCCGAACAGGCCCTGGAAATCGCACGCCGACTACCGGGTATCACCGCCGCACTCGAGGACGCCGGCGTTCGGTCGCGTCCGATGACCGCCGACGAGATCATCACCTTCGTCCGCCGCAGCTTCGACCCGTCGTCGCAACCCGACCTGGAAACCGCCGTCACCGAACCCGACGGACACGGCCTCACCTGGGATCAGGCTGGACCCAGCGAGCACGACGAGCGCCGCGACCACTACCGCCACATGGGCGCGGTATCGGTGACCTGGGAGATGGACGCCGCGTCCCAAGGCGTGGTGACCGAGCGGGTACTGACCCGGCTACTCGAACCCAACCCGGAGCTACCCCGTAAGCGGGTTGCCGTGGTGTATCGGCCGCATTCGGCGGCGGAGGCGACCACGATCGTCGACAACGACTACAAGGATGCCCTCGTCGGCTCCCAGAATCAGCGCGGCGGGCTTACTTCAGCGGCGTCGGTGATCCGGGTCCAGGCGACCGAGCAGGCCCGCACCGAGCAGGCGCGAGGGCACGGCGTGACCCGCTACGGGTTGTTGATCACTGTCACCAGCCCCGCTGGCACCGATCTGCCCCGCATCGAAGCCTTGACCAAGGACCTCTCGACTCAGTGCCGGCTCCACATCGAGCGCTCTTACCGCTACCAAGCCGCGGCGTTCGCGGCGTCTCTCGGCGTCGGGGTCATCCTCCCTGAGCATGCCAGCGTCCCGAAGTTCCTGGAGGGCTGAGCGATGCGCCGATCATCTCGCCGCGCACCAGATTCCGACACATCCGACCCCGCCCTACGCCGTCGCCGACTAATCGGCCGCCATGGTGGCGAACCCGCTCGCGAGCAGACCGAGGATCGGAAAGGACGAGGCGACCGTCCCAACGCGCGAGCCACTGCCACCGGCTACCGAGGTGTGGAAGGAGGCCGGTGCGCGGGCGTGGGCAGGCCATTGGAAGTCCGAGGCACCACCGCGCAAATCGTCGGCCTCTGGCCGTGGGCCGTCGGGGCCGGTGCACCGGTCATCGGTACCCCGCTCGGCCCGCATCTGCGCACGGGCGCGCCCGTGTGTTTCGACCCGCTCAACTGGTTCGCCCGCGCCGGACTGCTGTCCGCGCCGAGCCTGTTCGTCCTGGGCCTCAACGGTTTCGGGAAGTCGTCGCTGGTGCGGCGGATCGTGATCGGCGGTATCGCCCAGGGTGTCACCCCGCTCATCCTCGCCGACGTCAAACCCGACTACCGGCAGCTGGTGGAGGCGGTCGGCGGGCAGGTCATCGATCTGGGTCACGGATACGGACGTCTCAATCCTCTCGACGGCGGAGCGCTCGCCGATGCCGTCCTCGCCCTGGAGAAGGCCGGACAGGGTGAGCGCGCGGCGGTGATGCGCCACGAATGGCACGCGCGGCAGGCATCCCTCCTGTCGGCGCTGATCGAACTGGTTCGCGGTGCCCGGGTGGCCGATTACGAGCAGACTGTGATCACCACCGCGCTGCGAATCCTGCACACCCCCAGAGAATCCGGCGGACGTGGCTTCACCCCGGACCAGCCGCCCGTCATCGACGATTTGGTGAAGGTCATCGTCGCCGGAGGCGAAGACCTCTGCCTGGATGCCGCCGCCGACACCGACACTGCCTACCGAGAAGCCATCATCGGCATCCGCCGCTCACTACGGGCGCTCACCCAAGGTCCGTTCGGGCGAATCTTCAATGGGCACACCACTACCCGCATCGACCTCGATGCCGCCGCGATCTGCGTCGATGTGTCCCACATCCCGTCCGGGGACAAGAAACTCAAAGCCGCGGTCATGATCGCGTGCTGGGCCACGGGCTTTGCCGCCATCGAAGCCCACAACGCCCTTGCCGACGCCGGACTGATCCGGCAACGCTACTTCCAAGCGGTCATGGACGAACTGTGGCAAGTCCTGGGCATGGGTGAGTTCATGGTCGACCGCGTCGACGAGCTCACCCGCCTACAACGCGGCATCGCCTGCGCGCTGATCATGATCTCGCACACCATCAAAGACCTCGACAGCCTCGGAGCCAGTGCCAGCAAGGCCCTCGGATTCCTCGAACGCGCCCGCGCCAAGATTTTCGGAGCCCTGCCCGCAGAGGAGATCTCACGGCTGGACTCGCGTGTGCCGTTCACCGCGACCGAACGCGAGATGGTCACCGCCTGGTCCTCCCCCGCCGCGCTGAGCGGAGACATCACCGGCCTCGGCGACAATCGGCCGCTGCCACCGGGAACCGGCAAGTTCCTGCTCAAGATCGGTGAAGACCGCCGACCCGGCATCCCCTTCCAACTCGCCTTGACCGACATCGAACGAGAACACCTGGGCGACACCAACTCCCGCTTCCTCACCTTCGCCACCCAGCGAGCGGGCGCCGAACCCAACACCGAACGGCAGGCTCGGTCATGACTCGGGGACACGGTTGGGGCGTGATCGGCGCAGTCATCGCCGCCGTAGTGGCGGTGCCGCTGCTGGTGATCCTGATCATCCTGCCCGCCGACAACAGCTGCCCGACATATTCGAGCGACACAAGCACCCCGGCACTCGATGGCTACTCCGACAAGCAGCTGGCCCTGGCACGGATGACCATCGAGATCGGACGCCAACGCGGCATCAGCGAACACGGCATCACCGCCGCGCTGCTGGCCGCGACCACCGAAAGCGACCTACGCAACTTCGCCAACACCAACGTGCCGGAATCATTGCGGTACGACCACGATGCCGTGGGCAGCGACCACGACTCGCTCGGGCCCTGGCAGATACGAGCCTCCCTGCACGGGGCGGTCGGCATCGCGCAATTGATGAACCCCACACACCAGGCGAACTGGTTCTACGACCAGCTCGAGAAGATCCCCGACTGGCCGACCATGCCCCCGACCGCGCTCGCCCAAGCCGTCGAACGCTCCGCGAAGCCGGAAGCCTATTCCCACGACATCGACCGCGTCGCCCAGCTCCTCTCGCACCTCGCGCCGTTGATCGGCATCCCCTCCCCCGCATGCGCGCAGTCCGCACCGGCCGGTGACGGGTTCGGGCACCGAGTGCTGGCCGCAGCCCAACCATGGGTCGGCACCCCATACGTGTGGGGTGGCGGAGACGAAAACGGCCCCACCAATGGCGGATTCGACTGTTCCGGGCTGGTCCTGTACGCCGTGCACGCCGCCTCCGGCGGGCAGATTACCCTGCCGCACTACACCCAAGCCCAACAAGACGACCCCCGCGCCAGCATTATCGGCGCTGACCAGCGCCGCCCCGGTGACCTCATCTACTTCACGATCCCGGGCCAGCAGGACTCACATCACGTCGTCATCTACGCCGGAGATATCGACGGCACCGAAATGGTCCTGCACGCTGCCACATTCGGTGTCCCGCTCGGCTACAGCCCGCTTTCACAGTGGGCTGGCGAACGGTGGGATATTCGCCGCTTCGGTCCCGCACCCGATGGAGGTAGCGGCCATGACTGACCGGAAACAGCTCGCGAAGACACATATCGAGAGAAGGAGGTGCCAGCAATGACCACACCTCATCAACCAGCACACGACATCTTAAATGCGCTGAAGAACAGTCTCTTTCGTCTCTATGACCACGCCAACCAGCCCGACATCGTCTGGACCGAGGACGGCCCAGCGTGGGGCGACACCTATCATGACGCCGACTCACTCGAGCTCGCGGCGGACATCATCGCCGCCGAAGACAAGTTGACCGCCGCACTCCGCGAACATCGCGATGAACTCGGCGCAGACCCTCGATGGCAGCCCTTTTACGCCGAGCTGGACGAATCAGAAGCCACCCACACCGGCTCAGACGGCCAATCCCTCGACGACCAATTTCGATACCGCGTAGAAGTCAGCCATCCAGCGACCATCTTCTACAGCGACACGCTCGCCGATGCGTATCAGTGGGCTCGCGACCATCTCGCTTCCGACCGTATCGAGGTTCCACCGACCGGTCGGGTCATGCTCGAAATCTATGCTCGCGAATCGGATTCGCCAATGATGGGCGGGTACGAAACCCCGGAGCAACTGGACGAGAAGCTTCGTCGGGAAGCATTCGAGGACGCAACCGCGCAGACGCTGCTACTGGCGCAGGCCGAGGTGCAGAGGCGGCGAACCGCCGCCCGTGGTGATGCCGTCGATACGTGGTCACGCCCCACTGACATCACACAAACCACCGCCAACCAGATGGATCGCATCCAAGCATTGCTGCAGGACAGACCGATCGAGGCGCTGATCTGCCAGTGGGCAGTCACGGAAGCTCCGCCCACCAAGGATCTGTCGGCCAATGAATGGTCGTCACAGATGCAGGCGGCCGGCTTGCGTCCGCAGGTGATTTCGTTCCTGGCTGAGTGCATGGATCGCGGTGAGGTCATGAGCTCACCGCAGCACCCTGCTGTCCAACAGCGTGATTCAGCGATGCGCGATCTCGTTGTCTATTACACCGACCAGAGGCTGGCCGGAGATTATCGGAACGCGAGTGCACCCGGGCCACCCGATATGTCCGCCACGCGCTCCACCGAGGCACCGACGATCCAACGCCTCGTCGACGCAGCGCACCCGCCCGTCACGGCTGGGCAAGAACAGCTTGGCAGCGCTGAGCCACCACCTGTAGTTGAAAGCCCCAGCGCGACAGCTGAAACGGAGATCGAGCCGTGATGCCGCGGTGTGACTCCATGAGTGGCCGCTACGAGATGGCCTACCAGCAAATCCATCTGGACGCGGGTTTCGTATCTGCGCCCGACAAATAGGAGGGAGGTGTGACCCATGACCACACCGGAATCCGCGGCCGATCAGGCAGCCGCACTGGAGGAAGCCGTTTTCCGTCTCTACGACCAGGCAAATACGGTCGGAGATGACGCGAACACTCTCGCGGACGTCGCCGATCTCATGCTCGAGACCTTCGAGGCGGAGCAGCGGTTGCAGACCTTTCTGAGCGAGAAGACCGACGATCTTGCCGAGCACCCCGTATGGCAGGGCTACTACAACAAATTCGCGGTACAAGTCAGCCACCCGATGACGGCAATCGCCTGCTTCAGCATCGACGATGCCTTCGCGCGCGCAGCGGAACACATCGCTGCCCACCACAAGGCAGTCCCCGCTGATCACCTGATGCTGGTCGAGATCCATCGAGCAGGATCGGACACATCAATCTTCCGATTCCTCGACAAACCGGATCATGCGGCCGACCACGTACGCACGGGCGCTGACGAGCATCTGGCCGCGACCGCACTCACCATGGTGCGCAGCAGGGTTGAACAGGGTGTAACTGCGGGTTCCACAGTCGGTTCCGGTGCCACGGTCGGTGACCTCAGTCGTGTTCGCGAGATTGTCGGGCACAAACCGTCGGAAACGTTGATCGCGCGGTGGGCTGTCGCAGAAGGCGCTCGACCGGACACACCCAATCCGTGGGAAGCGCACCTGGAGAAGGCGGGCCTGTGCCTGCAAGCCGTACGGCAGCTCGCCGATTGCGAGGACCTCATCGGTATCGACCGAGTGCCAAGGCATCCTGTGGCGCAGGAGCGCTTCCGTGCGGTGGATCAGCTCATCACGCACTACCTCGCACACTCTGCCGAGGCCGAGGCGACCACGACGTCGGTTGATCACGAGATCGCCGCACGCACCGACCAGGCGACAGACATCCAACACCTGATCAACACCGCCCACAGCTATGGGCCCAGATCAACGACGGAATGCTCAGTTGCCCAGGAACTTCCGGATATCGAGCGGAGCTCGGCGGCCACCGAACCGGAGGTGGAGATGTAGCCCGAACCTCTAATCCATTACGGCGCACCTGACGCAGTCACCGCGACCACGTCGAGCACTACCCGGGGAGGAACGAAAGACACCAACGGACAACAGATTTGAAGGAGGCTGAGGACGATGAACGATACCGGCAACGAGGCTGACCCCCTGTGGGACCAGGCCAAATCAGCGGTCACCGAGTACTCGGACAACCTTCGCCGGTTCACCGAGCACGGACAGCTCTACGGATGGGCGGTCATGCACAGGCTCGACGGCCCTGAACTGTGGCCGAAGGTCAAATACGAAATGCGCCGTCAGCTCGGTATCGACTTCGACCAGCTCCGCGCCGCCACCCACGCCGCCCGCCACGCGGCCATCGCCCGCGCCGCCACCGGGCCGCAACTGCGCTTGTGGGCCGCCGCGGACCACGCCCAACAAAGTTTCGCCATCTGCGGGCCACAGGGGGTGGTCTGGTACGACAATCTCACCCTCGACGACTGGTGGTACCACGGCGACCAACCCACCGCCGAACTGTCCGTCGCGCACCGCGCCATCTGGTTGGCCGGACGCGCCCGCACCCTAGCCCGTATCGGTGCCGCCCGCCTGATCCTGCACCTGACCTCGCCCGGCATCTCCACGCAAACCCTGTCGGGCAGCATCGAACGCGCGCGCCTCGGCGTGGTCATCGAACCGGTCGAGCCCGCCGCCAATCGCGCCGTCGAATGGTGTCGCAAACCTGGTCGTCACGTCAGCACCGAACTCACCGGCTTCCTCGACGACACCGGATCGGATGCCCCACCACCGATACCGACACCGCCTACGAAACGGAAGGCCGGACCCGGACCGCACACAGCGACGTCACACGCTCAGCGCGACCACAGCGACATCGCGGCTTCCGCTACCGACGACGGCGAGGTGAGGTCATGAACGAACACGATGAGATCGACCAGGCGCGCCGTGAGTTCGGCATGCTCGCAGGCAAGGTCAAGGACGCGACCGTGACGGCAGGGCGATGGAACCAGGCCCGCTTGCAGAACGCCGAGCGTGTCCACGACCGCGCCGAACGTGCGCATGATCGCGCCGAGCAACGCTCCGAACGCGCAATACGGATGGCTGAACGCGCACAGCGGTTGCTGCGCACGCACTGGAAGCAGGTAGACCGCGACGCCACCGCCGACCTCGCCGTCGAACTGGAGACAGCACGCGCTACCCGCGCCGAGCAAGAACACCTCGTCGCCCAATGGGCGTGGGCACAAGCCCACGCGGATGAAAACCCGGAAGTGGCAGCGGGATTGGATGCGCGGGTACGCGACGAGATCGGAATCGACCCGGAGATCCTGCGCAACCCGATCGCCAACGACCCCACTCAACCCTTCATACCGGTTCACGCCACACCGCCCGTCACCGAAGCCGACCCCGCCGCCGCGACCGACACTGGCCCCGGCACGGGCGACCTGACCTCCCTCGATCAGGCGGCGGTTATCCAGGGCCTGATCGACGCCGCACACCCCGACCAATCCTCAGTCGAGACCGACGCGCCGCTGTCATCGCAGGTGATCGAGACACCGTCTGCCGGTGTAGACCAGCAACTGATCTCGCCGGACCTTGAGACGGATGTGAGTGGGGGTGATGTGGTGTGACGAACCGTTCCTCCGCCCGGGGCGCGATCGACGAATCAGTACTGACGCTGTTGGTACTGCTCGTGGTGATCGCGGCGACCGCAATCGCACACGGTTGCTGGGCGCTCGGTAGCCGGTGGGCGGGGATCGACCAGCGCATTCCGGCCAATCCCATCGCGGCGGCCGGTGAACTGGTCGCCGACCAGCTCCATTGGCCGGTCCACGCCTCGGTGCTGGTCATTCCCGCACAGATGCTGCTCGTCGCCGCGATCGTGGCGCTGGTGCGGTGGCGCATCCCACGAAGGCGAACCCCGCGGGCGCGTCTCGATACTCAGGCCCGGCTGATGACCGCGCCGCGTCACCTCGGTGAAGTCACCGGCAGCGCCGCCCGCCGCCGAGCCCAGCGCCTGCGTCCAGGCACGCCGATCGTTGGTGAAGCCGACATCGGAATCGAATTGGGGCGCACAGTCATCGGAGACACCCCGATCTTCATGGGCTGGGAGGACGTCGGTGTGTGCTTCGCCGGGCCCCGCACCGGCAAGACCGCCGCGCTCGCGATTCCAGCCCTGTGCGCGGCACCGGCTGCGGCGATCGCCACCTCGAACAAGAGAGATTTGCGCGACCACACCCGCGGCGTGCGTGAAAAGTGCGGCCAAGTATGGGAGTCCGATCTGCAGGGCATCACCGGCCATATCCACCAGGACTGGTGGTGGAACCCGCTGACCTACGTCGCTGGCCTTGGTGACGCACGCACGCTCGCCGGGCGTTTCGCCTCGGCTGCCAGTGAGGACAACGCCCGCGTCGACGCCTACTTCTCTGGAGGCTCGGAAGAGCTTCTCGCGCTGTATCAGTGGGCCGCCGCAGCTGGTGGCGGCGACCTCGTCCACACCCTTGCCTGGCTGGCTGACCCCGACGACAGCACAGCGCACCAGCAACTCGTCACCGCTGGAGACCTCTTCGCCGCTACGAAACTAGCCACCGCACAGGCACTGAATCCCCGTCAGCGCGACGGCCTCTACGACATGGCACGCCGCAATCTCAACGTGCTCAACGATCCGGCAGCCGCCGCGACGGTGGTGCCACCCGATCGGAAGATATTCGACAGTGACACAACTGATCTCGCAGACTGGTCCGCGCCGGGAAACCAACGCCTCCCCCAGTTCGATCCGGTGTCCTTCGTGCGGTCCACCGACACGCTCTACGCGCTGTCGATGGAGGGACCCGCCTCGGCAACCGGCCTGACGACCGCGCTTGTCGGCTGCATCATCGACCAGGCGCTCACCGTCGCCCGCGCCAGCACCGGCGGAAGACTGCCACACCCGCTGGTGGCAATCCTGGACGAAGCCGCCAACGTGTGTCGACTCAAGGAGCTCCCGAAGCTCTACTCCCACTTGGGCTCTCAGGGCGTCGTCGCCCTAACCTTCCTGCAATCACCTGCCCAAGGCGCGGAGGTGTGGAGTCCAGAGTCTCTGAAGCAACTCGCCGAACAATCCAACGTCCACTACTACGGCGGCGGCATCCGCGACCGCACCTACCTCGCCGATCTGTCCGCACTCGCCGACGACTACGACGTATCCCGCTGGTCCCGCTCACGCGGGCGCGGAGGCGCGTCGACATCGCAGTCCTGGTCGCGCGAACCCATCCTGTCGATCGCCACCCTCGCCGCACTGCCCAAGGATCGCGCTGTGGTGTGGACGGCAGGCAATCCCCCTGTGCTGTTGAAGAAGACCTACTGGGACACAACCGAATACGCCGATGCTATTCGTGATTCGCTGCGCCGCTACGGCCCTGACGCCGCAACCTTCGACAAAGCCGGTCCGCGATGAGCGGCCTATCCAAACCCGGATCCGACGGCGACCGCCCGGCACCGTTGTTCCGCAACGTCGGCCAGTTCGTCGAATGCTGGCTCGCGCCCACCCTGGCCGGGAAGCTCACCAACTCCGGCGGCAGCGGCGGGCGCGTGTGGTGTCCGCAATGGTGGCGACATCCCGAAGTCGCCGTCCGACTCACCGCGCTGTGGCAGGCATGGGAAGCCGCCCGCGCCACCGGCTCCGCCGACGCGATGAGCAGCTGGTGGATTCACCACGGCGACCCCCACCTGCGCGTGCTCTGCGACGGCGACGCCGGACCCATGTACCGCTGCGGCAGCGCCCGCCACCACGACCTCGCACCGTTTCCGACTACCCCGGTCCCGCCGGGATGGTTCGACGATCTCGCCGCATAACCGAATAACCGCCCGCCCGCCAGAAAGGCCACCCATGACCTGACGTCGCCCGCACAGAAATGGAGGAGTCGAAAATGAAATTCAATAGCAAAAAGATCGGCGAGGGACAGCCCGCGCTCTTCGACTCCGTGCCACCATCGCAGCAAACGATCGATGAGGAGGAAACCCATGTCCCAGCAGATACACGCGATCGTCGAGACCACCTGGCGACAGCACATCGGCCTGCCACCGGAGTGGACGACCGAACAGATCAACAGCTTCCTGACGACGGAAACCGCGACGATCTGCACCGAGATCGAACGGCGAACGGTGGCCGGGCAACAGCAGGCGCTCGCGCAGTGGGCAAAGGCAACCGGTCGGGAGCCGGACTATCTGACAACGGTGGGGCTGATCAACAACCTGCGCAATCAGGTGACCGAGGCGGTCCTGACCGAAGCGCTATACGAAAAGATTCCGGTAGCGCCCGAAACTCCGGCAGACAGCGAGCCGAAGACCGCGGTGGCGGTCAGCGCGTCGCCGGATCGGTGGCGCGACCCGGCGACGAGGACTCCGGAACCCGATCCGGATCTCGACGCACTCGCCGATCAGCTCCTGCCACACCGGTCGACGCTGGTGCGGGTGATGGCCGCGCATCTGCTGCAAACGATGCGCGAGGACGGCGAACCGCTGCCCGGCGAAGTGAACGATCCACGGTCAGCGTCGTTTATCAACCGGCTGGAGCAAGGAATGCGGGCGGACCGCCTGCCGCTCGACGGCCCCGGCGCACTCGCCGCCAACTAGACCCGAACCAACTCTCCCTCTTCGATAGCGGCGGCGTCGACCCGGCGACCGCCAATCCCGGCGGCACACCGCTACCGGCCACGATCGCCGACCTCACCAGTGTCACGCCGACCACCCGTCCAGGCACGGCCACTCCAGACGTGCCTGAGGCGCAATACTTCCCACCCACCGAGGCGCCCAGCGGTCCAACGTCTGACCCCGTCACCTCCGGCGCACTGATCGACGACGCCGGCCTCAGCGCTGTCGCCGCCGTGCTGGCGGGATCGGAGCCCGACGCCTTCGCAGTTCTCGGCCGCGACGCCTACCGAGCCGGACGCACGAACACTGCCGAACCCATCGACCCCGCAGTGGCGGCGGAATTGGTGCGCCTACACGTCGGTCCTGATCGGATCATCCAGCTACTCAACGACTATCTGCGCGGATGGCAGGAAGCAGCCGCAGATAGCCAGCAACAACGGTCCTCGATCTCCAGGGGAACCCAACTGCCGGGAGTCGAACAATCCGGCGCCCAGATCACGGGTTCTACGAACGAGGCTTCTCGACCAACAGTCGAAATAGCCATTCCGGTAGAGCGATCCATCACCACGCGCCCCGAGTCGGGTCGTGTGTCCCAAGAGCCGGAGGCAGCCTCCGTGCCCGAGCCGGCTGCGGACGCCACCCAGGATGCTGCTCTCCCCGCCCCCGTGGATTTCGTGCCGGGAACCCAGCTCTGGGTGCCCTCGCAGGAACTCGAACGCGCACACGCCAATCTGCGGACGATCGAGGTCTTGCGTGTTCTCGACGCCGAGGACAGGTATGCGACTCCCGAGGAACAGCAGGTGATCGCGGCGTGGTCCGGATGGGGTGCGCTGCCGGGGATTTTCACCGACGCCCCCGAATGGGCCACCGAACACTCCAGGCTGTCCAAACTCCTCGACACCAGCGAATGGGCGCACGCCCGAGCGAGCACACTCAACGCCCACTACACCGATCCCGCTGTTTCCCAGGCGATCTGGGATGCCATGCAACGCGCGGGTTTCGCCGGTGGCCGCGTCCTCGAACCAGGCTGCGGCTCAGGCGTTTTCATTGGTCAAGCCCCACCCGAAGCGGTCATGGTCGGGGTGGAGTGCGATCCGACCACTGCCCGCGCGGCGGCGGCGCTGTATCCCTCGGCGCAGATCCGCTGCGAAGGCTTCGAAGACACCCGCGTGGAAGCGGGCGCGTTCACCGCCGCGATCGGCAACGTGCCCTTCGGTAAAACCCGCCTCTACGACCCCATCCACAACGCCGCCAACTTCTCCATCCACAACCACTTCCTCGTCAAATCCCTCGACCTGGTCGGTGTCGGCGGCTACGTCGCTGTCCTGACCTCGCACTTCACCAGCGAAACCCGAGACACCACCGCGCGCGAGCAAATGGCTTCCCGCGCGGATCTAGTCGGCGCGATCCGACTGCCAGCCAAGGCATTCCAGCGCGTCGCGGGAACCGGGGTGGTGCAGGATCTACTGATCTGGCGAGTCCGTGAGCCCGGCCGCGAACCCACCACCGATACCCGCCTGTATCTGCAATCGGGCATGACCACTGTCCGCGACGAGCACGGGTATCGACGCGAGACCGAACTCAACAAGTACTTCCTCGCCCACCCGGATCACATACTCGGCGAATTGTGCTGGCGTCAGCGGCAATACAACCGCGACGCCCTCGACGTGGAAGGCCCCGTCGGAGAAGAGCTGGCGCGGCTGGTAACCGGGCGATTGACCCGCATCGTGGACAACGCCCTGGACGCGGACCTGGGGTTGACCGCGACACCGGAGTCCACCGTCATCGCCAGCCCCGATGCCTTCGGTGCGGGTTTGGTGACCCCGGTCGGTGAAAGCGTCGAAGTCGCCGTCGACACGCTGCGGTGGAACAAGAACCTCGGGCGGATCGAGGTGTACACCGGCACCAACTGGACCGAGGCTCCAGTCCGCGCCAAACGACGCATCGCCGAATGGCGTGAACTGCTCGGACTGCGCGATGTCGCCGCCACACTCGTGCAAGCCCAACTGGAAGGCCGCGACCACACCGAACGCTCCGCACTGCGAGGCGAGCTAAACCGTCACTACGACCGCTACCTGACCACCTACGGCTTCATCAACCGGTTCACCTGGATCGAACCGCCACCAGTCACCGAACAGCGGCACAGGGAACGCGTCGATACCGCAGTCGCGGCATGGCGCGCCGAACAAGGCGAACGCGGGCACCCCTACTCCGGTCCAGTTCCCGATGACGTTCTCGAACGCATCACCGAACAGGCGTGGGAGCCCGAGCGCGAACCGTTCAAAAAGCAAACGCACCTGGAAGGGGTTCTGCGCAACGATCCCACGATCGCGTTGGTCTTCGCTCTGGAGGTCTTCGACGAGGAATCCGGGCGCGCGATCAAGGGGCCGCTGTTCACCAGCGATGTCATCGCCACTGCGGCACAACCGATCACGCGGGCCACCACCATCGAGGACGCAGTCGCGGTAAGCCTGGACGAGACCGGCGTCATCGATGTCCCACGCATCGCCCGGCTGCTCGCGGTCTCAACCGACGACACCGAGCAGCAGCTGGTCGCCGCGACGCTGGCATTCCGATCCATCGGCGACCCCGACACCTGGATCAGCGCCGCGTCCTACCTCTCCGGCAACGTCCACACGAAGCTACGAGCCGCCACCACACGCGCCGAGACCGACCCGCGGTATCGCGCCAATATCGAAGCGCTCACCGCCGTACTGCCGCAACGGCGCACCGATGTCGACATCCGACTCGGCGCGGTGTGGGTGCCACCGCAGGAATACGCGGCGTTCATCCGCGAGACCTTCAGCATCCCCGCCGGACACCAGGTGCTCGTCGAACGTGTCGCCGGGGAATGGGTGATCGACGTCCCCGAGTACGACGACTGGCAATCGGACCTGGAGAAATGGGGCCTGGCACCAAAGATCTACCCGAACCAGGACGGCGGCTACAACTTCGACGACCCCCACGCCGACGAACTCGGCGTCGCCCACTCCGGTGTCGCAGGCCGCAACTGCGACCACATCGAGATCCTGACCTCGCTGTGCAACTCCAAACCCATCCAGATCAACAAGTCCAAGGACTTCCACGCCGCCACCGGAGGCGACAAACTCCACAGCCGCGCGACCCGCGCCGCACAAGCCAAAGCGCGACGGTTGGCGACCGAATTCGAAATGTGGGCGCTGCAAAGCGATCCCGCCCGCCGCGAACGACTAATCGACCGCTATAACGAACTGTTCAACACCATCGTCGCCCCCGAATTCGACGGCTCCCACCTGCGACTACCCGGCCTCGGTGTGCACTACGCGCCGTACCCGTATCAGCGGAACGCGGTGGCGCGCATCATCTCCGAACCCACCGTCCTGCTCGATCATGTGGTTGGGGCGGGCAAGACCGGCACGATGATCATGGCCGCGATGGAGCTGCGACGCCTCGGCCTCGCGCGTCAGCCGTGGATCGTTGTCCCGAATCACCTCATCGCGCAGATGGCGCGCGAAGCCGCCCAGTGGTATCCGGGCGCGAAGATCCTCGCCGGGACCGCGGGCACCGATCGAGAATCCCGCCAGCGCCTCATCGCCCAATCCACAGCCCAGGACTGGGATGTGGTGATCGTGCCCATGAGTTCGTTCAAGCTCATGCCGGTCTCGGCGCAGACCCGCACCGCCTACTACCAGGAACAGATCGACGAACTTACCGACGCGCTCGGAGTCTTGTCCGGCAAGAAGGCCGTCAAGATCCTCGAACTCCGGTTGAAGACCGCCACCAACCAGCTGAAAAAGCTACTGGCCGAGATCAAGTCGGACTCCGGACTCGGATTCGAAGCCTCCGGCTGCGACTACCTGTTCGTCGACGAAGCCCATGCTTTCAAGAACCTGCTGCGCGTGTCCAACATCGACGAACTCGCCTGCGCCCCAGGCAGTCAGCAAGCCCAAGACCTACTCCTCAAGCTGGAATACCTGCGCGGAAAACGCCGCCGCGAAGCCACCGCCGCAGATATCCCCGAGGACGCCTACATCGAACGAGTCGCCACCTTCGCCACCGGCACCCCGCTGTCGAACTCCCTGTCGGAGCTGTGGGTGATGAACCGCTACCTACGCCCAGACCTATTGCGCGACGCCGGAGTCGAGCACCTCGACTCGTGGGGCGGCGCATTCACCGCCACCCGCGAAACCATCGAGCTCAACTCCTCCGGAACCCGCTTCCAACCCAAAACTCGCGTCGCCGAGTTCGTCAATGTCGGCGACCTTATCGCCATGACCAGCGCCTTCACCGACTCGGTGAGCCGCGACCAGATCCCGGCGACCCTGCCCGAACTCCGCAGCGGCGAACGCACCGTCGTGTCGTTCGAGCCGCCGCAAGAGGTCGCCGACTTCATCACCGATCTCGGATTCCGTGCCGACAGGTTCGACCCCAAGCGACCCGATATCGACAACCCGCTCAAAGTCGCCACCGACGGCCGCAACGCAACCCTGGACCCTCGCACCGCCCATCTACGTGCCCCCGACACGAGCGAGCTCGGCCGACTGCGCTCCACCGTCGTCGCCGAACGCATCCTCGCCACCTACGCCGCTACCAAGGACAACGTCTACCTCGATCCGGAAACCGACGAACCGTCCCCGATCCGCGGTGGCTTGCAGATCGTGTTCTGCGACCGCGCCACCCCCAAGACCGACCACTCGACCTGGAGCATCTACGACGCCCTCCGACATGAACTCATCGCCGGTGGTATCCCCGCCGAACGGATCGCGTTCATCCACGACTACCCCGGCCCCGCCGCCAAGACTCAGCTCTTCACCGAATGCCGCAGCGGCAAGATCGCTGTCCTGCTCGGCTCGACGGAGAAGATGGGCACCGGCGCGAATATCCAAACCCGCGCTGTCGCACTGCATCACGTCGACGTGCCATGGCGCCCCGCCGATCTCGAACAGCGCGAAGGCCGAATCGTGCGGCAGGGCAACCAGAACCCGATCGTGGACATCTTCTGCTACGTCGCGGAGAAGACCTTCGACATCTACATGTGGCAGACCGTCGAACGCAAAGCCCACTTCATCGATCAATACCGCCGCGCCGACCGGTCCGCCCGCCGCGTGCCCGACCTCGGTGCCGACGACCTCGCCGAGAACGCCGCCATGATCAAAGCCGTCGCCACCGGCGACCAACGCTACGTGCGCCGCATCGAACTCGAACAACTCATCGGCGAACTGCAAATCGAACAAGACTCCTACTTCGCCGCAACCCGCAGCCGCGAACGCGAACTCATCGCCCTGCGTGCCGCGATCCCCGCGCACGAGAAGGCCGTGTTCGAACTCGAAAACATCACTGTCCTGCTCGACTGCCAACAGGAGACCGACACCAAACCACCGGTCGTGATCGGTGACACCAGCTACGACGAGCGGCCGGAGGCATCCGCCGCGCTGATAGACGCGCTCCGTGACGCCGCCTTGCGGCTACGGTCGCGTCCGACCGATGAGGCCATCACCATCGGCGCAGTCTCCGGTGTCGAGGTCGAAGTCCGCTACAACGCCAGCGATTCGCTGCTCCACGTCAAACCCTTCGGGCTGCCGGTCCTCAAAACGATCGAGCACGAATCCTTATACCTGGACACCCTGAAGACCGCCGCGATGAGCCCCGCCGAGCACGACGCGGCTCAGGCGCGGCTGGCATCCGGCATCATGACCCGCGTCGAGAACCTCATCGCCGACCTCCCGAAGGCCCTCGACAACCGACGCTGGGACCTCAACCGCGACCGAAACCGCCTGCACCAGCTGGAAACCGAACCCGCACCCGAGTTCACCCGCCGGCCTGAACTCAAGCAGCTCCACGTCGAACTCGATGCCCTCGAACGCGATCTGCGCAACGAAGCCACCAGCCCGGAAGCCCTCGCCCGCCGCCGTGCTCTCGACGACCGCCTCGCTGCCAGAAGCCGGCGCCGCGGCTGGAGCCTCATGCTCAACGCCACCCCGGCCTTCTGCCGTCACCTCGGCTACGACAACCCCGACCAGGTTCGCGCCCTCATGCGCAAACGCGAACAGGACGCACACCTGGAACGCCTTCAACAGCAGGAGGAGGAGCATTCGTGCGCCAGCGACGCTGGGGTAGTCGCTGCGACCGTCGGGGCCGAAATCCGCGGTCTGATCACCACGGCGACACCGCAAGGAAATACGAATGCAGGTGTCGAAAAAGCCACTCCAGCAATCCATCCGATCACATCGAGCCAGGAAAAGGAGCTGGAGATCGAGTAGCTGAGAGCAATCCACCGGCTGATAGCCATTCCAGAAGGAGGCGTAGAGATGTCGAAAACAGGTCGAATCAATTACCGCAGGGGGACGCGCGGCACATCCAAGAGCGAGCGGCTGTTCATCGCTGCATGTGTTCGGCGTGAGGTGGCCGAACAGGACACCGGGTCCATCCAGAGCACTGCAAAGCCCAGCGCGCGGACAGGCCGACAACATCATGGCAAATCAGCAGCAAACGAAGAGATCTTGAAAGTCGGCCCCACGCCCCGGAAGGTTGGCCATGGACACCGGCAATGACACCTGGCTCAGCACTGAGGAAGTTGCCCGGCGCTTGAAGATCCCCGAAAAGACGCTCGCCGTATGGGCTTCGGGCCATCGCGGGCCAAGATTCGCCAGGATCGGCCGGTTCCGCCGCTACAAGCTCGACGACCTCCTTGCCTGGGAGGCAGAGCGGCTCGCGCACGGGGGCGGATCCCAGATCTGCTTCCACAATCCTCAATCCGATGAGAGAACAGGAACCTGATGGCCAGACAATCACTCCCGATCGGAACCTACGGTCGGATCACCACCAAGAAGCAGTCGAACGGCAGTTGGCGCGCCTACACCCGATATCGCGACCACGACGGGATCACGCGTGGTGTGAACAAGTACGGTCCGACCAAGGGCAAGGCCGAGGACATCCTGCGCGAAGCACTGAAGGAGCGGGATGGCGGCCGCGGCGGGCTGATCACCCGCGATACCAAGTTGTCCGAACTGGCTGACCTCTGGCTGGCCGAGAAGGCAATGCAGGAAGGCGTGACCGAGCAATCGCTGGATCTGTACCGCTCGGAGATCGAGGTGTCGGACGACAAGCGGGCAAGCAAAGACACCATCAAGATCAAGTCCGCGTTGGGAGGACTGCGAGTGTGGGAGGCGACCACCTCACGCATCGACGCCCACCTCAAGCGGATCATGCTCAACGGCCACCGAGAAAAAGCACGTCGGCAGCGAGTCATCCTGTCGGAGATGATGAGCATGGCGGCCCGCCATGACGCCATCGATCAGAATCCGGTGCGGGAAGTGGCCGACCTTCCCCGCAAGCGCCAGAAGCCACGGGCGGCCGACCTGGAGACGCTGACCGAGCTCCGGGAGCAACTCGCAACCTGGTTGGCGGGCAAGGAGATCGACGGCACACCCGCGCACACGAGCGGCCCCAAACGCAACCCTCTGGTCCTGGATGTCGCCGACGTCGAGCTGGGCACCGGGCCCCGTCCCGGCGAAGCACTGGCGTTGCGCTGGTGCGACGTTGAGCTCGATGCCACGCCGCCACGACTCACGTTCTCCGGCACGATCATTCGGATCAAGGGCAAGAAGGAGGAAGGCAAGGGGCTGATCCGCCAGGAATGGACCAAGACCGATTCCGGGTACCGGACGGTGATTCTCCCGCCGTTCGTCGTGGACACACTCCGGCAGGTCAAGGCCAAAGCGGTGAAGAACGATCTGGATTTGGTGTTCCCGAACCGGGACGGCGGAATCTGGGACCCGCACAACTTCAATCGATCGTGGCGTCAAGCACGTGGCGAGAAGTTCGCGTGGGTCACTCCGAAGACATTCCGTAAAACGGTGGCGTCGATGCTGGCGCAGGAGCACGGCGCTCGCGCAGCGGCCCAGCAGCTCGGGCACGCGAACACCGCCACCACCAAGCGGCACTACATCGATCAGCCGACCGAGGCCCCGGACTTCACCAGTACGCTGGGCCGACTCGCGAGCTGATAGCGCGACGTTTCCGCGACGCTCACGGGCACAAAAAGGAAAAACCAGGAACGAACAATTACGTTCGCCCTGGTCAATGCTCCCCCATCTGGACTCGAACCAGAAACCTGCCGATTAACAGTCGGCTGCTCTGCCAATTGAGCTATAGGGGATTGTGCTGTTCGGATTTGGCTGGCCGAACGGATTGAAACTTTAGCGTACGTGTTGTCCAGATCCCAAATCGCGCCCCTACCTGCGGACATGTGCGGGGAGCGGGTGGGGGTGCCGGATCGACAGGTGGGGGCGGTGTCGGGCAGGATGTAGGCGCGGACAGGCAAACGGGAGGAGCTCTTCGTAATGCTTCGGTTGATCATCGGTGTCGCGGCTGGATATGTGCTGGGCGCGAAGGCCGGACGGGTTCGGTATGAACAGATCAGCAAGACTGCCCGGGCGATCAATGAGAGTCCTGTCACACGGAAGCTGGTCCTGGTCGGGCGGCAGAAGCTGTCGGACAAGTTGAGCACGCAGCAGAAGCTGGAGCCGATGGTGCCGCTGGATGAGCGGACCACCGTGCTGGTGCCGCACGATCAGTTGCGCCGGTAGCTCGGCTTCGCTGTCGCGCCTTTGCAGGGCAGGAGCACTTTGAGGTTGAGCCCTCACGCTAGGGGGCTTCACCCATGCTCTCGGGCAGTGCTTTTGCGCCCATGACCCTCACCTCGCGAAGGCAGCCGAGGGTTACACGTTGACCGCACAATCTGTTTCGGTCCTACAGCGGGCACTCCGCAGAGCCGTCTGACGAAGTGGCCCGCGCACACAGGTAGCCGAGTGGGCCGGACGGCTCAGCTACCAGTCTTGAAATCGTCCGAGTTCCCCATTGCCTGGGTCAGCAGGCTCTTCCGATACTGCTCCAGTGCGACCAGATCGCCGAATAGGGCGGTGTACGTTTCGGGGTCGTCGGAGTAGGAGATGCGCTGGAGTTTGGACTTCAGGGTGGCGATCTGGCGGCCGACCCAGGCTTCCTGGGTGCGGGCGAGCACGCCGGTGACGAAGCGCGGGACATCATTCGCGGATTTCACCGGGAGGGCCTCGGCGGCCAGCTCGGAGACCAGGGCGCGGAGGGTGAGGTCGGGGGTGTTGTCGGCGACCGCGTTCACCCATTCGGCGCCACCGACGCCGCTGGAAACGCCACCCGCTTCGGCAATGGCGGCGCGGACGGCCACGTAGGCGGGGTGCGTGAAGGCTTCCACTTCCAACGAGTCGAACAGCGGCCCCGCCAGTGCCGGGTACTGCACCGCCGCGGCCAGGGACTGGCGCTGCGGCAGCAGGGCCGGGTCGTGCGGGTTGGGGCGGGCCGCGGGGTGTTCGGTAACCGCTTGGGCCGCTTCGCGTTCCGGGATGCCCGGGCGGGTGCCGCCACTGCGGCCCATTCTGCGGGCTTCCTCACCGACGCGGCGAACCACCTGCTGGATATCGTCCCAGCCGACCCAGCCCGACAGTTTGGTGGCGTAGGCCTTGCGCAGGGCGTTGTCCTTGATCTGAGCGACCACGGGGACGGCGCGGCGCAGCGCTTCCACCTGCCCCTCGGCGGAATCCAGATCGTGTTCGGCGAGCAGGCCGCGAATAACGAACTCGTACAACGGGACTCGACGGGCCACCAGGTCGCGGACCGAGCCGTCACCGGACTTCTGGCGCAACTCGCACGGGTCCATACCGTCGGGGGCGACGGCGATGTAGGTCTGTCCGGCCAGCCGCTGGTCGCCGCTGAAGGCCTTCAATGCGGCTGCTTGACCGGCCGCGTCGCCGTCGAAGGTGTAGATGATCTCGCCGCGCCAGAAGTTATCGTCCATGAGCAGCCGTCTCAGAATGGCGAGGTGTTCTTCGCCGAAGGCCGTACCGCAGGACGCCACAGCGGTTTTCACGCCCGCCAGGTGCATGGCCATGACATCGGTGTAGCCCTCGACCACGACCGCCTGATGCCCCTTGGCGATCTCCCGCTTGGCGTAGTCGAGGCCGAAGAGCACCTGAGACTTCTTGTACAGCACCGTTTCCGGCGTATTGATGTATTTGGCCGTCATCTGGTCGTCGTCGAAGAGACGGCGCGCGCCGAAGCCGATCACATCGCCGCTGAGATTGCGGATGGGCCACAGCAGCCGACGGTGGAAGCGGTCGATCGGTCCCTGCCGCCCCTGCCTGGACAGGCCCGCGGCCTCCAGCTCTTTGAACTCGAAACCCTTGCGTAGCAGGTGCTTTGTCAGGGAGTCCCAGCCAGCGGGCGCGTAGCCACAGCCGAATTGGCGGGCGGCGGGCGCGTCGAAATTGCGTTCGGTGAGGTATTGGCGCGCCGTCTCGGCCTCGGCCGTCTCTAGCTGCGCGGCATAGAACTCCTGCGCGGCGGCATTGGCGGCGACCAGGCGGGAGCGGGTGCCGCGATCGCGCTGCACCGAGGTGCCGCCACCCTCATAGTTGATCTTGTAGTTGAGCCGGTCGGCCATCTGCTCGACGGCTTCGACGAATCCGATGTGCTCGATCTTCTGCAGGAAGGCGAAAACATCGCCGCCCTCACCGCAACCGAAGCAGTGGAAATGCCCGTGTTGGGGGCGCACGTGGAAGGACGGCGACTTCTCGTCGTGGAACGGGCACAGCCCCTTCATCGACAGCGCACCGGCAGACTTCAGCGCGACGTATTCGCCGACCACATCCTCGATCCGGACGCGTTCACGAATCGCCGCGATATCACGATCAGGGAGTCGTCCGGCCACGCCGCGAGTCTAGCCGCGCCCGGCCGACACGCGGGACCCGGACAGGCCCAACTCTCGGGGGGCACTCCTGGGCTTCGCCCCCGCCGAGCCGAGGCCGCCGATCGAGGACAGCCACCGCGTGCCAGGATCTACCGGTGCTCAGCCTCTATCACGATGCGAAGACCCCGGTGCATATCGTGCCCGCCGGGGCCAAGCTGCTCGTGCTGGCGGTGACGGGCACCGCCCTGTTCTTCGTCTCGTCGATGGTCTGGCTCGCCGTGGCTCTCGCGGTGGTACTCGGCGGGTATGCGCTGGCACGGATTCCGTGGCGCGTAACCGCCCGGCAGGTGTGGATTATCGCGCCGTTCCTCGTGCTGATCGCCCTCGCGCAGTTGCTGTTCACCGGTTGGGTGAGTGCCGTGCTGGTGACCGAGCGGGTGCTCACCCTGGTGCTGCTGGCGAATCTGGTGACGCTCACCACTCGCACCACCGCCATGATCGATACCGTCGAAACCGCCCTGCGCCCGCTGAAACCACTCGGGGTCCGACCCGAGCGGGTGGGCCTGCTGGTCGCCATGACCATTCGCTTCATACCGGTTATTCGTGAGCAAGCCGAGTTGGTGCGCGCCGCTCAGCGCGCTCGCGGTATCGAACGCAGCACCGCTTTCCTGGTGCCACTGCTCATTCGCACGCTGCGCATGGCCGATAACCTCGGCGAGGCACTCGATGCCCGCGGCCTGCAGTGACGCACCGCATCTACTGAGACCGCCGTACCAGAGCTCGAGTGCCCCTCCCCTACGATGCTCCGGTGCGTAGTAGGGATTTGGCGCAGGTAGCGCTGTTCGCGGCAATCATGGTGGTACTCGGGTTCTTCCCGCTCATCCAATTGCCTGGGGCATTCGCGCCGTTCACCTCGCAAACCCTGGGCGTCATTCTGGCCGGGTCGATTCTCGGCGCGAAGCGGGGCGCACTGGCCGTCCTGCTGTTCGTCGTGCTGGTGCTGGTCGGCCTGCCGGTACTGCCGGGCGGACGCGGTGGGCTATCGGTGATTCTGGGCCCGACCGGCGGATTCATCATCGCCTACCCGATCGGCGCGCTGGTGATCGGATTGCTCACCGAACGCCTGTGGAAGCACTACAACCTGCCCATCGCGCTGGCAATCAACTTTCTCGGCGGCGCGGTGGTGCTCTACGCCATCGGCATTCCGTGGATGGCGGCGGCCGCGAATATCCCCCTCAGCAAGGCGATCACCACCTCGGTGGCATTCCTGCCGGGCGATGCGGTGAAGACGGTGATCGGATCGCTGGCGGCGGTCGCGGTGCGCCGGGCCTATCCACTGATTCCGAGTCGAGCATGATCGAAGTCGAGGCGGTCGACCATCGCTTCGGCGAGCGCGAGGTATTGCGTTCGCTGGACCTCACCCTGAGCGAGCATCGGATCGGCGTCATCGGATCCAATGGTTCGGGCAAATCCACCTTCGCCCGGCTGCTCAATGGCCTGCAGATCCCGACTTCGGGGCGGGTCCGGGTGGACGGCTTGGATACCCGAAAGAAGGGCCGGGAGGTTCGCCGACTCGTCGGCTTCGTCTTCCAGGATCCGGACGTGCAGATCGTCATGCCGACGGTGGCCGAGGATCTGGCCTTCGGCCTCAAGCACCACGGCGTAGGTAAGCCGGAGTTGGCCGAGCGAGTCTCCGCGGCGCTCGCCGACTACGGCCTCAGCGATTTCCGCGACCACCCGGCGCATCTGCTCAGCGGTGGACAGAAGCAGATGCTCGCCATTGCCGCGGTGCTGGCCGTGCGCCCGCGCTACGTCATCTTCGACGAACCCACCACCCTGCTCGACCTGCGCAATAAGCGCCGCATTGCCGAACTGCTGCACACGATTGCGCAGCAGGTGGTCGTTATCTCCCACGACCTGGACCTACTCACCGACTTCGATCGCGTCCTGGTCTTCGACGAGGGCCGCATAGTCGCCGACGGCCCACCGGCCGACAGCATCGCGCACTATGTGGCCATGCACGCGTAGCGACCGCTCAGTTGACGAGTGAGTGGGTGGCCAGCTCCGGTGGAGCCGAGGGCGATTCGATACCCGAATCGACCGTCACGGTGACGGCCACCCGCCCCTTGCTGGCGTGCGGCGACCACAGTCGATGCGGTGCGGCCCGCAGGAAGCCCGCCGTAGCGGCCTCGGCTCCGTCACCCAGGGTGAGCAGTACCGAGTTCTCGCGCGGGAACACGTCCGCCCAGCCGCCCGCCCCGTCACCGACCCGCATACCGCACAGCAGGTCCGGCAGCAGGAAGTTCAGGAAGCCGAAATCGTCGCGCGGAGCAGTATCCGACTCACCGTCACCGGGCATGACGTGCACCAGTCCCGCTCGGAGCCGGGCCCGCCCGATCCACTGATCGAAGTAGTTCTCCGGCTGTCCGAGCGCCTGCGCCAGCGCACCGAGCAGTTCGGGCGCCAGCGCCGCGAGCCCCTGCGCCCAGAGCGAAACCATCGGGCGCAGTTCGACTGTCGTGAGTGCGGTGTCGTCACACAGGCGTGCGTAGTCCACGATGCCCGACTCGGTCGAGTGGGCGAAGAAACCCCGGGTCGCGGTCAACACGTCGACAACGGGAAGTTTCCGGATATCGGGCCCGGTCAGATAGCAGATCCCCTTCTCGTGCAACGCATCTCGTAACCGGATACCGAATCCGGCTCGATCCACGCGCAATCCGGCAAGGTCGAGCGTCGGCACGCGGAACGGATCGCTCATGAGCGATTACTCCCCCTCTTGAAAATTCCCATATGAAAATATTTCCGGGAAACACCCGCCCCCGCGAGAGGGTTTCCGAGTGCAGAATGACACAGCCGTATGACCTGCTACAAGTAGCCATCCCAGGGGTCGAGACATAGCGGTCAACCGTCCAAGTCAAAGAGATCCGAGCGGTCGGAATCTCAGCCCAGCGGTAGCGCTCAATAATGCGAACGGGCCACACTGCTACTTGGTTCGCGGACCGAAACTCCTTCGCGGACCGAACCGCCGCACTGCGCTACAACCTTTTTCATCGTTTCGGGAAATAGTTCGTTAACGCTTTGGGTGACAATAGTTTCTGACTCCAGGGTGACACAGGCTCCAGGCCCGCGACCGAACTTTCGTCAGTGCTGGCCGATGCCCGCCGCCACCCGCTCCAAGCGGCTCTCGGTGTAGGACGCGATCTGGTCGACGATTACCCGAACCCGGGCAATGTCATCGACGGCCGTCTCCCACCACGGCAGCAGGACCGGATCCAAGCCGTCCGGTGCGGTCGCGAGTAGCCGATCGGCGACCACCCGGATGCGTTCGCGCTGCGAACCCTGGCGCACCCGGTGGATGGGATCGGACATGACGTAGCGCAGAGCAACGGTTTTCAACACCGCCACCTCGGCCGCGACAATGCGCGGCACCTCCAGGTCGGCGGCGTAGCGCGAGAGTTGGCGGCCGCCCCAGGCTTGCCGCGTGGCCTCCACGGCAGCGGTGGCGAATCGGCCCACCAGTTCGCTGGTCAGACGTTTCAGGGCCACCGACGCGGTGAGGGAGCCGTCGTAATCGCAGGCGTCGACGACCACCGGCAGTTCGGATAGGCGCTGCGCGGCGGAAATGAGCTCGTCCGTCGAGAGTGAACGGTGCTGTGCGGAGCCGAGTTCGGCGAGAGCGGACTGTTCGAGGGGATCGGCGAGCGCGCGGAGATCGATGCGCCCGGCGATCACCCCGTCCTCGACATCGTGCACCGAATACGCCACATCGTCGGACCAGTCCATGACCTGCGATTCCAGGCATTGGCGCCGCTCCGGCGCACCCTGACGAACCCAGTCGAGCCGCTCGATATCCACGTCGTAGGCCCCGAATTTGGTACCGGAGCCACTTCTCCCCCACGGGTACTTGATCACCGCGTCGAGGGCGGCACGGGTCAGGTTGAGTCCGGCGCTACGACCGTCGGCGGTGACCACCTTCGGTTCCAGCCGGGTGAGGATGCGCAGGTTCTGGGCATTGCCCTCGAATCCACCGTAGGCGTCGGCGAATTCGTCCAGGGCCTGCTCGCCATTGTGTCCGTAGGGCGGATGCCCGATATCATGCGCCATCCCGGCCAGATCGACCAGATCCGGATCGCAACCCAACCCGTCGGCGATACTGCGCCCGATCTGTGCGACCTCGAGCGAGTGAGTGAGTCTGGTACGCGGGGTGTCACCGTCGCGCGGACCCATGACCTGGGTTTTATCGGCCAGCCGCCGCAGCGCCGCCGAATGCAGGACCCGGGCGCGGTCGCGGGAGAAGTCGGTGCGCCGCGCCGGCGCCGACGACCAGCTCAGTCCGGCCGTCTTGGCGGATTCGGCGACCAGGCGTTCCCGGTCCTCCTCGGTGTACGGGTCGGCGCTCATGGCTCTATTGCTCCGCCGTGTACTCGAAATCGGCGGAATAGTGCGTGATCCGGTACCAGATCAGCGCGAAGGTCTCGCGGAAAATACCGTGTGCCTGCGATTCCCGGGTGTAGACGGCCGGGCCGGTGCGGGTGGGCGCGGTCCAGGCTTCGAGACCCTCATCGCGGGCCATGGTGCGGGTGCGCAGGGAATGCCACGGATCGCTGACCAGCACCGCGGAGGTCTTGCCGCGAGCGTGTAGCGCCCTGGCGACGGCCTCCACGCTTTGCAGTGTGTCCGAGCCGGTTTCGACGGCCAGGATCCGATCGGCCGGTACGCCGCGCGATTGCAGGTAGGTCTTGCCCGAGGCGGCCTCGGTGTAGTTGTCGCCCAGCTGTTTCCCGCCGACGGTGACAACGAGTGGGGCCACACCCTTCTTGAACAGGTTGTACGCCTGATCCAGTCGCGCCTCGAAGACCGAGGACGGGGTGCCGTCGTACTGGGCCGCGCCGAGTACCACGATGGCGTCGGCCTTCGAGTGGTCACTGATGCGAGCCACCTGCCACACCCGTACCGCAGTACCGCCCACCACGACCAGACCGGCCAGCAGCGCGCCGATAATCAGTCGAGTGGTCCAGCGCGTCGCACCGCGCACACAGCCCTTGGGCTCATTGTCGGCCGCCATCCGAGTGGAGCTGGGATAGCCGCGCTGCGGGGCCCTCACCAACCGCGCCGCCGCCAGTCGGGCAGGTGCGGGCGTTCGGCGCCGAGGGTGGTGTCATCGCCGTGCCCCGGATAGACGACGGTGTCGTCGGGGAAGCAGGCGAACAGTTTCGACTCCACATCACCGAGCAGGGTTTCGAAATCCGCCGGGCTGTGCGTTTTCCCGACCCCACCCGGAAAGAGGGAGTCGCCGGTGAACAGGTGGGTGCGGCCCGCACCGTCGGTCAGGGCCAGCGCCACCGAACCCGGGGTGTGCCCGCGCAGGTGGATGGCCTCGAGTTCGAGGTCGCCGATTCGCACCACATCGCCGTCGGCGAGCAGCCGGTCGGGCTGCACGGGCAGCGGCGGGGCGTCGAGTTCGTGGGCGGCGGTGGGGATCTCGGTGGCGGAGACCACATCCTTCAGGGCCCACCAATGATCGGGATGCTGATGGGTGGTGACAATGAGCTCCACGCCGGCGGGGGCCTCCTGCGCGATGAGCTCGAGCAGCCGATCCGCCTCATTGGCGGCGTCGATCAGCAGGGTCGCGCCGGTTTTCGCACATTGCACCAGGTAGACGTTGTTGTTCAGCTGGCCCACCGCCACCTTCACGATGCGTGCGCCCTCGACCTGCCGCCGCTGCGGATTGGCGCCGGGCGTGACGTGGCCCGTATAGGGCGAATCGATCGTGATCACCTAGCCGATGGTAGTCATCGGGGACGACACGGGTGGACGGAAGAAGGCTCGCGCACTCCTTCCGTGCGGATAGATTCGACCCATGGCGTTACCGAAGCGACAGACCCTGCTCGTGACCGGCCTGTTGTTGGCCCTGACGCTGCTCGCGGGAATACCGGGTCCGGCAATGGCGGAGCAACCCATGCGACTGCCCGGGTATGTCACCGATACGGCGAATGTGCTCGAGGGCGGGCAGGAAGCCAAGCTGAATGCCGCGGTCGACTCGCTCTACGACAAGCACCGCGAGCGGCTGTGGGTGGTCTATGTCCGGGATTTCGCCGGACTGGATCCGAACGAGTGGGGTGACCGCACCGCGTCGGCGTCGAGTTTCGGCGATCGGGATGTACTGCTGTCGATCGCGGTGGACGACCGGGCCTACGCCTTCACGGGAACCCTGCCGCAGTCGGTCAGCGACAGTGAACTGGACACGGTACTCATCGACAAGGTGGAACCGCGGCTGCGCAATAGTGATTGGGCCGGGGCCGGACTGGCGGCCGCGAACGGGCTGTCGGATGCCATGTCCGGCTCCAAGGGAATCGGTATCTGGCCACTGCTGCTGCTCGCGGTGGTCGTGGCGCTGATTGTGGTCGCGCTGTGGTTCTGGTCACGGCGTCGGCGCGACCAACGCGATCGCGCCGAGCTGGAGCGGATTCGTGGCATCGATCCCACCGATACAGCGACGCTGTCCGGTCTGCCGCTGCCGACGCTCGATGCGCGCTCCAAGGAGCTGCTCGTCGACACCGATAACGCGATTCGCACCAGCACCGAGGAATTGCGGTTGGCCACCGACGAATTCGGCGGTACCACGACCGCGCCGTTCGCCGCCGCCCTGTCGGCCGCGACCAACGCACTCGCCAAGGCGTTCTCGATCCGGCAGCAGCTCGACGACGACATTCCGGAGACACCCGAGCAGCAGCGGACCATGCTGGTGGACCTGATCAGTACCTGCGGGCGCGCCGATCGCGAACTCGACGCCAAGGTCGACGAATTCGATGCCATGCGCAATCTGCTCATCAACGCCGGTGAGCGCCTTGATGGTTTGACCCGTGGCCTGGTGGAGCTGACCGCGCGGGTGCCGCGTTCGGACGCGACCCTCGCCGCCCTGGTGCGCGAGCAGCCGGCGGCGGCGGTAGCCCCGGTTCGCGACAATGTGACCATGGCCCAGGAGCGAATCTCCTTCGCGGAACGCAGTATCGAGGATGGCCGGGCCGCCGTGGCGCGGCCGGTCGGACAGCAGGGTTCGGCGGTGGCGGCCATTCGCGCCGCCGAATCCGCCGTCGACGCCGCGCGGACACTCCTGGACGCCGTGGATACCGCGGCCACCGATATCGCTGATGCCCGGGCCGGGCTGCCGGGCATTGTCGAGGAGCTGCGGCGCGATATCGCCGCCGCCGAAACCCTCAGCGCCCATGGCGGAACCGAACTCGCCACCGCGACCGCCGGTGCCCGCGCCGCACTCGATCAGGCCGCCGCCACCGGTGCGAACAATCCGCTCGGCGCCTTCCAGCAGGCCGTGGCCGCCGATACCGAACTGGACCGGGCCATTGCGGCGGCCACCGACCGCAAACTGGTCGCCGAGGATCTGGCCCGCCGCCTCGACCAGGCGATCACCGCCGCCAGCGGTCGTATCCATGCCGCTGCCGACTTCATCAGCACCCGTCGTGGCGGCGTCGACGCCGAACCCCGCACCCGACTCGCGGAGGCCCAGCGCAATCTGGAACAGGCCCAGCAGCTGGCCACCAGCGACCCGCACCAGGCGCTCCAATCGGCCCAGCGCGCAGCAGAACTCGGTACTCGCGCCCTCCACACGGCTCAGGCCGCGGTCAATGACTGGCAGGCCAGCAGCCAACCCGTCAGGTCGGGCGGTTCGCAAACCGGCGCGGTACTGGGCGGCATTCTCATCGAGAGCATGATGCGTGGGATGGGCAGCGGATACCGCAGCGGCGGACGCGGTTTCGGTGGTGGTGGTTCCCGCGGCGGTGGAGGCGGCCTCGGCCCCGGTTCCTTCGGTGGCTCCCAGGGTTCGCGCCGAATCAGCCGTGGCGGCCGTTTCTGACCCTGCCCAGCGGCTCGACCGACCCCACCCAGCGGCTGGACGTCGCGCACTCCAGCTCGCGGTCGCCGGGCTCCGGCCCCCAACCGATGGTGTGTCCTCGCGTGCACCGCGATCCGTTGGCAGCTTCGGCACCGAGGTAACCGCGACTGTGGTTCGAATCGCGGCGACCGCGGCAGTTCCGACGAGCGCTGGCCTTCGCGGCGCGCGAGCGCGAATCCAGCGGCGCACGGGCGTTCCGCCCGATCCGATACATACCGATTCGCAGCACGCACGGGCGGTCGGGTTTAGCGTGGATTCATGACAGCCGAGCATGGTTACGCCAAGTTCGAGCACGGCTTCCCGCTACCCGCCCACGCCAGCCCTGCCGCGATCCGCACCTGCCTGGCGGAATCCGAGGTCGAGCAGTTCGATCGCGACTATGCCGCCGCCCTCGAGGGAGCCCACGAAAGTCTGGATCTGACAGGGCTGTACGAGACGCTGACGCGGTGGCGGCACACCGCCGACCGCGCCCTGCTCCCCGACGGCCGCGTCCCGGTCCGCTGTGTCCTGCTCTTCGGCGACGAGGCCCGCTTGGTCACGCCCTGGCATCTGGGCCGCGACCTGCTCCGCCTCCCCGCATCGGTCATTGCCCGCGCCTGCGATATGCCCGCCAACGAACTGCCGGGGCGCTATTTCACGGCGGCGGGCACCAAGGATGATCTGCACGACTTCCGCCTGGTCAACGATCCCCGGCTGTAGCCCGACCGCACGCGGTGTGCTGCCGTTGACGGGGACTCAGGCGTGGACGGTCACGGTGTGCAGTCCGCCGGGGCCGAGTGGGAACGGTGGGCGAGTCGCCGCATCCTGCACTTCCCCGGAGCGGCTGGTGACCCGGGCGGACACGGTGTGCTCGCCCGGTGGCAGGTCGACGATGGTGCGCCAGCGTCGCCACGCGGCGGGCGCCAGTTCCGCGCCGAGTTCGACCGGAATCCAATCGGTTTCGTCGATCCGGATCTCGACGCCCGAGACACCGTGCGGCGGAGCCCAGGCGACGCCCGCGACGGTGCACTTGCCCGAACCCGGACTGCCGGTGGCCGTGACGTCGATCCGCGCCTGCGGGCGCACCCAGATCGGCTCACGCGGCCAACCGCGCTTCACCCAGTAGTCGACATGACTGTCGTCGGCGAGTTCGAGTTCGGCGAGGAATTTCACGCCCGTGTACTGGCCGTAGAGGCCGGGTACGAAGACCCGCGCGGGGAAGCCGTGCTCCGGAGGCAGGGGTTCACCGTTCATGCCGATGACCAGGTAGGCGGGCCATTCGCCGGAGCGCAACGGTTCCAGCGGCAGCGAGATCGTGTAGCCGTCGACGGCGCGGGTCACCAGTTTGGTCGCACCGGATTCGGGCAGCGCGTGGTCGAGCAGTTTGGTCAGCGGCACACCCAGCCACCGGGCATTACCGGCCCGGCCCGCGCCCGCGGTGTTGTGCACGCACACCATGACGGCGTCGAATTCCTCTGCCTGGTCGGCCAATTCCGCGAGCGACAGGCGCAGCGAGTGCGCGACCTTACCGGTGATAGCGAGCCGCCACTGCTTCGGATCGATGCGCGGCGGCCGCGAATTCACATCCGCGACATAGAACTTCCCGACCGAGGTGATGAGCGGGGACAGCCCGTGTTCGAGCCCGAGACCATCGTCGGGAATCGGCTGGTGCGCACCCATCGGGCCGACCCGGCCGACCCGCTCACGGTGCTCCCGATCGGCCCGACGCAGCAGCGTCTCCGCTCCCGCGAACATTCCGGCACCCATTGCAGCCCAGAGCAATCCGCGCCCGGCCCCGGGCGGCCGCCGCAACCCGCGGCTGAGCAGTCCCGCGGCGACCGCGCTGCCCGCGACCGCTGCCGGTGAGCGATTCGGCAGTCGCGTCGAGAGCGCGCCCGCCCCGGCTCCGAAGGCCAGGGCGGCGGGTGTGCGCACACGTTGCGGCAGCGCCGCCAAACCCGCCGCCGCCGCGACACCGGCCGCCAGCACGCCGTACCGGGTGGCCTCCTTATCGTGCGCACCCGCCCTGGCCACCACGGCCTCGACCACCGCCACCGGTACGGTATCGGCCGCCGCGCGACCGATACCGTCGACAAGCGATCCGCCCCGGCTCGCCGCGATCAGTTCTCCGGCGCCGAGCGACCCCAGCCCTACCGCGGCGGCGCTGAGCAGCCGCTTCCCGTTTTTCGACACTGCCGAACCTGCTTCCACGCGATATGTCGTCTCGGCCCATTGTTCCCCAACCGGAGGGTGTCCCCGAAAGATTCGCCGTCATCGGATCGCGATGACCGCTGCTGGCCCGTCGCTGGGCCCCGCCGGGCGGTCATCGAGCGGGTACGCATTCGCCCGCAGAAGTAGCGGTGATGCAGACCACGCCCGGGAGATATCGGTTGCGGAGGCGGTCGGGCCGCGCGCGCTGTAAGTTTGCGGCGCATAAGAGGGAGACCCCATGGCCGACAGCACCACCGACGAATGGTTCCGCACCGCGCTGCAGAAGCTGACCGAGACCGATTTCGACGTACTGCGACGCGCGGATCCGAATGTCCTTCGGGTAGAGGTACCGCTCGGTGACGGGCCGGTATCGCCGGAGGAGTTTCGGCACCATCTGGCTCTCGCCACAGAACTATGGGGTCCGGTATCGCTCTTCGGGGGCGAGCACGGTGTATTCGCACTGTGGCGGGGCGACAGGGTGTTTCGACTCCTGAAGGTGCATGTGCACGGTGCCATGAGTGCTCGAATCGTGGATGCGCGGGCCTGGGGCGCGTCGGTGTCGAACACCTTCGACAAGGGTGCACTCGGTGTGGCGAACGCGCCCTACACCTGGCTCGGTGGCGGCTATGAGCAGCGCAGGGACTTCCCCGGCGAATGGTTCACCGCGACAACGGAATCCTGGGATCAGGTAGCGGAGGGGTTCGGGGCGACGCTGCACGATATCTATCTCGGCATGCGGTATTTCGGCGTCGGCGACAATGCCGTCTACGACGAGCCGGACACGCTGCGGATCAGTCTCGCTCCGCACGGCTGCACGCACTGGGACGATCCGCGCATCGTGCAGATCGAGCAGCGCATCGACGGGATCAGTGTGTATCTGGACGGTGCGACCATTGACCGGAGCTGGCTCGCGGGCCACGGATTCGTCCCGATGGTGGGCGGACAGTGGCGCTGGGTGCGTCCGCTGCCACCCGAGCGCGGGGCGCATGCCGCACGGCTGGCCGTCGAGTTGGCGCGGGAGTTCGGTTTCCGATCGCCCGGTGACGCATGTTTCCGGGCGGGGCGCCCCGGCTCACCGTTCGGCGAGTTCAGCGTCCATGGCGTCGGCGTGACCGAGGGAAGTATCGCATCGTTCCATCACCACGACGACGATGACGAGTTCGACGAGGGCGAGTAGGCCGGTTACCGGGTCAGGTACGCATTCACCCGTGGGCCCACGACTTCCAAGGCCTGCGGCGTAATGAGTTGATTGTGGCCGAAATCCACTCGGCGTTCCTCGATTTCACCGCCGATATACGGAATCCAGGTAGCGACATTGGGTTCCGCCGGACCTCCGGCTGCCGTGAAGAAGAGGAGATCGCCGTCGAAGACCTCGGGGCGATGGTCGGCGATCTGGCGCACCAGGTGTCCGAGGTCGCTGTAGAGGTGTTCGAGGTCTACGGCGGTCAAGGTGCTCGCGGCGCCGGTGACCGAGCACAGTAGCTCGACGGCTCGCGCGGCGGTCAATTCACTTTCCCCCACCGGTATTTCGACACCGCCGAATTCGGCGAGCAGCAGTTCGGGAGTGGGAATCTGATCGTCGGTGAAGTCGATGTCGGCGCGCGCGTCCAGCATGACCAGTGCGGGGACCGGTTCGCGGCGACGGCGCAATTCGACGGCCACGGCGTGTGCGAGTGGGCCGCCTGCCGAGTAGCCGAGCAGGTGGTAGGGGCCGTGCGGTTGGACCTGTTGGATTTCGTCGGCGTAGCGGGTCGCGAGTTCGCGCACGGTGCGGTCGGGGTCGCCGCCATCGGTGACGCCCGGCGATTGGAGTCCATACACGGGGTGCGTCGCATCGATATGCCGCACCAATCCCGTATAGCCCCAGGCCAACCCGACCGCGGGGTGAATGCAGAACAGGGGCGGCTCGGCTCCGGTCGGGCGGATGGGCAGCAGGACGCGCAAGGCCGGGTCGACGCCGAATTCCTGTTCACCGTCGGTGATTCGGCGGGCGAGCGCGGCGGGGGTGGGTTCGATGAACATCCATTGCAGCGGGACGGGGCTGCCGGTGCGTTCTCGGATCCGTTCGGCCAATTGGACCGCGGCCATGGAGTTACCGCCGAGGTCGAAGAAGTTGTCGTCCACGCCGATTCGGGGGTGGTCGAGCACGGTTTCGAAGGCGGAGGCGACCGCGCGTTCGAGGTCGGTGCGTGGGGCGCGGTAGGCACGGCGTGGAGCGGGCTCGACATGGCCACGCACCTTCGGTCTATCGGCGGGCGTGGTGGGCGCCGTCCAGTCCGTGAGCGCCGCGATGGTGGAATCCGGTGCGGCGGTGGCGGCGTCGAGGTAGCGAATGAAGCTGTCCGCCATGGCCTGTGCGGTGGCGCGGTCGAAGAGGTCGCTGGCGAAGATGAGGGAACCGGTAATTCCCGCTGGTTCCCCACCGGAATCGAACTGTTCGGCCAGCATCCATTCCAGGTCGAACTTGGCGCCGGGAGCGGCGGTCTTCAGGGGGCGGATCGCCATACCGGGCAACCTGGTTGGCTCCAGCGGCAGATTCTGGAAGGCCAGCAGCACCTGGAACAGCGGGTGGTGCGAGGTGTCGCGGGTGGGGGCGAGGGCGTCCACCAGCTTTTCGAACGGCAGGTCGAGATTGCCGTAGGCGGCGAGATCGGCTTGGCGGGTGGCGGCGAGGGTGGCGGCGACTGTCGCGGCCGGGTCGAGGTGTGAGCGCAGCACCACGGTGTTGACGAACATGCCGACGAGATCGTCGAGTTCGTCGTCACCGCGGCCCGCCACCACCGACCCGATGGCGATATCGGTGCTGCCGGAGCGCCGGGCCAGCAGGATCGCGAGGGCGGTGTGCGCCACCATGAATGGGCTGGCCCCGTGCGCTCGCGCCAGCACCTGCACGCGGTCGTGCACCGCGGCGGGGATGGTGAAGGAAACGCTGTCGCCAATGCCCGAGGGAAGCGGTGGGCGCGGGCGATCGGTGGGCAGTGCGTGCAGCTCCGGCAGGCCGTCGAGGGTAGTGCGCCAGAATTGCAGCTGCTGGTGCGCGAGACTGTCCGGATTATCGCAGGAGCCGAGGAGTTCACGTTGCCACAGGGCGTAGTCGGCGTATTGCAGCGGGAGCGGCGTCCACTGCGGTGGACTACCGGCCGCGCGGGAAGCGAACGCAACCATCACATCTCGTGCGAGCGGTGTCATGGACCAGCCGTCGGCGGCAATGTGATGTACCGCCATGGCCAGCACGGTGCGCTGCGGAGCTATGTGCAATAGCCCGATGCGCAGGGGTGTTTCGCGGGTCAGGTCGAAGCCGCGCGACAGTTCCGCAGTGAGAACCGTGCCGATCTCCTCGGGCCGGACATCGCGCTCGATGATCGGTGTCGCTCCCGCGACCGCGGGCAGGATGTGCTGATAGGGCAATCCGTCGGGGCCGGTCGGGTAGACCGTCCGCAACGTTTCGTGTCTGGCGACAACATCGTCGACGGCGGCACGGAGGGCCGGAATATCGAGTGCCCCTTCGATCTCGAAGGCTCCCGGAATGTTGTAGGCGGGTGAGCCCGGGTCGTAGCGGTTGAGGAACCACATGCGCTGCTGTGCCGCCGACAGTGGAATGCGGTCCGGGCGCGGGCGCGGGCCGGGACGCGGACGGTCGGTAGCCGCACCGGAGGTAATGAGTTCGGCCAGATCCGCCACTGTCGGTGCGTCGAACAGCGCTCGCACCGGGACGGTGGTGCCCAGGGCCGCTCCGAGGCGGGCGACTACGCGGGTGCCGATGAGGGAATTGCCGCCGAGGGCGAAGAAGTCGTCGTCCAGCCAGACCCGGTCGATCTCGAGGACTTCGGCGAAGGCGGCGGCCACCGCCTGTTCGGCAGGTGTTTCCGGAGTGCGATGCACGGTGACGGCGGATTCCGGAGCGGGCAGTGCGGCGAGATCCAACTTGCCGTTGGCGGTGTGCGGCAGGGTGTTCAGCACCACGATGGCCGACGGCACCATGTAGGACGGGAGTCGTCGCGCGATGGACTTCCGCAGGCGCAGCGGATCCAGCGGCCGGCCCTCCGACGCGCGCCCGTCCGATACATGCCCATCCGACGCCCGGCCCTCCGGTGCCCCGCCGTCGGATGCCCCGCCGTCGGACACCGCGCCCGCGGGCTCCGAGGTTGCGGCCGGGACGACGTAGGC
Organism: Nocardia uniformis NBRC 13702; assembly: GCF_001613345.1. GTDB lineage: Bacteria > Actinomycetota > Actinomycetes > Mycobacteriales > Mycobacteriaceae > Nocardia > Nocardia uniformis. The sequence goes on along the minus strand of NZ_BDCE01000057.1, from coordinate 150,489 downwards.
GACGAGCATGTCCCCGCCGCGACTGTCGTCACGAATGACGGCGACCGCGCGCGCGACCGCAGGATCGGCCGTGAGGGCGGATTCCACCTCACCGAGTTCTATGCGCAGCCCACGCAGCTTTACCTGATTGTCGGTGCGTCCCAGATACTCCAGGTCCACGCCACGGCAGCGCACCAGATCGCCGGTGCGGTACATGCGCTGCCCGGGCGGGCCGTACGGATCGGCCACAAAACGGGCGGCAGTGAGATCCCCGCGTCCGAAATAGCCTCGGGCTAGGGCGATTCCGGCCAGATACAGTTCACCGACCACCCCGTCGGGGACGGGGAGAAGTCGTTCGTCGAGGACCAGGGCACGCACACCGGGTGCGGGCGAGCCGATGGTTATGGGGTCGCCGGGCCGCAGCGCCGCGCTACCGGTGGCCCACACTGTGCTCTCGGTCGGCCCATAGTCGTTGAAGTGCAGCCGATTCGGCGCGGCCCAGGCGGCAACCAGGTCGGGTGGGCAGGGTTCGCCGCCGGTAATGACCATGCGCACATCATCGAGCCCGGCAGGATCCACCGTGCTCAGCGCCGACGGCGTGAGCGCGATGTGCGACACCCGCTCTCGGGCGAGGAGATCCGCGAGTTCTCGACCGGCGAATACCGTCGGCGGAGCCACCACCAGACAGCTTGCCGCGCTCACCGCCATCACCAGTTCCAGCACAGAGGCATCGAAACTCGGCGAGGCGACGTGCAGCACTCGGGACTCAGCGGTAAGACCGTCCCGATCACGCTGCGCCACCGCAAGATTCGCCAACCCAGTGTGGGTGACTACGACGCCCTTGGGTGCACCTGTGGAGCCGGAGGTGAACATGACGTAGGCCGGATTCTCCGGGCGCGCCTGCCGCCCGGCCGAGGTGGACCGAACGGATCGACCCTGCACGCTCGACTCATGCGGCGGAGCCGAAGGCGGGCGTTGCGGTACCGCGTCGTCCAGGGTCCACCAGTGCACGCTGTCGGGCAGGCGATCTCGCTGCGCGTGCACGGTGAGGCCGAGCTCTACGCCGGATACCTCGGCAATGTGAGCTATGCGATTCGGCGGATATGCCGGGTCCACGGGGACGAAGGCGGCACCGGTGCGGGTGATCGCCCATACTGCCAGCACCGATTCGATGGAGCGTGGGATACCCACGGCTACCAGGGTTTCCGGCCCGGCTCCGGCGTGGATCAATTGCCGCGCCAGCAGTTCCGCGCGAGTGTCGAGGTCACGGTATGTGAGTCGGCGATCACCGCACACCACCGCGACCCGCTCCGGCGCGGCGGCGACCGCATCGGCCATGAGGTCGGCCAGTAGGCGCGGTGCGGCGACGGGGCGGGCGGGTTCACCCGGGCGGGTGCGCTCGGCCTCGGTGCGCAGGTCGATATCGCCCACCGGTCGGGTCTGGTCGGTGGTCACGGCGGTGAGCAGGCCCACCAGGCGGCGCAGCAGGAGCCGCATGGTGTCGGCGTCGAACAGATCGGTGGCGAAGGCGCAGCGTAGTTCTATACCGTCGGCGTCGCCTGAGACGGTGAGGCTCAGGTCGAATCGACTGGTGGTCTGAGGCAGTTCCAGGGGTGCGACGGTGAGGGCGGGGAGGGTGAATTCCGGGTGCGTCAGGTTCTGGAATACCAGCATGGCCTGCACGATGGGATGCCGGGCCGCCGAGCGTGCGGGCGCGAGTTCCTCGACGAGACGCTCGAATGGTAGGTCGGCGTGTGCGAAGGCATCCAGGTCGGTGCGACGCACTCGGTCGAGTAGATCGCCGAACCCCTCGGCGGCCCGAATATCGGTGCGCAACACCAGCGTATTGACGAACATGCCGACGAGGTCATCGAGTTCGGCCGCACCGCGTCCGGCGATCGGCGTACCGACCACCACATCCCCGCTGCCGCTCAGACGAGCCAACAGCACTGCCAGCGCGGCGTGCAGCACCATGAACGGCGTCGCCCGATGCGTACGCGCACACCGGTCGATGGCGGCCACCAACTCACCCTCGATCCGGTCGGACACCTCCGCCGCCCGATGCGAGGCATGGGCCGGTCGCGGCCGATCGGTCGGCAGATCCAATTGGTCCGGCGTATCGGCGAGGGTCCGCACCCAGTACCGAAGCTGCTGCGCCGAAACCGAATCGGAGTCATCGGCATTCCCGAGCCGAGCCTGCTGCCACAGCGCATAGTCCGCGTACTGCACCGGCAACGGCTCCCACTCCGGAGCACCACCAACCACCCGCGCCGCATAGGCGGTGGCCACATCCCGCACCAGCGGAGCCATGGAGAAGCCGTCGAGGGCGATATGGTGCGCGACGACCACGAGCACGTATTCATCAGCGGCACAGCTATTTCCGCCCTGACCGGCGGTAGAGGCATCGGTCGCAGCTCCGCCCGAGTACGTCGTCTCGACCCCGTCATTCACCGCGCCCTCGTGGAAGCCGCCACCACCCACCGCGTCCGGGTGCGAAGCCTCCGCCGCGGCGTCCGTGTGGAGACCCTCCACCACCGCGTGAGCGTGGGCGCCGCCGCGATCCACCACATCCGCATGAGAACCCCCCGCCACCGCGCCCGCGTAGGAACCCTCCACCCCGTCCGTGTGGAAACCCTCCACCGCCCCGTAAGCGTGGGCGCCGCCGCGATCCACCACGTCCCCGCGCGGACCCCCACCATCCGCTACGCCCGTGCCGAAACCGCTACCATCCACCGCCTCAGCCCGCGACGCGCGCTCGCCCGCGGCGATTCGGAACAGTCGCAGTCGCAGCGGAACCGCCGTCGTGACATCGAATGCGGTGCCGACCACTCGGCCCACAGCCTCCGCTACCCGGTCCGGGGTCACCGGGATGGGATCCAGGTCGAGGGGTACCGAATCGGCCGGGAGGACGCGTTGGACGCCCGTGCCGTCGATCTCGGGGTAGACGGTGCGCAGCGATTCGTGCCGCTCGAGTACGTCGTAGCAGGCGGCGCGGAGGGCGTGCGGGTCGAGGTGGCCGGAGAGGTGTAGGGCCGTCGGAATGTTGTAGGCCGGGGAGGTCGGGTCGTAGCGGTTGACGAACCACATGCGCTGCTGGGCGGGCGAGAGCGGTATCCGGTCGGGGCGCGCGGCGCGGACCAGCGGTGGACGGGATGCGGTGATCGCGGCGGCGTCCAGGCGTTGCGCCAGGTCGGCCACCATGGGGGCGTCGAACAGGGTGCGCACGGGGACCGTGGTGTGCAGGGCGGCACTCAGGCGGGCCGCCGCCCGGGCCGCGCTGAGGGAATCGCCACCGAGGGTGAAGAAGTCGTGGCGGGCACCGACCCGGTCGGCGTGCAGGACCTCGGCGAATACGTCGGCGATCACGATCTCGAGACCGGTGGGCACCACATAGTCGGCCTGGAGGGTCTCCGGTTCGGGCAGGGCACGCAGGTCGATCTTCCCGGTTCGAGTGCGCGGCAGATCGACCAGCAGGCTGATACTCGACGGGATCAAATAGCGCGGTAGCCGAGCCGACAACCATCCGGTCAACTCCGTAATAGCGAGTCGCGCACCGGCTTTCGCGGTCACATACGAGGAGAGCGCGATTGTGCCCGCGCGATTGCGGCGCGCCACCGTCACCGCCAGCTCGACCCCCGGATGCCGCACCAGCACGGCGTCGACTTCGCCCGGCTCCACCCGGATTCCACGCACCTTCACCTGGGAATCGCTGCGGCCCAGGTACTCCAGTATTTCGGGGGCCGTGCGCCGCACCAGGTCGCCGGTGCGGTACATCCGCCGTCCCACCGCGAAGGGGTCGGCGACGAAGCAACTCGCGGAAAGCGCTGTGCGCCCGGCGTATCCGCGCGCCAGGCCGGGTCCCCGAATGTAGAGCTCACCCATGGCTCCCACCGGCACCGGACGCAGCCAGCGATCCAATACCAGCAGGGCCGCACCCGCCACGGGTGCACCGAGCACCGTGGCCGTATCCGGTGTCATCGGATCGCCGAAGGTCGCCGCCACGGTGGTCTCCGCCGGGCCGTAGGAGTTCACCAGTATCCGGTCGGCACCCAGTCGCGTAATCACGGTCGGCGGGCAGGTTTCCCCACCGATCACCGCCGCTTCCACCCCACGCAGCTGTTCGGCCCGCAATGTCGCCAAAACGCTCGGGGTACAGACGATGTGGGTCGGCGCACCCACCTCGATCGCGGTAGCCAACTCAGTACCGGCATTGGCTTCCGGCGGCGCTATGACGAGCGTCGCGCCGGAGGCGAAGGCCCCCAACCACACCAGAATCGACGCATCGAAGCTCGGGTTCACACAGTGCAGCACGCGCGCATCCCGACCGAGCCGTCCCCGGAAGACCACGGCCGCCGCAAGATTCGCCAACCCGGCGTGGGTTACCACCACGCCCTTCGGAGTTCCGGTGGAACCGGAAGTGAACACCACATACGCCGCGTGCTCGGAACGCAGCGGTGCGAGCCGGTCGGCATCGGCCACCGGAGCACCGGACATCGCAGCCACCTCGGACACCCTCTGCGGAGAATCGAGCCGCAGCCACGACACCGATTCCGGAAGCTCCGAACTCACATACTCGGCGCTGACCCCCAGAGTCGCACCACATTCGGCGGCAATAGCGGCGAGCCGCGCGGCCGGTTGCGCGGTATCGACCGGAACAAACGCGGCCCCCGCCTTGGCGATCGCCCAGAGCGCCACCATGTAGTCCACCGACCGTGGCAGCGCCAGCAGCACTGCCCGCTCCGGCCCGGCCCCGTCCCGAATCAACCTCCGCGCCAAACGGTTTGACACCTCGTCGAGCTCGGCATAACTCAGGATGGCCGGGAGGGCGCTGGTCGACTCGGCAGCACGATGTCGCACCGACGGCGCGCCGGTGACAGCCTCGACAGCCCATTCATCCGTCCTACCGGCGATGAACTCCGCGGTGTCACGCCGCGACGCTTGCCCACCGTCCTTGATCTCGGCGATGCCACCCTGCGCGCCCCCCGCACCGGTCACGGACTCCGCAACCCCACCCCGAGTCTCTGTCTCATCAGCCGGAGACTCGGTTATGGCACGCCGCGGCTCAGCCCCACCGGCATCGACCTCGGCCGTGCCGCGCTGTGCCCCCGCCGCACTGGACACGAACCCGGAAACCCCATGCTCGGCCTCCGCCACATCGGCCGGTCCTCGCCGTGGCACCGACGCCCCACCCTCAGGCTTGACAGCCCCGGCCACGAACTGAGAAGCGCCATACCGCTTCCCAGCCCCACCGGCCATGGTCACCGCAACCGCATGACGTCGCCCCGCAGCGGTGAGCAGGTCCGGCAGGAGGCGGGGCCGGCGGCCGGCGGGGCCGAACCAGCCTGCGCTGGTGGTATCGGGTTCGACGCCGCGCACTTCGGCAATGCGCGGATTCGTATCGCCCGCGAGCGTGGTCAGGATGCGCGCCAGGCGGTCGGTCATCGATTCTGCCTGTGCCGCATCGAAATACCGTGGCGAGCGGCTGAGTACGAGACGTAGGCCGTCGCCCGCGTAGGCGGCGAGCGCCAGCGGATAGTGGGTGCCGTCGTAGCCGCGCACGCCGGTGACCCGCAGGCGCGCCCGCTGGGTCGCGGCGCTGAGGGCTTCCGCGTCGACCGGGTAGGACTCGTAGACGGTCGCGGTATCGAACAGCGGTCCGAGGCCCGCGAGCGCCTGGATCTCGTCCAGGCCGAGAATATGGTGTTCGGCGAGGGCGCTCTGCTCGGCCTGTACGCGGGTGATCAGGTCGGTGGCGGATTCGGCCGGGTCCAGGGTGATTCGAATCGGGACGGTATTGACCAGCATGCCGATCATGCGGTCCGCATCCGGTAGTTCGGGCGGACGGCCGGATACGGTGGCGCCGAAGACGATATCGGTGTCGCCGGTCAATTCGGCCAGCAGCAGCGCCCACGCCACCTGCACCATGGTGTTGACGGTGACCTCGCGGGTGGCGGCCACGTGTCGCAGCCGTTCGGCGAGCCCGTCAGGTAGTGCCACCTCGTGTGCGACGGCGGCAGCGGCCGCATCGGCGCGCGGTGCGCCCGGCGCGGCCAGGGTCGGGCCGTCCAGTCCGGCGAGTGCCGCCGACCAGGCCGCGCGGGCGGGGTCGAGATCGCGGCGCGACAGCCATTCCAGATAGTGGCGCGGCGGGACCGGATCGGCGAATCCGGCTTCCTGCCCACCGGTTTCGTACAGGGCGACCAGTTCACCGAACAGCAATGGCATGGACCAGCCATCGAGAATCAAATGGTGGTTGGTGATGACGAGCCGGAAGCGATTCGGCGCCACCGCGATACAGGCGAACCGAATCAGCGGCGGATTGTCCACCGCGAACGGGGTACGCAGTTGTCCCGCAGCCATATCGTCGAGTTCGGCTTCGTTGGCCCCGTATGCCTCGAGGTAGTCGCACGACACGTCCGCCTCCGAAACAATCAGCTGTGCAGCGGTATCCGCGTTCTGTACGAATGCCGCCCGCAATGCCGAATGGCGGCGCACCAGGGCGGTGGCTGCCGCGGTCAGCCGGTCGACGTCCATCTCGGCTTCGACATCGATCACCGCCTGCACGGAGTAGCCGTCCAACCCACCGGGCGACAGCTGCGCCTGGAACAACAGGCCGCGCTGCAGCGGAGTGAGCGGCCACACCTCGGCGAGGCGACCGAAACGAGCCTCCCAGGCATCGATCTCGTCCTGCGTAACGGCCACCAAAGGCAGATCGCTGGGCGTGAATCCACCCGCATCCGGTGCGCTGAGCAGGTCCGCGATCTCGGAAACGGCCGAAACCCATTCCCGGGCAATCTCATCCACCGCGCCACCGTCGATGGCCGCGCTCGCGTACTGCCAGACCGCATGGAGCCGGGTTCCCCGCTCGGCCACCATGGCCGCGGCATCCACCGAAATCACGGCGGCGAGCGGCATACTCGGGTGGGCGTGACCACCCAGTCGATCCGCCATTCCCACCGGCATCCAGTCGGCCGCCACCGCCTCCCCCGGTATCTGCCCGAGATAGTTGAACCCGACCTGCGGCTCCGGCATATCCGCCAGCTCCGCCGCCCCACCCGGATACCGCAGCAGCCCGTACCCCACCCCGCCCGAGGGCACCGCCCGCAGCTGCTCCTTCACCGTCTTGACGACCGCCGCAGCGGATTCCACGGCCGGACCGATCCGCACCGGTACCTGCTGCGTGAACCATCCGACGGTCCGCGACAAATCGGCCCCGGGCACCACGCCCTCATCGCGACCATGCCGCTCCACGGTCACCACGGTGTCCGTATCGGGTAACCCATGACGAGAACGCCACCGGCCCAGGGCCAATACCAACCCGGCCAGCAGCACTTCCTCCACACCGCACCGGTAGACCTCGGCAGTGCGCTCCAACAGCACCGCAGTCACCGCCTCCGGTATTTCCACCTCGACCCGCCCAGCGGTCCCGTACGCATCCACCTCGGGATCGATCCGCCGCCACCCCAACACCGGATCGGCCGCCAAGGTCTCCCGCCAGTACGCCACATCCCCGAATCGCTCGCCGAAGTCCTCCGCCACATCGGCTGCCGACTGTGGTCGGCCCGAGAGCTCGCGCGGGTCGGGACCATCCGTACCCGAATCGCCTGCCGCAGAGTGCACAGCCGCGACGTCCCCGTCGGTCTGCCATGGCTGCGGGCTCACCGCGGCATCCGCGTCGACCGCCGGTGCCCGATCCGCGACGAGGCCGTGCAGTGCGTGCGACCACGTCCGCATCGACGTACTCACCTTGGGCAGCGTCGCGGTGTGGCCGGTGCAGGTCTGGGTCCAGGCGGCCATGAGATCCGGGAGCAGGATGCGCCAGGAAATCGCGTCGCAGGCGAGGTGGTGGACGGCCACGATCATACGTCCAGGTGTCGCGGGACCGGGGTCCAACCAGGTCAGGGCGAGCATGCGGCCGTCGAGCGGGGCGAGGCGGGCGACGGCGGCGGCCAGTTCGTGGTCGACGGATTCGTCGGGGCTCTCGCAGGCGATGCGGGTCAGTAGGGCTTCGGTGTCGACGACATGTGGTGGCGGAACCTCGAGTTGCGCGCCGTAGGGCGTGCGGATCACGCGGGCGCGCAGCATGTCGTGGCGGTCGAGGAGACCCCGCACGGTGCGAACCAGCGCCGCCTGTTCGATTCCGATGGGCAAACGCACCACCATCGATTGGGCGAACTGCTCCCAGCCGGGGCGGCCGAGCAGCCAGGCGGCAATGGGGGTGAGTGGCATCCGGCCGATGCCGCCGCCGGGCAGTTCCGGAAGTCTTCGCGGGCCAACGGACTCGCGCCGAGCAGCCAGGGCCAGGGCGGCGGGAGTGCGGTGTTCGAAGACGTCCCGCGCCGAGAACACCAGTCCGGCGGCACGGGCCCGCGACACCAGGCCGATGGCCATGATGGAGTCGCCGCCGAGTGCGAAGAAGGAGGAGTCCGGGCCCACCTGCGAGCTGCCGAGCACCTCGGTGAACAGGTCGCACAGCAACCGTTCCGCTTCGGTGCTGCCCTGGCGAACCGGTTGCGCGATAACAGGTTCCGGAAGGGCGGCCCGATCCACCTTGCCATTGCCGGTGAGCGGCAGTGCGCCCAGCACGGTCACGGTGGCGGGCACCATGTACGGCGGAAGCCGCCGAGCGGCGTGTTCGAGCAGTTCGGGCTCATCGATATGAGCCCCCGCCACCGGCACCACGTAGGCGGCCAGCGCCGTGGCCGCACCGACGGACCGCGCGACCGTCACCGCGATCTCCACCGTCGGATGAGTGCTCAGTACGGCGTCGATCTCACCGAGCTCGATACGCATCCCGCGGAGCTTCACCTGAAAGTCGCTGCGACCCACATACTCCAGCACCTTCGAGCCGGTCCACCGGACGAGATCTCCGGTGCGGTACATCCGACCACCGGACGCGGTGGCCACGAACCGCTGGGCGGTGAGCCCGGGCCGCCCGATATATCCGCGCGCCACACCCGGACCGGCTACATACAGCTCGCCGACCGCACCCACGGGCACCGGTCGCAGGAAGCGGTCGAGCACCAGCATCCCCGCCCCCGGGACCGGATCCCCGATTCCGGCCCGCACTCCGGGTAGCAACCCGCCGGTGTAGGTCACCGCCACCGTCGTCTCACTGGGTCCATACGAATTCAGCAGTCGCCGCCCGGGACCGAAGCGCGCCACCAGTTCCGGCGGACAAGGCTCCCCACCGGTGGACACCGCCCGCACGCCATCGAGCGCATCCGGTTCCAGCGTCGCCAGGACGGCGGGCGTCGAACATAGCTGGGTCACACCGTATTCGCGCACAATGCGCGCCATATCCGCACCGATGACCGGATCGGTATCGGTAACCACCAGCGTCGCCCCCGACGCGAACGCCTGTAGCCATTCGAGAGTGGCGGCATCGAAACTCGGGTTGAGGGACTGCAATACCCGCGATCCGGGTGCGACGTCATACGCGTCCACGATCGCCGCGGCCAATCCCGACAGCCCTCGATGGGTAACCACCACACCTTTCGGCACACCGGTGGATCCGGAGGTGAACACGATGTATGCCGGATTCTCCAGCCGCGCACCAGATCTGGAGGCCGACCCGGGCGCTGCGGTCAGCCGGGAATCCTCCGGCTCCGATAGAATCCGCTCCGGATAGTCCGGCGACACCGGATCTGCCGGCACCACCTGTTCGGTCCGATCCGGCCCCAACCGCTCCGGCTCGTCCGGCACGCGTCGCCTGCCCGGCTCCGAAACGATCCGATCCCGCACCGCCGCGGAATGCGCGTCGAGTTCCAGCCAGCGCACCGAATCCGGTAGTTCGGCAGCATTGCCCGCCACGGTGATCCCGATCCGCGCACCGCACTCCCCCGCGATCCGCGCGACCCGCTCGGCGGGCAGTGCCGTTCCGAGCGGCACGAATGCCGCGCCGGTCTCGGCCACCGCCCAGATCGCCGCGACCATCGCGACCGAGCGCGGCAATGCCAGCAGCACAGCCGATTCCGGACCCACGGCCACTCCGGCCTCGCGACCGGCATCGATCAGCGTGCATGCCAGTCGATCCGATACTGCGTCGAGTTCCCCGTAGGTGAGCTCTCCTTCCTCGGACACCACGGCCAGCCCATTACGTCCCGCGCGGTCGAGCCCAGCTCGCAAGATTTCCGGCAGCAGTCGAGGTGTCGGCGCTTCAGCCCCGAAGTCTCCGCCGACCACCGCAGCATCCTCGGCGGTCCGGTACGCCAACTCCGCCACCGGCGTCTCCGGTTCGGCCGCCAGCAATGAATCCAGCAGGGTCATGAATCGGCGGTGGTGTCGCCCGAGCGAATCCTCGTCGTAGAGGCGAGGATTCGCCGCGAAATCCACATGGATCGGCGCTGCGGCCCCGTGCTGATAGAAGTTGACGAACAGGTCCTCGATCGGCCCCGAGGTGACCACATTCAGACCCGCCTCGAGACCATCGAAATCGATCCCGCTCGGAAACAGCATGATATTGATGACCGGACCGACGAATCCGCGGCCGAATTCGGGCTGATCCTCGGCCCCGTCGCGCATATCCTCGTACCGGAATCGCTGATGCCGCAGGGCCCCCGACGCCGCCACCCGCAGCGCGTCCATCACATCGCCCACACAGCCGTCACGCGGCACCCGTACCCGCAGCGGCACCACATTGGCGATCATGCCGCCGGAGCGGCGCAGTAGCGCGGTGGTGCGGCCGGAGACCGGCAGATTCAGTACCACCTCGTCCATGGCGGTGAGCCGCGCGTAGTAGAGCGCGACGGCGGCCATCACCACGGTGGCGGAACTGGTTTCGAACCGGCGCGCGGCGCGGTCGAGACGCGCGGCGTTCTCCGGCTCCAGTTCAGTGCGCTGCTCGCGCGCCAGCGCGCAGGCCGGTGCGGTGGCCGCGACCAGCGAGCACCGCTCCGGCATCCCGGTGACTATCTCCCGCCAATACCGTTCATCGCTGCGATACCGGCTCGAATTCCGGTACGCCACTTCGGCCTCGTGCACCTCCAATAGCGAGGCGGCGGTCCCCGGCGGTGGCGATTCGCCGCGCACCCTCGCGTTGTAGAGTTCCGCGACCCGGTACAGCATGGTGACCGAACCGAACCCGTCGAGCAGAATGTGGTGCATCCGCGAGTACCACAGGTGATGGTCCACACCGACCCGAATCACCACCGACACCCCGGCCCGATCGCCGAGCAGATCGACGGGTTCGGCGATATCGGCGCGCATCCAATCCAGCGCCGCCGCAATCGGATCCGGTCGTCCGGAGAAGTCGAGGAACCCCACGACCGCTTCGAGATTCGGATCGACGACCTGGTACGGCCGACCCTCGATTTCCACGAGTCGTAGGATGCCGGAACCGAATTCACGCGCCGCGATCACCGCGGCGCGGCGCAGCGCCGCGGTATCCAGCGGCCCGCGCATCTCGATGTACTGGGCCTCCGATAGCGGCACACTCGGATCCAGTTGCTGCGCATACCACATGCCTGCCTGCGCGGGTGAGAGCGGAAAGACGGTGGCGGTGGCCTCCGCCGCGAGTTCGCGGGTCATGACCGATCACCGGCCGGGTGACGAGCAGTCGGAATCCTCCGGCTGCACCTGGTAGGCGGGCACGGTCTCGGCGCGAGTGGTCAAGCGCCGCACCACCACTGCTCGCACATGCGCCGGAATCATCGGCGCGAACTTGCGGACATAGGCGTCCATCCATTCCGGTTTATCGACCAGGAAGGGAAAGTCTGTCGTCATCATCGTCCGGACCACCAGCATGGGTAGCGGAGCGTCCAATGGCCGGAAGTTCTTGTTCCACAATCCCGGTTGATCACAACCCGGATAGAATTGCCCCAGCATGAAACCGCGTTCCACGAAACTGCTCTTGAATTCCGCATGCATATCGTCGATCAATGAATAGTCATCGAGTTTCGGGAAGATCGTTATCAACGCGCGCAGTACCGAACTGGAACTACCGTTCCCCGTAGGTAGTTCGGGGTACTTCTCGAGTGCGTCCTCGATAACGGCGCGTACCCACCGGCGGTGCGGATGGGCATCCGGGACCTGGCCCAGCCAGAGGAGATCCCGTCGCATGGAGGGTCGGACGTACGGACAGACCGGCCCGTCTCGACCCAAATCAGCACAGGGCTGGGTCAAATACCGATCCGCCCAGGATCTGAATACCGCCGCCGTCGACCGCGCAACGGGGCAGCCGGATGGTCCGTTGTCCCCCAATGAGACCCATTGCAGGCCCGAACGTGGCCCGACTACTCGCTCGCTCATGACTCACCTCAGGCAGATAGAGCTACAGCACCTGACGCCGATCCCCATACACATAAATAGTGCGAGGGTCATGGGTTGTTAACACGAGTAGCCGGATACTCGAAATTCTGCTATGCCCCGAATTCCTGGGGCATTAAGCAAAAAGAAAGACCGGTCAATATTGACCGGTCTTTCCCGATGATCTTTTTCAGGCACCCAGCAGGCGCGTGGCCAGGTAGTTCTCTACCTGATCCAAGCTGATTCGCTCCTGCGCCATGGAGTCCCGCTCGCGGACGGTCACCGCCTGATCCTCCAGGGTGTCGAAATCGACGGTGATACAGAACGGCGTACCGATCTCGTCCTGGCGACGGTAGCGCCGGCCGATCGCGCCCGCGTCGTCGAACTCCACGTTCCAGTTCTTCCGCAGTTGCGTCGCGAGATCTTTCGCTTTGGGCGAGAGATCGGCATTGCGCGACAGCGGCAGCACCGCCGCCTTGGTCGGCGCGAGGCGACGATCCAGGCGCAGTACGGTGCGATCCTCCAGGGTGCCCTTGGCGGTGGGGACCTGCTCCACGTGGTACGCGTCGACCAGGAACGCCATGAGCGAGCGGGTCAGACCGGCCGCGGGTTCGATGACATACGGGATGTACTTCTCACCGGAGGTCTGATCGCGGTAACTGAGATCGGTGCCCGAATGCTCGGAGTGGGTCTTCAGGTCGAAATCGGTGCGGTTCGCGACACCCTCCAACTCACCCCACTCGCTGCCCTGGAAACAGAAGCGGTACTCGATATCGACCGTGCGGGTCGAGTAGTGCGAGAGCTTCTCCTTCGGGTGCTCGTAGAGCCGCAGGTTCTCCGGATCGATACCCAGATCCGTGTACCAGGCCATGCGGGTGTCGATCCAGTACTGGTGCCACTGTTCGTCCTCGCCCGGCTTGACGAAGAACTCCATCTCCATCTGCTCGAACTCACGGGTGCGGAAGATGAAGTTGCCCGGCGTGATCTCGTTGCGGAAGCTCTTGCCCATCTGGGCGATACCGAACGGCGGCTTCTTGCGCGCGGTGGTCTCGACGTTCTTGTAATTGACGAAGATGCCCTGGGCGGTTTCCGGCCGCAGGTAGTGCATGCCCTCTTCGGACTCGATCGGGCCCAGGTAGGTCTTCAGCATCATGTTGAAGTCACGCGGCTCGGTCCACTTGCCGACAGTGCCGCAGTCGGGGCAGCCGATGAGCTCCATGGCGACGGTGTCCGGGTCGTCGATCTTGTTCTTCGCGGCGTAGGCCTCCTGCAGGTGATCCTGCCGGTGCCGCTTATGGCAGTTCAGGCATTCCACCAGCGGGTCATTGAACACGGCGACGTGCCCCGAGGCCACCCACACCTGACGCGGCAGGATGATCGACGAATCGAGGCCGACCACATCCTCGCGGCTGGTGACCATGGACCGCCACCACTGTCGCTTGATGTTCTCCTTGAGTTCGACTCCGAGCGGGCCGTAATCCCACGCCGACTTGGTGCCGCCGTAGATCTCGCCCGCCGGGTACACGAGACCCCGACGCTTCGCGAGGTTGGCGACGGTGTCCACCTTCGACTTGGGTGCCACTCGAGAATTCTCCATCCGGTCCGGAAGATTGCAAGGGATTCACTCCAGCCTATCGGTACCGGACAACCATGTTTTCACCCACTCGGCCGTTGCCGAATCCAAGGTTTGTGGGGCCTCCTCAGCGCGCCTATTTGACATGCATACCTATGCATACCGCATAATGGCAGCGGTTTCCAATAAGGAGTTGGTTCGATGACCGCCGACAGCGGTGCCCCGACGCGGCGCTCCCGCATCGATACAGAGGCCCCGACCGCGATACCGCACGACCCGTACCCGTATCGGTCGCCCGCGCCGATACCCGTACCGCCACGCGGCATTCTCGACAACGCCGGGGAACTGCTGCGCGCACTGGCCGCGCCCGTGCGCATCGCCATCGTGCTGCAATTACGCGAGTCGCCGCGCTGCGTGCACGAACTGGTCGACACGCTGGGTGTGACCCAACCCCTGATCAGCCAGCACCTGCGGATCCTCAAATCCGCGGGTGTGGTGCGCGGCGAGCGAACCGGGCGAGAAGTGATCTATGAACTGGTGGACGAACATTTGGCACATATCGTGGTCGATGCCGTCGCACACGCCGAGGAGGGGTGACCGTGACGGAGAAGACGAGCGATACCAAGACCGTCGGGGTGCGCAGCACCCGTCAGCGCAGCGCCATCTCGGCCCTGCTCGCCGATATCGACGAATTCCGCTCCGCCCAGGAACTCCATGACGAATTGCGTCGCCGCGGCGAGGGAATCGGACTGACCACCGTCTACCGGACATTGCAGTCACTCGCGGATGCCGGACTGGTGGATGTGCTGCGCACCGATACCGGTGAGTCGGTGTACCGGCAGTGCTCCAAGGGACACCATCATCACCTGGTCTGCCGCCACTGCGGCCGGACCGTCGAGGTGGAGGGGCCGACCGTGGAGGCGTGGGCCGAATCCATTGCCGCAGAGCACGGATTCAGCGATATCAGCCACACCGTGGAGGTGTTCGGCACCTGTAAGCCGTGCTCCAACGGGAAGCGCTGACCTACGCGCGCTCGTGCCCCGCACAGTTCCGCGCGGGGCACGAATGGGAACGGTCGACTCAGGCCGTGACCGGGATCGGGGCGCCGGCGGGGGCCGAGGCAGCGCCGCGGGTGCGCACCGCACCGACTCCGAGGAGAGCGAGAGCCGCAGCGGCCCAGACCAATAGGACCGTCAGCGGGGCGGCGGCCCCGGCTCCGCCGAAGTAGGCGACCGAGCGGATCAGGGTGGCGGCGGCCCCCGGCGGGAGCAGTTGGCCGATGGCGCCCCACGGCTGCGGGAGCAGCTCGGGGGCCGAAGTCGCCGCGGAGAACGGATTTCCGATCAGCAGCATGGTGAGGGCGGCGAGTCCGATACCCGCACGACCGACCACCGTCGCCAGCCCGACCACGGTTCCGGCCACCGCGAAGGAGACGAGCCCGGCGATGGCGGCCAGCGTGAGGTAGTTACCGGGGATGATGGACAGCCAGCCCTGGACGATGCCCATGCTGAGCAGTCCGCCGACGACGGCGAAGGCGAGCAGGCCGGCGACGCGGGCGCCGACCGTGGGGACCAGCAGCGACAGCAGTACACCGGCGGCGATTCCGGACATCACCAGCGGCAGCACCATGGCGCCGAACCCCGCACCGCGCGGATCATCCGGGTCGGCGGCGACCACATCCTCGACGGGTGCGGCGGCCACACCGGACAGTTGCTGAGCGACGGCCGTGAGCTGCTGTGCCACAGCGGGACTCGCGGCGGAGGCGATGAGTACGCGGGGCTGCCCGCCGGTCACGATGGCCCCGTAGGCATCTCGATTGTCGATGGCCTTGCGAGCGGCGGATTCGTCTGCGACGGTGGTGATTTCGAAGGCGTCGGGGTCATGCTCGGCCAGCCTGTCGGCCACCATGGCGGCCTGCGGTCCGGTGACGACGACGGGTAGATCCCGGGGGCCGATATTGACGGCGGGCCACGCGAAGGCGATCAGCATGACGGCCTGGATGAGAGCAGCGGCGGCACCGAGGGCGAGGGCGCGCTGGAGGGTGTTCATCAGGAGGCTCCCACTAAATCGGAGGTTCGTTCTCTTTGATGGGACAAGGCTGACACCGGGTTGTCAGCTTGTCAAGAACGGATATTCGTTTTAGTTTGGATCTATGCCCAGAGTCAGCGAAGAACACCTGGAACGCCGCAGGCAGCAGATCCTCGACGCCGCCCAACAGTGCTTCGCCCGCAAGGGACTGCACGCCGCCACCATGCAGGACGTATTCGCCGAGGCCGGACTGTCGGCAGGAGCGGTCTATCGCTACTTCAAGAGCAAAGGCGACATCATCGCCGCGCTGACCACCGAGGCCACCAGCGGACTCCGCAGCGCCCTCACCGAAGCCGTGCGTAAAGAGCCCTTGCCGACTCCCCCGGAACTGATGCGCACCGTCGGCGGCATAGTGACCGAACTCGCCGTACCCGGCGGGCCGGTCCGCCTCATCCCGCAGGCGTGGGCCCTCGCCCTCACCGACCCCAATATCGCCGACTACGTACGCACCAATATCGGCGGTATCCGCCGCCTCTGGATCGAATACGCCATCCGTATGCGCGATGTCGGCTGGCTACCCCCGGACGCCGATGTCGAGGTCGTGGCCAAAACCCTGATGGGACTCCTACCCGGCTTCATCCTCCAGCACCTGATCCTGGGTGACACCAGCCCGGACGATCTCGCCGAGGGGATAGCGCTATTGCTGCCGAACTATCAGCATGTGGACGAAATCGCCCACAGCTGAAGCTAGCCAGGCAGTCACCACCCCGCCATCCAGCGAAGGACAACCCACGTCATCCCGGCGGAGAACAACCCACGTCATCCCGGCGTGCTTTTGGCCGGGATCCACGCCATGTCGTTGCCGTACACCGTGTGGATTCCGGCCAAAAGCATGCCGGAATGACGAGGGGCGAATGCTCACACAGCGCGTGACCAAGCGGCGGATGCCCTGCGCAGCGAGCGCCCTGCGCGGCGAATCCCCTACGGCAGCAAACCCTGTCGAGCCCGGCCCGCGCCCGACAGCACCAGCAGCAGCATGGTCGCGAGCGCTTCGTCCTCCAGACCCGCGGCCGGGAAGGTGTAGCGCATGATCACATCGGCCTGTTTGTCGTGGCCGATCACGGTGATGGAGCCGAACTGGAGTTCGGCATTGCGTTCGGCGACACGCTTGTGCAGTTGCGGTTTCTGCGGGCGGTCCCAGGCCAGGACGCAGGTCAGGGTGAGGACGTCGAGGCCGGGGGCGAGGTTCACGGCGCGCAGGGAGCACAGTGCGCCGTCGTATTCGAAGCCCAGGCCAGAGTCTTCGACCCGGACGGGCACCTCGTAGCGGGTCAGACAGGCGCCCGCGCGGGCCTGGAGTTCCTCGGTGGAGGTCTGATCGCTCATTTCACGGCCCCGAATCGGCGGTCGCGCTTGGCGTATTCCAGGCAGGCATCCCAGAGGTTGCGGCGGTCGAAGTCCGGAAAAAGTGTTTCCTGGAACACGAATTCGGCGTACGCGGACTGCCACATGAGGAAGTTCGAGGTGCGGAACTCACCCGAGGGCCGCAGGAACAGGTCCACATCCGGCATATCCGGCTCGTCCAGGTACCGGGCGACGGTCTCCTCGGACACCTTTTCCGGATCGATCTCCCCCGCCTTCACCCGCCGCGCGATTTCCCGTGCGGCGTCGGCGATCTCGGCACGGCCGCCATAGTTCACGCACATGGTCAGGTTCATCACCGTATTGTCCTGCGTAAGCTCTTCCGCGATCTCCAATTCCTTGATCACGCTGCGCCACAACCGCGGTCGCCGCCCCGCCCAGCGCACCCGCACCCCCATCTCGTGCATCTCATCGCGCCTGCGCCGAATCACATCGCGGTTGAATCCCATGAGGAACCGCACCTCATCCGGGCTGCGCCGCCAGTTCTCCGTGGAGAACGCGTACGCCGACAACCACTTCACACCGATCTCGATGCAGCCCTCGACGGTGTCCATGAGCACGGCCTCCCCGCGCTCATGCCCCGCGGTCCGCGGCAACCCTTGCTCCTGCGCCCACCGACCATTGCCATCCATCACCAGTGCCACATGCTGGGGCACAAATTCCAGGGGGATATTCGGCGGTGTCGCGCCCGAGGGGTGCGGCGACGGCGGACGCACCGTACGGGTGCCGGTGGCTGCGGACTGCTTGCGGTTCCCGATCACGGACACCATCCTGCCCGACGGCATCGGGTGGCCGAGAATCACCACGGGGTTCGCGCACAGTCCACACAAACCCAACACATCCGACAACGTGGACCCGGCTACCGCATCGTCGTCGGTTCGCGCGGCAACTCGGAAGCGATGAGCGGCTCCAGGTAAATCAGGATGGGCTTCCCGTACAGGCCGACCATCTCTAGTGCGGTGTCCGCCGACTGCGGGGGTTACATCGGCGTGCTGCCAATTCGTCATCCCGGCGTGCTTTGGCCGGGATCCACGCCACAAAGTGTGGATTCCGGCCAGAAGCACGCCGGAATGACGGGGTGGGGGCGCACCTGGACATTGCACTGAGCGGCGCTCCGGCAGGTTCACCGGGTCGCGGCCGATACCTGGATCGAAGTCGAACCAGGCGGTGTGATCGCCGGTAACTCGCCGATCAGGCGGTCCGATCAGCAGCATCCGCTCTTCCAGCCGATCCTGTATAGCTGAACAGCTTTCAGGCCGGCGCCGCCAGGTTGACATACGCGCACAACCCCGCCACCAACTCCGGTGCGGCGCTGGTCCACCATCGCCGCTTCCCCCCTGGAGTGACACCACCGGATACGACCTGCCGGTCGGGACGGTGTGTATGAAACCCAGGACGTGCTGTTGGCGGAGCGCCTCGCCGGTTTCGTGAGCAGTTCCCGGAGGTGACCGTCTAGCGCGCGATGGCCTGCGATACACCGGTGGAATGCACCGTCCCCCTGCCGGTAATGGCGAGTGGCAGTGCGGT
Organism: Nocardia uniformis NBRC 13702; assembly: GCF_001613345.1. Taxonomy (GTDB): domain Bacteria; phylum Actinomycetota; class Actinomycetes; order Mycobacteriales; family Mycobacteriaceae; genus Nocardia; species Nocardia uniformis. The sequence goes on along the minus strand of NZ_BDCE01000057.1, from coordinate 131,714 downwards.
CAGCCGACCCGGCTCTCCGCCGGTTCGGCGACCGCCTCGTGTGGGCGGGAGCGTTCGATCAGCGGCAGGGTGCGGAGTTGGCGTTCCAGGTGCCACTGGAGGTGGGCGGCGATCAGGCCGCTGGCTTGGCGGCGCATGTGGTCGGGAATGGCGTCGACCATGGACCAGTCGCCGCGTTCGAGCGCGCTCATATGGTCGAGAACACCGACGACCGGGGTGGCCGCGCCGGGTGGGCGGCAGTGGACGCAGACCGCGCCGCCCGCCGCCACGTGGAAGGCGCGGTGCGGGCCGGGGGTGGCGCAGCGGGCGCATTCGACGAGGGCGGGGGCCCAGCCCGCGAAACCCATGGCGCGCAGCAGGAATGCGTCGAGGACGAGCTCGTGGGGGCGTTGGGCCGCGGCGATGGCGCGCAGGGCTCCGGCGGTGAGGGTGTGCAGGCGGGGGGCCGGGGCGCGTTCCTCACCGGCTAGGCGCTCAGCTGTTTCCAGGACCGCGCAGGCGGTGGTGTAGCGGCCGTAGTCGGCGACGATATCGGAAGCGAAGGCCTCCACCGTGTGTACCTGAGTGATGGTGTCGAGATTGCGCCCGGGATACAGCTGCACATCCACGTAGGCGAACGGTTCCAGCCGCGCCCCGAATTTGGATCGAGTCCGCCGCGCGCCCTTGGCAACCGCCCGCACCAGGCCGTGCTGCCGGGTCAACAGCGTGACAATGCGATCGGCCTCGCCCAGCTTGTGCTGGCGCACGACCACCGCATGGTCCCGATACAAACGCACGAGGCTCAGTCTCCCACGCCACCCCGACGAACGCCGCCCCACCCGGCCGCGTCTTCCCGGCTACCCGCGAGGAACACCCGCTCGCCCCTCCGGTCACCGCCCAACCAACCAGGGCTTCCGAATTACCTGTGCTATCGGGCATCCAACTTTCCGGTCCCCTCGCCAACCGCCCGGCCGCCTCGGTCCTGACGTACCCGTCCTGCCCCGGTGCCCGATACCGTTCGGTGCCGGTACCGACCTCCTGTACTCCAACCAGGAACAGTGTTTGCCATAACCGCGGAACCCGCGGCGATAGCGCATCCGTCCCGCCTCGGTGCCCGATACCGACCTCCTGCACTCCGAACAGCAGCCGTGCTGCCATAACCGCCATCCCCGGCGATGGCGCACCCAGGCGCGGTGCGAGATGAACATCGACCAGGAACTGGTGGCGGAGCCCACTCGCACAATGCCGCCGCCACTTCCCGGTGATCAACGGACCGGGTGGTGCGGACGCGATCCGGCCTGACCGGGGGCCCGAATGGCGTGTCCGAATTCCGCCAGTCAAGGCGCGGGCGGCGGGGCAGAGTCGATGTGGAAGGACAACTCAGAGGAGACGCAAGCATGACCGTGTACACGAGGATGGACAGCTCACTGGGTGAGCTGCTGCTGGTCGGAGAACTGACCGGAGATGCAATCGCACTGGCTTCGGTGTCCGTGCCGCGACAGAAGGGTGGCGCCACGGTGCGACCCGAGTGGGTGGAGGACGCCGGTGCGTTCGACGGGATTGTCGCCCAGTTGCGGGAGTACTTCGCTGGGACGCGAACCCGATTCGAGGTGGAATTCGCGCACAGTGGCAGCGACTTCCAGCAGCGGGTGTGGCAGGCCCTCGACGAGATTCCCTACGGGGTGACTGCCACGTATGGCGAGATCGCCGCGCGGGCCGGGGAGCCTCGGGAGCTGGTTCGGCTGGTGGCCGCGGCGATCGGAGCCAATCCACTGCTGGTGGTGCGGCCCTGTCACCGGGTGATCGGTGCGAGCGGGGCATTGACCGGATACTCCGGCGGGCTGGAGCGTAAGCAGCGCCTGCTGGAACTCGAGCACGTGCTGCTGCCCGCATGAGCGTCGAAACCGCCGGCGCCACAGCGGGTGTGGTGGCTCCGGCAGTGAGTGCCGCCAGCACGCTGGGCGATCCGGCCCGCACGGCAGGCAACCCGGCCCACACACCACGCAACTCCACCAACGCGCCAAGCGACCCAGCCCACGCGCCACGCAACTCGGCCAACGTGCCGAGTTGCCCAGCGGACGCGGCCGCCGGGCCAGCGGGCGCGACGAGGCCGACGGAAGCCACTGCCATCGGGCATCGAGCCGTCGGCGACGCGGTGGCGCAGCAGGATTGGGCGGCGTTGGCACATGAGCTGGATGAGCACGGCAGCGCGCTTACGGGGCAGCTCCTGAGTCCGGACGAATGCCGTTCGCTTACCGAGCTCTACGGGCATGACGAACTGTTCCGGACCACCGTGAACATGGCCAGACTCCGGTTCGGTTCGGGTGAGTACCGCTACTTCACCCATGACCTACCCGACGTGGTGCGAGATCTGCGGGAAGCGTTGTACCCGAGGCTGCTTCCCATTGCTCGCGACTGGGCGGCGCGGCTCGGCCGACCCGCGCCGTGGCCGGAGACCCTCGACGAGTGGATCACCATGTGCCATGCGGCGGGGCAGTCCCGGTCCGCACAAATCCTGCTCCGCTACGGTCCGGGAGACTGGAATGCGCTCCATCGAGACCTCTTCGGCGATATGTACTTTCCCCTCCAGGTCGTCATCGGTCTCGATGTCCCCGGCGTGGACTACACCGGCGGCGAATTCCTGATGATCGAGCAGCGCCCCCGCGCCCAATCCCGCGGTTCGACCATGACACTGCCGCAGGGGCACGGCCTGATCTTCACCACCCGCGATCGCCCCGTCGCCAGCAGCCGCGGCTGGTCGGCAGGCCCCATGCGCCACGGCGTCAGCACCGTTCGATCCGGCCGCCGCCACACTCTCGGCCTCGTCTTCCACGACGCGACCTGAGCTTCCGTACACGCGATATGACCTCCCGGGTGCGGCACGGGCCCGCGGAATGCGGCGGGACGGGACGCCGCGCGACCGGTCTCGGCACATGCTCCGACGACCCTGCACGATTTCCACACGGCGGCACGAACTTCCGAGGCGCGGTATGACCTACACCCTGCTCGGCGCGGACGGGCAGCCATATGCGAGCGAGACCCCCGGGGCCCTGGGTGGCCATCGGCGGCAACGGATCTACGGCCGCCTCGACTGCCCGTCCGCACTACGCGCCATCGCCCGCGGGCACTACCGCCGCCACCGCGTCTTCTTCGCCGACGAGCCCACCGCCATCGCCGCTGGTTACCGCCCCTGCGCGAGCTGCCTGCGCCCCGAATACCTGCGCTGGAAAGTCGCCCACCGTTAACACCGCCCCCGATCGTCGCGCTTCATTTCCCGAGGGGGAACCGGTGGCGGCGTTCTCTTGCGCGACGCCGCCACCGGTTCCCCCTCACTACACAAAAAGAGCGTTCGCGGCGCGGGACACGGTATTGGACGTGCGACCAGAGTCGCGCTACGTTACCCATGGGTACAACAGGAGACGGGAATCACATGGCGATGGCGTCTGTAGGCGAATTGGGGCTGGTCGAGCTCGTGGCGGCGCTCGATCAGGGCACCGTCGATTCGGTGGCGGCGACCACCGCTGCCCTCGATCGAATCGATGCCAGCCAGACTGCGCTCAATGCCTTCCGGATCGTGGTGCGCGAGCAGGCCCTGGCCGAAGCCGCCGCCGCGGATCGTCGCCTCGCCGCCGGGGAGCGCGCCCCGCTACTCGGCGTACCCATCGCCATCAAGGACGACACCGACCTCGTCGGCACCCCAACGGCTTTCGGCTGTGGCGGCGACTTCCCCGCGAAAACCGAAGACTCCGAATCGGTTCGACGGCTGCGCGCGGCCGGTGCCGTGATTGTCGGCAAAACCAATACCTGTGAGCTCGGGCAGTTGCCGTTCACCAGTGGAGATGCCTTCGGGCACACCAGGAATCCGTGGAGTGCCGAACATACCCCGGGCGGTTCCTCCGGCGGTTCCGCGGCGGCGGTCGCGGCCGGATTGGTGCCCGCCGCACTGGGTTCCGACGGCGCGGGCTCGGTGCGCATCCCCGCCGCATGGAACAACCTGGTCGGCATCAAGCCGCAACGCGGACGCATCTCCACCTGGCCGCTGGCCGAGGCATTCGAGGGCCTCACCGTGAACGGCCCGCTCGCCCGCACCGTCGCCGACGCCGCACTACTGCTCGACGCCGCCGCCGGACCGCATCCCGGCGACAAACACACGCCGCGTCCCCTGCGCGTCTCCGAGGCCGTCGGCCGCGATCCCGGCCGCCTGCGCATCGCGATCTCGCTGCGTATCCCGTTCACCGCCACCAAAACCGCGCTCGACCGCGAGGTGGCGGCGCGCGTACACGCCACCGCCGCCACCCTGCGCCGCCTCGGCCACGAGGTGACCGTCGCCGACCTGCACTACGGCGTCCTCATCGGCGCGACATTCCTCCCCCGCTCCATGGTCGGCATCCGCCACGCCCTCGACCGCCTCCCCGGCGCGAGGGTCGACCCCCGCACCAAACACAACGCCCTACTCGGCCGCGTCCTCGCCCCCGCACTCTTCGCCGCCCGCCAGGCAGAACCGTTGCTCCGCAAACGAATCGGCAACTTCTTCAACGACTACGACCTGGTCCTCGCCCCCACCACCGCCACCTCTCCCCCGGGCGTGCACGAAATCGACCGCATCGGCACCATGGCCACCGACGCCCTCATCACCGCCGCCTGCCCCTACACCTGGCCCTGGAATGTCCTCGGCTGGCCCAGCGTGAACGTCCCCGCCGGTTTCACCGCCACCGGCCTCCCGGTCGGCGCACAGCTCATGGGCCCCGCCGACTCCGAAGCGTTATTGGTTTCCGTTGCGGCCCAATTGGAGTCGGAGCTGAAGTGGTACGAGCAACGCCCGGCGCCGTGGTGGACGAACCACACCGTCTAGTGTGACGCCGTGACGACCGACCAGCCGGGCGATATCCGCCCCGGAGATATCTACGAGGACTGCTCATTCCACCCCGTCCTCTGCACCTATGTCGACGGGGACGAACTCGGCGGCATCTCCCTCATCGACGCCACCGAACCCCGTGCCTGCTCCCTCGGACACTGCGGCGTCATCAAGCTCTCCATCGACGATGTGATCGCCGCACGCGCGGACTGGCCCGCCTACTCCGTCCGCCGCAAAGCCGAATTCGACGCGGAAGCCTCGCCGTCGTCGTGACAAAGCCCAAGCCGAACCGCACCGCGCTCGTGCCGGGTCGACGCTACGGCGGCGCGGCTTCCGGGTATCCGGGTCGGCACCGGGTAGCGTCCGCTCAGCTGTAGCCCACCCACAGGAGGCCTAGTGCTGACGGTTGTGCAGATTCTGGCTGGTCTTGCCGGTGTGGTCCACGTCGGCATCTTCTACATGGAGGTGGTGCGGTTCACCGATCGGAAGGTCTACCGCGGAACCTTCGGCGTAGCGGACGAGGACGTCCAAGCCTGTGTGCCGTGGGCCTTCAATCAGGGTTTCTACAACCTGTTTCTGGCCATCGGCGCATTTGTCGGAGTGGCGCTGGTGCGCGGCAACGCCGATGCGGGCTGGGCGCTCATCCTGATGAGCTGCGGATCGATGCTCGCGGCGGCGATTGTGCTGGTGGCCAAGTACCGCGACAAGGCGAGTGCCGCGGCCAAACAGGGCCTGTTTCCGGCATTGACCCTGCTGGCCGCGCTCACGCAGCTCTAGGTCAGAACCCGAGCTTGCCGAGCTGCTTCGGGTCGCGCTGCCAGTCCTTGGCGACCTTCACGTGCAGGTGCAGGTAGATGCGGGTGCCGAGAATGACTTCGATCTGCTTGCGGGCGTTGGTACCCACCTCTTTGAGGCGGGAGCCGTTCTTCCCGATGACAATGGCTTTCTGGCTGGGGCGCTCGACGTAGACAATGGCGTGCACATCCAGCATGGCCCGCTTTTCGGGAGCCTTATCGTCCTCGAGGTCGTCTTCCTCGTACTCGCGCGGCAGCACCTCTTCGATGACCACGGCGAGGGAATGCGGGAGCTCATCGCGCACACCCTCGAGGGCGGCCTCGCGAATCAGCTCCGCCATGAGGGTTTCCTCGGGCTCGTCGGTGATCTCGCCATCGGGGTAGAAGGCCGGGCCGGGCGGCATTTTCGAGGCGATAACGTCGACCAGGATATCGACCTGCTCACCCTTCACCGCCGATACCGGCACCACATCGGCGTCGGGGCCGAGCAGCTTCGACAGCGCCATCAGCTGGTGGGCGATCTGGTCGCGATTCACCTTGTCGATCTTGGTGACCACGCCGAGCAGGGTGGTCTTGGGAGCCATCAGCTTGATCTGATCGACGATCCAGCGGTCACCGGGTCCGATCTTCTCATCGGCCGGAATGCAGATGGCGATCACGTCGACCTCGGAATACGTATCCTGCACCAGGTCGTTGAGCCGCTGCCCGAGCAGGGTGCGCGGCCGGTGCAGACCCGGGGTGTCCACCAGGATGAGCTGCGCGTAATCGCGATGCACAATGCCGCGAATGGTATGCCGGGTGGTCTGCGGCCGCGAGGAGGTGATGGCGATCTTCTGCCCCACCAGCGCATTGGTGAGAGTGGATTTGCCGGTATTCGGCCGCCCCACGAAACATACGAAGCCCGAACGGAATTCGTCCTTGGTGCTGCTCATTCGAGTACCTCCGACTCGGTAGCGAGATCGAACCCTTCCGGAACGCCCCGGTGCTGCGCCGCGTCACCGCTCAGGCCGTCGACAATGTCGAAAACCTTGCCCTGCCGATCGGTGAAGACGATCCTCGCCGCCGCCGAGACCTCGCGAACAGCTGTCACACCGGGATCGGAGAACGGCCTGCCGACTACCACCGCCGCCTCGAAACCCTCTGCGCCACTGGAGATCGCCGCCGCGACCGCTGCTTGCAACGCGGTCAGTCGCAGGGCGGAAAGCTCCACCTCGCCGGCGGCATAGGTGCGCCCGTCGGTATCGCGGATAGCGGCTCCGCCCGCACCTCCGGTGCGGCCCATGGCTCCGCGGGCGAGGGTCAGCAGTTTGTTGTCCTCGGCATCGAGTTCAGTCATCGGTCTCTCCATACTCGTGTGCGCCGAACTCGTCGGCACTGTCCGGTCCGCTCGACTTACCCTCGACCGGTTCTGATTTCGTCTCCCCCTCGGCATCCGCCGGAGCGGCCGGGCTGGCGCGTCGCACCACCACGGTGTGCACGCGCACCCGGCCGCGGGCGTCCGAGCCGCCCTCCCCCTTCAACACCAACCCGTGTGCGATCGCCTTGGAACCCGGCAGCGGCACCCGGCCCAGTTCGTGCGCGAGCAGGCCGCCGACGGTATCGACGTCCTCCTCCTCGATATCCATGTCGAACAGCTCACCCAGGTCCTCGACCGGAAGCCGCGCGGAGACACGGTATTTCCCGTGACCGAGCTCCTCTACGTCGGGGACCTCGTCGTGGTCGTATTCGTCGACGATCTCGCCGACGATCTCCTCCAGCACATCCTCGATGGTGACCAGCCCGGCGATACCGCCGTACTCGTCCACCAGAATCGCCATATGGTTTCGGCGGCGCTGCATTTCATCGAGCAGATCGTCGAGCGGTTTGGAATCGGGCATGAAGACGGGCGGGCGCATCACCTCTCGCACCCGGACCTTCTTGCTCTTATCCGCATACGGCACAAGGTCTTTCAGATAAACCACACCGATAATGTCATCGACGTTCTCGCCGACCACCGGCATCCGCGAATGCCCCGACCGCACCGCCAACGACATCGCCTGCGCCACGGTCTTATCCGATTCGATCCAGACCATCTCGGTGCGCGGCACCATCACCGCCCGGGCCGTCGTATCGCCGAGTTCGAAGACCGACTGGATCATGCGGCGTTCGTCATCGGCCACCACACCGCGCTCACTGGCGAGATCGACCACCTCGCGCAGCTCGATCTCGGAGGAGAAGGGGCCGTTGCGAAATCCCTTACCCGGGGTGATCGCATTACCGATCAGGATCAGCAGGCGGCTCACCGGCCCCAACAGGGTGCCGATGGCCTGCAATGGCAGCGACAGCGCCAAAGCGATCGAATACGCGTGCTGGCGGCCCAGTGTGCGCGGGCCGACACCGATGACCAGATAGTCCACCAGCACCATGACGGCGGCGGTGATGACCAGCGCCCACACCTCGTCGAGCCAGTCCAGCAGTACGGCCGCCAGCAGCACCGTCGAGGTGATCTCGCACAGCACCCGCAGCAGCACCATGAGATTCACGTAGCGCGGCCGGTCGGCGATGATGTGCGTCAGCCGCACCGCGCCGGTGCGGTCGGCCCGGACCAGATCGTCCACCCGGGCCGGAGAGATGGTGTTCAACGCGGAGTCCAGCGCCGCGAACGTACCGCCCAGCGGCACCAGCACAATCGCCAGTGTCAGCAGGAACAAAGAATTCACGCCGGGTCCAGTGGATCACCGGGTGCGGTGAATCCGGTCTTGCCCAGCAATCGCGCATCCCGCTCGGCCATTTCGGCGCGGCGCTGTGCCTCGCGCTGGCTTTCGTACCAGCCCTCGAGCAGCGAGGCCTGCAGCGCGAACATCTCCTTCTCCTCCTCGGGCTCGGCATGGTCGTAGCCGAGGAGGTGGAGCACGCCGTGCACGGTCAGCAGGGCCAGCTCGTGGTCGAGGGCATGGCCCGCCTTGGTGGCCTGCTGCGCCGCGAATTCCGGGCAGAGCACGATATCGCCCAGCATGGACGGACCGGGCTCACCGGCGTCGGGACGCCCACCCGGCTCCAGCTCGTCCATGGGGAAGGACATGACGTCGGTCGGTCCGGGCAGGTCCATCCAGCGCATATGCAGATCGGCCATGGTGTCGAGATCGACGAGCACCATCGACAGCTCCGCCGCCGAATGCACGTCCATCTGGGCGATCACAAAGCGCGCGACACTGACCAGCTCTTCTTCGGATACGTCCATACCCGACTCATTGGCGACCTCGATGCTCACCCGCTCAGCCTATCGGCCGAGTTCAGCGACGCTCTCCCCGGCTCGCGGCACGTCGTTGCGCGCGGTTGCCCGGATAGTGCGCCGCCACCTGTGGGCGGATGTCGTTCTCGTACCTGTCGTAGGCGTCGACGATCTCCGAGACGAGGCGGTGCCGCACCACATCGCTGCTGGTGAGCTCGGCGATATGAATATCGTCGATCTCGGTGAGGATCTCGGTCGCCGCCTGCAGACCCGATCGCGCGCCGTTCGGCAGGTCGACCTGGGTGGTGTCACCGGTCACCACGATCTTCGAGCCGAAACCCAACCGGGTGAGGAACATCTTCATCTGCTGGGCGGTGGTGTTCTGCGCCTCGTCGAGGATGATGAACGAGTCATTCAGCGACCTACCGCGCATATATGCCAGCGGCGCGACCTCGATGACTCCCGCCGCCATGAGCTTGGGAATGGCCTCCGGATCCATCATGTCGTGCAGGGCGTCGTAGAGCGGGCGCAGGTACGGGTCGATCTTCTCGTTGAGGGTGCCCGGCAGGAAGCCGAGCCGCTCCCCCGCCTCGACCGCGGGCCGGGTCAGGATAATGCGGTTGACCTGCTTGGACTGCAACGCCTGCACGGCCTTGGCCATGGCGAGATAGGTCTTACCGGTACCCGCCGGACCCACGCCGAACACGATGGTGTGCTCGTCGATGGCGTCGACATAGCGCTTCTGGTTGAGCGTCTTGGGCCGGATGGTCTTGCCGCGCCGGGACAGGATGTCGAGGCTCAGCACCTCCGCCGGGGAGTCCGAAGAACCCTCGGTGAGCATGGAGTACGTGTGCCGCACGGCCTCCGGGGTCACCACCCGATTGCGCTCGGTGAGCGCGACCAGCTGCGCGATGACACGTTCCGCGAGGGCGATGTCGGCGGGCTTGCCGGTGAGGGTGATGGAATTGCCTCGGACATGGATATCGGCATCGAGCAGACGCTCGAGTTCCCGCAGGTTCTCATCGGCCGAACCCAGGAATCCGAACACCGATTCCGGTGCGAGCTCAATGCTCGAACGAACGGTCCTACCTGCCGGTCCCGTACCGATGCCGACGGCCCCGATGCCAGCGGAGGGGGCGGTCTGATCGCCGTTTTCGCCTGGTGTTCTCAAAAGTGGCTAATGCCTGCTTTCCGGTCTCGAGCGGTACTTTCGTTGATGAAAGTCTAGCGCCGTAGACCGACAGCGCCCAGTGAATATGCTGCTACCTGGGCGATCCGGGATACAGCCGTGATGGGTTCGTAGGCTGCGAGCAGGTTTGACGATCATTGTTCCGCGGCCCAGGCGAAAGCGAAGTCCCGGAATCGGCGGACCGCTTCCGAGGTGGCCGCCCCCGTTGACCAGATCATGCCCACCTCGCGCATGGCGTTCGAATCGGCGATCGGAACCAGTGCCAGCCCCGGATGTGGGCCGATCACCGGCAGATCCTCGAGTGGCAGCACCGAAACACCCAATCCGACCGCGACCAGGCCCGCGATGGTGCTCAGATTGCTGCATTCGAAGGCGATGCGGGGGCGGAAATCGGCTGCGGCACAGAGGTCGTCGAGGACATGGCGCATACCGAAGCCGGGGCGCATGGCTATGAAATCCGCGTCGGCGGCCTCGGCCAGGTGAAGTTGGCGGCGAGTGGCGAGGCGGTGGTCGGCGGGCAGTGCCAGGGCCAGGCGTTGGACCAGGAGCGGACGCCAGCCCACGCCACCGGCGGTGGGTTTCGGCGAGACCAGGCCGAGGTCGGCGGTGCCCGCGAGGATGGCGGCGGTCACGGTGTCGGAGGCGTCCTGGGTCAGGGTGAAGGTGACGCGGCCGGACGTGCGGCGGAAGCCCGCGATGAGCTCGGGAACCACCCGTGCGCCCATGGAATGCTGGAATGCCAGCCGTACCGTGCCTTGGGCGGGGTTGGCGAGATCGGCGAGTTCGCGGGCGGCGGCGTCGAGTTCGAACCGGGCACGGCGAGCGTGCTCGTAGTAGACGCGGCCGAAGTCATTGAGGGTCAGGCGTTTTCCGTGACGGTCGAACAAGCGCACGCCGAGGCGGCGTTCCAGGCGGGCCAGCATGCGCGAGAGCGTGGGCTGGGTCAGATGCAGGCGTTCGGCGGCCGCGCCGACGCGTTCCAGTTCGGCGAGCGTGGTGAACCAGTGCAGCTCGTCACTGGTCATCGCTGGCCTCCCCTTGGTAGCTCGGCTAATGCAGCTGCTGCAACAACTCCGCATTCATTATGCATTTCCTTTCATATGCCCAGCGTGCGCATGCTCTATAGGTGATTACCGCAGCCGTCGAGCCACCCGATACCGCAGCACACGAGCGTCGAATCACCCTCGCGCTGTTCGCGGCGGGGCTGACGACCTTCGCCTCGATGTACAGCGCGCAGGCACTGCTGCCGAGCCTGTCGGCGACCTTCGGGGCGGCCCCGGCGCATGCGGCCTTGGCGGTATCGCTGACGACGGGGCTGTTGGCGGTGGCGATCGTGCCGGTGAGTGTGCTGTCGAACCGGTTCGGCCGCACGCGGGTGATGCGGGTGTCGGCGGTGACGACCTGCGCTATCGGCTTGCTGCTGCCGTTCAGCCCGACCCTCGACGTGCTCTTGGCCGGGCGGGCCCTGCAGGGTCTGGCGCTGGCAGGCGTGCCCGCGGTGGCGATGGCGTATCTGGCCGAGGAGATCGGCTCCACCGGACTGGGGACCGCCATGGGCGTGTACGTGTCCGGTACGACGGTGGGAGGTCTTGCGGGACGGCTGATTCCGGCGGTCACCCTGGAGACCGCGTCATGGCGGTGGGCGGCGGCCGCGGTGGCCGTGGCGACGGCGGTGTGCACGATCTGGTTCACCCGCGCCCTGCCGCCGTCGCGGCGGTTCAGCACCGGACCGATCGATATCCGCACTGTCGCAGCCGATCTGGCCGACCAGCTGCGACATCGCACACTGCTGCCGCTCTTCGGGCTGGCCTTCGTGCTGGCGGGCGGCTTCACCGCCATGTACAACTTCCTCGGCTTCCGGCTGACCAGCGCTCCGTTCGAATTATCCGCCGCCACAGCCGGTTCGGTATTCATCATGTATCTGGCGGGTACCGCGTCGGCGACGCTTTCGGGGCGGCTGGCGGACCGGGTGGGGCGCGCCCGCGTGCTCGGTGCGGCGATCGTCGTCATGGGCTGCGGAGTGGCTATCACCCTCCCGGACCGCCTGCCCACCATCCTGATCGGCGTATTCCTGTGTACCGCGGGCTTCTTCGGCGCGCACGCGGTGGCCGGAGGATGGGTCGGCGCGGCAGCGAACGGTAGTCGCGCCGCCGCGTCCTCGCTCTACCTGTTCGCCTATTACCTGGGTAATTCGATAGTCGGCGGCTTGGCGGGCATTGCCTTCGGCCGTCTGGGCTGGGCGGGGTTGGTCGGCTACGTGGCCGTACTGATTGCCGTGGCAGCGGGCCTGATGATCGCATTGCGCGCTGTTTCGGTGCGCGTGGGGACCGCTGCGGCCGGAGCTGTCACCGCGTGAAGGTCACCTGTGGCGCTGCGATCGAAGAGCCCGGGGGCCGAGACCGCGAGCACCGAACATGTGGCTTCCAACCACGTTAGGGCCGCGATGTCACTTGGCCCCCTTCGTCATTCCGGCGCGCTTTTGGCCGGAATCCACGTCTGACGGGTAGTGGATCCCGGCCAAAAACATGCCGGGATGACGGGGGATGAACATGCCGGGATGACGGGGGATTACCGACCGGCAGTATGACGGGGGATGCCGACCGGCGGGGGCAACGCGTACTGGCCGAACGGTGCTGATATCGCGTCTACCAGCGAGGTGTGAGCGCACCCAGGGCGCCGAGCGCCACGGCCGCCGCAGTGGAGGTGCGCAGCACGGTCGGCCCGAGCAGCACGATATCGGCGCCCGCCTCGGCGAGGGCGCGCAGTTCCGAATCGTCCAGGCCGCCTTCGGGTCCCACAATCAGGACCACCTCGGATACGCCGTCGAACGGCAGATCGGTGAAGCGGCCCGCACCCGATTCGTGCAGGGCTGCGACCACCGCGCCATTGGCCTTCGCGGTGCGGATCAGGTCCACCACGTCCACGGTGCGGTGCAGGTCGGTGACATCCGGGATATACGGACGCCGAGACTGGCGTGCCGCCTGTTTGGCGGCTACCCGCCATTTCTCTACCGCCTTGTGCGCCTTGGCTTCCCAATTCGCCACACAGCGGGCGGCCTGCCACGGGATGATGGCGTCCGCGCCCGCCTCGGTCATGAGCTCGACCGCGAGTTCGGAGCGGTCGTGCTTCGGGAGGGCCTGGACCACGGTCACCTGCGGGGTGACCGGGTCGGCCACGCGTCGGTCGAGAATCTTCAGTTCGAGTCGATCCTTTTGGGCCGCAACCACTTCCGAATCGGCGAGGACCCCGTGGCCGTCCGACAGCATGATCGGCTCACCGACCCGGATACGGCGCACCGTGGCGGCGTGCCGTCCTTCCGGGCCGTCGAGTACCGCGGTGCTGCCCGGCGCGGGCACCTCGTCGAGGTAGAAAACGGTGGCGGCCAAGGGATCAGCGTCCGCTGAAGGAGGCTCGCAGCCTGGCGAACAGGCCGCTGTTGTGCTCGGACTGAGTCGAGAGCACCTCGGTGCGCTCATTGGGGCGCAGGCCCTTGTACTTGCGCATCAACTCGGTCTGCTTACCGTCCAGCTTGGTCGGAATCACAATGTCGAGGTGTGCGATCAGATCGCCGCGCGAGTTCGCACGCAGCTTGGGCATGCCGTGGCCGCGCAGCACCGAAACCTCGCCGGGCTGGGTGCCCGCGGGGATGGTCAGTTCGACCGGGCCGTCGAGAATGGTGTCGATAACCACCGTCGAGCCGAGCGCGGCATCGACCATCGGCACCCGGATGGTGCAGTGCAGATCGTCGCTGTCGCGCACGAAGGTGTCGTGCGGCTGTTCGACGATCTCGATGTAGAGATCACCGGCCGGACCGCCACCGGGACCCACCTCACCCTGGGCCGCCAGGCGCACGCGCATACCGCTGGCCACTCCCGCCGGGATCGGCGCGGCCACCTCACGACGCGACCGCACCCGGCCGTCGCCGCCGCATTTGCGGCAGGGGTCGGGAATGGTCTCGCCCGCGCCACGGCAGGTCGGGCACGGCCGCGAGGTCATGACCTGGCCCAGGAACGAGCGCTGCACGGTCTGGACCTCGCCCGCGCCACCACAGGTTTCGCAGCGGACCGGCTGGGAGTTGTTATTGGTACCCGCGCCCTGACACAGATCGCAGAGGACCGCGGTGTCGACGGTCAAATGCTTGGTGACGCCGACCGCGCACTCCTGCAACGACAGTCGGGTCCGCAGTAGCGAGTCCGCGCCCGGCTGCACCCGGCCCCGCGGCTTACGCTGGCCGCCGGAGCCGCTCATGCCGCCGAAGAATGCCTCGAAGACATCGCCGAGGCCGCCGAAGCCCGCGCCATTGAAGCCGCCGCCCATACCACCGCCGGATTCCAGCGGATCGCCGCCGAGGTCGACAATGCGCCGCTTCTCCGGGTCGGTGAGCACCTCGTAGGCGCTCGACACCTCCCGGAACTTCTCCTGCGCCGCCGGATCCGGATTGATATCAGGATGCAGTTCGCGCGCCAGTTTGCGGTAGGCGCGCTTGATCTCCTGGTCGGTCGCGTTCTGCGCGACACCGAGCAGTGCGTAATAGTCCCGTGCCACTTGCGCTCTCTAGTCCTGTCCTGATCTGTTCACACTCGAGGCGGGCTCACCGTTCGGCGAGCACCTCACCGATATACCGGGCGACCGCTGCCACCGAGGCGATGGTCCCCGGATAGTCCATTCGCGTCGGACCGAGCACACCCATACCCCCAAGAACGGTACCCGTCAGCCCGTAGCCGGTGGACACCACCGCCGTGCCACGCATTTGCTCCAGCTTGGTTTCCTCCCCGATCTGCACGGTCACCGTACCCGGCTGCTGTGCCGCTGCCAGCAATTTCAGGACGATAACCTGCTCCTCGAGCGCCTCCAACACCACACGCAGCGAACCCGGGAATCCATTACCCGCGAAGTCGGAGGCATTGCGAGTCAGGTTGGCGGTGCCACCCAGGACGAGGCGTTCCTCGGGATGTTCGACAAGGGTTTCCACCAGCACGGTCGATACCCGGATCAACACATCACGTAGCTTGGCCGGCGCGTTATTGGGCAGTTCGGCGACCGCGACCGAGGCCGCGCCGAGCCGTTTGCCGTCCATGGCCTTTCCGAGCATGCCGCGCAGGGCGGCCAGATCTTCCTCGGAGACGACATTGCCGAGCTCCACCAGACGCTGATCGACTCGACCGGAATCGGTGATCACCACGAGCAGCAGCCGCGCGGGATTCAAGGCCACCACCTCGAGGTGCCGCACCGTGGACGCGGTAACCGTCGGGTACTGCACCATGGCCACCTGACGGGTCAGCTGTGCGAGTAGTCGCACTCCGCGCCGCAGCACATCGTCGAGGTCGACGCCACTCTCCAGGAATTCCATAATCGCGCGACGTTCGGCCGTGGACAGCGGCTTCACTTCGGAGATGTGGTCGACGAACTGCCGGTAGCCCTTATCGGTCGGGATGCGGCCGGAACTGGTGTGCGGCTGGGTGATGTACCCCTCGGCCTCCAGCACTGCCATATCGTTGCGCACGGTCGCGCTGGACACTCCCAGATTGTGCCGATCCACCAGGCTTTTCGACCCGATCGGCTCCTTGGTCGAGATGTAGTCCGCCACGATCGCTCGCAGGACCTCGAGCCGTCGTTGTTCGGTACTCGACATGGGCCCCACCTCCTCGTTCGCCTTCGGGTTTCACCGACCGCACGGCCGGGTCACGGCACAGCGGTCTACGGGGAATTCCCGGTTCATCCGAAATCCAGTCTAATTCCCCGCGGACGAATCACCCGGGCACGCGTCCCGAGCTGGTCGGACGGCCGCGTCTCCGGGTCAGAGAACGGTCATCCGCGGCTCATTCCCCGGCTTCCACTTGATACCGCAGCCGATACTCGGCCGATGTGGTTCGGGCACCAGCCCACCCGCGAATACCAGCGATATGGCCGATCGCAGCGACGCACCATCGGAGGGCAGGTCGTTGCCGGGGCGGGCGGCGTCGAATTCGCCGCGGTAGGCCAGCCGCCGGTCGACGCCGTAGAGGAACAGGTCCGGCGTGCAGGCGGCACGGAACGCCTTGGCCACTTCCTGGGATTCGTCGATCAGGTACGGGAATTGGAAACCCGCCCGCCGTACCTGTTCGCGCAGGTGCTCGGCATCGTCGTCGGGATAGTCGTGCACATCGTTGCTGCAGATGCCGACGGTGGCCAGCCCCTCCGCCCGCAGTTCGGCCGTGATCGCCCCGAATGCCCGCTCGATGCGCTGTACGTACGGACAGTGATTCGACAGGAACGCCACCAGCAAGGCGGGCTGATCAGCGAAGCTGCCGAGCGATACCGCTGCACCGTCGATCGAGGGCAGGGTGAAATCCGGTGCGGGCGTACCGAGCTGGACCATCAGCGATTTCAGGGCCATATCCCTATTCTGCGCCGAATGGGCGGTCGTGCGCAGAGTGGCGGGCGATGGGACCCGGATCGATCAGCGGAGATCACCGAAGAAGGCGCGGATATCGTCGACCAGGATGTCGGGGGTTTGCATGGCGGCGAAGTGGCCGCCGGAGTCGTAGTCGGTCCAGCGGGTGATGGTGTTGACCTGTTCGGCGTAGCGGCGGATGGCCACGTCCTCGGCGAAATTGGCTACGGCCGTCGGTGTTTTGGAGGGGGTGGGGAGGTTTCGGGTGTGCAGGGATTCGTAGTACATCTGGGCCGAGCAGCTGCCGGTGTTGGTGAACCAGTAGACCGAGATATTGGCGAGCATGTGGTCGCGATCGACGCGGTCTTCGAGGGAGCCGTCGGTGCCGGTCCAGGATTCGAACTTCTCCACGATCCACGCCAACTGGCCCGCCGGAGAGTCCGCCAGGGCGAAGCCGAGGGTGTGCGGTCGAGTGCCCTGGATCTGGAAGTAGCCGCTGCCGTCGGAGAGGAATTTGCCGAGCCGCATCAGACGGATACGTTCGAGTTCGGTGAGGGTTTCGATCTCCCGGTCCGAGACCGGCCCGTAGGGGATGAAGCCCATGGTGGCGGCGTTGACGTGGACGCCGATAACGCGGTCGGCATCGATCCGGCCCAGGTCGGGGCCGATGAACGCGCCGAAATCACCGCCCTGCACGCCGTAGCGGGGGTAGCCGAGGCGGCGCATGAGTTCGGCATAGGCACGGGCGATGCGGGTGCCGTCCCAGCCGGTATCCGGGGTGGGTCCGGAGAATCCGAAATTGGGGTGGGACGGGATGATCAGGTCGAAGACCGGGCCGGTGGCGCCCCGATCGGTGAGCGGTTCGACCAAATCCAGGAATTCCAGTACCGAGCCGGGCCAGCCGTGCAGGAGTAGCAGCGGGATGGCATCGGGTTTTCGGGAACGTATGTGCAGGAAGTGGATTCGGGTGCCGTCGATCAGGGTGGTGTACTGCGGGTGCGAGTTGAGCCGCTTCTCCCAGGCGGGCCAGTCGAATCGCTCGGCCCAGTGTCCGGCCAGTTCCCGCAGGTAGTCCAGGGGTACGCCGCGCGTCCAGCCGACATTGGAAATCTGTGCCGGCCAACGGGTTTCACCGAGCCTGCGCCGCAGGTCCGATAACTCGGCACGACCGACCTCGACCTGGAAAGGGACAATGTCGTCGTCGAACATGACGAATTCCTCGCAGCCGGAACACTGACCCGAAAGCCCTGGTAGACATCAGCGTAGTCCGCTGCGCTGTCAGCGCGACACGGTTTCCATCCCTGCCGACTCGGCCCGGCTCCCACCTGTCATCCCGGCCCGGCACCCACCCGTCATCCCGGCGTGCTTTTGGCCGGATCCACCATTGATCAGGTAGTGGATTCCGGCCAAAAGCACGCCGGAATGACGAGGGGCGGCGAACGAGGAGGTGAGCCATGGGTTGGCCCCAGGTCGGATGGACCTCAGGTGAGGAGCGTGCGGACCACGGCGTCGGCCAGCAGGCGGCCACGATCGGTCAGAATGAGGTGCTCTCCGGAGCGTTCGGCCAGGCCGTCGGCAATGACCCGGGTGGTGGCGGCGCGGCCGTCGGCGTCGAGGTCGGCCAGGGGTAGGCCGGTGCGGAGGCGGGCGGTGAGCATGACCCCTTCGGTGTAGCGCTCCTCGTCGGTGAGCAGTTCCCAGCCCGCGGCCGGAAGTACGCCGTCGGCGACTCGATCCGCGTAGCGCGCGGGGTGTTTCACATTCCACCAGCGGGTGCCGCCGACGTGGCTGTGGGCGCCGGGGCCCGCGCCGAGCCAGTCGCCGCCATCCCAGTAGCCGAGGTTGTGGCGGCAGCGGGCGGCATCGTTCGCGGCCCAGTTGGAGACCTCGTACCAGTCCAGGCCCGCCGCGCGCAGACGCGTATCGATGCGCTCGTAACGGGTGGCGAGGACGTCTTCGTCGGGGGCGGGGAGTTCGCCGCGGCGGACTCGGCGGGCCAGGGCGGTGCCGTCCTCGACAATGAGGGAGTACGCGGAGACGTGGTCCACGCCCGCCGAGAGCACCGCGTCGAGGCTGGCGTCGAGGTCGGCGTCGGTTTCGCCCGGGGTGCCGTAGATGAGGTCCAGGTTGACATGGTCGAATCCGGCGGCCCGGGCCTCGCGCGCGGCGGCGACGGCACGGCCGGGGGTGTGGGTGCGATCGAGGATTTTCAGGACGTGCGCGGCGGCCGACTGCATGCCGAGGGAGATGCGGGTGAATCCGCCGTCGCGCAGCCGCTCGAAGAATTCCGGTGCGGTGGATTCCGGATTCGATTCGGTGGTCACCTCGGCATCCGCCGCGAGGGTGAAGTTGGCGCGAATGGCGTCGAGCACGTTCGCGAGTCCGTCCCCACCGAGCAGCGACGGGGTGCCGCCGCCCACGAATACCGTCTCGACCTTCGGCGTCACGGTGGGCAACGCATCGAATTGCTTTGCCGCCGTTTCCAATTCCCCACGCAGCGCCTCGAACCAGGACTGCGGCGAGGACGAGGTCCCCAACTCCCCCGCCGTATAGGTATTGAAATCGCAGTATCCGCACCGCGTCGCGCAGAACGGCACGTGGACGTAGATCCCGAACGGCCCGCCACCGAAATCGCGCAGCGTCAGCACGGGCTGTTCCGCGGTGGTCGGTGCGGCGGTCCCGGTGGATGTCACCTCACCAGTGTGACCGGTCGCGCGGGTCACACCGCACTCGCCTCGACCGGCTGGCCAGTGCGAACAAAATGCCCGCCCGTGGGCGCTCACCCGACGCGCGGCGGGCGAGCTCGGAGCCCAGCGGCCCAGTGGTGCCGGGTGGCCCCTCTCCTACGGTGTGCCGGATGCCTTCGGCTCAGTGATCGACAACGGGGGTGTTCTGGGCGAAGGTGATCACCCAGCGACCGTCTTCCTTGGTCATGCCGTACAGCGGGGACCCTTCGGCGGAGAGTTCGCCGTCGTGGGTGAAGTACTGCTGGCGAACCTTGACGGCAGCCACATCGGGGCGGATGAAGCGGATGAAGAACGCCTCATAGGTGGCGTAGCCGTCCTTGGTGGCCCCGGGCAGGACCGCGCGGGTGAAGGCGGAGATCTCGTCGAGGCCATTGAGGAATTTGCCGCCGCCGGTGGTCCAGATGGCGTCGGGGTGGAACAGGGCCAGGAAGGCGTCGGCATCCTCGGCTCGCTGCGCCTTGTCGACGGCCGCGACGACGGCGTGCAGGGCTTCGATGTCGGCGGTGGTGTCGATGTCCGAAGTTGTCATGACACGATCTTCGAACCTCGACCCCACTCGAGGTCAAGCCGTGCACGGGTAACCGCCCTGCCTATGAGACGCGTCACAAATCCGGTCACGTGTCCAGGCGATTTCCCGGGAAAGTGCGGAAAATAGCCACGAGGGGTCGGAACGACCCCATTGAGGTGGCACAATAACCTCTATGACCGGACTTGGAGTACGACTCGTGGCGCGACGCCATGTCGACTTCAAGCGCGTCTGCAGCGCGAGCTGTCTGGCCGGAAGCCTCCGGTAGATCGGCTCCCCATTCTTCCCGGATCCCGGCGTCCTTCGACGTCGAGCGACCGGTTCGGCTGACATCGCCAGGCGGGAGCCAGCCCCTCACGCCTGCCCGTAAGACCCTCAGGAGCGACCCTCATGACGTCGAGCACCGACGCCACCAGTTCCGATCCCGCTCACTCCACCCGTCCCGAACGTCCCGCCGCCGAGCGACGGGTGCGTCCGGACCGTCCGCGTTCCGAAGCGCCCGTCGCGCCGCGCGAACGCACCGGCAAGCCGGTGCGACGCAAGTCGGAGGGACAGTGGGCGCTCGGCTACCGCGAGCCGCTGAACGCGAACGAGCAGAGCAAGAAGGACGACAACCCGCTCAATGTGCGCGCGCGCATCGAGAACATCTACTCGAAGCAGGGTTTCGCCTCCATCGACAAGGCCGATCTGCGTGGCCGCATGCGCTGGTGGGGTCTCTACACCCAGCGTGAACAGGGCTACGACGGCACCTGGACCGGCGACGAGAATATCGACCTACTCGAGGCCGAGTACTTCATGATGCGGGTGCGCTGCGACGCCGGTGCGCTCAGCGTCCGGCAGTTGCGCGTCCTCGGCGAGATCTCCACCGAGTTCGGCCGCGACACCGCTGATCTGTCCGACCGCGAGAACGTCCAGTACCACTGGATTCGGATCGAGGATGTGCCGGAGATCTGGCGGCGGCTCGAGGAGGTCGGCCTGCAGACCACTGAGGCGTGCGGTGACTGCCCACGCGTGGTGCTCGGATCTCCGCTGGCGGGTGAGTCCTTCGGTGAGGTGCTCGACCCGACCTGGGCCATCGACGAAATCGTCAAGCGCTACATCGGCGATAAGAAGTACTCGAACCTGCCGCGCAAGTTCAAGACCGCCATCTCCGGTCAGCAGGATGTGGTGCACGAGATCAATGACGTCGCGTTCGTCGGCGTCGAGCATCCCGAACACGGTCCCGGCCTGGATCTCTGGGTCGGCGGCGGCCTGTCCACCAACCCGATGCTGGCCCAGCGCCTCGGCGCCTGGGTGCCCCTCGAAGAGGTGCCGGATGTGTGGGAAGCGGTCGTCTCGCTGTACCGCGATTACGGCTACCGCCGCCTGCGCACCAAGGCGCGGATCAAGTTCCTGGTCAAGGACTGGGGCGTGGAGAAGTTCCGCGAAGTGCTCGAAACCGAATACCTCGAGCGCAAGCTCATCGACGGTCCCGCACCGGCGAAGCCCGAACGGCCCATCGATCACATCGGTGTGCAGAAACTGCGCAACGGTCTCAATGCCATCGGCTTCTCCCCCATTGCCGGTCGCGTCTCGGGCACCATCCTGCAGCAGGTGGCCGACGCGGTGGAAAGCATTGGCTCCGACCGCATTCGGTTCACGCCGTACCAGAAGCTCATTGTCCTCGACGTCGCCGACGACAAGGTCGAAGAGCTCATCGAGAAGTTGAAGCCGCTGGGCCTGCACGGCCGTCCGTCGCACTGGCGGCGAAACCTCCTCGCCTGCAGCGGTATCGAATTCTGCAAACTGTCGTTCACCGAGACCCGCAAGCGGTCGCAGGTGCTGGCTCCCGAGCTGGAGACCCGGCTGGCCGATATCAATGCCGACCTCGATGTGCCGATCACCATCAATATCAATGGCTGCCCGAACTCTTGCGGCCGTTCGCAAATCGCGGATATCGGCTTCAAGGGCATGCTCGTCGACGATGGCGAGGGGAATCAGATCGAGGGGTTCCAGGTTCATCTCGGTGGCAGCCTCGGGCTCGACAGCGGCTTCGGTCGCAAGCTGCGTCAGCACAAGGTGACCAGCACCGAGCTCGGCGATTACATCGAGCGCGTGGTGCGCAACTTCGTCAAGAACCGCGACGGTGAAGAGCGGTTCGCGCAGTGGGCTGTCCGCGCCGACGAGGCCGACCTGCGGTAGTTGGGAGAACTGGTCATGACAATGGAACCGACAACGAAACTCGCCGAAGCCGAACTTCGCGCCATCGCCGAGAAGGGCGCGGCCGAACTGGGTCCGAATGCCACCGCGCTGGAACTGCTGCAGTGGACCGAGGACACCTTCGGCAACGATTACATCGTCGCCTCGAATATGCAGGACGCGGTGCTGGTACAGCTTGCCGCACAGGTGCATCCGAATGTCGACATCCTCTTCCTCGATACCGGCTACCACTTCGCGGAGACCATCGGCACCCGCGACGCGGTAGAGCTGGTGTACGGCGTGAATATCGTCAATGTGGAACCGGAAAACACTGTGGCGCAGCAGGATGAGTTGCTGGGCAAGGATCTGTTCGCCCGGGACGCCGCCGAATGCTGCCGGCTGCGCAAGGTGGTGCCGTTGACCAAGTCGCTGTCCGGCTACAACGCCTGGGTGACCGGCATCCGTCGGGTGGAATCGCCCACCCGCGCCAATGCGCCACTGATCTCCTTCGACGAGGGCTTCGGGCTGGTGAAGATCAATCCGATCGCCGCCTGGTCCGATGAGGAGATGGCCGCCTATATCGAGGCCAATGGCATTCTCGTCAATCCCCTTGTGGAAGAGGGATATCCGTCCATCGGTTGCGCTCCGTGCACACGGAAGCCGGAACCGGGATCCGATCCGCGAAGCGGCCGTTGGGCTGGCCTCGCCAAGACCGAATGCGGGTTGCACGCCTCATGACTTCAATAGCTGTATCCGATGTCCGAGCTCCGCTCGAAGCAGAATTCGACACCCTGGCCGCGCTGGAGTCGGAGTCCATTCACATCTTCCGCGAGGTAGCGGGTGAGTTCGAGCGACCGGTGATCCTGTTCTCCGGCGGCAAGGACTCCACGGTGCTACTGCACCTGGCGCTCAAGGCCTTCTGGCCCGCGCCGCTGCCGTTCGCGCTGCTGCACGTGGACACCGGGCACAACCTGCCCGAAGTGCTCGCATTCCGCGATCATGTGGTGGAGAAGTACGGCCTGCGGCTGCATGTGGCCTCCGTCGAGGAGTACCTCGCCGACGGGCGGCTCACCGAGCGCCCGGACGGAATCCGCAATCCGCTGCAGACCGTGCCGCTGCTGGACGCCATCAATGAGAACCGCTTCGACGCGGTCTTCGGCGGTGGCCGCCGCGACGAGGAGCGTTCGCGCGCCAAGGAGCGCATCTTCTCGCTGCGCGACTCCTTCGGACGCTGGGATCCCAAGCGGCAGCGACCCGAACTGTGGAACCTGTACAACGGCAAGCACGCTCCGGGTGAGCATGTGCGGGTGTTCCCGATCTCCAACTGGACCGAACTGGATATCTGGCGCTATATCGCCCGCGAGGATATCGAGCTGGCCAGCATCTACTACGCCCACGAGCGCCCGGTGTACCAGCGCGACGGTATGTGGATGACCCCCGGCTCCTGGGGCGGCCCGAACGACAATGAGGAACTGCTCGTCAAGTCGGTGCGCTACCGCACCGTCGGCGATGGATCCACCACCGGCGCGATTCTTTCCGAGGCCGCCGACAACGAGGCGATTCTCGCCGAGGTGGCGGCTTCCCGACTGACCGAACGTGGCGCGACCCGCGGAGACGACCGTGTCTCCGAGGCAGCGATGGAAGACCGCAAACGAGAGGGCTATTTCTGATGCGTGTCATACCGCTCACCACACCGAACGTGGCGCACGGCGTCCAATCCTGGGCGGGAGACGACCGTGTCTCCGAGGCAGCCATGGAAGACCGTAAGCGAGAGGGCTACTTCTGATGTCCGACCTACTCAGACTGGCCACCGCCGGCAGTGTCGACGACGGCAAGTCCACCCTGGTCGGACGCCTGCTGTACGACACGAAATCCGTTCTCGCCGACCAGATCGACGCGGTCACCCGCGCCTCGGTCGACAAGGGCCTGTCCACCCCGGATCTGTCACTGCTCGTCGACGGCCTGCGCGCCGAACGCGAACAGGGCATCACCATCGATGTGGCGTACCGCTACTTCGCAACGCCCGCAAGGTCTTTCGTGCTCGCCGATACGCCGGGGCATGTGCAGTACACCCGGAATACGGTATCCGGCGCGTCCACCGCGCAACTGGTGATCCTGCTGGTCGATGCCCGCAAGGGTGTTATCGAGCAGACCCGCCGCCACGCCGCCGTCATGGCGCTGCTGGGTGTGCCGAAACTCGTGCTCGCCGTGAACAAAATCGACCTCGTCGATGATCCGGCGGCCGTATTCGCCACCATCCGTG
The DNA here is from genome assembly GCF_001613345.1 of Nocardia uniformis NBRC 13702. Lineage (GTDB taxonomy): Bacteria > Actinomycetota > Actinomycetes > Mycobacteriales > Mycobacteriaceae > Nocardia > Nocardia uniformis. Next base: position 107,599 of record NZ_BDCE01000057.1, on the reverse strand, counting down.
ACGAATTCGCGGCGCTGGCCGCCAAGCTCGGCTGGGCCGCCGAGGATGTCGTGGAGATTCCGGTCTCGGCGCTGCACGGCGACAATGTGGCCTCCCGCTCGGAGAACACTCCGTACTACGACGGGCCCTCACTCATCGAGTACCTGGAGTCGGTGCCGGTGGATGCCGACAGCACCCGCCACGAGGTCGGGCTGCGCTTCCCGGTGCAGTACGTAATCCGGCCGCGCACCGCCGAATACCCGGATTACCGCGGCTATGCGGGCCAGGTCACCGCGGGCACCGTCCGCAAGGGCGACGAGGTCATCGTGCTGCCGTCCGGCACCCGCACCACCGTCGAGCGCATCGACACCCCCAATGGCGAGCTGGCCTCGGCGCAGCCCGGCCGCAGCGTGACACTGATCCTGGCCAATGATGTGGACGTCTCCCGGGGCGACACCATCGTGGCCGCCGATGACGCACCCGAGCCGATCGATTCCTTCGACGCCACGGTGTGCTGGCTGGGCGATAAGCCGCTGCGCCCCGGCGCGCGCCTGCTGCTCAAGCACGGCACCCGCACCACCCAGGCCATTGTCGGCGCGCTCATCGAGCGTTTCGATGAGCAGCACCTGGCGGCCGCGCCCGATCCGGAGTCGCTGGCGCTCAATGACATCGGCCGGATCTCGGTGCGCGTCGCCGAGCCCATTGCGGCCGACGATTACAGCGTCAACCGCTACACCGGCAGCTTCCTGCTCATCGACCCGGCGGGCGGCAATACCCTGGCCGCGGGCCTGGTCGGCGATGTGCTGACCAAGGTCGAGGTCGGCGCGGAAATCGGGGTCTGAGATGAACCCGCCTCCCCACGGCCCCGCCTCGGTGGCGCCGTCGGGCGGCATCGGACAGCCGTCGCCCAACCGTTGCGCGGCGGCGTCCGAATTCACGCCGTTCGGAACGGCTTGCGCCGCGCCGGTGCCCACCGCTGGCGGAGTGCGCGCACCCGCGCTCATCGCGGTCGCACATGGAAGCCGCGACCCGCGATCGGCCGCGACCATGCATGCCGTGGTCGAGCAGGTGGCGGCCGCCCGGCCGGATATCGATGTGCGACTGGCATTTCTGGACCTCAGTACCCCCTCGGTGGATCAGGTCGTGGACGCCATTGCGGCGGAAGGCCATTCGCATGCCCTAGTGGCACCGCTCCTGCTCGGCAGCGCATTTCACGCGCGCGTGGATCTACCCGGACTACTGGCCGAGGCGCGCTCGCGACACCCGCGGCTACGGCTGACGCAGGCCGATGTGCTCGGGCCGGATCCGCGCCTCGTCGAGGCGCTTCGGGATCGGGTAAGCGAGTCGCTTTCGGACACACCGCCCGCGAGCGTGCCGCGTGCCTTCCCCGGCGGGCCATCGCCCCGCCTCACCTCGACGTGGGATCGCCCCTTGGAAGCCCTTGCCGCACAGGGCCGGTCACCTCATGGTCGACCGTCACAGCGGGTCGGCATCGCGGTAGCGGCCGTCGGTTCCAGCTCCGGCGCGGCTAACGCCCGCACGGCGCGGGTCGCACATCGGCTGACCGTGATGACGGGCTGGGATACCGAAATATGCTTCGCCACCACGGAACCGACCGTGGCCGAGGCGGTGGCTCGGCTGCGTGCTCGCGGGGCCGATCAGGTGCTGGTGGCACCCTGGTTCTTGGCTCCGGGCCTACTCACCGACCGGCTCCTGGCCAACGCCCCCGACCTGGCACACGCCGAGGTCATCGGAGCGCACCCGGCACTCACCGATATCGTCTGGGACCGCTACGACGCGGCGATCGCGATGCCGCTCACGCTGTCGGCCTGACTGTCGCACACCGGGCTGGAGGTCGCACCGGACAATGCCGCCGACCGGGCCGTCACACATATCGCGCGGCGGAGCACCAATCCATCCTGTCGGCCGAAGCGTTGTTCCTGCCCGGGAACCGCCTGGCCGACAGTGGCAATCGCGCCCATGCGGCACGTCCTACATGCAGGCCTTGTAGTCCTTGCCGAACGATCCGGTGACCTGCGAGCACATCGCGTCACCGTCACCCAGGATGGGGGCAGCGTGCGTGGCGTCGGGGGTGACTACCTCGACGGCAGGAGCTTGTTCCAGAGGAATCTCGGCCGAGGCGGGCCCGGCCACGAGGGCCGCAGCGCCGATTCCGAAGGCGATAACGCCGGTCCGCAGCATAATGCGCATGATGGAACTCCCTTTTGAAAGACCGTATTTTCACAAGTGTCGCCCGCACGATACCTACTGCGGACCATTCACGTCCCCGAAATCGAAACACCCGAGTACTCATCCGCGCGACACTGGTTCAAAAGCACCTCCGAACGGAAGTTCGCCATGAACCCAGCCATGAAGAAGATCGTCACTCTGGGCCAATCCGCCACGACAGCGCTCTACCGCAGAACCAATGGCAAGGTCGGCGGCTCGGTCAAGGGCCTCCCGGTCATGCTGCTGACCGTGCCGGGCCGAAAGACCGGGACACCGCACACGGTGCCGGTCGCCTACTTCGACCACGACGGCAAGTATCTGGTCTGCGGCTCCGCGGGCGGGATGGCGAACGACCCACAGTGGTTCAAGAACCTCCGGGCAGCCGAGCACGCCCAACTCCGCATCGGAGCCGAAACCACCGCGGCGGACGCGCGCGTCGCGGACGGGGCCGAACGGGACCAGCTCTTCCGCGAAATCGTCGAGCGGGCACCGTTTTTCGCCGACTACCAGCGCAAGGCCGGCAGCCGCTTCCTCCCGATAGCCGTGCTGACCCCGGCCACGAAGCCGTGAACCTCACGTCGTCCTGATCCTCATTCCGAGTGCCAGGTCACCACCTCGTCGAGATCCGCGCGGCGGGTGCGGAATCCATTGACCGGATGCTCGGAGTCGGCGTAGCCGAAGGAGATTCCGGCAACCACTCGACGATGCTCCGGAATCTCGAAGTACTCGCGTAGAAACGGCGAATAGCTCGCCAGCGCCGCCTGCGGTGCCGCACCCAGCCCGAGACTCTGTGTGCCCAAAAGGAAATTGCCGATATAGAGACCCGAGTCGACCGCGCCGTAGACGCCGAGATCGGCTTCGCTGGTCACGATCGCCACATGCGGGGCATCGAAGAGTTCGAAGTTGCGCACGGCCTGGCGCATGGTGCCGGCGTGGTCGCCCTTGACGATACCCACGCTGTCGTAGAGCTGGAATCCACACTCCCGGCGGCGATCCCGGAATACTCCGTCGTACTTGGCCGGGAAGTCGAAGTCCGATTCGGAAGCGGCGGTGGGTACATGCTCCAGGAGTTCCTTGCGAAAGCGATCGGTGCCCGCACCAGAGGTGACGATCACCTGCCACGGCTGGGTATTGCACCAGGAGGGGGTGCGCTGCGCGAGCCGGAGCAGCCGCTCGATGGTCTCCCGCGGGACCTGATCGGGCCGGAACTGCCGACAGGTCCACCGTTCGTCGAGGATGCTCCGCAGCACCTCGTACTGCTCGGTGCCGGTATCCGCCATGGTCGAAGCCTCCATCAGATCTGGTCTCTTTTCGAGACCGAACACTAGCAGGGGTCGGTCTCATTTCGGAACCATCCGAGTAGCATCGACAGGTGCGCTACGAAGAACTCGCCGATTACCCGTGCTCGATCACACGGCCCCTGGTGATCTTCGGCGACCGCTGGACCCTCTTGATCCTCAAGTTCGCCTTCACCGGCGTACGACGGTTCAATCACTTCCAGACCACTCTCGGCATCTCCCGCAGCAGACTGCAGGACCGCCTCGCGCGGCTGGTCGAACACGGCATTCTGGTGAAGCAGCAAGCCACCGACGGCCCGCACGAGGAGTACCGCCTCACCCCCAAGGGCCATGACATCTACCCGATTCTCATGGCCATTCGAGACTGGGGCGACACCTACATGGCCTCCGATGGTCCACCCGTGCATTACGGGCACCGCGACTGCGACGGCGAGGCGCACGTCAGGCTCGAATGCGATTCCTGCCGTACGGAAGTGACGGCCCGTGAGGTAACCCCGACGCCCGGCCCCGGCATGACGGTCGGCACCGATACGCTGGCCTGATGACCAAGGCAGTGGTGTTCGATGTGGGTGAGACGCTGATCGACGAGACGCGGATCTGGAGTCGGTGGGCCGACCGTCTCGGGGTGTCCCGCTTCGCCATGCTCGGGGTGATCGGCGGTATGGCCGCCACCGGGCGTCCACTTCGTGATGCCTTCGAACTCCTCTCCCCTGGAATCGATCTCGAGGCCGAGCAAATCGCTTGGGCCGCAGCCGAGCCCGAGAGTTTGCGGGTCAATTTCGATGCCGACGATCTGTATCCGGATGTGCGCCGGGCACTGAGCGAACTGCGCAGCCGTGGGCTCACGGTAATCATCGCGGGTAATCAGCCACCGCAGGCCAAGGCGGCACTGGAGCGGATGGGGTTGCCGGTGGACGCCATCTACACCTCGGCCGAATGGGAGCTCGAGAAGCCGGACCCGGAGTTCTTTCTCAAGGTCAAGGAGGTAGCGGGAGTCAAGGCGGCGGAGATCTGCTACGTCGGCGATCGGGTCGACAACGATGTAATGCCCGCCCACGCCGTGGGCATGCACCCTGTACTGATTCGCCGGGGCCCGTGGGGGTACCTGCACGCGGAGCTGCCTCAGGCCAGCCGGTATGGGACGGTTGTCGACAGCCTCGATGCCCTGCCGGACCTACTCACACCCGCCTGACCTGCATTTATCGCTTGATATCGATCACCTCGGTCAATTACATGACATATCAAATGCGACGACCGATTCCCGCCAGACCCACCCCTTGATTCGACGTTTACTGGACACGTCAACAAAAAATGCCTACCGCAAGGGGATAGAGCGATGGATTCTCGTTTCGAGTCGAAGGTTGTCCTGATCACCGGTGCCACCTCCGGGGTCGGCGCGGCGGTCGCGCGGCGCATTGCCGCCGAGGGCGGCGCGGTCATGTTGGGCGCGCGGGGTAAGGAGGCCGGTGACCGGATGGTCGAGGAGATCCGGGCGACCGGCGGACGGGCCGCGTTCGTGCCCACCGATGTCACCGTCGAGGCGGATGTGGAACGTCTGACCGCCGCCGCGATCGCCGAATTCGGGCGGCTGGACGCGGCCTTCAACAATGCGGGGGCGTTGAACACCTTCGGCAATGTCGAGGAGATCGACGAGTCCGGGTGGCGGGCCGATATCGAGTTGAACCTGACCAGCGTGTATTACGGTCTGCGCCACCAGGTTCCAGCGTTGGTGGCGGCGGGCGGCGGGGCGATCCTCAATAACGCGTCCAATCTCGGCGTGGTGGGTATGGGGCAGGTCGCGCCGTACGTGGCAGCCAAGCACGGCGTCGTGGGCCTGACCCGCGCCGTCGCGCTGGAGTCCGCGGAGCGCGGAGTTCGGGTGAATGCCATAGTGTCCGGTGCGATCGATACCCCGGCCTTCCGCAATTCCATGGGTGCCACCCCGGAGGGTGAGGCCGCCATTGCCGCACTGCATCCGCTGGGTCGAATTTCCCGCCCCGAGGAGATCGCCGCCTTCTGCGCCTTCCTGCTCAGCGACGAGGCAAGCTTCGTCACAGGCGCGGCGCTGGCAGTCGACGGTGGATTCACGGCTCGCTGAGCCGAATCACAAGGGACGCAGTAACAGAGGAAGCCCACACCGCGTCGGGGGCACGAGGAACGACGCGGGGTGGGCTGGCTCCGATGCCGACCGGCACCGATCCGGAAGGCCGCAGGGGCGACGAATCTCCGGTAGTGCTGGGCGGCACAAGCCGACCGTCAAATTGGGTCACACCGGGGGTATGACGGTCGGCCGTCTGGACGGGCTACCCGACGGGCGACATCGGTAGCCGATTGTGTGGATAGGTGATTCGCGAGCGTTCGCGGTTTCGTGGTCAGCGGCCACCAGCACCACCGCCACCGCCACCGCCGCCTCCCCCACTACCGCCGGAGGAGCCGCCGGAAGATGTTCCACCCGAGGATGTTCCGCCGGAGGAACCGCCGGTCGAACCACCCGAGGTAGAGCCGCCACCCGACGTGGAACCACCCGACGTCGACCCGCCCGACGTGCCGCCACCCGAGGTCGAACCACCGGAAGTCGAACCACCACCGGAACCACCACCCGAGGTCGAACCACCACTGGAACCACCACCGGAAGTCGAACCACCCGACGTGGAACCACCCGACGTCGAGCCGCCCGAGGTCGAACCACCACCGGAACCACCACCGGAAGTCGAACCACCCGACGTGGAACCACCCGACGTCGAACCACCACCGGAACCACCACCGGAAGTCGAACCACCCGACGTGGAACCACCCGAAGTCGAGCCACCGGTCGCGGTACCGCCACCGGTGGTCCCACCGGAAGTTCCACTGCCATCGGTACTTCCACCACCGGTGCCCGTACCACCATCGGAGGGCGTACCGCCGGTCCCGCCACCGGGGCTCGACCCTCCGGTGTCGACACCTCCGCCGATCACACCACCCGGATCCGTCGTACCCCCACCTGCTGTCCCTCCCGAATTCGCGGGATCGCTCGGTGCGGTGCCCCCGGGCACCTCCGGCACGCCGGGGCTCGGTGCGCCGGGAACGGTTCCGGGCACCTCCGGCAGTCCAGGGCTCGGTGCGCCGGGTACGGTTCCGGGCACCCCGGGAATCTCCGGCGTAACCCCGCCGACCGGAGTGGTCCCCGGCAGCTCGACACCGGGGGTGCCGGGCTGCGGCACCTCGATCGGATCCGAAATCGGTTGCCCCGTATTAGGTGTCCCCGGCAGCCCAGGCAGTCCACCGGGCAGACTCACCGATGGCAGCTGCCCCGGTTTCACCGGCCCGACCTGCACCGGAACACCGATCGACGAGGGCGAGGTCTGGAACGGCACCGGATTGATGAACTTCGTCGGGTCCGCATAGGTGAGACTGCCCGAGATGGAACGGGTATCGCAGTGATTGCCGCCCCGCGCTTTGCTCACCGGCCGTCCGCCGGACCACACACTGGTCACCGTGGGGGCGACCGGTCCCGCGACCGCCCCGTAGCCGCGGATGGCCGCGGCGGGACTCACCCCGTGCACGCGGCTCCCGGGACCGGCGCTCACGTCGTCGAGGAGGAGGACGTCGTGCGCGCCGGTCCCGGAAGTCTTTGTGGCCCCGGCATTGTCGAGCGCGGCCTGGAAGCCGGGGGCGCCGGGGGCGCCGCCGAGCATGCTGGCGGCCGACATGGCCAGCGCCGAAGCCACCGCCGCACCGCCCAGGGCGGCCGCCTTGGGCGCGTACTTGCCGATATTGGAGGCACCTTCGGCATTGCGGGCCGCGGCGATGGCCGCGCCGACCGCCACGGTATGCGCCGGATCCGGCGACATGACAATGGGCAATCCCAGTTCGGTGAGCGCCCGCGCCACCTCGGCCGGCCGGGCCGCACCACCGATGAGCAGCACCCGGTCGATGTGGTTCATGCTCAAACCGGACCGGTGCACGCAGGCACGTACCAGGCGTAGCGAATTGCGAATATGCCAGCTGCGCAGGCGACTCGTATCGGCGGCCGGAACCACCACCGATACCGGCTGGGTGGCATCGGGCGCGATACTGCGCGCATATCGGGCCAGCAATGTGCCGAGTGGTCGCCCACCGTAGTCGTGCGATCGTGCGGCGCGACCGAGGACGCCGCGCTCACCGCGATCTTCCTCGGTGCGCACCACCGCGATATCAAGGCTGTTGCCGCCCAGGTCGTAGACGAGGGTGAGGCCGTTCTCGGAGATACCGTGCTGGGCATCGAGCCATTCCACCGCCGCGACGGGTTCGGGCATGAGGGTGATATCGGCCGCCCCGGACCAGTCCAGTGCCCGTCGCATGCGGTGCACGTACTTCTCCGAATAGCTTGCCGGATAGGTGGTGACCGCCGGAGTCTCGGGCGCATTGGTTTCGATGAGCCCATTCACCACCGCGGCCAGCAGGTCCGCGGGCGACCAGATCCGGCCACCGACCACTACCGGATCGGGTTCGCGGCTGAGATCGGCGAAATCCGTTACTACCGGAGCAAATCGGGGAATTCCGCCAATTCGGGCACCCCCCGCGCTATCGAACGTAATAGCGGTTCGCCGAACCCGCACAGCTGGCCGGTTTCGATCACCGCTCGCCCGTGAATTCGAGCCAGTGAGTGCCCATACAGAGTTCACTGTGCCGATGCTCATACCAAAGCCAACAGTCATCGCCATCCCGTCAAACGCACCGTGACCACGGCCCCACGTCGCACAACCATGTGGTCGCGGTCGTTTACCAAACAGCGCGTTCAGGTTAGCTGGCCCATGCCGGACACGAATGTTGAATTGCGGGAAAAGTTTTCATGACCAGTAGCCAAGTTTGCGAATCTACTGGTTGGGCAACTAATGAATCAAGATCGAAGCGAACCAGCAGCCCCTAAATACCGACCAGTCTTGCTTTGTGGCTACAACTCAGCGAACGACCAATTCATACCAACCGGTAGGCGATAAGAGTCCAGCAAAGAAAACCGCAACGTCCGTACAACACAGCGAAATTCGGGTCACTGTTCGGTTGCTCACCCGATGCCCGGGGATCGAATAAGGCTTGGCCGCCTGCTCGATCGTGAGTCCGACCGGCACCCAGGGGATGTCACGCACCCCCGCCGATGGCAAGACCGGAAGATCACACAACACACACACGAAGAAACCAACCGCCCCACGAACGACGGCCGCCGCATGCGAACAAGTCGCATGCGGCGGCCGTTGTCTCGAAGGTGCTACCGACTGCGCACCAGCAGTCGCAGCGAACGCCGCGGCTGGTTGGCCGCACCGCCCCGAATGACATTCGGCTGCCGACCGGCAATGAGCCGATCGACGTCACCCGCACTGCCGCGGGGTTCGGCCAGCCGTCCGGCATTGAAATCGTCGACCAGCTGGCGCACAGTTTCCTGAGCGCAGGACTTATTGGTGCCGATAAAACCGGTCGGTCCCCGCTTGATCCACCCGGTGACATACGTCCCGGATACCACCGCGCCACCGGCCGACTCCAGCACCCGACCGTCGAGATTCGGGATGACCCCGGCCTGCTCGTCGAACGGCAGTCCGGTCAGCGGCACGCCCCGGTACCCGACCGAAGTGAGCAGCAGGCCGGTCTCCAGCGTTTCGGTCTCATCGGTGGCCACGGCACGCACGACACCATCGGCGTCGGTCACGAGCTCATTGCGCACCAACTCCACACCGGTCACCCGGTCGATACCGGTAATGGCGTTCGGCGAGGACAGGTACCGCAGCACGATGCGCTTGCGTCCACCGGTGGGGCGCTCGGCCAATCCGCGCAGCAGCTTCAGCTTGTGCTCGACCTTCTGCGACTGTCCCGCCACGGTTTCCGGTATCTCACCCTCGACCACGATATCCACGTCCGCACCGAGCAGACCCACGAATTCCGGCACGGTGAAAGCGGATTCGGCCGGTCCACGCCGTCCGACAATGACGACTTCCTCGATCTTGCTGCGCCGCAACGCGGTCAGCGCCTTCGGCGACACATCGGTACCGGCCAGCAGCTCCGGATCGGTGGTCAGAATGCGCGCGACATCAAGGGCCACATTGCCATTGCCGACAATGACGACTCGCCGCTGCGATAGATCGAAGTAGCGATCGGCGTGATCGGGATGGCCGTTGTACCAGGCCACGAATTCGGTCGCGGAGACGCTGCCCGGCAGCCCCTCCCCCGCGATCGCGAGCTTGCGATCGGCGGAGGCACCCACCGCGTAGACGACCGCGTGGTAGTGCTTCAGCAGCTCGTCATGCGAAATATGCTGGCCGACTTCAACGTTCAGATAGGAACCGAAGCCCGGCTGCGCCGAGATGGTGTCGAACAGCGTACTCACCTTGCGGGTCTTGGTGTGATCCGGCGCGACGCCGAACCGAGCCAGACCATACGGCGTCGACAGCCGATCGAGTACCGTCACCGATACACGGTGCTGGGTGAGCAGCTCGTCGGCGGCGTACATGGCCGACGGTCCGGAGCCGATGACGGCCACCCGCAACGGTTCCCGACCCGGCTTCACCTCCGGCGCGGGAATGGGCCGCGCCAGCAGTGGCCGCGGCCGTTCCTCGCGGTAGAAGTCGGCGTTGATCTCGATGAACGGCAGCTGCTCGTCGGTCAGCTTCTTGGTCGAGACAATCGCGTCCACCGGGCAGGCGGTCGCGCACGCGCCGCAGTCCACGCAAGCCTGGGGATCGACGTAGAGCATCTCCGCCGTCCGGAAATCGGGCTCATCGGGCGTCGGGTGAATGCAGTTGACCGGGCAGGCGTAGACGCAGGAGGCGTCGCTGCAACAGGACTGCGTGACGACGTAGGGCATCTACGCCACCTTGTTGCCGCGCAGCGGCTCCGAACGGTAGCGCGAGGTCGCGCCGTCGATACGCAGCAGCTTCCAGACCGCCTTGGATACCGGGTTGATCAACCCGATCTCCTTGGCCAGCGCCCGCACGTCCACGAAGTAGTCGGCGAAGACCTGCTTGGCCTCCTTGGAGCCGTAGAACAGCTCCTTGCGGACCTTGTCCGGAATATCGAACTCCTCGAAGAAGGCCTTGGGCGGGGTCGCGATGGAGCGGCCCAGAATCCACATGATGATGGGCATGGCGACCGAGAGCACGAGACGCTGGGGCGCACCCCGCTCCGGCACATGCTGCTTGAGGAATTCGTGCGCGAAGGAGATGTGGCGCGCTTCCTCGGCGACGTGAATCGCCATGACGCCGCGCATGATCGGGTGCACGTTCTCACCGGAACGCAGGATCTGCTTCTGGATGTGGTCGATGGGCTCCTCGCCCGCCAGCACCGCCATGAAGAAGAGGTTCGGGAACAGCACGGCCACCGGGACACCGAGGTGGCGCAGCTGGCGCACGATCGGGCCCATACCGGGCACATCGATGCCGATGCGGTTGACCATCTCCTGGAACATCAGGGTGTGGTTCAGCTCTTCGGACATCTCGTGGGTGCAGTACCGGAATTCCGGATCACCATTGGGCAGCGAGAAGGTGTGGTTCACCATGCCGCTGATCAGGATGGACTCGAACTGCAAGCCGACCTTGGCGATATTGGACTGGCGGTACTTGCCGATGGCGATCTTCTGTTCGTCACTGAGCGCCTGGTACCAGGGGTGGCGGCCGAGCGGGTCGGCGGACGCGGGGAGAATCCAGCGCTCGGGCTTGGTGTTCGCGTCGAAGTCAGGGTTATCCCAGTCGATGTCGTCGAACGGATCGAAGTTCTTGTTGACCGACCCTTCGGAAAGCAGCAGAAGTTTCTGCGCGTATTCCTGAGCTTCGGCAACCACAGGGTCGTCGATGGGCGTTGTGGCTACGGACATCGTCGTCACAGCCTCTCCAGTTCAGTGCCGGGTAACTGTGTCCCATAGTTACACCAAACTGGAGTTACGTCAACAATGCTGTCATGACGCAGCAGTCACCCGCGAGTCCAAAACGAGCGGGACTAGCGGGTAGACGTGCGGATTGTGGTGGATTCCGGCCAAAAGCACGCCGGAATGACGGGCGAGGTCGGTTCGGGCGGCACGAGTCGCACGAACCGATCGCGCGTCAGATTGCCGCGACCCTGGCCATGCGGCGGCGGAAGAGACTGAAGCCGGAGTGCCGATGGGTAGCCGCATCCTCAGCGAGCAGGGCGTCACGCGCCGAAATGGCGGCGCCTTCGGCAATGGTGCGTTCCGGATCCGAGGCCACTATGACCGGCCGTGCGAGTTCGGCCTCCAATACTTCGGTCACCTCATGCGGGCGGGCCGCACCGCCGACCACCAGGACACGGTCGACATCAGCCATGGTGACGTCGGCAATGCGCAGGCATTTGTAGACGAGTTCGAGGGACTTGCGGACATGGCGGGTACGCAGCTCGCTGGCGTCGGCGTCGGAGATCCGCGCCGCGGCCGCGCCCTTACGCTTCAACTGCTGGGCCAGCAGGCTGCCGAACGCCCGACCGCCGTACTCGATCGAGTGCAGTGGTTCGCCCACAATCGGATTGCTCGACGCGCCCGCGCCGACTCGCACCAGCGTCACATCCAGCCCGGATCCACCCAGGTCGTACACCAACAGCAGACCCGGGGTGAGCGGACCGTGTTCGGCCGCCAGCCAGATGGCGGCGGCGACGGGCTCGGCCAGCAGTGTGGCCTGGCCGAGCCCGACCCCGTCCAGGGCGGTGCGCAGGTCGGTCACCCGATCTTCGGAGTACCCGGCCGGATAGGTCACCGTAATCGCGGCGCCTGCGGCCGGAGCCTTCCCCAGCACCTCCTCGATCACGCTGTAGGCCACGGTGGCGACGAGATCCGCGGCCGTGAGCGCTCGGTGACCGACCCGCGCGGTCGGTGCCCCCAGCTGAGTCAGATCGGCGAATTCGGTAATCACGCGGCCGTGCTTGGGTATTCGACCCACCCGCGCGGTTCCCGAACTGTCGAAGGTGAGGGTGGTTCTCCAGGTGTCCGGCGTCCAGCCCCGGCGACGGCCCGGCGGATATTTGCCCACACGATCCGATGCCGTCGAACACACCGTATTGATCGTGCCGATACTCAAACCCACGCCGAACACCATCAGTCCCACCTCGATCGACGAGTCGCTTTCGCCAGTCACCGTGACCCGACCCGCGTTTCAGGCAACCACTGCGCCGGATGCTTGCCAACCACCGGACATGCGGTTGTCCGCTCGTGCGCCTGTCCGGGTGCGCACCGCCGGTGAGCGGGAATGGCGGTGGCTGGCGCGACTCCCGCAACACCGGTCGCGAGAGATTTGCCCACACCCTATTTGCCGGTCGGTCCGGACCGCCGCCGGTGGGCGAACGAAAACCGCCCCCGCACCGAAGGATTCGATGCGAAGGCGGCTTCGTGAGGAGGTCGATCGGTCCCGACGAACGACTAGTTGCTCGGCGCGACCAACTCCGACACCAGGGTCGACACCAGGGTGTACGCGAGGTTGACCAGACTCGAGGCGACGCCCGTATCCGAACTGGTCATGCCGAGCATCTTCGCCATCGGCGAAAGCAGCTGCACGACCGTCTGGATCAGGGTCTTTATCGACGAATCGCTCGAGGTGCCCTTATCGGTAGCGCCCGGAGCAGACGGCGTCGCACCCGGATTCGGCTTGACACCGGGATTCGGCTTGGCGCCCGGAGCGGCCGGAGCCGGCTTGGCCGCCGGTGCCTGCGGTGCGGCCACCGAATTCGCACCGGCCGGAACCGGATACGCGATGCCCTCCGAAACAGGCTGCGCGACCGGAACCCGCGCGGGCTGCGGGTTCTGTTCCGGGACGACTTGCGGATTATTCGGCAGTTCGGAAATCGGAGCGTCCACGGCGGCCGGTTCCGGTGCGGGCTGCTGAGCTTCCTGCGGTGTGCCCGGAACACTCTGCTGCGGCTGGGGATTCGGCGCCGCATCCTGCGCCTCGCCCCCTGGCCGCACCTGATCGTCCTGCGACTCCGGGACCGCCTGCTCCGCGGGCACCGCTGGCTCCGCGGGCACCGCCGGTTCCGGTTCGACCGCCTGCGGTTCTACGGCGGCCGGCTGCTCCGACTCCGGCTCCGGCGCAACGTCCGCGGGCGGTGCCGCCTGCGGTCCTACCGCCGCCGGTGGCGCCGACTGCGTGTCGACTCCCGCGGGCTGGGCAGCCTGCGGAGCCGGGGCCTGCTCGGGTGCGAGGACCTGTTCGGATTCGACCGGACCGGGCGACAATCCGAGGAGGAAAGCCGCGATACCGGTGGTGATGGCCACCGCGTGGCGCAGCTGCCCCTGCTGCGTCTCCAGCAGGCTGGCATCCTCGGCATTGGCCCCATTACCCATTTCGAGGAAGACATCGGGCACCTGGGTCAGTGCCGGTCCCGCGATATCGGCGCGGGTCATCAAACCGTCGACCGCTCCGGCATAGCCGGCGGCCGGGAAGCCCGACTTCAGGTAGGCGTCGCGCATGACCTGGCTGGCCGCCAGTCCGGCTCCGGCCTGCACCTCATTGGCCTTGGCGTCCGGAACGGGCAATTGCGGGATGATCAGGTGGAACCCGCGCAGTTCGGGGGGCGCGCTGTCGGCGTGAATACTGACCGCGACATCGGCGCCGGATTGATTGGCCGCCTGCGCGCGTTCGTCGACGCAGCCACCCCAACCGGTGTCGTCGGGACGACTGAGCACAACCTGTGCGCCCAGGCCTTCCAATGAGGTCTTCACCAACTGCGCGACATTCCAGTTGATGGTGTGTTCCGGAATGCCGTTCACGGTGGTCATTCCGGTGGTCTGGCACGGTTTCGTGCCGCCGCGGCCGTCATTGACCGGCCGGGCCACATTCTGATTGTGATTCGGGCCCTGGTGGCCCGGATCCAGGAAGACGGTCTTCCCGGCAAGCTTCTGGGGTAGTTCAGGCATTCCTGGTACGACAGGTACGGCCCCGGCGATGACCGGGGCGAACCCGGTCACGGTGGTGAATGCCGCGGCCGTGATGGCGGTGCGTATTCCGGCCTTGATGATGCTTGGCTTCATAAGCGGTGACGGCGTTCCCGGTTGGGCACGCCCCTCCCTTCCCACTAGTAACACCAAACCCAGGAGTTCACTGTCGCAACGCCAGCTACTCCATAGCAAGCACCTGCCGGTGCCGTGATCGAACTGTTACCAGTGGTCAGAAGGGTTCACATGGTCAAGAAGACACAACGTGGTCGCCCTCGACCCGAATCGAGCGACCGTCCAGCGGGCGGGCGGCGGGACCATTCGCCACGGTGCCGTCCAATCGAAAATCGCTCTTATGACATGGACACTTGATGAGCCCATCGACCACCTCGTTCACCTTGCAGCCGAGGTGGGTGCAGGTCGATGAGAAACCCTGGAAGGTTCCGGCGGTCGGCTGGGTGATGACGGTATCGCCGCTGATAACTCCGCCGCCGACGGGTACGTCCGCGGTCTTGGCCAACTCCGCGCCCGGATTCGGCTCCGCCGCGGCCGGGCTGGATTCACTGCCGCCGTAGCTGGAACAGGCCGCGAGGGTGAGCGCGGTAGCGGCCGCGCCCGCGCCCGCCAGCGCCGTGCGGCGGTCGACGCGCGGCCGCGGGAAGGACGAATTGTCGTATGTCATGGAACTACTCCTCGATCGCCGAATTCGACATATAGGCCGGGCGCGGGGTTCATGTCGCGAAACCCTTGACCCGGAAGTACCAGACCGCGGAGCTGAACCACAACCCCACGAACCCGGTGAAAAGCAGGCCACCGGCGACCGGAATCACCCAGCCGGGCAGGCCTTTCCGGGTGAGCAACAGCATCTTGGTGACGAAAACGCCGTAGACGAGGCAGCCGAGGAGCGAATGCACCAGGACCCGGGTATCGGTAGCGGCGAAGCCGAAGGCATAGAGGCAGTGCACCGCGACGGGCACGCTCAGCAGCACCGCGATACGGCCGGACCAGATATGCCACCACGCGGTCCAGCGGGCGGGACGTATTTTCGGCAACAGACCGTACATGGCCAGGGCGCTGACATCCTGCCCGACAACCAGGAGGACCACCGCGGTGGCCAACCAGGATTTGACCGCGCCGGGGCTGGAGAAGCCGGCCAGGCTCACGGCCTTACCCGCCGGGGTGTGCACAGCACCGTAGACGCCGAGCGTGACGGCGGTCGCGGCACCGGCTAGAACGATCAGCGCGATAATCGAAACCGTTGCGATAGTGGTGGATTCGCGGACCGCAGGGTGCCCCTGCGGCATGGTCTCAGAATTCGTCATCGCCCTGTACCTTCCGTGCGTCGACGGCCAATTGCGGTGCGGGGGTGGTGGTTCCGTCCGACTGGCGGCGTACGCCGGTGACCGAGCCGTCGGGGCCGACGATCCAGCTGTCGCGACTGCCTTCGGTGCGGGCGGTGTAGAGCCCGGCGGGCGGCTCGACCGGCGGGGCGGTGAAATCGTGGCGGCGATCCCCCAGCGCGAGGGTGCCGCGCAGGTTCTCGCCCTCGGGTGTGGCATCGATTTGGGAGTTATTGCCCGTCAGGAGCATTCGTCCGTCGATGGCCGTACCGCGCAGCCAGCTCTCCACGGCGGCCCCGTCGCAGACATAGGCGACGGCCTTCGTCCCGGTGACTGTCACCGACAGGGTCAGCGGACGGCTCGAGGTCGCGACGGTGGTCACGTAATCCGCCTGCGCCGGGAATACGGCGGCGGTGGAACCGGGGTTCGGCGCACCGGTGGTGGCGGGCACGCCCGGAGCCCCGGCCGAGGTGGGTGCGACGGTCGCCGCGGTGGATGTGGGCGACGAGTCCACGCCGTGGGTGAAGTTGGTCAGCAGCAGTCCGCCGCCGAGGGCGGCCACGGCGAGCAGTGTCACGACCGGACCGGCTCGTTTCATCGGTTCTCCTGAATATGACGCGGCATGGGCGAGTGGGGCGAATCAGGCGCTGAGCGGCAGTTGCCGCAGCGATCGCAGGGCGTAGTGGACGCGGGTTTTGACGGTTCCGACGGGAACGCCCAGGTCGGCCGCCACATCCCGGTAGGCGCGATCATTGAGAATGACCTGGATGACGGCATCGCGCTGCGGACCGGGCAGCCGGGCGAGCAGGTCGGCGACCAGGAGGCCGTCAGCCAGATTGTCGGCAAAATCCGGCCCGGCGTAACGGCCTTCGGCGACGTCACCGATCTCGTCCCAGTTGGTATCACCCGGGCGGGCGGCACGGACGCGGGCGATATCGATCAGCACATTGCGTTCGATGGTGAGTAGCCAGGTGCGGACACTGCCGCGGGCGGGGTTGTAGGTGGCACAGGCGCGCCAACCCCGCAGCAATGTCTCCTGGACGGCGTGCTCGGCGAGACCCGGATCGCCGAGGCGGCGCATGGCACGCCAGTGCAGCAGCGCCTTATCCGCGGTCAGGACGGCGGACAGCCCGGAATCAGTGCACAACCGGGCGCAATGGGCGGTGCAGCCAACCGGACCGGTGGGCGCGACGGTGAGACTCCGGGTGGGAAGCGAGCGTGTCATGTCCTGAATATCGCGAGCGGAGCCCGGAACGACATCGGTGGTTGATACCTATTTTGGAACCGATCTCGCTCCCCTCGAACACCCCCGGTAGCAGGTAGTCGAAACCGGTTTGTACGCAATCAATTTGGTCGTTTCACCCTTGAATCGGTCCATTCTTTGATAGACCTGCGCCCTGGGAGATTCGGGGATCCCACCAGAGAACCACGCACAGAGCAATTCGTGCGGGTCGCGAGATTCGAGGAGGACCGCCGTGCGTGCACGCACGTTTGCGATCGCGGGGGCAATGACGTCCGCGCTGACACTGCTGGCATCCGGATTCGCCGCCGCCGATCCGGCCGCGGAAATGCCCGGAGACGGCCTGTACCTGGTTGGCGTCGATATCCAGCCCGGTTACTACGAAGCATCCGGCGCGGACGATCCGGGTATCGCGTGTTTCTGGCGGCGGCTGTGGAAAGTACAAACGGAATCCGACTACAACGACCCGAACTTTTACATCACTGCCAGTGATTTCACCCGGACCCGTCCGATACGGGTGGAGATCAAGGCGAAGGACGCGGCCTTCAGCAGTGAGAACTGCGGCAGCTGGCGTATGGTGCCGGCGCCACCGCCCACCGGTTCCTTCGGGTGAGTATCACTGGAATGGGGTAATCCGAGAGAGGCGCGGCATTCTCGCGCGCCATCTTTCGGCAATGTCGCCGTGCAACCAGCAATCTCATCGAGGCAGAGGTGCACACATGAGGATAACCAAGCCGTCCCGAAATCGTGAACTTCGGTTCGGCGTTTGGCGTAAAAGCAGCTTCAGCGGATGCAACGGAGAGTGCGTCGAAACGGCATCGATATCCGATGGAACGATTGCCGTTCGCAATAGCAACAATCCGGGGGCCGGGACGCTCGTGTTCACGCGAGCCGAAATCTCGGCATGGATCGCCGGGTGCAAAGCCGGAGAATTCGACGATCTGATCTGACCGCTCGTTACTGTCGCGATACGCGATCGACCGGGCCACACCGCTCGCGGTGTGGCCCGGAAGTTGACGATGGGCGATACTCCGCCCGGACGCTAGGGTGACGGGTATGACCAGGCGAAAGATCCTCATTACCGGAGCGAGTTCCGGGCTCGGCGCGGGTATGGCCCGCGAGTTCGCCCGTCGGGGGCGCGACCTGGCCCTGTGTGCGCGCCGCCTGCCGAATCTCGAGCAGCTGCGCGATGAACTGCGCGCGGCTCATCCGGAAATCACCGTCGCGGTGCGAGCGCTCGACGTGGACGATCACGCCGCGGTGCCGAAGGTCTTCGGGGAGCTTCGCGACGAGCTCGGCGGCCTGGACCGGGTGATCGTGAATGCGGGTATCGGCAAGGGCGCGCTGATCGGCACCGGCCGCGCGGACGCCAATCTCGCCACCGCCACCACCAATTTCGTCAGCGCCCTGGCACAGGCCGAGGCCGCCATGAGTCTTTTCCGCGCGGCTGATTCCGGTCACCTGGTACTGATATCGTCCATGAGCGCGGTGCGGGGACTTCCCGGTAAGAAGGCCGCGTATTCGGCCAGTAAGGCCGGATTGTCAGCGCTCGGCGAAGGGCTGGCGATCGAACTGCGACACAGTCCGATCAAGGTGACCACGGTACAGCCGGGATTCATTGCCACCGACATGTCGTCCAACGCCGGAGACGCGAAACTCGTCGCACCACTGGATAAAGGTGTGGCATCGATGGTGGCAGCGATCGAACGTGAGGCCGTCCGCGCCTGTGTTCCCGAATGGCCGTGGCGGGTCCTGGATTTCGTACTGCCGCGGCTGCCGCGCGGAATAGTCGCCAAACTCGGCTGAGCGGCGGGACGGTCGGCTCCAGCGATTCCCCCCGATCGTCCGGTATGCCGACTACCATCCGCACGATGGCGAAATTCACCACCTGGGACGGTCTCCAGCTGAACTATCGAGTGTGGGGCGGCGACCGACTACCGGTGGTGTTGCAGCACGGCATAGTGGCCGATACCAATGCCAACTGGATGAGCACGGGCGTGGTCGCGGCCTTGGAATCGGCCGGGCACAAGGTTATTTCGCTGGATGCGCGTGGGCACGGCCGTTCCGAGAAGCCGCGCGATCCGAGCCGGTATACCTGGCAGGCAATGGCGTCGGACGTGCGGGCGCTGTTCGATGAGCTGGGGCTGGATCAGGTTGCGCTGGTGGGATATTCGATGGGTGCGATCATTTCCCTACAGGTGGCCGATCAGGATGAGCGGATCACGCGACTGGCGATCGGCGGGATCGGCTCCGGGGTGATCGATTGCGGCGGCATCGACGAGCGGGTGATCGCCGCCGACGACATTGTCGCGGCCATGCGGGGTGACGGCACCGAAACCAAGCGGCTCGCAAGCATATTCCGCTTGCTCGCCGATGCCGTGGGGGCCGATCACGATGCGATAGCGGCAGTGGCTACCGGGCTGAACGAGGCTCCGATTCGTGGGGTCGCCCACCTCGCCATGCCCGCCCTGGTGCTGGCCGGAGCATCCGATCCCTTTGCCGCCGAACCCGATCGGCTGGCCGCGGCGTTCCCGGATGCCCGGCTCGCCGTCGTACCCGGAGACCACCTCACCGCGATCACCGATCCCGGCTTCGCGGCGGCGCTGGTGGAATTCCTACGCTGACCCCGCGGTTTGATTCGGTGCACGTCGGATCCCAGGTCCGGGCACCTACCGCGGCGCATCTCCGATGGCGCTCCGCGGTCCGGTCGTCACCCTGGCGGCCGGGAAAGCTACCCGCCCCACAGCGAAACTCACAGTAGTGCAATCTATTTCGCAGTATCCTTGGAGATCTCAATGAGTCCCGCCTCGACAATCGAGGAGTGGCCACATCGGGGCGTCGCAGCAGGGAAAGGGGGCTGATCCGGATGAACGCAACCGTGGGTACGGCATACGCCGTCGTTGTGACCGCGGTCGTCGATCCGCGCAGCGTCGAAGGACTGGAATGGGATCGCGCTGTCGAATACCTGCCGAGCATCGCCTCGCGCGCCATGCGAACGTGGTTGAACAGCCAGGAGGACGTGGGGGGCGGTATCCGGCACCCGGTCGTGATTCCGGGTTCGCGACGCCGCGCCGCGCTGCGACAGCTGCCGAACCGGGAGGTGTGTGTTCCGTCCGCGGAATATCTGCTCTTCACCGATGCGGTACGGGCCGATGTGCGGGCCCGCCGCGCCGGGTCGGATAGCCACTCCGACAGCCGCGTCGCGGGGTCGACCGACCATGGCAGCAGCTCCGGCGATCGTCGCCGCCCGGTGGCCGACGGCATTGTCGGATCCGACGATCGACTAGCAGCGGCTGGACGGTATCCGGGCCTGCCGATCGGGCCGGGCCGCAGTTCCGCAATGCTGACCGCCCGATAATGCCGACACCTCGGCTTGTCGGCGGCGACTCACCGTCGCGGTCATCGATCCGGATCCGCCCCCGGCCGTGGTGCACCGGTTGGGCGGCAAGGTGGGGCGAGGCCGTGGGTTAGGTCGGCGGTCGGAATCCGCTCCGACATGTGCTGCGGCGAGACCGCGAATTCGCTGGAAGATAACCCAGACTGGGGCCATGGCCGCAGACGACCCGAAGACCCGCACACGAATGCCCGGCTGGCTACCGCGTGCCATGGTGTTGGCGCTGGTACTGCTGGGTCTATTCGAACTCGGGAACTGGGCCGCCCATAGGTTGCTACACATTGCCATCATCCTAATGGTGGCCTTTTTCATCTCCTTGGCAATGGAACCGGCGGTGGATGCGTTGGCGGCCCGGGGAATTCCGCGTGGTCTCGGCACGGCACTGATCTTCGTGGTGGTGAACGGGTGCGTCGTCATCTTCGCCCTCGCGCTCGGTGTGCTGCTGGTGCAGACCGTCGGCAACGGAGTGAACGAATTGCCGCGGCTGCTCGACCAACTGATCGACTGGATCAATTCGACCTTCAACCAGCACCTCACCCCGAATCAGCTCCGGGATCGGCTATTGCACGATTCGAACAACATCAGCGAGTACGCCGAACGCGCGGCGAATACGGGGCTCGGGATTTCGGGGACGGTGCTGGTCGGGTTGGGTGAGCTGCTCACCATCGCGCTGTTCAGCATCTACATAACCGCGGACGGTCCGAAGCTGCGGCGCACCGTGTGCTCGGTGCTGCCGCCGCAACGGCAGGGTGAGGTCCTGCGCGCCTGGGAGCTGGCAATTACCAAGACCGGCGGCTATCTCTACAGCCGTGCGCTCCTCGCGGTGATCTCGGCGGTCTGCCATGGCGTCTTCCTGGCGTTGATCGGGATACCGAATGCTCTCGCCCTGGGTATCTGGTTCGGTGTGGTCGCCTCGTTCATCCCCACCATCGGCACCTATGTGGCGGCCGCTCTGCCGATCCTGGTCGCCCTCACCGACAATCCGGTCGACGCGATATGGATCATTATCTTCGCGGTGCTCTACCAGTGGTTCCAGGACTACCTGCTGCAGCCGCGGATCACCGCCCGCACCGTGGATGTGAATCCGGCGGTGGCGCTGCTGGCGGTGCTGTGTGGCGGGGCGCTGCTCGGCGCGGTCGGTGCGATCCTGGCCATTCCGGCGACGGCCACGGTGCAGGCATTCCTCAGCGCGTATGTGAAACGCTATACGGTGGAGGACGACCCGCGCATCGAACGGGTGGGCCGGAAGCGAGAACGCGAGGCGGAGGCACGAAAGCCGTCCCCCGCGAGCGAATAATCGACGCGGCGAACGGCTTTCGGAGGGGTGGGGACAGGCGGCCGACGCTGTGGTGGGGCGAACTTCGCTTCTCAGGCGATATCTTCATTTGGGATGAAGTTGATTCCCACCGTGCTCGGCACAGTTCCCGTAGTGACTATTCAACTCCGCGGTTCTGTTGTAGCGCAACCTATTTAATTGGCCGCGAATACCGATGCATAGACGATGCGGTCCTGTTCGCTGACCACCTGCCCCGCCAGGGCCGTGCCGGTGACAGTGTGCAGCCGCAGGTCCAGGTAGCGCTCCTCCTCCACCGCCCGCAGGTCGGTGGTGTCCGGGAGCCAGGACAACACTTCGCGTTCACGATCGGCCCGGGCACGTTCCAGCGCGGTGCGCAGGGTGTCCAGGTCGGTGGCTTCGAACGGCTCCGCATCGGCGCGATCCGGCTCGGCGTGCCAGGCGGCGACGCCGTAGGCGAAACACACCAGCGGCATCCACATTTCGGCGAAGAACCGGGGATCCGGGGCGACCTCCAGGCCCGCGAACCTGTCACCGACGAAGAACAGCGCACCCAGCTGGCCGGGCATGAGTTCGAGGCGGCTGCGGAACTGGGTCAGCACCGCGCGTTTGCGGGTGAGGATCTGTTCCAGGTGTCCGCGCTGGGGCAGGCCGTAGCGCCGATTGACCGCGGAGATATCGGGCCACAGCTTCGAATACCCCTCGTGGCCCCGCAGTTCCAGCGCCCTGGCACGCAGCTCCCAGGGCAGCACGAAGAACCACTGGTCGCGGCCCTCGAGATAGCCGCCCTGCGCGGCCTGGACACAGCAGGCGTCGGTGAACCGGCGGGTCTGACCCGCGGCCAGCAGAGCCGCCGAGCAGAGCGCGTGGTTCTGCGCGCCGTCCTGGATGTAGCCGATATGCAGCGGCACGATGGCGACGCCAGTGTCGGCGCCGTTGTGCAGCTCCACATCTCCGTAGCCGACCACCCGCTTCAATTTGAGTCCTGAGCGCGGCGGCACGATACCCGGGCGACCGGGGCCATGGATGGGCACCATGGTGAGCGCGCCCGCGGTCTGCGGCAGACCCAGCACATAGCCGGGCAGCCGCAAGGTGGCGGGGACCAGGTTGTCCAAGCGGGTCATGGGTGGGCTCCTTCCTTCTGCTCATCGAGTGCGAAGCGGCCCGCGCGTTCGGCGAGGAATCGCAGTGCCGCGGTGCGAATCCACTCGCGGCCGGATGTCGTGCGCGCAAACAGCCACGGCAGCAGGGTGGCGAAATCGTCCTGATGCCAGAAGCCCTGATGTGCCAGCGCGGGTGCGGGGTCGCGGAGGGTACGGTCGTCGCTGCCGGTGAACAGGGCCTGGCAGAGCACGATCGGGGTGCTGATGCCGAGGCGCGGCAGCGTGGCGACCACCCGGGCGAGGTCGCCCGGGCAGCGGTTCTCGCAGCCGTCGGTGACAATGGCGACGAGATCCGGTGCGGTGTCGAGGGCATCGAGCAGGCCGGTCGCCAGATCGGTGGATCCGGTCTGCTCGCCACCGATTTCGATGACGATGAGCCGTTCACACACCTCTCCCAGCACCATTCGCAATGCCTGCGCCTGTGACAGCAGCGCCCATTCGCGATCGCCGTAGCCGCGCATGGATTCCGAGGTGTCGAGCACCAACGCCACGGTCGCGTCGAGACGCGGCAACGCGCGCGTGACGTCGGCGACGTAACCGGCGAGTGCGGAATGCAATTCGGTGTCAGCGCCACCGCGGTACACGTGCACCAGCGTGGCCGCGATATCGCCCCGATTGGTCACGGTGACCATCTGTGGGCGCTCACGCCGCGGCTCCAGCGGTGCGACCGGGTCCGTGGGCGCGGCAACGCCATACGTCCCTGGCGCGTACAGCGCGGATACCCGCGTGACGGCGATCTCCGGATCGGCGGTGAATCGCAGCAGACTGCGCCGCAAGTCCGGAGAATCACTGTCGCCCTCCGCGATTCGCCGAGCGCAACCACGAGCCGTCGCCTTGCCGACCGCATGCTCGAAGCAATCCACGAGCGCCGGCCGCCGAGCCGCGATGAGCCACTGCGCGTCCGGATGCTCCAGCACGAACGCGAGAATCGCCCGGGTGGTGTGCTTGTGATTGACCCGCAGCCGCCGCGTCGCGAGCAGCACGGTCACCACCGACTCCGGCGGCAGTCCGAACAGCAGGGCGCGCATCGCCCGATCGAGGACGTCACGGGTATTCGTATCCATCCCCGCGCGCGAAGAACACAACGCCTGCAGCAGAATTCGTGCCCGCTGCTCGGTGTTTACACCCGGCACGAGGGCGAGCAGTACGTAACCCTCGGGGTCATCGGCGTAGGCGGCGCGGTGCAGTTCCGCGTCATCCCAGCCCACAACCCCGGCTCGGGACACCGCGAATGGCGCACCGTGCGAACGGAAGTGATCGAGAAGAACTGCGGTATTCATCCCCGAAGTGTAGAAACCACACGTCCGGTACCACTACTGATTTTCGCTGCGCCACAGACCCTTTCGACTACACCGAAAGCGACGCGGGAACCGCCCGCTAAGGCAACAGGCCGTGACGGCGGGCGTTCACCACCGCTTCGTGGCGGTTATGGGCTCCCAGTTTGGTCATAGCGCTGCGGAGATAGCTCTTCACCGTCTCCGGCTTCAGGGAAAGCCGCAGCGCCGCTTCGACATTGGTGCAGCCCAGGGCGATTTGGGCGAGGACATCGAGTTCTCGGGGAGCGAGGGTGATCGGGTCGTCCCGGTCCGTTACGCCGGAGACCAGGCGCGCCAGGCGGTCGGAGACATCGCGCAGGCGGGTTCGGGCCAGGGTATCGGGGAGCGATTGGGTGAGTCCGCGGAGTTCGGCGTGCAGATCTCGGAGCTGTTCGGTGACCACGGGGTCCACGGCGGGGGCGGTCGGCCGGGCGGTTTGGAAGCGGAGGCGGCGGTCCACCTCATCGCGAATGGTGAATTCGAGGGTGAGGCGGCGGCCCGCCTGGACCATGAGTTCGGCTATGCGGTCGCCGATGGGGCCGGGGTCGCGGTTGGCGACATAGAGGACCGCGCGGGATTCACCGCACACGACCACCGGGACCGCGACCACGGCACGCAGGCCTTCGCCGAGGACGGGACCGTCGTACTGGTGGGTAATGGTGGCGGCGGAGCGGTAGTCGGCGACCGAGGTGGGGCGGCGGCTGGCCACCGCCACACCGCCCAGACCGGACTGGGGTCGCACCGCGAGTCCGCGCATGCCATTGGTGCGGGTGCCGATGAATTCGCTCAGTATCAGCGTCCCGGCGGTGACCGCACCACCGAAGGCCACCGGCGCCCCGGTCACGGTGGCAATACGCCGTAGCTCGGCCCGCAGCGCATCAGCGTCGCTGGGCCGGAGCAGGTCGACGTAGCCTGTCATCGGGTACACCCTTTCGGGGGTAGTCGGCGGTTCGGTGTGACGTGGATCCTATCGGAGTGAGTGTGAGCATGGACCGGCTCCGGCCGGTGAGCTATTCCTTCGGCGTCTGGGACGCACCGCTGCTCGGCGATACCATCGGCGATAATCTCGACCGCACGGCCGCCGCGCATCCGGACCGCGAGGCCCTGGTCGACCGCCCCGCCGGGGTGCGCTGGACCTACCGCGAGTTCGTCGCGGAGGTGGACACGCTGGCCCTGGGCCTGTTGTCGTCCGGGCTCGGCAAGGGCGACCGGGTGGGTATCTGGGCCCCGAACTGCGCGCAGTGGACGCTGACGCAGTACGCGACGGCCAAGATCGGCGCGATCGTAGTGAATATCAACCCGGCTTATCGATCCCACGAACTCCGGTACGTACTTCGACAGGCCGGAATTCGCACCCTGATCGCGGCACGGTCCTTCAAGTCCTCGGACTACGCGACCATGATCGAGGAGGTCCGGGAGGACTGCCCCGAGCTCGAACAGGTGGTGCTGCTCGACAGCGCCGACTGGCGGACCCTGTTCGAGACCGGCCGCTCCGGCGACCCGGAACTGCTGGCCGAAGCCCAGGCGGGGCTCTCCCCCGACGATCCGATCAATATCCAATACACCTCGGGCACAACCGGTTTCCCCAAGGGGGCAACACTCAGCCATCACAATATCCTGAACAACGGCTATTTCGTGGGCGAGCTGTGCGGCTACACCGAGCAGGACCGCATCTGCATTCCGGTGCCCTTCTACCACTGCTTCGGCATGGTGATGGGCAATCTGGCCGCCACCAGTCACGGCGCGACCATGGTCATTCCGGCCCCGGCCTTCGATCCGAAGGCGACGCTGGAAACCGTTGCGGCCGAGCGCTGCACCTCCCTGTACGGCGTGCCGACCATGTTCATCGCCGAACTGGCCGATCCGACCTTCGACGACCACGACCTGTCCGCCCTGCGCACCGGCATCATGGCGGGCTCGCCGTGTCCGGTCGAGGTGATGAAGCAGGTCATCGAGCGGATGGGTATGCGCGAGGTGTCGATCTGCTACGGCATGACCGAAACCTCCCCGGTCTCCACCCAGACCCGCAGCGACGACAGCCTGGCGCAACGCACCGCGACGGTCGGCCGCGCCGGACCACATATCGAGATCAAGATCGTCGATCCGGCCACCGGACTGACTGTGCCCCGCGGCGAACCGGGCGAGTTCTGCACCCGCGGCTACTCGGTCATGCTCGGCTATTGGAACGATCCGGAGAAGACCGCCGAGGCAATCGATTCCGCGCGCTGGATGCACACCGGCGATCTGGCGACCATGGACGAGGACGGTTATATCGCGATTACCGGCCGCATCAAGGATATGGTCATTCGTGGCGGCGAGAATATCTACCCGCGCGAAATCGAGGAGTTCCTCTACACCCATCCCGACATTCTCGACGCCCAGGTGATCGGGGTGCCCGACGCCAAATACGGCGAGGAGCTGATGGCGTGGGTCCGAATGCGCGAGGGTGCGCCACCTTTGACCGCCGAAGCGCTCCATGAGTTCGCGACCGGCCGCCTGGCCCACTTCAAAGTCCCCCGCTACGTCCACGTCACCGACGAGTTCCCCATGACAGTGACCGGCAAGATTCGCAAGGTCGAGATGCGCGAGGTCGCCGCGCGACTACTCGGCCTGCCCGAGCAGGAGCAGAAATGAATACAGCATCGTCCAGCGATTCCATGGGGGGCGGGGGTCGGGTGACGGGTGGGCCCGCCAATACCGACGCCTACCGCGCCGCCCGCGACCACTTGGTCGCCACCGCAACCGATTACGACGCCGCGGTGAACTCCTTCTGCTGGCCGCACCTGACCGGCACCTTCAACTGGGCCACCGACTGGTTCGATGTGATCGCCCGCGGCAACCATCGCCCCGCGCTGTGGATCGTGGAGGCCGACGGCCGGGAGGAGCGAATCACCTTCGACGGTATGGCTTCCCGCTCCGACCAGGTCGCCACCTGGCTGGCCGCACTCGGTGTCGGCAAGGGTGATCGGGTCATGCTCATGCTCGGCAATCAGGTCGAGCTGTGGGAGGCAATGCTGGCCATCGCCAAACTCGGCGCGGTCATCATGCCGACCACCGCGGCCCTGGGTCCCGCCGACCTGTCCGACCGGATCGACCGGGGCGCGGTGAGTTTCGTCATTACCAATGCCGCCGACACCGGGAAGTTCGATGAGGTGCCGGGTGATTACACGCGCATCGTGGTGGGCGATTCGGTACCCGGCTGGCACGGCTACAACGAGGCGTACACCTACATGTCGGCGGGGCCGTTCCAGGCGGTCACCGAGGTCGGCGATCCGCTGCTGGTGTATTTCACCTCCGGCACCACCAGTAAGCCGAAGATGGTCCAGCACTCTCAGATCAGTTATCCGGTTGGTCATCTGTCCACCATGTATTGGATCGGCGTGCGGCCCGGTGACCTGCATCTGGCAATCAGCGCACCCGGCTGGGCCAAACACGCGTGGAGCTGTTTCTTCGCGCCGTGGATCGCGGAGGCCACCGTATTCGTCTACAACTACTCACGATTCGATGCCACATCACTTTTGGGTCAATTACGGCGTGCCGAGGTGAATACCTTCTGCGCACCACCTACGGTGTGGCGCATGCTGATTCAAGCCGAGCTCGGAGAGCGCCCGGCGGGTCTACGCGAAATCCTGGGCGCGGGTGAGCCACTCAATCCGGATGTCATCGCGCAGGTGGAAAAGGCATGGGGGCTCACCATTCGCGACGGCTTCGGTCAGACGGAAACCACACTGCAGGTGGCCAATACGCCCGGCCAACCGGTAAAGGCCGGTTCCATGGGCCGCCCCGCACCGGGAGTGCCGGTGGTGCTGGTCGATCCGATTACCGGGCAATTGGCCGACGAGGGCGAGATCTGCCTGGATCTGGCCGCCGCGCCGGTCAATCTCATGACCGGCTACCTGGGCGATCCGGAGCGCAATGCCGCGGTCATGGCGGACGGGTACTACCACACCGGCGATGTGGCCAGCCGCGATTCCGACGGATACATCACCTATATCGGCCGTACCGACGATGTCTTCAAATCCTCCGACTACAAGGTATCCCCCTTCGAGCTGGAGAGTGTCCTGATCGAACATCCCGCTGTAGTGGAAGCCGCGGTGGTTCCGCAACCCGACGAGACCCGCCTCGCCGTTCCGAAGGCGTATGTAAGCTTGGCTGCGGGGTGGGAGCCGAACCACGAAACCGCCCGCAGCATTCTCGAATACGCGCGCGACCACCTGGCCCCGTACCTACGTATCCGCCGGGTGGAGTTCACTGAGCTACCGAAGACAATTTCCGGCAAGATCCGTCGCGTCGAACTGCGCCACCGCGAGGAAGAGGCGCACGCCGCGGGTTCTGCCCTACCTACCGAATACCGCTACGAGGACGTATTTTTCGACGCCAAATCGTGACCGCCGCACCACCGCATACGCCCACACCATTCAATGATGATTGGAGTACGCATGCCCCAAACGCCGCACTCGCCCGAAAGCGCGACCGCGTATGTCATCGCCGCACTGGAAGCGAAAGGCACCGCCAGCCGCGACGATTTCGATGTCTCCGCCATCGTCGCGAGAACCCACGCCCTGAGTGAGACATGGGATTTCGACTCCGTGCACAGTGAAACCTTCTGGAAGATCGCAGCGGTTCATTTGAAGCTCTGACCCGTACCTGAGGTTCGAACGAGGCAATGGTTCGCGACGGTCGGCGGGCGGAGCCACCGCCGACCGTCTCGCTGTCTACCGTATACCGGGTGTAGCCGGATCCGAACCGAGGCAACCGAGGACGAAACATCCTGGCGGCCAATTCGAGAACGGCGGGGACAGCGGTTTGCCGAGACATTCGATCGCATTGCAGCCGGGATAGGCCATGGGCCCGAAGCCGAGTGCGGCGAGCGTGGCATCCGGATTGGAGATCATCGGATCGGCCAGGCTGATATCCGGTCGCTGGATGTAGGGACCGGGATCGGTCAGCGTGGGTGCGAGAAACGCACCGGAGACAGCGCGCAGCACATCGTGCGGGAAGCTCACCGAGCCGCCGGGCACGGTGACGCCGGTCCAACTGACCAGCAGTCCGAGACTCGGCACGATGAAATTGTCCTGGCGCATCATGCCCGACATCTGGATGGCGTCCGACGGCAGGCCGGGGAATACCGCGTCACAGCCGGGGCCGTTGACGGTGAACAGGAAGCCATAGCAGGAGTTGGTCTCCGCCGGGGTACTGGCGTGGCGCAGGTAGTCGGCCGAAATAATCTGCGCGCCATTCCAATTACCACGATTGACCAGCAGCAATCCGAGTTTCACGAAATCGTCGGGCGGTAGTACCAGGTGTGCGTAGCCATAGGTGTTGCCACTGCGGTCCCGTGCCCAGTGGTAGTCACTGGCGGGAATTCCCAATGGCCCGAACAGTTTCCGCTGCGCGTACGCCTGAAAGTCCTCGCCCACGGACTGCTGCACCACGTAGACGAGCAGATCCACGGCCCGTTGGCTGTACTGCCACTCCGTACCCTGCTCGGCGACAATGGGCATGGCCAGGGCCTGCGCCACCACATTCGGATCGATCTGCGCCAGGCCGGTAATACCTTCCGAGGCCACCGCCACCTGCATGCCCGAGGATTCGGTCAGCAGGTTCCGCACGGTGATGGCCCGGTGCGCCGAATCGCCCAGTCCGGCGGGCAGGTACGCGTCGATCGGATCGTCGACGCGCAGGTGCCCCTCGTCCACGGCGATTCCGGCCACCATGGCCACCACGCTCTTGGTACTGCTCCACAGATTCCACGCCATCTTGCCGCTGCGGTCATTGCTCTCCCGCCCGGCAACCAGGCAGTTGTTCCGATATACCCGCACCGTGAAGCGGGTCGGATCGGTCGCGAGGTCGATGGCTCGCGCCACGGCGGACGAATCCAACCCCACCTCTTCGGGTTTCGCCGCCTCCGGTTCTCGACCGGCGCTGACGGCGCATTCTCTCAGTGTCTCCGGCGCGGCTCCCGCGATCGGCGATTCGACGCCGACGAGCAGCATTCCCACCGAAATCACCGCCATCGCAACGCCCATGAAAGAACGACGCACGTTCAGCCTCTCCACTCCCCGACCCTGTTTCGGTACCGGTAGCAAGGCTATTGATCCGTTATCGCCCGGCCAGACCCCACTTGTCGGGCCCCTCTTTCCAGGGGCCACACCGAATTCCGCAATCACCGCGGTGGTCGACGCCGCGACGACCTCCGTGGGCATCATAGGAATCCGGCAAACCGTCAGCTACGAGCGGCACGCGTCAAGGCACGGCGGTGTTCGACCGGCACTCCCCTCCGGATGCCGGTCGAGCACCACGAGCTCGCCCGAGCTACCGGAGTGAATACAGCGGAACGACAGTGCAGGGCAGGCCCACGCGGGACCCGGTGTGGCACAAACGGAAACGGCCCAGCGATGGCCGGAATAAACCGGCCGCCACCGAACCTGGCGACAGCACAGGCGAATTCGACCATTATCGCGGTGCAAGAACCCTCCGCCGGATGCGCGAGTGGGCAGGTCGCGCTCGCCGAGCTAGCGCCGGAAGCGGTCCGCGTGCTCGGTGACCCAGTCCGCGAAGGTGCGGGCCGGGCGGCCGGTCACCCGTTCGACGGTGTCGACGACCGTCGTGGATTCGATATTCGGGGCGGCGTACCAGCCGACGACATATTCGGCGTCCGCGCGCGGGACACCGGTGGCAATGAGTCGGTCGATGGCCTGCTCGTGCGAGATTCGGACAAAGCTGATGTCACGACCAATCGCGTCGGACAGCATCTCGAGTCGTTCGTGCGTGGTGAGCGACTCCGGGCCGGTGAGGTTGTAGGACTGCCCCGCGTGGCCGTCCTCCAGTAGCGCGGTGGCGGCCACCACGCCGATATCAGCCTCGTGCACAAGGGCACTGGTGCGGTCGTAGGGTTCGCGCACGACACCCTCGGCGCGAATCGAATCGATCCAGCCCGAGGTATTGGACATGAACTCCTGCGGCTCGACCAGTGTCCATTCCACGCCGGACTCCGCTACGGCCTGCTCCACCGGTCCGACCCCGCCACCCCATACGACGGTCATGCGCCGAACGCCCGCATCGACCGCCCGCTGGACCAGTTCGGGGCCCACCTCGGCGAGTCCGGCGGTCACGGTGATGTGCAATCGGGTGACGCCGTCGAGCGCGGCGGCCAGGGTCGCGGGTGCGGTATGTGTTCCCGCCACCAATTCCACGCCGGATGGGAGTTTCGCGGCAGCGGCGGCCGGGTTCCTGGTGAGTGCCCGGACCCGGTCGCCTCGGCGCACGAGTTCGGTCACGACATGACGGCCGGTGTTTCCGGTCGCGCCGGTTACGAGTGTTGTCACGGTGGATTCCTTTCGTCACCGACGACGCTAAAAGCCCAACCAAGGTAGAGGTCAAGCCGGTCCGACCCCCCATCCGCAGATATGCGTACCGGCTCCGGTGATCGGCCGATAGCAAATCACCCGCAATACGCATTCGAGTGGATAGGCTGACAAACGCCCCGGGTTCGAGGATCGCCGTAGATCGACCGAGAGGAGTGACCGATGAGTGCCGGTCCCACCAGCACATCGAACTCTGCCCTCACCGGCGACCTATCCGGACTCATCGGCAAGCATCTGATCTACGCCTACGAGAACGGCTGGAAGTACGAGCTGTATGTACGCAATGCGGAAACGATCGAGTCACGCTGCCTGATGGGGCCCATGTTCGGGCGCTGGTCGAAGAATCAATCCGCGAAGTTCGTCCAGCTCAGCGGTGATTTGTACAAGCTCGCCTGGGTCGAGCCGACGGGCACCACCACCAATGTCATTCTGTGGCTGAGCGATCGCCGGGTACACACCACGATCTCCTATCCGCAATGGATGCTCGACTATCCCGAAAGCACCCTCGGCCGCTACGAGGACAATCTGGCGGCGATCATCGCCGACCGGGAGCGGGGTCCGACGTACCCGCTGACCCTGGTCTCCTCCACCGGCCGGATCACCTATCTCGAGACTCGCGATCCCGATGACGATACGGTCATCGACCGTCCCCCCAACAGACTTCCGCCGGGGTACGCGGACCGCACCAATTGACCGAGCCCCGTGTACGTCGGCGAACGGTCACTATGAGGAGCGCGACCGTTCCGGCGGTGTCACGATTCTCGGCCTCGGATGAGGGTTCCGGAACACCCGCGATCGACCGCTGTTCGATCCGGATACTGTTCCCCCCGCGCCGGCCATAGGTATCCATGCCACCCGAACCGCCCCCTGGCAGCCGGTCGGCAACACTGTGCTGCGAGTCACACCTCAGATTCCACGCACCGCGATGATTCCTCAATTTCCACCTCGTCTGAGTAATCGACGGCACGATGCCGACGGACGCTGAGTCAGCAGGAAAGGCACGAACATGGAAACCATCACGACGCCCGCCGGTGTGCAGATCGCCTTCGATCGCTATGTCGGAGGTGACGGCGGAACGGTGATTCTGGTCGGCGGCGCATTCAGTTACCGGAAGTTTCCGAAGATGGTGGAGTTGGCCGAGAAGCTGGCCGCGGAATACGGGCTCACCGTCATCAACTACGACCGGCGCGGGCGCGGCGACAGCAGCGATACGCCGGGTATCTACGACGTCGACAATGAGATCGACGATATCGCCGCACTGGTCGACGCGGCCGGTGGGAAGGCCGCGCTGTTCGGGTGGTCGTCGGGTGCCGGACTGGCGCTCCAGGCCGCCGCATCCGGGCGGATTCCGGGTATTACCAAGGTGATTGCCTTCGAGCCGCCGTTCGTCGTGAACCACGACAACTTCGTTCCAGCCGCGGATCTGCATATTCGCCTGCACGAGTTGATCAAGGCGGACCGCCGGGGCGAGGTCGTGAAGTTCTATATGGCCAAGGCGATGGGTATGCCGCGCGCCTTCGTCGCGATAATGCGCTTCACGCCGTTCTGGAAGAGCCTGATCGCCACATCCACTGCGACGGCGCACGACTGGGCGATTATGGCGCGGTTCATGCGCGGTGAGGCGCTGCGGGCCGAGGACTGGTCCGGCGTCGACGTGCCGACCCTGGTGATCTCCGGCGCGAAGAGTGGTGCGCTCTTGCGCACCGGCGCGGCTGCCATTACGGCGGTACTGCCCAAGGCTCAGCATCGAGAACTCGCGAAACTCAGCCACAATCCGAATATCGCAATCCTCACGCCACCGGCGGGCGAGTTCCTCACCGCGATCGCGGAATAACAGCAGACGAATGCGGCCCGCCACGGAGTGGCGGGCCGCATCAGGTTGTCACCGCGCCTATCCGGCGGCAGCGAACCGGCCGTGCCCGGTCGAACTAGGCGCAGATGCCATTGAGATTCACCGCGGTAACCGTGGTGTAGCCCGCACTCGGCCGGACATCCGGCGGGCCGTCGAAGTAGACGGCGCTGATGACGTGCTGCCCCTCGATATCGGGCACCCACACAATGCTGGCGACCCCATTGGATACCGGCACCGTGCCGACAATATTTCCGCCGAGGCCGGGCAGCCGACTCGTGAAGTCCACCGACCCGTGCGATACCGGACTGCCGTCGGGCATCTTCACCGTCGCGACGGCAGTCTGCGGACAGTTGACGGCCGCGAGCCTGGTGGCCCCGAGCGCCGAACCCGCCATGGTCACCGACAGGCTCGGCGAGACCAACGCATTCGCCTGCGGTGCCATCACCATCGGAACCGACAGCAATGTCACCATCGCGGCACCTGCCATACCGCTCGAAATACCCACACCACTCATCGTTGTCAGCCTTTCGCTGTACCCGGGTCGAACGTGGCCAGATCCTCGAATCGGGTGGCAGGGTACCCGACGTCAGGCCCGTTGTCGCGCAGGTGAATCGGCGCGTACGCGAAAGACCGGTGTTCGGAGAATTTTAATGGCTGGGGTGCGGCGGAACCGTATGGCACGATGGTGCGCTGCGACGGTCGATCGCCGGCCGCTGTTCGTAGAGCCGGTGGAGGTCCAGCCGATGCCGACCTCCACCGGTGACCGCGGCCGCATGCTGCACCTCCTGCGAGGTAACCGCCCGCTCAGTGCGTTGTTCGCCGCCCGAATCGTGTCCTACGCGGGCGATTCGATGAGCCTGGTCGCCCTGATGCTGCATGTCGCGAACACGACCGGGCAGGGTCTCGCGGTCGCGCTACTGCTACTCGTCGGCGATTTCGTACCGTCGCTGTTCAGTCCGATCGCCGGAGCGATCAGTGACCGATTCGACCGCAGGCGGGTGATGATCTGGTGCGAGCTGGTACAGGCCGCACTCGTCGGGCTCATCGCGCTCTCGCTGCCGCCATTGCCCCTGCTGCTGGCACTGGTGGCGGCGCGCTCGATCGCGGCGAATATCTTCATGCCCGCGTCCCGGTCGTCGATTCCCGCGCTGGTCGACGGCAAGGATCTGGCGACCGCGAACTCGGTCATCGGCTTCGGGTCCAATGCCGCCGAAGCCTTCGGACCGCTGCTGGCCGCCGCCATGCTGCCGTTCCTCGGCATTCGGGGAGTGCTGTTCGTCGACGCCGCCTCGTTCCTGCTGTCCGCGCTCGTCCTGCTCGCGCTCCGGCCGATGCCACCCGAACGCACCGGTGGTGAGCCGGAATCGCTACTGGCGCAGGCGAAAACAGGCCTCGGCTATATCCTGCGCACCCCGGTTATCCGAATCATCGCACTCGGTTTCTGCGCGGTCGTCGCCTGCAATGGTGTCGATGACGTCGCCCTGGTCATGCTGGCGAAAGACACGCTGCGGTCCGGTGATTCATCGGTCGGACTGCTGCTCGGCGCGGTCGGTATCGGCCTGCTGTTCGGATATGCGCTGCTGGGCCGCTACGACACCCGGCTATCCATGGCGGCGCTGCTCATCGGCGGCTTCTTCGTCAGCAGCGCGGGCAACCTACTCACCGGTCTGGCCTGGTCGGTCGCCGCGGCATTCACCGTGCAGGCGGTGCGTGGCATCGGTATCGCGGGTATGGATATCGCATCCAGCACCATGCTCCAACGCATCGTCCCCGCCGGAATGCTCGGTCGCGTCTTCGGAAATCTGTACGGCGCGATCGGTGTCGCCGCTGCGGCCTCGTATATCGGCGGTGGACTACTGCTCGACGCCACCGACGCACCCACCACCCTCGTCATCGCGGGCACCGGCGGCATTATCGTCACCGGCGTAGTCGCCGCTGTACTCCCCCGCGCCCTGCGTCGCCACCAATCTCCACTGTCGAAGCCCACCTGATCGGACCGACGAACCCGCAAACCTGTCGGTAACGGGCGATAACCTCGGTGAGTGCAGGTACTCGACGGTGTGGCGATCAGGACGTTCGCGGATGCCGAGGCATTCGACGGTTGGCTGGCCGAGAACTACGGGCTCGGCGAGGGTGTGTGGATCAAGGTCGCCAAGAAGAAGTCCGGAATCGCATCGGTGACCGATGACGAGTTGGTCGATGTCGGCCTGTGCTGGGGCTGGATCTCCGGGCAGCGAAAAGGCCTCGACGAGCGGTACTACCTACAGTAATACGTACCGCGCCGAGCCAGGAGCCTGTGGTCGCAGGTGAATGTGGACCAGGTCGCGATGCTGACCGCGCAGGGGCGTATGCGCGAACCCGGACTGGCGGAGGTCCGCAAGGCACAGCGGGACGGGCGCTGGGCCGCGGCCTACGAATCCCAGCGAACGGCGACGGTGCCGCCGGATCTCGCGGCCGCGTTGGCGGAGAACTCGCAGGCCAATGCCGTATTCGAGACGCTGGACAAGTCCGGACGCTACCAACTGATGCTGCCGCTCCTACAGGCGCTGTCCCCGGAAGCCAGGCAGGCCCGCCTCGACAAGGCCATTCAGTTCCTGACGGGGGCCGCACCGGGCGCGTGACCAACACCGGCCCGCAGGTCACCGATTCGGAGTCTGGTTGGATGGGCGAAGTGACCAGCGTGCCCTTCCGATTGTTCTCCTCCGTCCGTATCGACGAGGCAATGCCCGCGTGGGCGGAACACTTCCCACAGTTCGATATGGTCGTCGGCTACTCGGACCTCGGCCACGCCTTCCTGATGAGCACCCGGACCGGCGAGTACGCGGTACTCGACCCCTACAGCGCGGCGTCCAAGACGTACGGGACCTTCGCCGACGTCACCGCCTTCATCCAGGACGTGCTGTTCGACCCGAACTTCATTACGTATGTGCTGCAGCCCCAGCATGTTTCGGCCATTCGCCGCCGCCTGGGCCCGCTCGGCGACGACGAGGTCTATATCGCCACCCCGTACCCGTTCCTCGGCGGCTCCGAGTCGCCGGAGGCCTACGACAAGGGCGGGGTCTGGGTGTTCTTCGACCTGGTCGCGCAGGCACACGGGTTCGAGTGACACGAAAAAACCCCGCACCCAATGGGTACGGGGTTCAGTCGTTTTTAGCTACGACGCTCAGATCGCGCGGACGTCCTGGGCCTGCGGCCCCTTCTGTCCCTGGCCGACCTCGAACTCCACGCGCTGTCCTTCTTCAAGGGACTTGAATCCCGAGCCGGACACGGCGGAGTAATGGACGAAGACGTCAGGGCCGCCACCGTCTTGAGCGATGAAGCCGAAGCCTTTTTCGCTGTTGAACCACTTCACACTGCCTTGAGCCATTGCTTACTTACTTCTTTTCTGTAGATGAGCCAAGCGGATCTCTGTGATAAGCCTGATCTCGTTGACCACTCTGCCATGGATCGGCCGAGAACCCCAGAAAAAGATGCAACGTGTGAGCTACCCGACTCTCACGGCGCGTTGCGGTCCGCGCCTCGCTGGGTCATTTTGACACGTCCCGGGTGCGGCCGGTAAGCCGCCCCCGGCCCGCGCCGCGTGGCGTAGCCCGGCAGCCTTTCGGGGGTGTGACGGGCCCTCGCGGCGGCGAATCCGGCGCACTGTTACGCGCGCCTGACCGAGCGTGTCTCCCTTCGATTCGCTATTTCCCGTGGGTGAGAGGACGATTCAGTAATGGATCAGAGTCACAGGCCCACACCGAGCCTCTTCAGTCACGAGACGGCTCCCCTCGAGACCGACTCCACAGCCTCGAACGGCGCGATCCAACGCCCCGTCTTCAGCAGTGGTACCGCACCGCAAACCGCGCCGCCGGACGTCACCGACGCCGGCGGGGCCGGATGAGCCCAATCGCACGATCCGCGGCAATGCCGCACTACAGAGTCGGATAGCTCCGCCACTCGACGGCGGGAGCACCCCCGGGGGGGATTTCAACGGGCGCTGCTTCACGCGCCACTCCGATGGCATGTTTGCTACCTATTCGCACTAATGGTTCCATAGGGCCGCGATACCTGATGACGAGGTTTGCGGTGACACAGCCGAATTTGCCGAGCAGTCCTGATTGCTTGGCGAAAGGAGCCGTGTCCCCATGTCTGTGCGCGATTCCCGCCGATGCCGCTGGGGAATCGGCAGTCCCCTGGTGGCGCTCGCGGTCGCAGGGATATGCGCGGCCGCGGCCGCGCATGCCAATGGATTCGCCGATGGCAGTGTCGCACCCCAGGGCGCGAACGATTGGGCGTGCAGGCCGACGGCCGCTCGACCGGAGCCGGTTCTGCTGATACACGGCACCTGGGGCAATCAGAACTCCTGGGACACCCTCGCCCCACAGCTGAAAGCCCATGGGCTATGCGTGTTTTCGCTCAACTACGGTCGTGCGGTGTTCAGCGTTCGCGGTTCCGATCCCGGGGTGTACGGCACCGCCGATATCCGTTCCTCCGCCCGGGAGATCGCGGGGTTCATCGACCGGGTGCGCACCGCCACCGGTGCGGCGAAGGTCGATATCGTCGCCCACTCACAGGGCGGGCCGCTGGCGCGACAGTACCTTCGATTCGAGGGCGGCGCACACCGAAATGACCCCGGCCGCAATACCGTCCGCCGACTGGTCACCATTGCCGCCACCAACCACGGCACCAACGCGGAGGGTCTCGACTCCCTACTACCCAGCGGCAGTGCCGCGGCGACCGTCGATGACATGATCGGCAGAGCGCTTGGTACCGCTGCGGCGCAACAACTCCCGGATAGCGAA
The DNA here is from genome assembly GCF_001613345.1 of Nocardia uniformis NBRC 13702. GTDB lineage: Bacteria > Actinomycetota > Actinomycetes > Mycobacteriales > Mycobacteriaceae > Nocardia > Nocardia uniformis. Next base: position 69,464 of record NZ_BDCE01000057.1, on the reverse strand, counting down.
TTCCTCCGCACGCTGAATGCGGCGGGCGATACCGAACCCGGCATCGACTACACCGCGATCGCCAGCCGGGTGGACCGGGTCGTCACCCCACCCGAGGCCACCTTCCTCCGCGCCGGTCGGGGCGCGACCGTCGACAATGTCTGGGTCCAGGACCTGTGCCCCACCGACACTTTCCACCACGGCACCCTCCCCGACTCCCCCGCTGTCGCCTACCTCGTACACCGGGGCCTCGACCTCACCTACCCGGGCAGTCCCTGCCCCGCACCGAGTGCTGACCAGCAGAACTGATCAAGTGTATTCGGCGACAACGTGATAGAGGGCGGGGTTCGCGCTCGCGACCTGCCTGGCGGTATCGACCGAGGCCACCACGGCCGGATTCGCGCCAGCGGCCGCACAGGCTTCGGCACTGTCCCAATGTGCGACATTGACGAGTTGAAACCGCGCATCCGGCAGCAGCGCCCGGTGCAGGCGTACATCGCGAAATCCGGGTGCGTCGCGCATGAGCTTCGCGCGTTCGCGCCATTGCTCGATGAACCCGTCGATCCGGTCGGCGGGGATGTCGAGGACATTGATGAATGTGACGCCGTCGTCGGACATGCGCGCGCACTTCCCTTCCTGAGTTCACCTGTGTAACTTGCGTATACGTGTCAGAGGGCTGCCGCGGGCGAGGGCGCGCGGAATCGGGCGCGGTAGTCCGTCGGCGAAGTGCCGAGCACTTTCCCGAAGACGCGCCGCATTGTTTCCTCGGAGCCGAACCCGCAGCGGCGGGCGATCGGGGCGACCGGGTCATCGCTGGTCTGCAATAGCCGCTGGGCGGCCTCGACCCGCACCCGCTCGACATACTGCGCGGGAGTCGTGCCGATCTCCTTGCGGAACAGGCGAGTCAGCTGCCGCTCACCTACCGTGGCCCGTGCGGCCATGGCGGCCAGGCTGTGATCGGCCGACGGATCGGCGACAACGGCGTCGATCACCCGACGCAGACCGGATGTCCGCGGCGTCCCGACACCGGTCCGCACGCTGAACTGCGACTGCCCACCCGGCCTGCGTAGGAACACCACCAGATATTTGGCGAGGGAGCGCGCGACATCCGCGCCCTCATCCTCCTCCACCAGCGCGAGCGCGAGATCGATACCCGCCGTCACGCCCGCCGACGTGATGACTGTCCCGTCCCGCACGAAGATGGCGTCCGGGTCGACCTCGATCTCCGGAAAGCGTTGTGCGAGATCGGTACACGCCATCCAGTGTGTAGTCGCCCGGCGTCCGTCGAGCAGACCAGCTTCGGCCAGGACGAAGGCGCCGGTGCAGATGGACGCCACCCGCCGTGCCACCCCTGCCACCGCCCGCACCGACCTCACCAGATCCTGCGAAATCGCTTCCTCCACACCGATTCCCGGAACCAACAGAGTGTCGACGCTGTCGGCGAAATCCTCGATCGTGCCCTCCACTCCCAGGGGCACACCGACATCACTGCGCACCGGCCGACCATCCGGTGAGGCGAACCGAACCCGCCGCCCGGCCCAGTGCAACACCTGCACCGGACCGGCGACATCGAGCAGCACAACCCCATCGGTCAGGGCGACCACCACATCACTTCGCTCCACCACCACGTTCGTAGTCTCTTCGAGACGGGAAAAGTCCGCAAGGACACGGTGCCCACAGATCCAGACATACAGGCCAGGTCGGGACCGCGCATGAGCGGTCCCGACCTGGAACTACCTACGGTGCCGCGTCGCCAGTGCGGTGTCCTCATACTGCCGAGGGTGAACGTATCCGTCATCCGACGCGCTTTGGCCGGGATCCACCACGGGCAGTGTGGATTCCGGCCAAAGGCACGCCGGAATGACGGGGCGGGGGTGCCCCGGACACTGCTGGACGCCGACTAGGACGAGATACCCGCCGACAGGGAACTCAGCAGGCAGCCCCAGTGCGGGGCTCCACCGGGGCAGCCGGGGTTGGCGACCGGGCCGACCTGTTCGACGGATTCGACCGACTGCAAGGGGACGGCCGAGGCCGGGATGGCCACGGCCATGGGAGCGAGCAGCACAGCGCCGATGAAGATTCCGGCGCGAAGGCGGTTACGCATGGATGGGTTCCTCTCCGGACGGCGATGAGGGGTCAGCCGTCGGCGGAACCGTATCGATGGCCGATCGTCGGCGCATAGACCCATGAACCTCTGTCCCTGAGATTCTGGGCTTCGACGCAGCGCCGACCGCATCCCGCGCCATCCCCGCACCTACGCTCCGCATGGGCTCCGAACTGCGGTGATGCCGGGATTCGGTAGCTACTACGGAATGAGAGCGATTAACTGACAAAGAGTTTCGCTGCGGCTGTGGCTAGCATCGGCGATCGTGCGTGTTGATTCTCCCGGACTTGTCCGGGTTCAGTTGATCGGGCTCATCTCGGGGGTGCTCGGTATTTTGCTGGCGGTGCTGACACCGCTACTGCCGGTTCGGCAGGATCGAGCGAGCCTGGATTGGCCGCAGGCGCAGGGGGTTCAGGTCACCGCGCCGCTGGTGGACTATGTGCCGCTCTCGATGGATGTGCGCGTGCCGTGTACGGCACTGCGGGATCTGGAGAGTGGGACCGTGGTGTCCACGGTGCCCGCGCAGGCACAGGGGGGTCGTTCGAAGGGGTTGTCGGCGCGGATCGAGGATAAGCCCGGTTCCGGGCGCACCCTGTCGGTACTGCTTCGCGATATCCCGCTGTTGAGCGCGTCCGTCGCCGAAATCACCGGAACGGCAACGGGGTCCGAGTCCGTGCTGCCCGCGGCTGATGACACCGGCGGGGGAACCGATCCGGCCGCCAACCCCGGTCCCGGTACCGCCGGGCCGTCCGGCGAGGGCCCGGCGGACGGTGCCGCACCGCCGCCGGGTGCCCCGCTGCCCGCGGGCACGCCACCGCCCGGCGCTCCGCTCCCGTCCGGCACGCCACCGCCCGGCGACGCGCCGCCCTCGGGCACTGCGCCCGGCACCGACGCGAAGCCCAGCACCACTACAGATCCCGGGGTCAGAGGGGCACCCCGGATCGATACGGGCCCGACCGTGAACGCGGAGTCCGCGCCGCCGCCCACCTGCGGCGCGCTCCTCCTGCACTCCACCGCCACGGCCACCACCATCGAACTCACCGGTGTCACCCGCGCGGACGGCACGCCCTTCCGAAACACGATTACCCGCGATGTGCGGCCGCAGATCGTCGGTGTCTACACCGATCTGGAGCGTGCCCAACTCGGCGACGCCCGGCTGCACGCCGAGGTGGACGCACGGTTCTCCTCCAGCCCGAGCCTGCTCAAGCTGGCCGCCATGGGCGGTGCGGTGCTGTTCACGATCGTGGCGCTGATCTGTCTGCACCGCATCGATACCACCGACGGCCGCCGGGCGCGCCGGTTCCTACCGGCCCGCTGGTGGCGGTTCACCGGCACCGATGCCATTGTGGGCGGCACGCTGCTGCTGTGGCATGTGATCGGGGCCAATACTTCCGACGACGGCTACATCCTCACCATGGCCCGGGCGTCGAAGCATGCCGGATATACGGCCAATTACTACCGCTGGTTCCAGGTCGCGGAGGCACCGTTCGGCTGGCCCTACGAGGTGCTGGCCCTGATGACCCGAATCAGCGATGCCAGCCTCTGGATGCGGCTGCCGTCACTATTGGCCGGGTTGCTGTGCTGGTGGGTGATCAGTCGAGAGGTCCTGCCCCGCTTGGGTTCTCGGGTGCGCATCAGCACCGCCGCGCGCTGGACCGCCGGATTGGTCTTCCTGGCCATCTGGCTGCCCTACAACAATGGCCTGCGCCCGGAACCGCTGATCGCCCTGGGGGCACTGCTGACCTGGTGCTCGATCGAACGCGCCATCGCCACCAGGCGGCTGCTTCCGGCCGCCGTGGCGGTCCTGATCGCGGCCTTCTCGCTGGCCGCCGGCCCGTCCGGATTGATCTGTCTGGCGGCCCTTTTCGCGGGAGCTCGCCCGCTGCTGCGGACGGTCATCACCCGCGCCCGAACCGGTTCCGGCCGCGCCGCGGGTCCACGAGTACTGCTGAATTACAGCGCACTGCTGGCTCCGGTCCTGGCCGCGGGCACGCTGGTCCTGGTCGTGGTGTTCGCGGATCAGACGGTGGCGACGGTGCTGGAGGCCACCCGCGTGCGCCAGCTGGTGGGCCCCAATCTGGCCTGGTTCGAGGAGACCACCCGCTGGAATTCGCTTTTGGCACTGACCCCCGACGGCTCGCTGACCCGCCGCTTCGGCATCCTCGGCATGCTGCTGTGCCTGGGAGTCTGTGTGCTGGTGGCGCTGCGCAAGGGCGGCCGGATCCCGGATACCGCGCGCGGCCCGGTGGCGCGTGTGCTCGCCATCGTGTTCATGTCATTACTGCTGATGATGTTCACCCCCACCAAGTGGACCCACCACTTCGGCGTGTACGCCGGACTGGCCGGTGCTCTGGCCGCGGTGACTGCAGTGGCGGTGGGCAGTAATGGAATTCGCGCCCGGTACAACCGCTCGCTGTTCGCCGCGGCGGTGCTGTTCCTGCTGGCCGTCACCTTCACCGGCTCGAATGGCTGGTGGTATGTATCCGGTTACGGGGTGACGTGGCCGAATCAGGCACCGACCGTGGCGGGGAAGGGCCTGTCCACGCTGTTCCTCGCCCTGGCGGTGCTGTGCCTGCTGGTGGCGGCGTGGCAGTACTTCCGGGAGCCGTACCGAACACCTGGTAGCGCGACGGCCGCAAAGCCTTTCGACCGCTTCGCCATTCGTCCGCTGACGGTGGCCGCGGCCGCGCTGGTGCTGTTCGAGGTGGGATCATTGGCCCAGGCCGCCTACGCGCAGTATCCGGCCTATTCGGTCGCGCTGTCGAATCTGCGCACGCTCGCGGGCCAGAACTGCGGACTGGCCGATCACGTGCTGGTGGAAATGAATACCGCGGATTCACTGCTACAGCCCTATACCGGCTCGGCCGCCGACGGACTCGCCGCCGAGAACACCGGATTCACCGCCAATGGGGTGGGCGATCTCGCGCCCGATGCGGACGGTCCCGGCGGCGGGGGCGGCGATAAGGGCAGTGGTGGCGACAAGAAGAAGGGCGGTCCCCCACCCGGTGGCGAAAAGCCCACCGAAGCCGGAATCAATGGCAGCACAGTGGCCTTGCCATTCGGTCTGGATCCGAAACGCACACCCGTGCTGGGCAGCTACACCACCGACGAGAAGCAACCGGCTCGCCTCACCACCCAGTGGTACCAATTGGATCTGGCTGCCGTACAGCAGGATTCCGCCTACCGGGTGCTGATTGTGACGGCGGCCGGGCGGATCGCCTCCGTGGACGGCACCGGCAAGGAGATCTACGGCCAGCAGTTGCGCGTGGAATTCGCACACCGCGCCGACGACGGCACCGTGCGGCCACTGGGCGAATTGGTGCCGCCGAATATCGGGGGTGCGCCGACCTGGCGGAATCTCCCGGTGGCGCTGGATCGAATTCCCGAGCGGACCAACGCCGTTCGCCTCGTCGCCAGTGCCGACGACCTCACCGATAAGCAGTGGCTGGCCATCACCCCGCCCCGGCTACCGCGCCTGGCCACCCTGAACTCCGTGGTCGGCGGCACCGATCCGGTGCTGACGGATTTCCATGTGGGCCTGGCCTTCCCGTGCCAACGCCCCTTCGATCACCGGGACGGCGTCGCACAGCTGCCGAACTGGCGGATCACGCCCGACAAGCTCAATTCCCAGGTCTCCGAGTCCTGGCAGGACGATATCGGCGGCGGTCCACTCGGGTGGACCGACCTGCTGGTGAAATCCCATGCCATCCCGGCGTACCTCGAGCACGATTGGGCGCGCGACTGGGGCGAACTGCGGCGACTCACCCCGTATACCGAAGCCCCTGCGGCCGAAATCGACGTACAAGTCGAAAGCCGTTGGGGCTGGGTGGATGACGGGCCCATCAAGGCTCGTTGACGGCGGACGCCCGGTGCCCGGTGGCCGGATATAGCTGAAATCGACGTCGCCTGGCCGCCTTCGTCATTCCGGCGTGTTTGTGGCCGGAATCCACATCCCGCCAGGATGACGGGGCGCTTTACGCCGGACGACAGGGAGTTACGCCAGGACGACAGGGAGTTACGCCGGAGCGCAGGGGGCGTTCCGACACCGCGACCTGTCCCGAACGCGGTCCGCCGCTGTCCGAATACCGAACAGCGGCGGACCTTTTCGTACTGACGTCGCTACTTCGGCGGAGCCTGACCTTCGCCGCCCGGCGGGCCCTCGGGCGGGGCCGGCCGCGCCCCTTCGGGCAGCGGCTTTCCGATGTGCTTCGCCAGATCGGGGATCAGTCGGTTGGCCACCTGCTCCCATTGACCCCAGTTGTGCACACCGATACTCGGGAAGTCATAGGTCACGTTCTCGTAGCCCAGCGACTCCATCTTCGACTGGAAGGCGCGGGTATTGGCCAGGGCGATGCCTTCCAGCGGCATGCCCTGGATGATCGCGTCCGACGAGGACAGGTCCTGCTGGGCCGGCTGACCGCTGCCCGCGGAGATGTACAGCCGGGTGCCATTCGCGGCCAGGGTGGACGCGAACCCGTAGGGGTCCAACCGCTTCCACTGTTCACTGCCCGCCGGTGCCATCGAATCGATGTTGTAGCCACCCGCGGCGAGCATGGCCATCCGCAGGGCCTCACGCATGCCCGGGGCCGACTGATACAGGTAACCGGACAGCGAACCGGCGTACACGAACTGCTCGGGGTGATAGGCGGCCATTACCAGCGCGGCACTACCGCCGCTGGACAGACCGAATACCCCATTGCGAGTCGAACTGAAGCCCAACCGATCACGCAGCGCGTTGGGCAGATTTTGAGTGAGGAAGGTTTCCCACTTGTAGGTGTAGGACTTACCGGAGGTCTCGGTCCATCCGGAGACCGCCGATCCGGAATCCGAACCGGGCAGACCCGACCCGTCCGGATTGACGCCGTTGAAGCTGCTCGGTTCCATCCAGTCGGCATAGAAGCTGGACTGACCGCCGACCGGGGTCACCACATTGATATTGAACTTGGTCAGCGCGGCCGGGATCTCGGTGTATTCCTCCCAGCCGTTCATATCGTTTTCGGCTCGCTCACCGTCGAGCAGGTACACCACCCGGTCGGTATTGCCATCGGCCGCACGGAAGATCCGGTTCTTGATCGAACCCATACTGGAGTCGACGAAGAAGTCGAACCCGGCCGGGTCGTACTCCGCCGCAGCGGGTCCCGCCATTGCCACCGACGCCCCGAACGGTAGCAATACGGCCACGACGGCACCCATTACGGTGCGCTCGAGCCATCCACCCCGGGTTCTGTGTCGGCGCTCCTGCGCCCCTCGCACAGCCACGCCACGCATATCCTGTTTTGCCCTTCCGTTGTGCGGCCGTACTCGACCGCTTCCCCGATCCACCGCCGCCCGCGTGGACGCGAGGCGGCGGCTCCTGTCGCGCAGCATATCGCGCGCCCCGGTCAGGGGTCTCTTCGAATCGATATGCGACACAGGCCGCTTGAATGTGAAGCGGGAGCATTTTACTGGAAGGTTGCTGGATGGCTTGGCCGAGCCGACTATCGCCCCGTACGGTGTCGGGAGGTCGGGAACCGGAACGAATCCATCCCAACAGCAAGGAGATTCACATGATCAACCTCCGGACTGCGGCTTTTGTAGGCCTCGCCGCGGCGGCACTGACCGCTGCCAGCAGCGCCTCTGCCAGCGCCGGGACCCCCGCCGAGTTCGATCAGCAGGCCGCCGCGGTGTGCTTCGAGACCGGTGGTGGCGAGTACCAGAAGGTTCAGTTCGCGATCCAGGGCTACCCGGCCTTCGTGAACTGCATCAGCGGCCCGGATATCCGGGTCACGCCGATGCCCGCTGGCGCCTACTGCACGATCATGGGCATGCCGCCGGTAGTCGGCGAGGCCGACGGCACCGGCGCGTGCCGCGCGCGGGGGTAGTCGAACAACGCAAAAGCCCCGCACCGGAGAGGTGCGGGGCTTTTCAGCAAGCTGAGTCGATCAGATCGCGCGGACGTCCTGGGCCTGCGGCCCCTTCTGTCCCTGGCCGACCTCGAACTCCACGCGCTGTCCCTCTTCGAGGGACTTGAATCCCGAGCCGGACACGGCGGAGTAGTGGACGAAGACGTCAGGGCCGCCACCGTCTTGTTCGATGAAGCCGAAGCCCTTTTCGGCGTTGAACCACTTAACAGTGCCTTGAGTCATTGCTACTTCATTCTTTTCCGTAGATGAGCCAAGCGCATCTGTGCGACAAACCTGGACTCAGTGTGTGGATGACGATTGCCGAGGAACCGGCGATTACCCCCCATAAAGTACCGCAACTTCCGAGCTACAAGCCCCCGCGGGCTGGCGTGTCCTCCGCCTCAGCGCAGACTTCGAGTGTGACGGGTGACAAATTTCGGCTGATTGTCGTGGACGGGGCCAATGTCGTCGGCGCTCGACCCGATGGTTGGTGGCGTGATCGCGCGGGTGCGGCCCACCGGTTGCTCGAGCGCCTCAGCTACTGGAGAGAAGCTCTGGATCAGCCCGCTGACCTGGTCGTTGTGCTCGAAGGCGCGGCGAAGGCAGCAATTGCCGGTGCCACGGAATTCCATGGAATTCGTGTCGTTTCAGCGGCCGGTTCCGGCGATGACGCGATCGTCGAGGTCGTGGCGGAAACCATCGCGCGCGACAATAACCTTTTGATCACGGTTGTCACGGCGGATCGCGGACTCCGCGAACGGGTCGAGCAATTAGGGGCCGTAACCGTCGGGCCTAGCTGGCTGCTGGATCGCATCGAGTCGTGACGATCGCGACCTCGGCGAGGGCGCGAGCCCCGGTGGCGACATCGGTCGCGTCGGCCAGATCGAGGCGAAGTTCGAGGTCGGGGGCGGTGGCCGGGCCGTCGTGATGAGTGACTCCGGTATCGGTCACGACGTAGTGCAACGTGGTGTCGCCGATGTGCACGGTTGCCGTCCCTGCCGAAACCATCTGGGCGACAGCGCGTCCCAGCGGTAGCGCGAACCAGTGGGCGCGCACCGCGTCGGTGGCGCGCCGCTCACCGAGTAGGGGGGTCCCCCAGATCGACAGCGCGTCGAGCACCGGGCGCAGCCCCAGCCCGGCGGGGGTGAGTTCGTAGACCACCGTCGAGGCGCGGGCCCCGGCACGCCCGCGGGTGAGGATGCCGTCGCGCTCGAGATCCTTGAGTCGGGCCGCGAGCATATCGGTGCTGATGCCAGGTAGGTCGGCGAACAGGTCGCTGTAACGGCGTGGGCCCGAACACAATTCGCGCACCACCAGCAGGCTCCACCGGTCCCCCACGATTTCGAGGGCCCGGCTGACGGCACAGTAGTGGTCGTAGCTTCGGCGTGGCACGAGCCCCACTGTAGCGAATCACTTGGAAAATCCAAGTGCATACTTTGAATTTCCAAGTAGAGTGTCCGGCAACCGGATCGAGAAGGGGTTGTTCATGCAGGTCAAGCAGTCCAGCAAGCTGGCGGGTGTGTCATACGAGATCCGCGGCCCGGTGGCAGAGGAGGCGGCCCGACTGGAGGCCGAGGGCCACCACGTGGTGAAGCTCAATACCGGCAACCCCCTGCCGTTCGGCTTCGAAGCGCCCCCGGAGCTCCTGCAGGACATTGTCCGCAATCTGCCGGCTTCCAGCGGCTACACCTCATCGAAGGGCCTGCTGTCGGCCCGGCGCGCGGTGGTGCAGTACTACGAGACCCTCGGCCTGAACGATATCGATATCGAGGATGTCTTCCTCGGCAACGGCGTCTCCGAATTGATCATGATGGCCATGACGGCACTGCTGGAGAACGGTGATGAGGTCCTGGTGCCCGCGCCGGACTTCCCACTGTGGACCGCCGCGACCGCGCTCAATGGCGGTCGGCCCGTGCACTACATCTGCGACGAGTCCGCCGACTGGTTCCCGGACGTGGCCGATATCGAATCCAAGATCACCGACCGCACCCGCGCCATCGTGCTCATCAACCCCAATAACCCCACCGGCGCGGTCTACTCGCCGGAGGTGGTGCGCGATGTCCTCGAGGTCGCGCGTCGGCACAATCTGGTGGTCTTCTCCGACGAGATCTACGACAAGATCATCTACGACGGCCTCACCCACACCGCCACCGCCACGCTGGCCCCGGATCTGCTGTGCCTCACCTTCTCCGGGCTCTCGAAGTCCTACCGGGCCGCCGGATTCCGCTCCGGGTGGCTGGTGGTCTCCGGACCGACCCAGCACGCACAGAACTATCTGGAGGGCCTGACCATGCTCGCCGGTCTGCGCCTGTGCGCCAATGTGCCCGCGCAGCAAGCGATTCAGGCCGCCCTCGGCGGACATCAAAGCATCTACGACCTAACCCTGCCCGGTGGCCGGCTGCACGAGCAGCGCGACCGCGCCTTCGAGGCGCTCAATGCCCTGCCCGGCATCTCGTGCGTGAAGCCCAAGGGCGCGCTGTACGCCTTCCCGCGCATCGACCTCGACATGTATCCCATCCGCGACGACGAGCAGCTCGTGCTGGATCTCCTGCTGCAGGAAAAGATCCATATCGTGCAGGGCACCGGCTTCAATTGGCCACGCCCCGACCACTTCCGCATCGTCACCCTGCCGCACGCCGACGATCTGGAGGCGATCATCGAACGTATCGGCCGCTTCCTGGCAACGTATCGCCAGTAGGCGCAATACTTTTCGCGAGCACCCGGCGCTGACGAACGTGCGTGACACTTCCGCCGGAAGTTCCCTCGGTTGCCGCGACCGTCAGCGGAGGGCGCCGAACCCGAGCGCGACACTCAACCGGCCCGCGGCGGCGGCCCACATCCGGCGCGATTTCGGCGACCCCGCAGCGGACTCCGCGCCGCCGGGCCGGTAAATCGCGTCGGCCAGGGCACGTTTCGCCTTTCTGGACGCTGAGACGACGGCGGTGTCGAATCCGGCGGACACCGGTCGCCGCGGTGTCGCGCTCAGGTCGTCCAGCACTGTCCAACCCGAACCGAGTGCCACCAGCGAATGGTGTTTCGTGCCGTAGAAGTCGGCGCTGATCGGTATCGCGACACCGGCCGCGCCGGTCATCGCCGCGACGAGATGCATATGAAACCGGGTGGTCAGCCAGGTCTGGGTGGCCGACACCGGCAAACCGTGCTCCCATACCTCGACGAACGGGTAGAACCGCGCTCCGGGAAGCTGGTGCGCGATCAGATCGAATACCGCCCGATCGACACCGGGAATGGCCTCGACCACGCCCACCTGCTCCGGCGATACGTTCCACGCTCGCAGCATCCGCGATACCACCGACACCAGGTCACCGATCTCGATATCGAGCAGATCGCTCTGCAAGCAGAGCATCACCTCGGGCACCCGCTCATCCTCGGATGTTCGGATCATCGGATCCGCCAGAAACGCATCATCGACCCCGACAGCCGACCCGAGCAGCTCCGCGGAGGCCAGGTCTCGGACATCGACGATCTCGAAATCCGCGGTCAGTGCGCGAAGCAGTTCCGCGGACCCGGGCGGCTCCGGGAACACACCGAGACCGGATGTCACACCGCGCGCGCCTGATCGCTGTACCGCTGCCGCGGCCCCTGCCAGCAGACCGATATGCCGTGGCCAGATCCGATTGATGTAGCCGCCGCCGAGCAGATGGACGACATCGGCCCGACCGAGTAGCGCGATCCCGCGGTCCCAGCGCGGAGCCATCCCCGGGTCGCCCACGGCCCGACCCACCCAGGACGCCACCTCCGCCGGGTCGTCGGAAGGCGCCTCCCAGCACAACCGCCACAGGGTATCGGTGAACCGCACCCGTGGATGGAGTTCACCGAGCAGCACCTGCGCCGGTCCCGGCGAATGTGTATCGACCCACACCGTCGCCTCCGGCGCGGTCTCGGCGAGATACCGCAACCAGCCGGCGGCAATGAGTTCATCCCCGTAGTTCGGGTGGCCCGCCGGACTGACCAGGTAGTAGAGCGGTGACGCAGGCATGGTGGGTCCGTTCGAACGAGGGGTTTCCGACCCATCGTAGGTGGTGGGTCCCTGCGGAACTCTTCCCAGGGGAGAGCGCCCGGCGGTATCTGCGCGTCCCCGCATTCACATCGCGGGGCGGCGCAGGTCGATGTCGCAGCGGACTCCGCTCGCCATGTCAGTATGGAGGTAATGAGATCACCTCAGCGTCCACTGATCGACAGCATCGATACCACCGGCACAGCCGCCGTACGTATCGATGAACTTCGTGTCCTGCATGGAGAGTTCGTCGACTTCATGCTGGACTACAAGTTCGCGATCGACGAGATCACGACGAAGTTCAATATCCTGCGTGAGGATCTCCACAACGCGAACGAGTACAACCCGATCGAGCACATCAACTCGCGGTTGAAGTCGCCGGAGAGCGTGCTGGAGAAGGTTCAGCGCAAGAAGTACCCGATGAGCCTGGCCAGCATTCGCGAGAACGTGCTCGATATCGCCGGCGTCCGGGTGGTCTGTAGTTTCATCTCCGATATCGCCAATGTCCGTGACATGATCGCCGGTCAGGAGGACATCACGGTCGTCGATGAGCGCGACTACATCACCAACCGCAAGCCCAACGGATACCAGAGCCTGCACCTCATCGTGTCCATCCCGGTATTCCGCGTCGACCGCACGGTCCGCGTCCCGGTCGAGATCCAGATCCGCACCATCGCCATGGACTTCTGGGCCAGCCTGGAACACAAGATCTACTACAAATACCGCGGCGAGGTCCCCCCGAACCTCCTGAGCGAACTGACCCAGGCCGCCGAGGCCGCGAACCAACTCGACGAGAAGATGGAATCCCTGCACCGCCTCGTCGACCACAACGGCGAGCGCGATAGCACCCCGGATCGCTCGGGGTCTCTGGACTTCACCGCCCTGTACGAGAGTCTCCTCACCGACCGCTGACACGCGTTGTCGGCTCACCGCAGGCGAAGACTCTCGGGATGAAACTCCGTAGCGGGTGGCAATCGCGGACTTCATCGGTGGCAGCGCCGGCGTACCACGTAGGGTCGGGCCGGAGCGCGGTGGCCGTCTTACGACGACTCCGTTTCTCCAGCCCGCCCTCCGAACCGGACGTGTCTGTTTCCAGACATCCGGCTCTCCACAAGTCCCGGCAGGTCAGGGGTATTTCCTCAGGCTGCGGTCGCCCAGGGGGTGGGGATTTTCGCTCCTCGGTAGCGGTAGCGTTTGGTGCTGACGCTGTTGAGGTCGATCAGCGTGATCCCGTCCTGGGTCCGCAGCCGTGACGGCCCGTAGAGGCGGCGGAGTTCCTTCCACGAGAGCCCAGAGTGCTTGCGCCGCATCCATTTCCCCACCCGCAACCACGCGTGGTTGGTGAGGTAGCTGAATGTCGCGTGAGACACCCCGTAGCGGAAGTATTCCGCCCATCCGCGCAACGTCGTATTGAGCAGACGCAGCACGATGGCCAGTGTCCGGTTGATGTGCTTGCTGGACCCCTTCTGGCGGTGGCGCTGGATGCGCCACCCGAGGAAATCCATTCCCTCGTCGATGTGGGTGATCAGTGTCTTTTCCTCCGATAGGCGCAGGCCCACGGTGGAAAGAACTTCCGCCAACTCGGGAAGAAGAGCTTGCGCATCGGCACGAGTGCCGATGACCAGAATCACGAAATCGTCTGCGTACCTAATGATTCGATAGTTCGCCAACCCGTGTTTCCGGCGTCGCTCCCGCTCCCGAGGCGTTTCGGCCTTACCCGTCATGTGTTCATCGAGCACACTCAAGGCGATATTGGCCAGCAGCGGAGACAGCACGCCCCCTTGCGGAGTCCCGGCATCAGAGAATCCCAATGCGCCACTCGCGGCGAGGATCCCCGCTTTGAGGAACGCTTTGACCAGCGCGAGCACCCGCTTATCCCCGATTCGCTTGCCCACCAACGTCATCAACGCTGGATGGGAAATCTCATCGAAGCACGCCTTGATATCGCCCTCGACCGCCCACTCATAGGAATGGCCGGCGAAGTGGCGAATCTCGGCGATCGCGTCATGTGCGCGCCGATTCGGGCGGAAACCGTAGGAACACGGCAAGAAGTCCGCCTCGAAGATCGGCTCCAACACCAGCTTCAGGGCCGCTTGCACGACCCTGTCCCGCACGGTCGGAATCCCGAGACGTCGCAACTTGCCGTTCGCCTTCGGAATCATCTGCTCCCGCGCGGGCAACGGAGTGAAACTACGAGACTTCACGTCCGCCCGCAGTTTCTGGAGGAAGACCTCCACCCCGATCTCGTCCTCGATATAGCGGACCGTCTGACGGTCCACTCCGGCCGATCGAGCACCCCGATTATTCCGCACACGTTCCCACGCCACAGCCAAGAACGTGGGATCGCAGACGAGGTTGTATAGATCATCGAACCGGCGATGAGGATCATCTCCCGCCCAACGGTGCAGCTTGGCCTGGATCTGCGGTACTCTGCGCTCAACCTGTGGCAGGTCGATCACCGAAGCGTCGGTATTCACCAGCGTCCTCCCGATATTCCAGCATCCTTACTACCGACTTGCTGGCCCCCTTCGCCATGTGGACGGCTTTCCCGCCCTCGAACTACTACGGGGCCTCCGCCCCACTCTCAGCCAACAGCTGGCAATGAGCCTGTCCGACAACCGAATCCGGCTGATTCCGTACCGGACAGCTGAGAGTGGTTCCCACGTTCACGACATGACCGTTCGATGTGGGAGGTGCTCAGCTATACCCCGGCAGCATCGCCGCGCCTACGCCGCAGACCTTCGGCGCGGCCTCCTCACCGACCCATAAGAACGGCTATGGAGTTGACCCAATCCCGTTCAACTACAACGGAACTCGGTCACGCACTGCACCCCTGCCCATATCCGCCAGATTTGAGCCGGTTCGACCTTTACGGGGCCTCGAACACTGATTCCTCGCGTACACCTTCACATCTCGCTTGCCGAACCCGCACCACCTGGCAGTATCGGTACGTCACGGCTTTGTCAGGGCTGCTCCCACCCTCCCCGGCATTCCCCGGACCAGGCTGCCCTCAGCTTCACCCAGACCGCTGCGACGGCCCAGGGGTAGAGGTCTCGAACCTCTACACGGTCACATCACGCCTCGTGGCGCACTTACCGGCGGTCGAACTCGCCGTCTGCGACACCTGCCGTGAATGCGTCCCATGCGCTCAACGTGAAGACCAGTGCCGGTCCGGCCGGGTGCTTCGAGTCACGCACTCCGACCATTCCGTCATTGGCCCACGCGACCTCCACACACGCTCCACTGCTTTCGCTGTAACTGCTCTTGAACCAGTTCGCCCCGGACAGCTCGGTCTTCACCGCTCGTAACTCCTTGTTGCCCGCCGGAGCAGGTCTCTTGTGGTGTCCTCATCGAGGGCAGTAGCCCGCAGGGCCCCAACCAATTCATGGTAGCGGCGCAAATCGGCGGGCTTCTCGAGGTAGACGTCGTTGCTCATTTGGATCTCGTGATAGACCACGGACGGTTCGATCGGCTCGCCTTTGGTATCGGTGCCGAAGTCGAGGATGACGAACGGGCCGTGCAAAAGTCCCCATGTGCAACCTGCGGAGTAGGGGTGGATACGCAGCGAGACGTTGGCCGGTTTGCTGATCTCCGCGAGGTGTCGCAGCTGCGCCGCCATGACTTGCCGATCACCGATAACGCGATGCAGGGCCGACTCGTGCAGAAGCACTTCGAGCTTCAATGGGCGGGTCTTGCGGGTGACGATTGCTTGGCGTTTCATCCGCAGTTCGACCCGTCGATGGATATCGTCGTCGCTGTCGTCTCGGTAGAACGCGCTGATGAGAGCTCGTGCGTAGTCCGCGGTTTGCAACAGCCCCGGGACGTGCTCGTGGTAGGTAATCAGTTGGCGCGCCGAGGCTTCCAAACCGACGTACATATTGAAGGTGTCGTTGAACAGGCCACCGAATGCGTGATACCAGCTCGTGACTTTGGCTTGCTCAGCCAATTCGACCGCCCGCTGGGTGTTCTCGGCGGTGATCTCGTAGATTTCACACAGAGCCTGCACATCGCGGATGCGGACCTTCTTCACTCGCCCGGCCTCGATGCGTTGCAGCCCGGGTTCGCTGAGTTCGACCATTTCGGCGGCGACCTTCTGCGTCAGTCCGAGCCCTTCACGGGCTTCACGCAGGAACCGGCCGAGTTGGCGGCGAGGCAGGGTGGAGGGCTGGTTGCCAGTGTCACTCATGGGATCTCCCTGAAAGTGAAGGTGACAGCACTTGATATCTGAAGCTATGTGTACCGCAGATCTGCGGTACATCCTGGTGTTTTGAAGCAATTCAATCTGAAGCTTCAATTTTGCCTCTACCTGCTGGTGGCCGGTGGTGTGCTGGGACCACAGCCACAACCCAGGGAGGTCAGCACAATGTCCAGCGACAACCCGTGGTCGGTGCAAGCGATCATCGACCGGATCGACCGCGAGAAACAGCAGGCCGACAATGTCGAGTGCCCGATAACCGCGACCGTCGCGGTCGGGTATTCGATACGCGGATTGTGGTCGTGCTACACCGATCCCGGCGAGTTGACCACCGCTCAGGCCCACACGGCGATGCAACTGCACCTCGGGTGCGGGACCAACAACTGCCGGGTGCGGTGGCGGGCACGTACCGCACTGGTCGCGGCCGGGCACATGGTGCTCGACGCACGTGCCACCCGAACACCGCAGGCAACGCGGAAATCTCTACTCACCCTGCTGCGTATTGCGCTTTCCAGTTGCGCCGCACTGTTTCACGGAGGCCATCATGCCCTCCGATGATCGTGACCAGATCGAACTCCAACGTCATCGACACCGTGGAAGCCCAGCTGCGGGAGCGCGAGCACCACGGCTGGCGGCTCACCGCGCCCCGCTCACACGTCTACGCCATGGTGCTGTACGCGGTCATCCTCAGCGCCCGTGCGGCGCACAGGTTCCCGGCCACCCTCGACACCGCCGACATCCTCGACGCGATCTTCGACGGCATCGAGCCCTCCGACTCCGATGCCGCCGCCCGACCGGTCGAGGACGCCATCGCACATCACACAGTGAACGTGAACTGACCAGCTCCGGCCCGGTCGGCGCCGCCTCGAACAGCTCAGTCAGAGCAGGAAGATTCGCCCACCCACGCCCCATCCGGCGCTGGACCAGTTCGGGCCGAAGCAACTCACCGTGCCCGCTTGTCCAACTGGCAAGTCTTCGCGGATCGTGTACGGGCCCACCGCCAGCGGAGCGAGGTTGTATCCGAGGCAATCGATCTCGAGTCGATAGGTGCCCTCGCCGCCCTTGCACACACCGTTGTATGCGAACCCAGCGTTCATCGACCCTTCACAGCCGGGTGCGGCAGCGGCTGTACCGGCACCGATCCCCGTCAGCGCGACAGCCGCAATGGGAGCGGCCAGACATATCGCAAGTGCTCGAGCCGAGGTTCGCATATAGAGATCCGATCGCTGGTTGTCGTTGATAAATGGGATGTAACCGAAATTGTGCCGAGGCACGTTACGAGTGAGCAGTGTGTTCCCGGCACTACGAACCGAGCCGTATCCATTCGTCCGCAAGCTGATCCCGTGTGCACTGCAGGAACGGGATGTACCCGCCACCGTCGATGGGTGTCCGCTGTTCTCCGCAGTGCCAATCGATCTCGCGAATGGTCACGGTCAATGTCGACCATCCGCGAGTGTGTCCGGTTTTCTCCTTGTCGTGCGCTGCGAGATAGGTGTTGATGACCGGCTCCGCAATGACACAGATATTGCCGGGACGACCGCTCGACGCATGGATCGCAAGCCCGTTGGCAGCTTCGCCACAGTATTGGGCCTCGGCGGCCGGGGCGGCCTGAGTCGTCTCCGGTGACGGTTCGGAATCCGTGCCCGAATCCCCGGTCTCCGGTGCGCTGGTCGGTGATGGAAGCTCGGACTCCGTGGTAGCGGTGGATATCGATGTGGTGGCGCTCGCTGAGACCGACGATGTGGTGGTCGAAGTCACGTCTCCGGTGACAACGCTGTCATTACAGGCTGCCAGCGTAAGCGCGGCGATGACCGAAAGGGCCGCACCCGTTGCCTTTCCGATGGACATGTTCACCCTGAATCGTTCGTCGGGATAACGGCTTGATCTACGCTACGACCCGGAATCCAAACACGATGGTGCCGAACACGTCAGCAACCGGACCGTTCACGCCATCGCGAATAGACACCGTCCCTGCCCTCGCGCATAGACTTCGAGCCGTGCATGAGGACACCGTTTCCACTCATATGGCGCGGTTCCTCGTCACCTCAGCCTTGCGCGCGGGCGCGAAGCCGGCCGACCTCGCCGATCTGCCCGACCTGGGTAGCGACATACTCGCCGATGAAACCTGTCGCGTATCGACCGGTTCGCTGCTGATCGTCTGGGAAATGCTCACGGCCGGCGCTGCACACGAGGATGTCGGCATCCGGATCGTCCAGGATGCGCCGATGGGTACGTTCGGCGTGTGGGATTACCTGTTCGGGGCGGGTGAAACGATTTTCGCCGGCCTGCGCGATAGCGTCGGGTACCTCGATGTAATAGCTGACGTCGGTAACGAACATGTCGAACTGCGGGAAGACGGTGGCCTGGTCACGGTCTCGCACTCGACCGGGGCGTTCGAACCGAATGTCGTCGCCGCACTGGGTGAGTTCGCGCTGGGGATATTCACCATGCGTGCGCGGGAAGTGGCCCAGCGGCCGGTATCGCCGGTGCGCGTCGGGTTCAGCCATACCGCACCCCGACACCACGGGCAGCTCAGCGAGTACTTCGGGACAACCCACATCGATTTCGAGATGCCGACGAACTCGATCACCTTCCTCACCGAGGACGTCACACGTCCGATCCAATGGGGCCCACCGGGTCTGGCCGTGGTGCTGCGTCAACATGCCGAGCTGACGAGAGCGACCGCCCGGCACGTCCCCGATTGGCATACCCGCTTCCGCACCACACTCGCGGCCTCGCTCAGCCGGAGCGCTCCCTCGCTGAACGAGATGGCGGCGCGACTCAACATGGGTCCACGCACCCTGCAGCGCCGCCTCGATGAGAGCGGCACCAGCTGGCGTCGCGAAATCGATTCTGTCCGTTACGAACATGCTCAACGGCTGATACGCGGCACCGAGCTGACCATGCACTCGATCGCGCAGCGCGTCGGCTATCGCGACGACCGCGCTCTGCGCCGCGCTATGCGGCGGTGGCAGGCGTCCTATCCCCCGTCGTGCGCGTGACGAGTCGCGACCAGCGCCAGACCGTGCCCCAGTCGGCGGAAGTAGGTGGCCCGGCTCAGATGCAACCGGGACGCAACCTGTCGATGAGTGGCGGACGGGCGCAGGTAGTAGGCAGCGAGAATGGTCCCGGTCTCGGCAGTGACGGGATCAGCGCTGTCGGCGAGTTCGGCCACCGCCGCACGGAGCCAGCGCCGTAGCGCGGGCACACTCGGAGTTACCGGCGATTCCAGCAACGAACTTTCGGCCAGTGCGGCCGCGTCATGAATTCTGCTCAGCGCGAATGCGATTCGATCGGTGTGCGGTTCGGCCGGACGACCCGTCACTCGGGCGAGCCATCGTTGCCCCGCGGCTGCGGCGAAGTCATTGCTGTAGACCTCGGGCGCGCGACCGGAACGGTAGACATCGTCGCGCAACGCACCGTGCGGGTCGAAGCGCAGTCCGCGCAGCAGGGCCAGATACTCCGGATTCGCAGTGGAGACCACCAGTTCACCGACACTGGCCGCCGCACGCAGCGTGTGGCGCAGGATATGCGGATGTACGGCCGGATCGATACTGAAGGCGGCACCGAGGAACAAGCCGCCCATTCGCTTTCCGATGATCTCGTCGGCGTACTGCTGCAGCAGTGGATCGATGCTGTCGGCGGTGCGATCGGTGATCGGCATCAGATTCGCCAATCCCACCAACCGGCCCTCGTCATTGCGAACCAGGTGATAGCTGGTGATGTCGGCATCGGCCCAGCCTTCGACCATGCGCGCGACCGAACTCTGGCGAAAGTCATTGTGGTGCGCCCATTCTCGCATCAGCCGCGCGATATCGTCGGCGTCGGCGTCGGTGGCCTGGAGAATCGGCAGGACCGACGATACCGAGGGGAACAGAGCCGACCGAATGGGCGGCGTCGCGGCCAGGAAGATCGCCTGCTCGACGAGCGCCGCGCGTTCCCCGGCGTCCACGGGGCCGCGCAGCCGGTCCAGCGTGTGGGCCTCGGCGCGGACGCGAACATTGCGGTGGCTCTCCGGCCGACGCCATCGGAAGGCCAGTTCGACAATGCCGCGATAGGGCTCGCGCAGCACCAGACCCACCTGCCCTCGACCAACCACGCTGAGTCGTGACACCCGAGTGAACAGGTCCGGACCGCCTGCCAGCACCGTCTCGTCGGCGGTTCCGGCGGTTGCCAGCAGTCGGAGCGCGTATTGCCAACGCCGACCGGGTGATTCACGTTCGAGGAGCTCGAAGAGTTCGACGGCGATGTGGTCGGCCACCGCACCCGGGGCATCGGCCGACGCCCCGCCGTGCAGTGCGCGGACTGCCGCGAGAGCCAAGAGGGGAATACCAACCGCGAGCCGGGCAATGAGCTCGCGTTCGGCACGATCGACGATGCCCGACTCAGCAACAAGATCGTGAATTTCATTGTTCGACAATGGCTTTACGTGGACCACAACCATGTTCCGACCGGTCCATCCGCGCTCGGCGAACAGGGGCTGTCGACTCACCACCACCAGCGGTCCCCGATGGCTGTCAGCGGTCGCGACCGCCGCCGCCAGCCGCGCGGGGCCGTCCACCCCGTCGATGACGAGACATCGGCGGCCCGCATCCACGTCGCCGACCTCGCCCGCGTCCAGCCGGATCACGTCGGCCAGCTGTTCGACCAGATGGGTCTTTCCGACCCCGAGTGGGCCGCACACATTGACCAGGCGGTGGGTCGCCATCGCCGCCTCGAGTTCCGCGAGCTGGGGTGGGCGGGGACCAGATCTTCCCATCAGCGCGCCCTCTCCGTCTCATCCTGCGGGCACTGTACCCGGGCCGAAGTGAGACCACGATGAGACTCCCCACGCCTGCGTCGCCGATAGCGTCGCCGTCGCAACGAAAACTGGGAGGTTTCAAACATGGTCTGGGGCAATATCCTTTCCACTCGACCGGGCAGGGCGAGCGCGGGAGTCCTGACCGCCGTCGTGCTGTCGGCGGCCGTCACCGGATGTGCGGGCAATGACGACGCCGCTACCGAGACGACCACCTCGACCGGTGTCGCGGTGGCCGCCCCGATTACGACGACTTCGACGGTCGCGCCCAGCGGTGTCGGTTTCGATCCGGAGTCGGTGCCACTGTCCGAGGTGGCATTGGGCACGTTCCCATATTTCGCGATCCCCGCCGGATTCGAGAACCCCAACAAGGAGGAGCCCATAGCCGACCGGGACCGGGTGCCGATGTGGACCGGGGACCGCATCGAATGGGTGATCGGTAAGGTTTACCAGTCCATCATCCATGCGGAGGAGGACCGCGCATTCTCGAAATTCGCCCTGCTGGAGGCGATCGAGAAGGCCGTCACCGATGTCGGCGGCGTGCAGGTCACCGAATCCAAGTTCCCGTCCGCCGTCGCCGACACCATCGACCGGGATATCCGGGTGGCCTACAGCTCCGGATTGGGCAATATCTACGGCGGTACCGTCACCACCTACCTCGTACGGCAATCGGATCGCCGCATCTGGGTGCATCTGTCCGCCGACTCGGCCGGAGGCAGCTGGATGATCGCCGAGGAAGAGGTCGAGGCGGACGAGAACTGAAATACCATCTTGCGGTATCGATTACGGTGACCGCACTACCGCTCGACTCCGAGAATCGGGCCCGCGATGGTGAACATGGCGATCGTGATCAGCACCATGCCGATCACATTGAGTACGATTCCGGCCCTGATCATTTGACCGATTCGGACGTGGCCGGAGCCGAACACCACCGCATTCGGTGGGGTGGCCACCGGGAGCATGAACGCCGATGTGGCGGCCAGTGCGACCGGAACGGCCAGCAGGGCCGGATCCAATCCCATTCCACCGGCCACACCGATAATGATGGGCAGGAAGGTGGCGGTGGTCGCGGTATTGCTGGTCAGCTCGGTGAGCAGCAGTACCAGCGCGGCCACCACGACCACCAGCACCACTATCGGCACGGTGCCGATCGCCGCCACCTGATCGCCGATCCACGCGCCGAGGCCGGTCACCCGGATCTGGTTGGCCAGCGACAGGCCGCCGCCGAACAGCAGCAGGATGCCCCACGGGATCTGTTTGGCCGTCTCCCAATCCAGCAGCCGTTCGCCGTTTCGGCCGACCGGAATAATGAACAGCGCGATGGCCATGGTCATGGCGATGACCTCGTCACCGACCCGGGTCAGTAGCGGTATCGCGTCCCGCAATGCGTCGACGCCATCGGATCCGAACAGGGTGGGGATGAGAATCCATGCGAGCGCGGTCGTTACGAATACCACGAGCACCGTGGTCTCGCCCCGCGACATCGTACCCAGTTCCCGGGTCTGCGCGGCGATAGCCTCACGGCCACCAGGGATTTCGGAAATTCGCGGCGGAAATACCAAGCGGGTCAACACCAGCCATGCCAGTACCAGGAAGACCGCGGCAATGGGAACCCCGAACAGCATCCAGGTGCCGAAGGAGATATTTATCCCCTCCTTGGCGAGATTCGACACCAGCAGCCCATTGGGCGGGGTTCCGATAATGGTGCCGAGCGAACCGATGGACGCCGCGTAGGCGATACCGAGCATGAGCGCCGTCGCGAAATTCGGATCGACCGCACTGTCATCATCTTCGAGGAGCCGCTTCGTCAGAAGGATTACCGACACGCCGATCGGCAGCATCATGACCGTGGTCGCGGTATTGCTCACCCACATCGACAGGAACGCCGTGGCGAGCATGAATCCGGCGACCAAGCGCACCGGTTGGGTGCCCACCACCCCGATCGTCCGGAGGGCGATCCGCCGGTGCAGCCCCCAGCGCTGCATGGTCGCGGCCAAGAGGAAGCCACCGAGGAATAGGAAAATGATCTTGTCGGCATAGGGGGCGGCCGCGCCGAGCAGATCGCCGGTGGTGACGCCCTCCTCGTCCGGGTCCAGCGTCCGGGTTCCGATGGGCGCGACACTCAGCACGGGAAACGCGACCAGCGGCACCAACGCCGTCGCCGCCAGCGGAATCGCCTCGGTCATCCACCAGGTCGCCATCAGAATGGCCACCGCGGCGGTCGACCGGGCGGGGACCGACAGCGAGTCGGGCAGCACCCAGTACACGAGCACCGCGAACACCACGCCGAGCCCGAGCCCGAGCCACCTCCGCAGCGACGTCCGGCTGGAATCACCGACGGTCACCGGGGAAGCATCCGTTTGTGACATAAGACACCTTTCAACGCCGTACCGGCGTGACAGTACCGGTCAGTGCGGTTACTCGGGTGCGAAACAGCGCGTCAACCCGGCCATCTGTCCAGACCTGCGGTTCATGCCCTGACCCCGATGGTGATGTCGGCCCGGTACCCGGTGCTCGGATGTCCGGCCACTGACAGCAGTGCGTGATCGTCGCCTCGCCGGAAGAGGAAGTCCTGGTCGTTGCGGGTGCGTGGGTCGGCGCGGTCCGCGTACGGCGCGACGGCGGCGACCGCCGCGGTGACTTCGTCATCGAAATACACCTGGCCGGTGTGCACCTCTTGGCCTCCGACGTGCACCTTGACATGTATGTGGATGGTGCGGTTGTCGTACCAGCCGGGGACGATGGTCGAGAAACTCACGATCCCGGCATTGTCGGTGTGCTGGATCCCGCGCAAGAACCGGCTTTCTTCCTCGACGCCGGAGTAGGCCCCGCGGGCGTCGGCATGCCAAATGTCCACAGCGGCGGCACGGAGCGGGTCGCACGAGTCAGCATCGACGACGGTGACGCGTAGTGACAGCGGCGCTCCGGGCCTACCCTCCCGGATATCACCGCGTATCAGGTCGGTGTCCACGTAGTACGGCCCCTCGGTGCCCTCCGGGGTGAGGACGCAGCCAGGTGCGGACTCGCCACCTCGCCGCGAGGTTGCGACCGGGCGGCCCGAGTCGACGGCCCCGCACCCCGCTGTCGCCAACCCCAATCCGAGTGCGGTCAGTACCGTACGTCGGTTCGGTGCGCCCGCGCTCATGCCGGCTCGCCCGCTCGAACACGACCGCCCCCTGTCCATTGAGCCGCGACCGGACCGTCGACGCCGAAACGGCCGGCGCCCTGAACGACGAGCACGGCACACGCGGCGGCGAGGATGAGAACCAGTTCGAAACCGCCGTCCTCGACGAAGATGCCGTTCGGCGCGTGGATGAATGCGAAAGCGCCGACCATGAGCCCGGCCAGTGCTGCCGCGGCAAGGCGGGTGAGGGCGCCGAAGACCAGCAGCGGGCCGCCGATGAGCTCGACATACACGGTGAACGGCCCGGCGAGCCCCGGTAGCGGAATACCCGATTCGCGCTGGAGTTCGACGACGCCCGCCACCCCGAGGTTCTGGATCGAATCCCACCCGTGGGCGAAGAAGATCACCCCGAGACCCAGGCGTAGCAGCAGCAATGAACCGTCGATGAGCGATAGCGGAGCGCGGCCGCTCAGCAGCCCCACCAGACTGGGGCGTTCGGCGCGGATGAGTCGTGATGGCCGGTTTTCGTGGTTCATGCGCACTCCTACTCAGTGGAATGTCGCAATAGTAGCGGAATGCAACAGTTTCGTCGCGGCTATAGTCGCCTGATGGCAGAACACCGGCAGCGCCCGCCGTCCTTGCTCGCGCAGCCGTCGTACCTGGCCTCCCAGGTGTCGAAGTTCGGACGCAAGCGACTGGAGGCCGCACTGGCGGATCGAGGGCTCCGGCTGGGACACCAGGCCGCACTCAGCGCCCTGGACGATTTCGGCGCCCTGTCGCAGCAACAACTGGCCGATTCACTCGACCTCGACAAGAGCCACCTGGTCGGCCACATCGACGAGCTGCAACGCCGCGGTCTGGTGACCAGGGTTCAGGACCCCGCCGATCGGCGCAGGAACAAGATCGCGCTCACTCCCGAAGGCAAGACGCTCGCAGGCGAGCTGCGTCCTGTCGCGGCCGAATCCCAGCGAGGGTTTCTGGATGTGCTCTCGACGGCGGAACAGGAGACGCTGACCGCACTGCTGCGTCGGGTGCTCGCGGCCAACGACGCCGAACGGTGGAGCAAAGCCTGACCGCGTCGCCGGTCGCCGGGTCGTCGTGGGTAGAGGACCGCACAGGCGAATCGGACACCGCGGCGCGCGGGAATCACCGCGGCACTGCGAAACCGGCCTCGACGCGACGTCGAAACCCGCCGCGCATGCTGA
Organism: Nocardia uniformis NBRC 13702; assembly: GCF_001613345.1. Taxonomy (GTDB): domain Bacteria; phylum Actinomycetota; class Actinomycetes; order Mycobacteriales; family Mycobacteriaceae; genus Nocardia; species Nocardia uniformis. The sequence goes on along the minus strand of NZ_BDCE01000057.1, from coordinate 44,162 downwards.
TCAAGAACAGCACCACGAGCAGCACACCGAGCCCGAGCCACCGCCGCAGCGACGTCCGGCCGGAACCACCAACGGCCACCGAGGAAGAACCAGGATGTGACATAGGCCACCTTTCAACGCCGTACCGGCGTGACAGCACCGGCCGGTGGGCTTACTCGGATGCGAAATCGCGGCTCGTCGCGAGAGTCAGTGGGCGTGCGAACGCGGCATCGCCGCCATTGTCGGCGGCAGACTTCGAGAGGTGGGGCGCAGGGCCCATGAGATCAGCACGCACAGCGCGAACGCCGCGGTCCACACGAGATGCGTTGCGGCCGAACCGATCGCGAGGTGAGATGCGAATGCTCCAGCGAAATTGTAGAACGCTCCGGCATACGCCCATTCCTTCACACGCCCGAAGCCGGGGGTGAGAATCGCCAAGGCCCCCAGTATCTTCCACACTCCCAGCATGGTGATGAAATAGGTGGGGTAACCCAGTTCCAGCATTCCCGCCACTGTCGCGTCGCGGCGCAGGAGATCGGCCATGCCACCGCTGAGCAGAACGCTGGTCACGATGGCGGTCGCAACCCAGAACGTGATGACGACCGCGCGCCCGGACCCGGCGCGCGAGCCGAGTCGTCCGGGTGTCCATGACCCGGCCGCCATCATCCTGCGATCCTGTGGGCGGGTTGCCCACGACAAGCACGTCATCGTGGCGAAACCGAGGGGCCCGGCGGCAGCGGGTTCGCCCTGGACGGCCAGCGAGATCGCCGCACCGAGGTAGATGAACAGGACACCCGCGTACACCCATTCCTTCAATCGGGGCAGGCGCGGCGCGATCAGGACGACCGCTCCCGGGATCTTGGCGATTCCGAGAATGACCAGGACGTAGGACGGGTATCCGAGTTGGTCGACGGCAATATCGCGAACCGTATCGATGCGCATGATGTCCCATACGCCACCCATCGCGGATTCGAACGCGATGATTGCGGTGGTTATCCAGTAGACAACGCTCCGGAGGCGGCCGTTGGTCGTGATGGGCAGGCTATCGATCATTGTTGATCCCCGAAATGTCGGTGAATTCCATGGTGCCGATCCGTTCCGGATCGCCGATCATCTCGATGCCGGTGATCCTTCCGTGCCCGATCGTGAAGGCGAATACGATTCGTGGGCGGCCGCCGACCGTCCAGACCGCGCCGGGTGTTCGGTCGATCAGGACCGGCCGGGCGCCGTGTGCGCGGCCGGTGAATGTGCGAGCGACCGCGTCGGAGCCCAGAAGTTCCGGTGCCGCACCGGATGCCACGACGGTGTCATCCGCTTGCAGTGCCACGTCCGGATCGAGTAGCTCGAGCAACGCTTCGAATCGTCCCGTGCGCGCCGCACGTAAGAACGCGTCGACGATCTCGCCGTGCTGGGCGACATCGATGGGCGCGGGCTGGTCGACGCCTCGAACCCGACGCCGCGCGCGGCTCGCGAGCTGACGTGTCGCCGCGCTGGAACGGCCGATTATCGCGGCGATCTCATCGAACGGTATGGCGAACATATCGTGCAGCACGAAGGCGAGCCGTTCGGCCGGAGCGAGGGTATCGAGGATAACCAGCAGTGCCGAGCCGACCGAGTCGGCCATGATCACCTCTTCGTCGGGTGCCATCGCGGTGGCCCGTTCCGCGCCGTCATCGGCCACCGTCCCGTACAGCTGCTCGCGGCGACTCTTGCGGCGCTGCAGGACATTCAGCGATACCCGAGATACGGCGGTGGTCATCCAGCCGGCCAGATTGTCGACGTCGGAGACATCGGTTCGGCTCAGCCGTATCCAGACCTCCTGCACGGCGTCCTCGGCGTCGCTGACCGACCCCAGCATCCGATACGCCACGGCACGCAGGTGCGCCCTATTGCCTTCGAACTCCTCGACAAGCCATTCCGTGCGGTCCATATGTCACATTCCTCGTGAGGGGATCTGTCACTCATATGACCTGCCGACGCGAGCGGATGTGACATCGCGAGCACAGCGCATGGCGGGATGTCACATTCGCGGGGCTCGGACGGTCATGGCAGCGACGGGCTGTTCCCCCGACTGGCACCGCCAGCGACGCTCGTTCAGGCAGCTTCAGGAGGAAATACCGTGATTACACGCCGCGCTGTACCGCCGTGGGTGCGCACCGGCTTCTACTGGTTCTTGGCATTCGAATTCTTCGTGGGCTTCGCCACCAAGTTCTGGGCGGGAGAGACCTTCTTCGGCCCCGCCTACTCCGAGAAGTTCGCGGACTGGGGTTTCGACCCGAATATGCGATATCTGGTCGGAGCGATCGAACTGGTCTGCGCGATACTGCTCGTCATTCCGCGCCGACAATCCAGATTCCTCGGCGCCGCCGGATTGGTGCTGTTGCTCACCGGGGCGGTCACGACGCATGTCATCGATGACGCACCGATCTATGAGGAAGTGTCGGCGCCACTGCACCTGGTGATCATGCTGTGTGTCGTAGCCGCGAACTGGCCGGCCGACGTGCGGGAATTGTTCCGATGGCGACCTTCGGAAGCGCTGACACTGTCACAGCCGGGCGAGCTGCGCGGACGCACGTGAAGGGCGGTGCTGATCGGGAACAACGCCATGAAGTGCTCCCATGGTGTCCGGGCCGATTCGCGGTCCTCACCATCCGGCAACCAGTTCTGCGGGCCGCAGACGAAAACCGCGGCGGTGATCAGCGGAATCGCCCCGGTCATCCACCAGTTTGTCGCTATAGCCCATCCCCGTCATCCCGGCACGCTTGCGGCCGGGATGACGGGGATGGGGCAGGCGGACAGTGCGAGGGGGTGGATTCCGGTCGGAAGCACGCCGGAATGATCAAGGCGGTCAGGTGAGCCCGACAAATTCGGGTCAGCGCGAGGCTCGTTGCGGCACCGGGGTTGTCGCCTCCTCGTCGGTGAAGTCCGGGTCCGTCGTGGCCTCGAGTTCCGAATCGAGGGCGTGCTCCGGCACCTGTGTGCCGATCGGCGGGACACGACGGAGCAGGGTCGCCGAGAGCACGGCCGCGATGGCGACCAGAACCGCCGCGGCCACCGCCGCCAGATTGAGGCCGTGAGCGAACGCCGCTTTCGCCGATGCCAGCAAGGCGTCGCCAGCGGCGGTGGGGAGCTGCTCGGCGGCGGCCAGTGCTCCGGAGAGCGTGTCACGTGCGGCGGCCTCGACACCGGCGGGAACGCCGGCCAACTCGACATCGGACATGTCGGCCCGATAGGCGGCGGCGCCGATGCTGCCGAGCAGGGCGATACCGAGCGAGATCCCGAGGTCGCTCGCGGTGCTGTTGAGCGCGGACGCGGCACCGGCCTTCTCCGGTGGGGCCGACCCGAGGGCGATATCGGTGACCAGGGCCATCTCCGGCGCGATTCCGGGGTAGAGGATGTAGAAGCCGACGATCAGCAGGGTCAGTCCGGAGGCGGGGTCGACCTGGGTGAGTACGAGATAGCCCACCACAGACAGCAGACTGCCCGCGGCGACGATATACGCCGGCCGGATGCGGCGGGCGAGCACGGGCGCGAGCATCGAGACGACCACCAGCATCACCGCGGCCGGCAGAATCAACAGGCCCGACTCCAGCGGCGACCGTCCCTCGACCAACTGCAGATACTGGGTGAAGAGCAGATAGACGCCGCCGAGGGCGACCGTGTTGAGCAAGGTGACGCCCAGCGCACTACTGAAGGTGCGATTGCTGAACAGTCGCATATCCAGCAGCGGCTCGTCGAGACGCAATTGCCGGCGTACGAAGACCGTCAGCAGTGCACCACCGGCGACGACCGCGACGACCGCGGTGGTGGTCACCCCGTACCCGGCGAGCTCCTTGATCCCGTAGACCACCGGCAGCATCATGACCAAAGACAGTGCGACGCTGGGCAAGTCGAGCCGTCCGGCACGCGGGGCACGGTATTCGGGGACCAGAGCGGGCACGGCGAACACCACCACCGCCATAACCGGCACACCGATGAGAAGTGTGGAGCCCCACCAGAAGTTCTCCAGCAGCAGGCCGCCGAACAGCGGGCCGGTCGCGACACCGACCGATACCGACGCCGCCCACAGACCGACGGCGGTCCCACGCTGCTTGACGTCGGGGAACATGCTGCTGATGAGCGAGAGGGTGGACGGCATGACAGCGGCGGCGCCCACGCCCATGACCGCGCGGGCGGCGATCAGGGTCTCGACACTGGGTGCGAAGGCAGCGACGGCCGACGCCGCGCCGAAGGCGATGGCACCTATCAGGAGAATCCGGCGGCGACCGATCCGGTCACCGAGGGTGCCCATCGCCACCAGCAGGCCGGCCATCGTGAACCCGTAGATGTCATTGATCCAGAGCAATTGCCCGCTGTTGGGACTCAGGTCGGCGGCGATATCCGGCGTCGCCAGGAACAGCACCGTCATGGTGAGGAACAGCAGCGTCGTGGGAAGCAGCAATACCGCGAGTCCGAGCCATTCCTTCGCGCCCGCACGCGGGGAGATATCGGCAGCAGTGGGTGGGGATGATCGCATGAGGAATCCATTTCCAGTCGAGCGACAATCGGGACCGATCGTCGGCAACCGCGGCCGGAAATCGGCCGCTCTTCGTGCCTGTCCAGCCTCAATCAGCGCGGTGACCTGGAGCAATGACGATCTGGCGAAGGCAGGTTTAGCGAAACTAAGCCCGCCCGAATCACAGCAGGCGCCCAACGCTCGATGGGAAATCCTCCATCGTGGTCCGGACGACGGGCCGGAACAAGGACGATATGGTTAACGAATGTTTAGTAGGCCTAAAGGGTGGTGCGATGGAACGGCATGAGATCGAGACCTTCCTGACCCTGGCCGAGGAACTACATTTCGCCCGAACCGCCGAACGCCTGCGCCTCTCCCCCGGACGGGTCAGCCAGACCATCAAGAAGCTGGAACGGCGCATCGGCGGCCCCCTGTTCGAACGCACGAGCCGCCAGGTGGCTCTCACCGCACTCGGACAGCAATTCAGCGGCGAGCTGCGTACCGGGTATCAACAGGTCCAGCAGGCAATCCACAATGCCACCACCGCCTCGCAGAGCGTTACCGGCCAGCTCCGCCTGGCATTCTCAGGACCGTGGTGCGGCAAGCTCATGTTCCGAGCAGCGGACGAGTTCCGCGCCGAATACCCTCGGTGCGAGGTGCGGGTACGGGAGATGTCGCTGGCCGACCCCATCGATCCCCTCAGAGCGGGCGATATCGACCTGCAGCTCAGCGAGTGCCCGATCGACGAACCGGGCATCACCGCCGGTCCCATTCTGTTCTCCGGTCCCCCCGCACTGCTCGTCCCCGCCGATCATCGACTCGCACAGCAGGAATCAGCGTCACTGGAAGATTTCGCCCAGTTTCCGCTGGTCACCTTCGCCGGGTTGTCACCGAGACTCTACGACCGGCACTACCCGCGGCTGACACCGCGCGGCACACCCATCCAACACATACCCGTGGATATGACTTTCCACGAAATGCTCTGCTTCGTCGGCGAAGGTAATGGCATGACAGTCCTCTCCGCCCATGCGGAGAAATACCATACCCGCCACGATGTCGCCTACATCCCACTTCCCGACGCCGCACCCGTCGAATACGGCCTACTGTGGCCAACCGGGCGCGAGAACGCCACCATCCGCGCCTTCATCCGAACCATCAGCCGCGTCGCACACAACGAACCAGAACCTCGCTGACCTGGCGAATCAGCACACAGCGAGAACGCCGCAGTCCCGGGAATTACTGAGGCAGTCCGGCTGCGGCCTCGTCACCACTCCGCACCCGGCGGCGGGTAGCGATCAGGAACAGCGCCACGAGCAGCACACTGAGCCAGATGTAGGTATTGCCGATGAAGTGTTCCCACGGCGTCCAGGCCGATTCGCGCTCTTCACCATCGGGCAGCCAGTTCTGCGGGCCGTAGACGAAGACCGCGGCGGTGATGGCGGTGACCACATACCAGCCGACCGCGCGGCGGCGTGGGAGCTGGGTCGCGTAGCCGACCATGGCCAGCAGAACCGGGGCGATCCAGATCCAGTGGTGTGACCAGGAGATCGGGGATACCAACAGCGTGAATACGGCGTTGATCCCCAGTGCCAGCGGCGGGAAGTCCATGGCGCGGCGCATGGCGATCACCACCAGCGCCAGCAGTGCGGCAGCGCCCAGGAGCCACACGATCGTGAACAGTGGCTTCCCGATCTCGAGCCGGGCCAGCACGGCCTGGATCGACTGGTTGGTGTGGAAGGCCGAACCGCTCAGTCCCGACACATTGCCCAGCCCACCGAACCAGTAGTCCATCGACGCCTGGGGCAGGATCGCGAAGCTGAGCGCGGTCGCGACGGCACCGGTGATCGCGGCGGTGGCGGCGGCCCGGTAGTCGCGGCGCACCAGGAAGTAGAGGACGAACGCTGCCGGGGTCAGCTTCACCGCGGCGGCGATGCCGATCAGCATGCCGCGCCGCCACCGCGGCTTCTCGGTCAGGCAGTCGGCCGCCACCAGCGCCATCAGCAGCAGGTTGACCTGGCCGAAGTCCAGTGTCGAGCGGGCCGGTTCCAGCAGCAGGGCCAGCGGCGTGGCGCAGGCGGTCACGAATACCGCGAGCCGACGGCGGTCCTCCCCCGGCCAGACCCGCCGGGCGACCAGGTAGAGCGTGAGCGCCAGCGCGGCCACCGAGGTCACGAAGAATGCGAAGGCCGCGGCATTCCAGGGCAGCAGGGCGAACGGCGCCAGGACCAGCGCGGCGAATGGCGGGTAGATGAACGGCAGCCCGATCCCGATGGTGGTCTCCGGTAGCTGCCCATACATATCGCCGCCGTCGCGCAGCGTCTCGATCCCGAGCCGGTACACCTGTAGGTCGATGAATCCGCCGGTGATCTCCTTGAACGGCCAGACCGGCAGCAGCAGGCACAGCGCGGTGAGGGCCACACAGAACGCCGGAGCCAGCCACATCACACGCCCGAAACGGCGGTCCAGCGACTTGGGCGGGGCAGCAGTGGTCGAAAAACTCATCCGCGGCGACTATACCGGCGACCTCGGCAGGTGCCGAAGTCGCCAGCGGCGATCGTCGGGTCGGCGCCGCGATGACCGACGGATCAGGGCGCGGGTGCGGCGCCGAGGTCGAAGCGGATACCGGCACGCAGCATCGTCGTGGCGGGCAGTCCGATCATGTCGCGGAAGGTTTCACTGAAGTGGGACGGGGTGGCGAAACCGGCGTCGATGGCGGATCGGGTGAGGTCGTGTCCGGCCACGGTATTGCGGATCGTGTGGATGAGGCGGTTCCACCGCTGATAGCCGCGGAATGTGGTGCCGTACTGCTGGGTGAACAGGCGCAGGAAATGGGTGGTGGACAGGCCCATATTCGCGGCGATCCGGTCGGCACGGAAGGTTCGGGCCGGATCGTCACGGATGGTGGCGGCGACCTGCTCGATACGCGGATCGGGGGTCGGTGCGGCGCCGCCGATGGCTGCGGCATAGACGCGCTCCGGATTCACGTTATCGGCCAGGCACAGCTCGACCAGCTCACGTTCGCGTCGATGGTTGAGGCCGAAAGGGCCTGCGGCAGAGGTCATCACGCCGGCTATGGCGGTGGCCGACGCACTCGCGGGGTCGACGAACAGCGTCAGAATCCAGCCCTGTGTGGCGACCGCGCGCTGCATTGTCCGCGCGGGGGCGAAGGAACTGCCGGCGCGAATCTGCCCGTGTGCGGCGGTGTGTACCAGGAGCGGCGCTTCCAGCCCGACGCTGAGCATAGCGACCGAGGGCGCATGCGGGTCGACGCCGAGATCCGGTCCGACATAGCCGATATGACCCGGTCGCATCCACGCCACCGGCGTCCGCGGCGGACCGCAGATTTCCGAAAGCGGATCGGTCGTCACAACTGCCAGGGTATCGCTACGCCGCCCGGAACACAGCGGCCGATGAGCACATCACACACAGCCCGGAGGGCACATCATGCGAGGCAGAGTCCCCCTGCGAATGCGAATGCTATCCGCACTCATGCCCGAGACGGACTGGGATTCGATCACCCCGGAGCAGGTCATCGAACACCGCGAAGCCTTGAACCGGAAGCGTCGCTCCCCGTTGTTCGGGCTCATTACCGGTAGACCTGACCGTGGCGCTCGAATCACCACGCACACAGTCGATCTCCCGGGTCGTCAGCTGGGTGTCCGCGTGTACCGGCCCGAGCGCGGAGGTTCGGCACTGCCGCTGATCGTCGCGTTCCATGGCGGCGGATTCATCAATGGCACACCGGATCAGGACGACTGGCTGCTCAGCTATCTGGCGGCCCGCTGTCCGGCCGTGGTCGTGTCGGTCGACTATCGGCTGGCACCCGAGCATCTGCTGCCCGCGGCGGTCGAGGACGCCTACGACGCCCTGCCCCGCCTGATCGAACAGGCCGGGCCGTGGGGAGCCGATCCCGCTCGGACAGTCGCATTGGGTTCGAGCGCGGGAGCCACGCTCGCGGCGCTCACCGCGATCAGGGCAGCCGAACTCGGGCAGCCGGTACGCGCCCAGATTCTCATCAACCCGCAACTCGACTGGACCGACCGCGTGTTCCGCTACCCCTCGTTCACCGAGAACGCGGATGCACCGACCGCGACGCCGGCCAATTGCCGTGCGGTGCAACGCATTGCGTTTCCCAGCTCCTTCGACGCCCGGACAATGTCACCGTTGCGTCTGGAGAACCTCGCGGGAACCGCCCCGGCCCTCATCCAGGCCGCAGGTCTGGACACCCTGGAGGACCAGGCTCCGGCCTACGCCGACCGGCTGCGGCAAGCGGGAGTCGACGTGACGCTGACCCGCTATTCGACAGCTACGCATGCCTTCCTGAGTATGCCGAGATTGGTTCCCGCGGCCCGTCCCGCACGTGCCGAGATGCTCGCCTACCTGCGTAGTCATCTGCTGGAGCGCTCGGAAACAGCGACGCGCGACAGGTAGGAGCCGTGCGACAGCGCCGGGCGGCGACCGGCCTCGGTGATTCCCACACAACGTTTCCAGCAACGGCACTACGAACACGGGAGAGCAAATGGATGCGCCATCGCGGAGCGACTCGATGAGGGGCGGTGGTCGGGAGACGGGTGGGCCCACGGACTCTGCCGAGATGGGGCAGCGGCCCCCGCCCCCATCGGAAGCTACGGCCGGGCCGAGCGTGGCGGGGCTGCTTCGCCCCTACCTGGGAAGTTTCGCCGGCGTGGCGATCTTGCAGGTCATCGGCGCTGTCGCGGGTCTCGCGCCGCTACTGGCGGTTGTCGAACTGGGTCGTACCCTGTTGTCGCCCAACCCGATCGACCATGGTCATGTCTGGCTGGTCGTTATCGCGGGTGCGGTCGGCCTGTTCGTCCGGCTGCTGTTCACGGCCGCGTCGTCGGGAATCGGGCATCTGCTCGACGGCCGGGTGGAGCTGTCGTTTCGTCGGCAATTGGCCGCGCGGCTGGGGCGGGTGCCGATCGGCTGGTTCTCCCGTCGCCGCACCGGCGAGCTGGCGAAGGTGGTCGGTGAGGATGTGAGTGCGGTGCACCCGTTCATCGCCCACGCCCCGGGCGAACTCGTCGCCGCGTTCGTGGTGCCGCTGGTATCGCTGATCTATTTGTTCAACGTCGATTGGCGGCTCACGCTGATCACGCTGATTCCGGTGCTGCTGGCCGTGGCGCTGGTCCCGCTGATGATGACCCCGACCCGGTTGCGCGAGCAGGAGGAGTTCGACGCGTCCATGGGGCGGATCGCGAGTTCGGTCGTCGAGTTCGTGCAGGGCATCGCGGTGGTCAAGGCGTTCGGCGGATCCGGGCGCGCCCATCGCGAATTCCGCTCGGCCACAGATGATTTCGTCGGCACCTTCTACCGCTGGGTACGTGGCATCTCCCCGATCGCCGCGGGAATGCAGTTGGCACTGTCGCCGCCGTTCGTGCTGCTGGTCGTACTGATCGGTGGTGCGGTCCTGATTACGGCCGGTGAGCTGGCCCCCGCCGACCTGCTGCCGTTCCTGCTACTGGGACTGGGCCTGACCGCTCCGGTGGCGGCCCTCGGCCACGGATTCGACGATATACAGGCCGCCGGGCGCGCGGTCGGCCGAATCCGCGACGTACTCGCCGTGCCGCCGCTTCCGGAGCCCGCCCATCCGGTCGCGCCACGGGGGCACCGGGTGGAGTTGCGTGACGTCCGATTCGGCTACGACGCCGACCACGAGGTACTGCGCGGGATCGATCTGGTACTCGAACCCGGGACGGTCACCGCAATTGTCGGACCTTCGGGCAGTGGCAAATCCACGCTGGTGCAACTACTTCCGCGATTCTTCGACCCGACCCACGGTGCGGTCCTGCTGGGCGGTGTCGATCTCCGTGAGGTCGGCAGCCGTGAGCTCTATCGGATGGTCTCCTTCGTCTTCCAGGATGTTCGGCTGCTGCGCGCCTCGGTCGCGGACAATATCGCGCTGGCGGTACCGCATGCCGACCTCGACGAGGTGATGCGCGCGGCTCGGCTGGCGAATATTCACGATCGAATTCTGCAGCTGCCACAGGGATACGACACCGTGCTCGGTGCCGATACCGCACTGTCCGGTGGTGAGGCGCAACGGATCTCGCTCGCTCGCGCACTGCTCGCCGACGCGCCCGTACTGGTACTCGACGAGGCGACCGCCTTCGCCGACCCACAGACCGAACAGGCGGTGCGACAGGCCCTTTCGACGCTGGCCGGTGATCGAACCATTCTGGTCATCGCCCATCGGCTGGAGACCGTCGCCGATGCCGACGCCGTTGTGGTGCTGGAGAACGGCACCATCGTCGAGCGTGGCAGGCCCGCCGAGTTACTGGCACAGCACGGCAGGTTCGCGGCGTTCTGGCAGTCGCACCGATCGGCGATCGCCGACGAGATGGCAAGCCACAGTGACATATTGCAAGGAGACGAGTCCCGATGATTCGAATGCTGCTGCGAGTGCTGGGGCACCAGTACGCCCAGCCGGTGCGTCGCACCGTGGCCCTGATGACGACGACCGCCGTAGTCGAGGGACTGTCCTACGCACTGCTGGTTCCGGTGCTACGGGAACTGTTCGGCAGTACGCCCGCGAATGCCTGGCCCTGGCTGATCGCATTCGGGGCCGCGGTCGCGTGCTACGCCGGATTGCGCTACCTCAGTGATCTTTCCGGCTTCCGGGTCGGGACCACGCTATTGCGGGGTATGTATCACCGGCTCGGCGATCATCTGGCCCGCCTGCCCCTCGGCTGGCACAGCACCGGCCGGGTCGGGGAGGTGTCGGTGCTGGCCAGTCGCGGTGTGCTGGAGGCGATGAGCGTGATCGCGCATCTGCTGACACCGTTCATCTCCGCAGCGGTGACGCCGCTGACGATCGTTGTCGTCATACTCGCCTACAATTGGCAGCTGGGTCTGGCCGCCTTGGCCGCCGCGCCACTGGTGGCGGCGATTCAGGTCTGGACCGGGCGCTCGATGGCCGCCAGCGATGCCGAGAACGCCGAACGCGGCCATGAGGCGACCGGACGGGTCATCGAGTATCTCCAGGCGCAGCCGGTACTGCGCGCCGGCGGCCGGACCGGTGAACGCTTCGGAATGCTCGACGATTCGCTGCGGGAGCTCCAGCGCGCGTCGCGCCGCTCCACCCTGTCGGCCCTGCCCGGCGTAGTGGGTACGACGCTCACGGTGCAGGCGATGTTCACCGCGCTGCTGGCCCTGGGCGCCTATCTCGCGCTCGGCGGAAGTATCGGTACGGCAGAGGTTTTGGCGATCCTGGTGCTCGCCGCCCGCTGTGCCGATCCACTGCTGTCACTGGCGGATATCGGTGGCAAGCTCCGCGGCGCGCGTGCCGTGCTGACACAGCTCGACACGGTATTGCGTACCGAACCACTGCCGGAAAGCCGCGAACCGATCCAACCGGTACGCCACGACCTGGAGTTCGAATCGGTCACCTTCCACCACGGCGACCGCCGGGTGTTCGACAATCTGTCGCTCGCCGTGCCAGCGGGCCAGCGCCTCGCCGTTGTCGGACCGTCGGGTGCGGGCAAGAGCACCCTGCTGCAATTGCTGGCACGGTTCTACGACGTGGACACGGGCGCGGTACACGTGGGAGGTGTGGATGTGCGCGCGATCAGCACCGAGGTACTGATGGCGCGGTTCGCCATCGTCTTCCAGAATGTCTACCTCTTCGACGGCACCATCGAGGAGAACGTCCGCCTCGGCCGCCCCGACGCCAGCGGTGCCGAGGTGCGGGCGGCCGCCGCCGCGGCGCGCTTGGACGAGGTGATCGAACGCCTCCCCGAGGGATGGGCGACCACTGTCGGTGAGGGCGGCGCACTCCTGTCAGGCGGTGAGCGCCAACGGGTCTCGATCGCGCGAGCCCTGCTGAAGGACGCGCCCATCGTGCTACTGGACGAGGTGACCTCCGCCCTGGACCCGGTGAACGAGGCAGCCGTCCACGAGGGTATCGAGCGACTGATGGCGGGCCGCACGGTGGTGATGGTGGCGCACCGCCTCCGAACCGTCCAGCGCGCCGACCACATCGCTTTCCTGGACGGCGGCCGAATCGTGGAGGAGGGCAGCCACGACGAGCTGCTGCGCCGCGGCGGGCGGTATGCCGATTTCTGGGAACTCTCGCTGACGCCGGTCAAGAGTCGGTGACCAGCCCGGACTGAGCGATCACGAATCGCCACAAGGCGACAGGATTCGCCGTCTCACGGCGATTTGTGACCGCTCAGAGCCCTACGCTCGATATCGCGGCGACGGCGTCCGCGAGCTACGCCCGACAGTCGATGGTGCCGCCATCCGCATCACCTACTGGCTTGCGCCTGGACGACGCGTCATCCTGCTGACGGTGTTCGGTAAGACTCGGATGCGAGAACACGCCGAAGTCAAACGCGCGAAGCTCGCGCAGCAGGTCTGTCAAGCCGAACATGAACCCGCCCACCAAGAATTCGTCGGCACGATCGAGAGAGGGGAACTGGACCGATGAGTCACGCACGCTGGAAGAGCCTCCGGGAACGCAAGCTAGCCGAGGGCTATACCGACACCGACGATGTCGCCGAAATCCGCCGCGAAATCCGGCTCTCCATGGCGTTGGCCCAAGCCGTCTACGACCGTCGGACCGAGCTCGGCCTCACCCAAACCGACCTCGCCGAACGCGCCGGGCTGACGCAAGCCAAAATTTCGCGCATCGAAGGCTCCGATACCGTGCCCACCCTCCCCCTGCTCGCCAAACTCGCTGACGCCCTGGACGCCACCCTCCACATCGCCCTCGACGCCGATGACACTCGCGTGAATTTCACCAGCCATCGCACCGACGCAGCCTGAAGCCGTATGTCGAGCGCTCTCAGTGCTTACCAAGGTCGGTCGATGCACGCGACTGCGTGACTCGGCGGCAATAAAGTACCCGCGATCGGGAAACAGCGACTTCGGGCTAGGCACCAATGGGATGGGGACGCGACAGAAGGGGTCACGAGGGTCGCTGAAACTCGCCGGCTTGCATGCCTGCTGCGAAGGCATCCCACTCGCCCGGAGTGAAGACCAGCGCGGGGCCGGACGGATTCTTGGAGTCGCGTACTCCGACCATCCCCGCATCGAGGAAGGCGACCTCGACGCATTCCTTGCCCGCTGAGCTGTGATCGCTCTTGAACCAGCGGGCTCCAGTCAGGTCAGCGTTCACTATCGAAGTCACCGTTAGCGATACGGGCGGTGAATGCGTCCCATGAGCTCGGAGCAACGATCAGTGCCGGACCGGACGGATTCTTCGAATCACGTACTCCCACCATGCTTCCCGCCAGCCAGGCCACCTCGACGCAATCGGTTTGGCCGCTGCTGTGACTGCTCTTGAACCAGTGTGCCCCGGATAGTTCGATGTTCATGCTTCATAGCTCCTCGCTGCCCGTCTGAGCAGGTCACGCGTCTGTGTCTCATTCAATGCCGTATCCCGGACGGCCGAAGCGATTTCGTAGTAGCGACGCACGTCATCACCATTCTCCATGTAGAAGTCCGGCCTCCCGGCTCCCTCAAGATAGACGAGCGAGGGCTCGACCGGACGGGCCTTGGCATCGACCCCGAAATCGAGAATCACGAAAGGGCCATGCAGTAGACCCCGGCTGCAGCCACTCGTGAATGGCTGTACCCGCAGTGAGACGTTGGGCAGTTTGCCCACCTCCGCCAGATGCCGCAGCTGCGTCGCCATCACGCGTGGGCCGCCGATCACGCGATGCAGGGCCGATTCATGTAGCAGCAGTTCGAGTTTCACCGGATCTGCCTTGCGGGTGATGATCGTTTGCCGTTTGAGACGCAACTCGACTCGACGCTCGATGTCTTCGTGACTGCTATCGCTGTAGAAGGCGCTGATCAGCGCGCGTGCGTAGTCGGCGGTCTGCACGAGGCCGAGGACGATCTCGTGGTAGGCAATCAGTTTGCGCGCGGAGGCAGCCAGTCCGACATACATGTTGAACGTCGCATCGCTATAGAGCCCGCCGAAGGCGGTGTACCAGGAACTGACCTGTGCCTGCTTGGCAAGTTCGACGGCGCGCTCAGTGTCGTCGGAGGTGACCTCGTACACCTCGCACAATGCCCGAATGTCGCGGATGCGAAGCTTCTTCACCCCGCCGGTCTCGATGCGGTGCAAAGCGGTCTTGCTCAGTTCCACCAGATGCGCAGCGCGATCCATCGAAAATCCGCAGCTGTCGCGGGCCTCACGTAGGAAACGCCCCAATTGCCGCCGAGGCAGTGTCGAGGGTTCATCATCGCTGGTCATGTCGGCATCCTCCGGAATTTCGGAACGAAACACACGCCATCGCGGAACGAACCTTACGCCGGACGCGGACCCCGTCCTGCTGGTTTGAACCAACCAGAGGGAAACGTCCGAATTCGATGATTCCAGCTGGATGCCGGTGGTGTGCTGATCGCATGCCCGGCAACAAATCACGCCGTCCGCTTCTTCAAATGCCGTGCACTCCACACTCACCCGATGACAAGGGGGTCAACCGATGTCCAGCAGGAACCAATGGTCGGTGCAGGCGATCATCGAGCGCATCGACCGAGAGAAGCAGCAGCAGAGCGAAAGTACCGGGCGCTCGACGACCGAGACCGTCCCGGCTGGGTATTCGGTGCGCGGGTTGTGGTCGTGCTACGCCGATCCCGGCGCGTTGACCGCCGCGCAGGCGCACACGGCGATGCAGTTGCACCTCGGGTGCGGGGTGAACACCTGCCGGGTGCGGCGGCGAGCGCGTACCGCCCTGGTCACGGATGGGCGCATGGTGCTCGAGGCGCGTGCGACGCGAACACCGGCGGTGGCTCGAAGATCTCTGCTGGCCCTGTTGCGCATGACGGTTTACGGCTGCGGTGCACTGCTTTTCGGAGGTCGACATGCGCTCCGATGACTACGACCAGATCGAACTCCAGGTAATCCAGGATGTCCTCGACACCGTCGAAGCCCAACTGCGGGAACGGGAACGGCGTGGCTGGCGGTTGACCGCGCCGCGCTCGCGGATCTACGCGGCCGTGCTGTACGCGGTCATCGTCAGCGCCCGAGCGGCACACACCTTCCCCGCCACCCTCGACCGGGCCGACATCCTCGACGAAATCTTCGACGGCATCGATCCTTTCGATTCCGCCGCTGTCAGGCAGCCGGTCGAGGACGCCATCAACAACCACACCGTGCAATTGCTCTAGTGGTCGCTGGCAGTTCCGCAGTGCCCTGGCCTGGCACAACGAGGAGGAACACCGTCTTCGGTGGCCGTGTCAGGCCGCTGACAGGGTGGTGTCAGGTCGGTCGCTGATAGTTGGACCCATCACGAAGAACAACACTTCCGAGGAGCACACCATGTCGATCACCATCACCCTCAGCGACCAGGACAAGGCCATCGTGCGGACCGCCGCCTACGGCGCTGTCTCGCTGCTGGCCGCCGCCAGCGCCAAGCCGCACAAGGTCGCGACCGCGGGCAGTACCGCCTTGTACTCAGCGACCGGCGCGGTCGGGCATGTGCTCGCCGCGAAGTCCAAGGACATCAAGTTGCCGGGCAAGACCGTCGCCGCCCTCGCCGACCAGGTGTTGCCCGCGCTGGCGGCGGCGGTGAGCCTGCTCGAGCAGCAGGATCCGGCCGAGGCCGACAACTTCCGCGGCATTGTCGCCGTCGCGCTCGAAACCGCGCAGGCTCAGGGCGCGCCCAGCCCCACCCTGGCCGAGATGATCCGCAAGATCACCGCGGCCCTCGATGCCGCCTGACGGGATGTCGACCCGCAAGTCTGGTGGGAGCCGCCCTGCTGGTGCAGGGCGGCTGCCGGGGCGGGGAGGACCTACACCCAGCTCAGCGGACGTTCGCGGTGCAGATGGTGTCCAGGACGAACAATGGCTTGACGATTCGGGCGAGGCCGAGCGTGAAGAACATGCTGGTGGGAAAGCCCAGACCGGCATTTCCCTTGGCCATCGCGGCCTGTTCCGCGGCAGCGGCTGTGGGGCCCACTCCGGTGTGGTAGACGGGTTCGACGGCGTTCGACCATGCCGCCCAGGTGTCGTATTCGACGACCGAGGCGCACTCGTTGTGGGCTCGCGCCAGGACGAAGCAGCGGTCGGCATCACACGCATCGATGGCAGCCTGGTCCGCGGCGGCCTGCGACGGGAAGTCCACCGCCACACCAACTCCGGTGGCATACGAATCAGCGGCACCGAGGGGAACCGAGTAGTACGTGTACGAGACAGCCATCGCACCGTAGAGATCCCCGGCCGCGTTCGCGGTCCCGGTTCCGGTGACGATCATCGCCGCCGCTGCCGGAGCAACCATGGCCAGCGCGGCTTTTCCCGACAACGACATGTAAATCAACCCCCGAGGTTGGACAGCGGTAACCGGGAGATCATTGCCGTAATCGTGCCAACTGTCCAGCCCAGGGTCGTTCCGGTGAACCGAACGACACCAGATCTGGATCAGCGTGTAGCGCACGGTGTTTCGCCGGTGCGGAGCGGTAGTCAAGCGTCCTCGTGAGACGCGGGCGGTGGCACGGTTCGCTTCTTCCGCAGGTGTTCGTACCCGACTGTGGCCAGTAGCCCCAAGGCGGCGAGGCTGACGCCGAAGGCACACGTCAGCTCCAACTGGTCACGACGCATCAGCTGACCAGGCCCAGCAGATCGGCACGCTCCTCCTGTGGGAGCAGCCCACCCATTGGGGAGACCTCACGCATCTCGATAGAGCCCCGGTCCAGACCCGTCAGGACCCGGTGCAGTCCCGGTACGTCGGCGCGGTCGATCAACGACTGCCAGCGATCGAGATTGCGCAGGTGCGGCTGACCGGATACGCCATCGCGCAGGTTGCGCAGGTTGCGCTCGATACGAGGCCGCCACGACTCGATGCTCGACGGGGTCAGGTGCGTCGAGAGCCGGCGGTGTAGCTGCCATGAACGCCGCTCGGAACGAGTCAACTCGGGGACGACGTGACGCCGTACGACCTCCAAGCGGTACCCCATGCACGACAGCAGCCGGTCGAGTTGCTCGTCGCTCAGATTCAATTTGCCAGACAACGACTGACTGATGCTCGATTGCCGGACGCCGCTCACGCGCGACAGCTCCGACTGGGTGGTACCCGTTTCGAGCATCACCTCGCGCAAGAGATCACTTCGACTGGACATATCCGAATTATAGCGTCATACGCTATAGACGACCAGCGTCAGTCACCCCATGATCAAGGCGTTGATCGACATCTCGGTCGAGCACGCCGCAAGCGCCGGACGTGATCGGTTGATCCCCCCGGAACCCAGCGCGGCACAGGTCTCGGGTAGCCGATGAGCGAGCCATTGGCGAGACATCCGAGTTTGCCGGCAGCCAGTGCCGACCGGGGCTGCCGAGGAAGGTCGGTTCAAACGCGCGTCGTCCGGGTGGTTTTCGATTCGGGCAGACTCAGCACCGTATCGGCGAGACGGTCGATAACGGTGTCCTGATGGCTGATCACAATGAGCGCCAGACCTGTTCGGCGCAGTTCGTCGAGTAGGTCGATCACCATGTTCTGAGTGCCGGGGTCGAGTGAGGACGTGATTTCGTCGCAGATCAGGATGCGGGGTTCCGCGGCGAGGGCGCGGGCGATGGCAGCTCGCTGTTGCTGGCCGCCGGACAGCTGGCGAGGATGCCGTGCCGCCAGTTCGTTATCGAGGCCGACTCCGTCGAGCAGGTGCCGGGTCTGTTGGAGCGCGGCGGCACCGTCCATACCGTGCAGCAGGCGCAGTGGACGGCCGATCTGGCCGCCGATGCGGTAGGACGGGTTGAGGGAGGTGGCGGGGTTCTGGAAGATCAGTTGGATGGCGCGACGGTGGTCCAGGGGACGCCGGTCCACGCGCGGATGCAGTGGCGCGCCGTCGAGTTCGACCACTCCCCCGGCCGGTACGTGCAGTCCGGACAGCGCCCGTGCCACCGTGGTCTTGCCCGCCCCGGATCGGCCGGTTATGGCCAGACATTCACCGGCGCGCAGCGTGAACGACAGTCCGTCGACGACCGGCCGACCATCGCCGTGACGCCGGTGCGTCACCGTGAGGTCTTCCACCCGCAGAATCGGTGGCGTCGCGGTCTCGGTGCGCGGCACGCGCACAATGGTTGTCGCACTGGAGGTTTCGGCGCGGTGCGGTGCCATCGACATCACCCTGCCCCGCTCCAACCGCAGTACCCGGTCGACCAGCGGGGCCAGCGCGGCCAGGTCGTGGGTGATCACGAGCAGTGTGGTCGAGGTATCGTGCCGGATCCGCCGCAGCGTATCGACCAATCGTTCCCGGGTGACCGCGTCCAATCCTGTGGTCGGCTCATCGAGGACAAGCAGGGCCGGATCGCCGAGCAGCGCCATGGCCAGGAGCACCCGCTGCTGCTGACCGCCGGACAGTTCATGCGGGAATCGTCGCTGGAACTCGCGATCGTCGGGCAGATCGACCCGGCGCAAAGCCTCGGCGACGCCGTCACGACCCTCGAATGTGCCGCGCAGCCTGGCGATTTCACGGATCGCGGTGCCGATTCGCAGTGCCGGATTGAGTCCGGTCGCCGGATCCTGCGGGACATAGCCGACCGTGCGGCGGCCGACGGATCTGCCGACGCCCACGGTGCCCTCGGCGGTCAGTCCGTGCGGCAGCACACCGAGCACCGCCAGCGCGAAGGTCGTCTTGCCCGCACCGGACGGGCCGATCACCGCGATGCTGCCTCCGGCCGGTACGCGCAGCGAAATATCTTCCAGGACAGCGGTTCCACTCGGATCGCGGACCGTGAGCCCGTCCACCGACAGCCCCGATCCGTCCACGGTGGATACCACCCGACGATGCGCCGCACCACGGTGACCGGTGCCGAAGGCTCGATCGGTGACCATATTGACCGAAACCACCAGCACCATGATCAATAGCGCCGGCGCGAGCACCGCCCACGGTTGCAGGGCGAATCCGGGCCGGTTCTCGGTGATCATCAAGGCCCAGTCCGAGGACGGCGGCCGCAGTCCGAGACCGAGGAATCCGCTCACCGCGACTATCGAAATGGTCGCCGACATCCGTACACCCGCGTCCGCGAGCACCACGGACCGGAGGTTGGGCAGCACCTCCACCAGCGCCAGCCGCCACAGCGGTTCGCCTCTGGCACGGGCGGATTCGATATAGCCTGTCGAGGCAAGTTCGAGGACACAGGTGCGGACGATGCGGATAATCCAGGGCACCGACGCCAGGGCCGCGGTCACGACGATCGCGGCGGGCCCGGCTCCCATGGCGGTGGCGATCACGGCGAGCAGCAGAAACCACGGAACCACGACAATGGCGTCGACGGGGCGCATGATCACTCGGTCCCACCCGCGGCGCAGTCCGGCGATGAGACCGAGACCGAGACCCAGCGCATACGCGACAATCAGCGCCAGCCCGGCAATCGAGAGCAGCGGTAGCCCACCATGCAGCACCCGCGAGGCCACATCACGTCCGACCACATCGGTGCCGAGCAGATGATCCGCCGACGGCGGCTGGAACGGCGGCGCCGTCGCGGCGGTCGGCGCATAGGGCGCGAAGACGGGCCCGAGCAGTACGAGGAGCAGCACCGCCACGGTGACCACCAGCCAGCCCGAGCGGATCCTGTTGCGGGCCTTCATATCCGCTCCCCCATCGCTATCTGTCTCGCTCGCGGACTCACCAGCAGGGTGAGCAGATCCGCGACGAGGTAGATACCGATCCCCACGGCCGCGAGCAGTACTGCGGCCGATTGGACGAACGGGAAGTCGCGGGCCTCGACGGCGCGCAACACTTCCTGAGAAAGTCCTGGATAGGAGAACAGTGTTTCCACCACGGCGACACCCCCGATCAGTCCGACCACCGCTCCCGCGAGGGGATGGATCGACGCCGATACCGCGTTGGGCGCGACATGCCGCAGCATCAGCCGCATGCCGCCGATCCCGTTGAGCCGGATGGTCTGTATGTAGGGGCTGGCCATGACCTCGGCGGTCTGCGCCCGCACCATCCGCACCGGATGTGGCGCCAGGCCGATCAGCAGACACGTCACCGGCAGCACCAGGATCTCCGGACGGCTCCACACACTCGCGCCGGTCGGCAGCAACGAGACCGCGGGCAGCAGCCGTAGCGATAGCGACACCGTGGCCACCAGCAGTACCCCGAAGACGAACGAGGGCACCGATTCCGCCGCGAGTGCGCCCACGCTGATCACCCGGTCGGTGCGGGAACCCGCGCGAGCGCCCGCGAGGAGACCGAGCGCGAGCGCCGCCGGGATCAGCAGGCCCGCGGTAATCAGCGCAAGGGTGACGCTATTGGCCGCGCGCCCGAGCAGCACATCGCCCACCGGTCGACCCGAGATCAGCGAATTGCCGAAATCGCCCTGCGCGAAGGCGAGCAGCCATTCCACGAAGCGCACCGGCGCGGGCCGGTCCAGTCCGAGTTCGGTACGCAGTGCGCGTAGTTGCTCCGGGTTGGGATCACCACTACCGGTACGTGACAGGATTACCGTGGCCGCATCGGAATCCAGTGACTCGAACAGCACGAAAACCACCAGCGCGACGGCGAACAGCACCCCGATCCCGCCACCGACGCGCCGTACGACATAGGCGGTCACGACTGCCGGGTCACTGCTCGGCCAGCCAGGTGGTCGCGTAATTCGCCCAGTCGTCGGTGCCGGGCACGCCATTGCGCACACCGCCCACATGATTCTTCGCCGCATCGGGCCGCTTGGCGAAGCTGTGCAGGATGTATCCGCCCTCGTTCCAGAGTTCTTCCTGCAGTGCGCGATACAGTTCACCGCGACGCCGCGGATCCATCGCGGCGCGCGCCTCGGCGAAGGTGGCGTCCCATGCGGGCCGCCGCCAACCGGTGCCATTGCTGGGTGCGTCGCTGGTCATGGTCTGACCGTAGAAGTAGTCGAGACTGTAGTTCCACCAGCCGAGATGGGACAGCGGTGCCTTACCGCTGACCTGAGAGAAATAGGTGTCCGCGGGTACCGATTCGAGTTGGATGGTGACACCCGCGGCCTTGGCCTGCTCGGCGAACAATGTCGCCGATTCGAGCATGCCCGGCGAACCGTCTGCGGTGGGCAGGGTCACCGTCAGGTTCTCCCTACCCGCCTCGCGCAGCAGTTCCCGGGCGCGCTGTGGATCGTAGGACCGCTGCGGCAGGGTGTCGTGGTGGAACGGTGCGCCCTTGCCGTAGACGTCATTGCCGACCTCGGCGTATCCGTAGTACACCGAATCGACCATGGCCTGGCGGTCCACCGCCAGCCGCATGGCCTGCCGCACGCGCACATCGTCGAAAGGTGCTGTGTCCACCCGCATCTGGAATGCGCCCATCAGCCCGGCGGGCGGTACCACCACCGTGGTCCCCGGATCGCCGGACAGGGTCCGTGCCTGCAGGTACGAGATCTCGTGCACCACATCCGCTTCCCCGGAAAGGAAGGCATTCACGCGCGCTTCGGTCTCGGCGATCTGGATGATCTCCACCTCGTCCAGCAGGGCGGGCCCATCCCAGTACCGCTCGTTGCGCCGCAACAGGGTTCGGTCGCCGGGCGACCAGCGCGCCAGAGCGAACGGGCCGGTGCCCACCGGAAGTTTCGAGCCGTCGATATCGGCGGTGCCGTCCTTGACGATGTAGCAGTACCAGCCCGCCAGCACCGACCCGAAATCGGCGAGCGGCGACTTCATCGACACCACGACACCGAGTGCGCCGTCGGCGCGGGTACGCGACATATCGACCGCCGAGAGATCACCGGAGGATTTCTTGGCCAGATCGAGCATTCGCTCGAAGCTCCACAGAACATCCCGCGCGGTCAGCGGGCTGCCATCACTGAACACCACGCCCGGCCGCAGGCTGATGCGCCACTGGCTGCCGTCGGCATTGGGTTCGAGCGACTCCGCCAGGCGGTATCGCAGCGTCAGGTCATTGTTGTAGGCGACCAGTTTGTCCCAGACGTTCTTCGACACCGCGCCGCCCGCCGAACTACCGGCCTGATGCGGGTCGAGTACGTCCGCGCTCGCCGATCGTCCGGCGATCACCGAGCGCAGCCGTCCACCCGGACGCGGCGGCCCCTGCGGCGAGCCCGCCGGACCGCTGTCCGAGCCGCAGCCCGTCAATATCCCCGACCCGCCAACGACGACCGCGCCGAGCGCGCCCGCACTGCCGAGCAGGAATTTTCGGCGGCCGAAACCGGGCCGATCCGATGTGTAGTTGTTCATTGCCATCCTCGTGGGTGTGATCCCGATACCTCGGGCGCAGGTATCCTGGCTCCCGGATCGACACACCTCCGCCGGCCTTCCAACCTGGGCAGGTCGTGGCCATGAATCGGCGGATTGCTCCCCGGTGACAGTTGCGGGACAGCCCCGGATTCGCACCGGTGTTCCCTACGCCGGGTACCGACCCTACAGTGGCCGCACCGCGGGCTCGGCGCGAGTCTGCGGCGACGCACCGGCGCGAAACCGCATGCGACCGTTCGGAACACGCCGAGCGATGAGATGTAGGTCACCACTCCGGTACATTTGACGACAGGCCCGGTGCCCGGGTCATCGCGACCGGCACTGCCCGCCGCTGCTATCGACACGCCGGAAACCACAGCGGCACCGAGTATTACGGGCACCCGGCGGGCCGATTGCCCGAGGCGGAGATGAGCCGGGCACGACCGAACTGCATATCGGAGATACAACCGAGGAGAGCAGGCTATGAGCGTTCCCATTTGGCTCTGGGCGGTGTTCGTCGCGACCTTGATCGCCGGTCTGGTCGTCGATCTCGTGGCTCACCGTGGCCCACATGTGATCGAATTCAAGGAAGCGCTCCGCTGGAGTGTGCTGTGGGTCAGCCTGTCAATGATCTTCGCGGTTCTCGTCGCGGTATCGGTCAGCCCGACCGCCGGGGTGGAGTTCACCACCGCCTGGCTGCTCGAGAAGAGCCTGTCGGTGGACAACCTGTTCGTCTTCGCTTTGATCTTCGGATACTTCAAGGTGCCCCGCGAATACCAGCACCGGGTGCTGTTCCTCGGAGTTCTGGGCGCGCTGGTCTTCCGCGGGATATTCCTGTTCCTCGGTGTCGCCGTGGTGCGGCAATTCACCGCCGTCCTGTTCGTCTTCGCCGCGATCCTGCTCTACAGCGCCCTGAAACTCCTCCGGGGCGAGGACGACACCTTCGATCCCGGCAAGAGCACCGCGGTGCGGCTGGTACGCAAGGTCTTCCCGGTCCAGGAGCAGTATTCCGGCGCGCATTTCTTCGTCCGGTCGGCCGGTAAATGGGTCGCCACCCCCCTGCTGCTTGTCGTCGCCGCCATCGAAGCGGCCGATATCGTCTTCGCCGTCGACAGCGTGCCCGCGGTGCTGGCTGTCAGTCACGAACCGCTTATCGTCTACTCCAGCAACGCCTTCGCGATCCTCGGCTTGCGTGCCCTGTACTTCCTGCTCTCGGGGATGCTGGCGCGCTTCCACCATCTGTCGACCGGTCTGGCGATCATTCTCGCGTTCATCGGCGTCAAGCTGATTCTCCAAGCCGCCCATAAGACCATCAGTTCCGCGGTGCCGGAGATCCCGTCACTGGTGAGCCTCGCGGTTGTCGTCGTCGTGCTCACCATCTCGGTGGTGGTCAGTATTCGGCGGCCGCCACCGGAAGCACCCGAACTGCCGCCGCAGCGTCCCGACTCACTCGATGCCACCGAGAAGCCGGACTGACGGATTGCCCTCCGCCCGATAGGCCGGGGTGATTCCTGGTTCGAAGCGCCTCCCATGGGTATCCGTAGATGTAATCGACTGTGATCGCGTGACGACAGCCAGTTCGCCGAAAGAGGGTGACTGCGATGTCTGGCTTCCCTTCGGCTCCGCTCCGAATCTGGCGGATGCGGCCATGGAACGCCAACCCTCTCATGCACTCGTCACTGCGATTGGAAAGTCTCGGGGTGGCCCTGTTGGTGGCCGCCAGCATTGTCGTCGTACCGATCGCCGGTGCGGTGGGGACCGCGACGTACAGCGGTACGAGCACGCGAATACTGGCCGACAACGCGTCGAAAACACTGATTACCGCGACGATTACCGACAGTCCGGTGCACGTGGAATCGGAGCGCCGGTTCCGGGCGACAGTGCTGTGGGGTCAGGGGGACCAGGAGAACACCGTCGCCGCACCCGTACCCCGCACCGCCGCACCCGGCGATCCGGTTCCGGTATGGATCGGCGCCGACAGCACCCTGGCCGATCCGCCCCAGGACAGCGGCGACGCCCTGCTGGAGGGCGTCGGAGCCGGCCTGGCGGTCCTCCTCGGAGTCTGGCTCACAGCGGTATTGCTGATCTGGGGCGGTCGGCTACTGATCGACTACCGCCGAAATATCGCCTGGGCGGTGGAGTGGCAGCGGCTGAATCACCGGACCGATAGCGACCACGATCAGGGCTGAGCTACTTCGGTGCCGCACCGGCCTCGGGCTTGTGTGAGACACCGAGGCGATACAGGCCACCCAGGTCGTAGGTGTGGGTTGCCACCGCACCGAGGACCACGCCGACGCCCAACCCGCACACGGTCATCCAGAATCCGTGGCTCATCCCCGCCTCCATATGGCCGCCGAAGTAGAGCAGCGATCGCACGGCCAGATAGATCTGGTGCATGGGTTCGAAGGCGGCCAGGTTGGCGATGAAAGGCGGGGTGGCCTCGATCGGCACCGTGCCGGAGGACGACGGCAGACCCAGCACCACGAACACGATCATATTGATGACCAGGCCCGCGGTGCCGAAGGCGGCCAGCACCGACAGCGCCGTGACGGCGACGGCCGTCACCGCCAGCGTGCCGTACAGGAACAGCAGCAGTGGACGATCGATGGGCATATCCAGCACCCGGGCCGCGCCGAGCAGCGCGGCGGACGCGAGCGGTGCGGTCAGCGCGGCGAGCCCCCATTTGATGAGCAGGATGCGCCACCGGCTCATCGGCGTCGGCGACCGGTGCAGGTACCACGGGCCGTATTCGGCGGGCGCGTAACCGAAGTGGGCATCGGTCATGGTGTGGATGATGACAGCGCCGATGAATCCCGCCAGGAGCAGTACCAGGGTGTAGAAGAACGCCGCCAGACCGTGACCGGCGCCGTCGGGGAGCGGCCGATAGTCGGTGAAGACGACATCGATCGGGGTGTCCAGCAGCAATCGGGAGGCACCGCTGATCTCGGTGGGCGGCATACCCGGCGCGGGACGCAGCTTCGCCTGTACCAGGTCGGTGAGCTGAGCGCCGACGGTGGCGTTGACCTTGGTCAGCGCCTGTTCGGCAATGGTGTCCACGATCTGAGCCGCGAAGGCGCCCGCCCGCTGATTCACAGACACGGTGATGATGGGCCGCTCGACATCACCCGGGACGATGGCGGCCGCACCCAGAATGGCCAGCCGCTTGGTGAAATCGCTCGGGATGATGATCGCGCCGTAGACCTCGCCGGACTGTAGCTGCTGCTGGGCCTCGTTGATGCCGAGCAGCCGCAGATCGATCTTGCCGTCCGGGATTCCGGCGACGACGCCCTCGGTGATCGAGTCGCCGATATTGGTGGGCTTCCCGTCCAGGGTGTCACCGAGGTCCTGGTTGACCAGTGCGATCGGAAAGTCGCGCAGGTGCTGTTCCGGGGCCGAGGTGTATCCGAGGTACATGTAGCCGAACAGCGCCACGAGCAGGGTGACGATGGCGACCGGGGGTAGCAGCCCCCGCTTCGGCGGCATATCGGGGACAACCCGACCGCCGTCGTTCGAGGCCGCCTTGCCGGCGGTTCCCCCGGATGGTTTCGAACTCACCTCGGGCGCGCCCCCTTTCGAACTGGAAGCGTCGGCCGTCTCCGTCGTATCTACGTCGTTCGTCATGATGAACGCAAATGTAGACACCGCCTACAAAGTAGTCAATGACTACATTCTCGAATGTGTCCGATATCCTGCTCGGTCCCGGCGACCCTGATCCCCCGGCCGGACGGCGGGCGAGATCGCGGCGGGCGATCCGCCACCGGAAACGCCTCGGGCAAACTTCGCACTGAAAACGATGTTCAGTAATATCGCCGCCGTGACAACCAGCGAGCAGCAGCGCATCGGCAAGCCGGGCACCGGGACGTCCACCGACGATCCGGCGGCCGCCGAAGCCGTATTCCTCGACGCGACGCTGCGCCTGCTCGCGCCGCTGGGTGTCGCCCGCGGCGATGTCGTCGTCGATGTCGGTCCCGGAGCCGGGACCGCCACCGTCGTGCTCGCGCACGCCGTCGGCGAGCACGGCCGCGTCTACGCCGTGGATCTGGATCCGACGATGCTCGACACCACCCTGGACACGGCCCGAAAGGCCGGCGTGAGCAATCGAATCCGCCCGGTGCTGCACGATGTGGAGGACGGCGTGCCGCCACTACCCGAAGCCGCCGACGCCGTGTGGTCGTCGTGGTGTGTGCACCATGCCCGCGATTGGGATGCCGCGGCCCGCGCCCTGATCGGCATGCTGCGGCCCGGCGGCGTGCTGTGCCTGGCGGAGGGCGGGCTGCCCACCCGATGCCTGCCCTGGGATATCGGAATCGGACGACCCGGGCTGGAGATCAGGCTGGACGAGGCCCACGATCGGCACTTCGCGCAGTGGTTCTTCGGCAGGCCGGGCGCGAAACGACCGGGCGGGGGGTGGGAGGACATTCTGGTCCGCGCCGGACTCGCCGATGTCGCCGCGTTCACCGAACTGGTCGACATTCCCGCACCACTCTCCGACGAGGTGCGCGCGGTGGTACTCGCCGAACTGATGGCCCGGGTCCGCCGAGCCGGACCGTTCCTGACCTCCGACGATGCCGCGGTCTGGGCGCGATTGCTCGATCCGGACGACGAGGCGTGGCTCGGCCGTCGCGGTGACCTCACCCTGCTCACCGCCCGAACCGGGTGGCGGGGCCGCAAACCCGACGCGTAGTCAGCTCGCCATCCCTTCGCACCGCCGCACGACCTCGAGCACCCGGTCGATCTCCTCCGGTGTGTTGTAGACATGCGCACTCACCCGCACGGCGTGGTCGTCGGAGCCGCGGCCCGCCTGGCAATGGCTGTCGGCGCGCACCATGATCCCCTCGTCGGCGAGGACGAATCCGAGATCGTCCGAACGGACCCGGGCATGCCGGAAGGTCACAATGCCCTCCCGGCGCTGCACGGGGGAATCGGCGGTCAGACTGTTCTGGCAACCCAGCACCCGCACCCCGTCGAATCGGGCGAGGCCATTGGTGAGTCGGGCACTGAGCGCGGTGGTCCACGTCCGTACCTCGGCCAAGCCGGCCGTGTCGAGCCAGTCGAATGCCGCCGCCAGGCTGACGATGCCGGCGGTGTTCGGTGTGCCCGCCCAGCCGCGCAGGGCGAAACGCGGACCGCGCCGGTTGCGCGCCCACACCGCGCCCACCCCGGGCAGAGCCAACATCTTGTGCCCGGAGAACACCACGAAGTCGACGTCGAGGTCGGCCACCGAGACCGGCCGGTGCCCGACGCTCTGTGCGGCGTCCAGGCAGATCGGCACATCCGGACCGACCGCTGCGCGCACCCGGTGCACATTCATATCCACGCCGAAAACGTGGTGCACGTGCGTCACCGCGACGAACCGGGTCCGGTCGGTCACGATCGACGGCAGCGCCCGATGGTCGTAGTCGCCGGAATCGGCGTCCACCGGCATCGGCCGCACCGTCACTCGAATACCTTCGCGCGCCAGGTCGTCTCGCACTTCCAGCCAGGGCCGCAGATTGGACTCGTGATCTCCGAAGGGGACGATGATCTCGTCACCGTCGGCGAGCAGGCCTGCCAACCAGTCCCGCGCGACGGCACGCAGCCCGTCGCTGGTGCCGCCGACGAACTCCACCGACGAATCGCCCCCACTGTCGCCCAGTGCTTTTCGCACACGATCGCGGGCGGCCTCGATACGCGCGGCGGTGGCGGTGCCCCAGGGATAGGAGCCGCGCCCGGCATTGGCATTGCCGGTGGTGAGGTACTCGGTGACGGCGTCCAGCACCGCCGCCGGTTTCTGCGTGGTGGCCGCGCTGTCCAGATACGCCAGCCCCGGGTTGTTCGCGATGATCGGGAACTGCGCGCGCAATCCCCGCTGCCAGTGCGCGAGGCGTTCGAGCACCTCGCCCGGATTCGTCATGGTGGTCATGGCGTCAATCCCGGACCAGCGGAGCGCCCGCGTCGCGCCAGGCCACGACGCCGCCGCGCAGACTGCGCGCGTCCCTGTGCCCCATCCTCGTCAGCAGCGCCGCGTAGCGTGCGGACTTCTCACCGATCGGGCAGACCAGCAGGACCGGCCTGCTCGCACCGAATGGCAGACCGCCGCGCACCAGTTCGTCGAAGAGCTCGTCGACGATATTGACCGAATCCTCGATGTGCAGGGCGGTGTAGGCGAATCCGCCGCGCAGGTCCACCACCAGCGGGCGCTCCCGGGTGATCCACTCGCGCGCCGCGGTCACGTCCACCTGAACGGCGGCGGCGACCTCGTCGGAGGTCAGCGTATCCACCGAATTCGGCTGCGGCGGCTGCTTGAACAGGTCCGGCCTGCGCTTACGGAGATAGCTCATATAGCTCTCCACCCGGTCACACACGATGAATACCGCGGTGCGGCGCTCGGTGAGTGTGGCGTCGAGAGCCGAGAGGTGCCGCAGCGCACCGTAATACGCCGCGCCTGCGGTCGGTCCGCCGAGAATGCCGCAGCGACGGTTGAGGGTGAGCATGCCCTCGATGGCCTCCGCGGCGGTCACGGCGTCGAGGGTGTCGTAGTTGTCCGGGTCGAACAGCCCGACCTCATTGACCTCGTCGATATTGCGGATGCCGGGGATGAAATCGCGCTTGGCGGCGACCAATCCGATCACCGAGACGGCCGGATTGTGGTCGCGCAGCACGCTCGCCACCCCCGATGAGGAGCCGGCGGTGCCGACGCAGGCGACGAAGACGTCCGGGGCCTCGCCGTCGAGATCCTTGATGATCTCCGTAGCGGTGCCGACCCGATGTGCGTCCAGATTGCGCGGATTGAAGTATTGATCGGTGTGCAGATAACCGTTGCCCTCCTCGGTGAGCATCCGGTACATGCGGGTGAGCGGGTCCTCGGTATCGGTCGGGTCCAGACACTCGGTCTGCCCGGGTAGCTCCTCGATATGTGCCCCGAGCAATAGCAGCAGGTCCTTGATCTCGGGCACCCGCATCCGGTTCGTCACGCTCTTGAACGGCAGTCCGTGCATGGCCGCGACCACGGCGAGGGCCTTGGCGGTATTCCCGCTCGACAGTTCCACGATGGCGTCACCACGTTCGATGGCCCCGGACAAGCCCTCGCGCACCATATTCCAGGCCGGGCGGTCCTTGACCGAGCCGAACGGGTTGAGCATTTCCAGCTTCGCGTAGAGGTCGATATTGCGTAGCCCGTGGACATTCGGGTCGATCCGGACCAGCGGTGTATCCCCGATGACGTCGAGAATGCTGTCGTACTTCATGAGCGGTTCCCTTTCACCGGCCAGAACTGTTCATCCAGACACCAGGACCAACCGCCCGCCTCGCGGTAGGCCGCGACCGTGCGAGCGATGGGCTGCATCAGCGCGTGATCCGCCGCGAAATCCATGAAGTAGCCGGCCGTATTCACGAAGGCCAACAGATCGCCGGGCACCGGGTTGCGCGGCAGTGTGACTTTGCGGCGGGTGATCAGGTCGTCCTCGAGGCACAGGTTGCCGGCCAGGTACACGCCGGTGGGCGTGCCCGGCCGCTCCGGCAGTAGCACCGGATCCATCAGCACCGCATGGTCTTCCGCACTGATGTCGTGCGAGTTGGCCATCAGCCGGACCAGCACGTCACCGCTGTGGGTGGTGCGGACCTCGGCGACCCGGGCCAGGGTGAGGCCGCACTGGTCGACCAGCCCGCGCCCGGGTTCGATATACAGGTCGTAGAGGTTCTCCAGCAGCAGGGTGGCGAATGACCTTCCCAGTCTCGCGGATTCGTGGTTGAGCAACTCGTCCAGATACCGCGGGCCGACTACCTCACGGTACGCCGGATACACGCCGAGGGTGCCGCGCAACGTCCCGGCTCCAGCACGCAGGCCATAGCCGTGGTTCTGCCAGGTCATCGGTGGGCGCAGTCCGAGCACGGCGGTACCCAGTTCCGTTGTGTAGCGCTCCCATTCGCCGCGGTCGGCCAGATAGTTCACGCCGAAGCCGCCGCCGATGTCGACCGCGGTGGGGGTGAGACCGCGACCCAGCGCCTCGTGCATCGCCAGCAGACAGCCCTCGAGCGCCAGCGCCTTCTCCTCGACGCCGGTGGTGTCCAGGTGGTAGGCCACCCCCAGCAACCGCAGGGCAGCCCGGTGCTCGTCGAGAATGTCCAGCACCGAAGCCAGTTCGCGCGCGTGCACCCCGAAACGGCTGGGCCGACTCAGGATTGGCACCCCCGACGACTCGAAGGCCGAGAGCCGGATCATCACCCGCGCCGGCGGCAGTCCGAAACGCGCCACGGTCGACGCCAATCGCGCCAACTCCTCGCGGGAGTCGGCGTTCACCACGGCCCCGACCCGGGCGGCCAGCCACAGGAATTCGGCGTCCTTGGGCCCGGTAGCCATGATCCGGTCGCCGGTGAACCCGGCTTCCAGCACGTGCCGCAATTCGCCGAGGGAGGCTACATCGACACCACAGTCCCCCGCCGCCAGCGCACGGATCAGCGCGCTGGACCGGTTCGCCTTGTGGGCAAAGTAGATGCCGCCGCTGAGCCGATGGCTGCCGTACACGGCGCGATACTCGGCCACGTTCTCCGATATCTGTTCGGGCACAACTATATTCAGTGGCGAACCCAGGGCATCCATCATCGCGGACAATCGCTCCGGCACGGCGAGGACATCCCTGAGGAGCTCACTCACCAACGGTTTCAGAACCAGCTCCGGCTTCATCATTCATCCCCGTCCGAGCTACGACACCGCCGGTGCCGACGTGCCCTGGTCACCCCGCTCCCGCAAGATTTCAGAGCGGAACTTGCATCGAGTGGCCGAGCGAGTAATTCTGCGCCGCATACCCTTACAAATCCAGGGTAGCGACCGGCGCGACCCGGGGCCGGTTCTCGCGACGCGAGGGGCAGCGAATAGGCAGCAGGCTGCCATTGCACGGTGCCGCAGCCGGTGGGCTTCCACCTCATTCCGGTGGCATTCGGACCGGTCCGTGCCCGGTATCACCGCGGGGCCGCCGAGCATGGTTTACGTACCGAAGCGGTCGACCCGGAACTGGGAGTGTGGGCACTGCCGCCGAGTGTGACCGTACAGGCGCTCCCCCGAACCGCGCCCGGGCGGACAGGCGGTGGACCTGCGCGGACCCAGCCGCGAAATCGCCGAGCGCATGGGACTGATGGCCGGCATCCGCAAATACCAAGCCGCAGCGAGACCTACTCCGCCGCGACGGGCAGCCGAACTTTCCAGTTGCACGACCGGTAGGCGGGTCAGGAATACCCGTCGATCGCACCCATGGTCGTTGGGGGTCCACAAACCCCGACCGATGGCCCGGATGGCGGTCCGCTGCTATCCCCCAATGGTTCGTGGACCGTTGGGGCGCCCGGCACCGAGGATTGGTCTTCGACCCGCACTACCGCGGCATGCCGGGGTCGCAATGGTCTCTGGACGGTGGCGCTCCGCCCCGGACACTGCGCTGGACGTCGGCCGCGACTATGTCGGTGACCATGCGTTGAAGACCATGGGGTGGAACGGGTCGGGCCCGGCGATTCGGCGGGCCCGACCCGCATGTCCAGGTGAGGTGTTCCCCTCGGCGGGAGTGCCACCGCCGCAGGGGGTTACAGGTTTCTGGCCGGACCGGTCGGCACTTGTCGGTGCCGTCACATACCTTGGGCGCATCATGATCGACCGGGAGGGAGAATGATGGTCTCGAATCCGAGTGCCGCGCCGGATGAACCGGCATGGGAAAGCGCCGCTGTCGTGCGGGTATTGCCCGCTGTCGCACCACGCAAGCTGAACAAGGTGCCGTTCGTGGAGTTGGCGGACGGACGCCTGCAGGGGGTGGTGTCGAGTGGGTCCGATATTGCGCGCGTGTACGTGGCGTCGGTGACCGCTGGGACGCATGGACTGAGCTGTAGCACCAACAACAATCGGCCGTGCGGTGGATTGAACCAGGGGTGGTGCTGCAAACATCTGGACGCGCTCATCGATGAAGCGGTGCTTCAGTACGGGCAGGGCCGGGTGGCGCGCTTCCTGCGGGTCGAGGTGCCCGAGGGAACGCGAATTGCCAGCGCCCTCACTGGGACTCGTGACCCCGCTCCGGCCGCCGCGGTGTTCAGCCGGTTCCTGCGGCATCTGTCCTACCTGGAGTTGCCGGGTAGCGCGGCGCCGATTCCGGAGCTGCAGTGGTTCCCGGCGGGGGTGGGTCGCTGATGCAGGCAGTACAACTGGCCGCGCTGACGGATGCGCCCACCGGTGTCGCGGCGGCCCTGGACGCGGTGAACGGCTTCGATACCGCGCTGGTCAACGGGTTCGCCCGGGTTTCCGAACCGCAGGGCGCGGCGCTGGCGGCATTGGCCGCCGCCGTGGCGGGTTCGCCGCTGGCCGAGGTGGTGGCGGCGGCGGTATCGAAGGTGAGTACGGGAGCGATCGGCACGGATGAACTGTCGGCGCTGGCCGCCGCCCGTGCCGCCGTACTGGGCTCGGTTCACGACGCACTGGTCGAGCAGGCGGATACGGCCCTGGGCCGCAATCGATCCGAGTGGTCGGCCACCCCGGATGCCACCGCGCCGAGCCCGCTCGCGACGGGGTCGCGCGCCTGGCTGGGCGAACTGGCCATCGCCGGATGGCGGGGCGTGGACCACGATCTGGTGGCGGCGGCCGATCAGATCGTGGAGGCGCTGCTGGCCGAACCAGTGCTGCGGCGGTTGGCGGTGCTGCTGGACGGCTTCACCGCCGAACTCGGCGCTTACGCGCCGATCGCCACCATGGACCGGGTGCCCGCGCGCCGCTGGGCCGACCTGTGGACGCGCGCCCTGCTGCTTTCCTGGCGGGGCACGCAATCCCCTGCGAACGAATCTGTTTCGGGCCGCTTGCTGCCACTGGGCGTGGACGTGCACGAGCACGGCACCGCGGTCCAGGTACAGGTACACGGCGTACTGGAGACCGCGGGCGCACCAACTCGCCAGGTGCGGGTGTCGGTAGCGGCTCCCAAGGTGGACACCATTGTGGGACAAGCGGTTTGGCAACTGCTCGGTGCGCATCAGCAATTGCTCACCGCATTGGCCGAGCACCGCACCCTGGAACTCACCGATATGCCGCTGACGGCGGCCGGTGACCTGCTGTGGGATGACGATCGGGCGAAGGCCGGGGAGTCCGCCGATCCATTCGTCACCGCCACCGTGCAGCTGCCGCAAGCCCAAGCACCGGCCGTCGCACCGCTGGATCGCGATCCGGTGCACATCGCCCTACCGGTTCTGCTCGAGGGGTACCGAATCCGCGACGCCGCACTGGAATTGGGTGAGGCACGGATTCGAGTGGAACTGGACGCGCTGCCGTCCGCCGGTCCGCTGACTCCGGCCGGGGTCACCGGCTCCAGCACCATGATCGGATTGCTGCGCTGGGATACCAGCGGCTGGTCGGTGCGACCACTGGCCGTGCAGCGCAAGGTCAAGAACGCGCTCACTCCCTTCCACAACGGCGATTGGGCGCTCGGCCCGACCGATCCGAAAATCGCCAAGGCGCAGGCCAAGTCGGGCGATGCCGTGGCGGTGCTGCGTGAGCGCGCGGGACGGTTGCTGCGCAAATGACTACCGCATCGAGAAGCGATTCCGTGGGAGGCGACGGTCGAGTGACGGGTGGGCCGAACCACGAGACGCGGCGCCAGATCCTGTACTGGCGTCTACTGGCCGGTGTCTTCACCGGGGATCAACAACCGACACTGGAGCAGGCGAGCGCGGGCATCGTCGACGATCTGGGACTGCCGCTGGCCGTACTCGATCCGGGCATCTCCATCGACAATGTGGTGCAACGGTATCCGGCGATGCGCGCGGAGTTCGACAGCCTCGACTTCTCCGAGACCGGCGACGCCGATACCGGGGACTCCGCAGCCGAGGGCGCCGTGGCCGAAGAGGCCGAAACCCGTGCCGTAGCCGAGCCGCCCCGGGCGATAGGCGCAGCCGATGTCCGCACCGCCGCACTGGTTTCCAAGCTGCTGCTCAATGTTTTCGCCACCGGCTCCGGGCAGGTCAGCGCCACCCAGCTGGCGGGCTGGCAATCCGATGCCAATTGGCTGCGCCGATGCCTGGGCGAAGAGCAGGCGGGCACCGTGCAGGGCGTGCTCACCGGGCTGGAGGGCGAATTGGTGTCGCGCATGCGGCTGCGCGAAGTCCTCGCAGATCCGCATCTGGCCGCTCAGCTCACCCCGAGCATGTCGCTCATCGAACAACTGCTGCGCGATAAGCACAATCTGTCCGGTGTGGCCCTGGCCAATGCCAAACGCCTCATCCGCCGCTATATCGACGAGGTCGCCGAGGTCCTGCGCACCCAGGTGCAGCAGACCAGCGTCGGCACCGTCGACCGCTCGGTCCCGCCCAAACGCATCCTGCGCAATCTGGACGTGGACCGGACCATCTGGAAGAACCTGCCCAACTGGAACCCGCGCGACGAGCGTCTCTACGTCGACCGGCTCTACTACCGCCAGACCGCCAAGCGCACCGTCCCCGCCCGCATGATCGTGGTGGTGGACCAGTCCGGTTCCATGGTCGACTCCATGGTGAACTGCACCATTCTGGCGTCGATCTTCGCGGGCCTGCCCAAGGTGAATGTGGATCTCATCGCCTACGACACCCGCGCCCTGGATCTCACCCCGTGGGTGCACGACCCGTTCGAGGTGCTGCTGCGCACCAATCTCGGTGGCGGAAATGACGGCCCGGTCGCCATGGCCATGGCTCAACCCAAGATCACCGACCCGAAGAACACCGTGCTGGTGTGGATTTCGGACTTCTACGAGTTCGACCGCTCGCAGCCGCTGTTCGAGGCCATGGAGGCGGTGCACCGATCCGGGGTCAAGCTCATCCCGGTCGGCTCGGTGAACAGCTCCGGCCACCAGAGCGTCAACCCGTGGTTCCGCGAACGGTTCAAAAATCTTGGCACCCCGGTGATTTCCGGACGCATCCAGAAGCTCGTGCACGAACTCAAGAACTTTCTCGACTAGGAGATCAGCCATTATGAACGACGTTTTGCGCGCCCCCGCCGAGATCAAGTACGCCGAGGAACTCGATTGGCTGGAGTCCATCGACGACGGCCCCAAGCCGTACTCGTGGCGACTGAGCCCGAAGATGGTGCGGCTGTTCATCCTCGGCTCCGAACGCGCCGACGGACTCGACCGCGAGGTGAGCCAGAAGTGGTTCGGTGACCGCAGCTTCGTCGAGCGCAGCATCGTCACCCTGGCCTCGGACCGAGGTCTGCTGCTCATCGGCGATCCGGGTACCGGCAAGAGCTGGCTGGCCGAGCTGCTCGCCGCGGCCATCAGCCGCAATTCCACGCTGGTGGTGCAGGGCACCGCCGGCACCACCGAGGACCACATCAAATACTCGTGGAATATCTCGATGGTCATCGCCAAGGGCCAGTCGCGGGAGTCGATGATCGCGTCCCCCATCATGACCGCCATGGAACAGGGTGTGATCGGCCGCTTCGAGGAACTGACCCGCTCCACCAGCGACGTGCAGGACGCACTGATCTCCATCCTGTCGGAGAAGTACGTCTCGATTCCCGAACTCGACGACGACAATGTGGTGTTCGCGCAGCCGGGCTTCTCCATTATCGCCACCGCCAATAGCCGCGACCGGGGCGTGAACGACCTGTCCTCGGCACTGAAGCGGCGCTTCAATTTCGTGCGTATTCCGGTGGTGTCCAATAAGAAGAGCGAGGCGGAGATCGTGCGCTTCCGCACCACCGAACTGCTGCGCCGCCATTCCCTCGAACTGGAGCTGCCGCCCACCCTGCTCGACATCCTGCTGGAGAGCTTCGCCGATCTGCGCGCCGCCGCGGCCGCCGCTACCAGCGACGACGACAAACTGGAGTCGGCGCTGTCCACCGCCGAGCAGATCGGCGTGCTCGAGGACGCCATCCTGCACAGCCAGTTCTTCGGTGCGAGGGAACTGAGCGCCGAAACCCTCGCCGGTTCACTGGTCGGGTCCCTGGCCCGGCGCACGCCCGAGGACCTCGCCATCCTCAACAAGTACCTGCACGGCGTGGTCGAGCCGCGCACCAAGGACAAGAAGGGCACAGCGCCCTGGGGCGAGTTCCTGGAGGGTGGCCGGGCCGCGATCGCGAGGCTCTCGTGACCGTCTCCGATACCCGGCCCGCACCGAATACCTTTGCCGCGCTGCGGGATCAGCTGACGGAAGCGGCTGTCGCGTTCGCCGGCGCACCCGGAGCGGCGGGCGACATCCTGGCGGGCATTGTGGACGATGTCGACCGGGCGCTGTCGGAGCGGCTGGAGATCTTCCCGGTCTGCCACCACTCCCCCTCCTCAGGTCTGGCGATGGTGCGGCGGCTGCGCGAAAAGCAGCCGAGCGTCATCTATCTGGAACTGTGCGAAGATATGCGGCCGCTGCTCGACGAACTGCGCAACTGCCGGTTACCGGTGGCGTTGCAGGCCTTCGCCACCGATACCGCGGATTTCCCGCCGGAATGGGCCCCGCTGTCGGTGGTCGCCCCGATTACCGAATCGTCGGCCGAGTACCAGGCCATCGCCTACGCGCTCGATACGCCGGACGTCGAACTGGTGCTGGTGGATCGGTCCACCGATCACGTCTTCCAGTGGGCCCCCAAAGCCGACGACGCACCGCCACCGGAGACACCGGCCGACGGCGAGCAACCCGAGGACGACGGTCTACACGGCGCCGCGGTCGGCATCGAAATCGGTGATCTGCGACCACGTTTCGCCGAACTGGAAGAACACCTGCTGCACCACGGCAAGGTCCGGCACTGGTCGGAATGGTGGGACCAGTACGTCGAGCAGCCCCTCGCCGACGCCGACTACGACACCTACCGCCAGGTCATGGTGATGATCGGCAGCCTGTTCCGGCGCTTGCGGCGCGGCAGCACCGTCGAGGACGAGGACCGCGAGCGGTACATATGGACCCGTATGCGGGAACACCTGGCCGCCAATGACATCGATCCGGCGCGGGCGCTATATGTCTGCGGCGCGGCCCATGCGGCGAGCCCGGTCGAACAGTTCGGGCTGGAATCGGACGCGCCGTTCGAGATCACGCCGCGCTCCGCCACCAGCTGGCACTACGGGCTGATTCCATCCAGTCACTCCGCGATCGAGGCACAGTTCGGCCTGGCCGGCGGTGCGGTGTCGATCGCGGCGGCCACCTGGGCGAAGGGATTGCGGCGCGGCAAATTACAGCCGTTCCAGCTGGCAGGTCAACCGGGGGCGAAGAAGCGCGCCAACAAGCTGCCGCTGCTCCCGACGGAGCCGGAAACCGAAGTGGCGGATCAACTTTCGGGGTTCCTGTCGCGGCCGCCGGTACTGGACCCGCTCGATGAGGCCGAACTCCTGGAATGGTCGGTGGATATCGTCCGGTTGGCTCGCCGCAACGGCTATCTGGCCAGCACCGCCGATGCCATTGCCATCTTCGAGACCTCGATCCTGCTGGCGGGCTTGCGCAATCGCGCCCGGCCGACGCCGTACGACTTCCAGGACGCGGCCGTCACCTGCATCGAGAAGGACCGGGTGCCGGGGCGGCGCGATGTGCGGCGACTGTGCGAAATCCTGCTCGGCGGCGACCGCATCGGCCAGGTCGGCTACGCGGCGCTGCCGCCACTGGCCCGCGATGTGCTCGACCGGCTGGAACCGCTGGGACTGGACCTGTCCAAGCGGACGCTGCAACGGGCGCTGCTGGATCTGAAAGCGAATCCGGACCTGCGGCCGTGCTCGGATCTGCTGTGGTTACTGCGCAGATTGCTCCCGCAGGACGCACTGCGGCCCATTATGGGCTCGCGGGGACTGGGCGAGACCTCGATCCAGGAGAGCTGGGATATCGGGCTCGGCAAACATCAGCGGTCGCTGGTGGAGCTCGGCTACGAGGGCGTGTCGATAGAGCAGGTGCTCGAGCAGCGTCTGCGCCGCGCGGTCGCCGCACCGGACGCGACGGCGGCCGTGGCGCTGGGCGCGGTCGAGGACGCACTGGTGTACCTGAGGTCGGTCCGGCTCGCCGGCGAACTGGGCAATCGCGCGGTCGAACTCCTCGCCGCCGAACGAACGGTGGACGACGCACCCGTGGTGCTTCGGCGTATCCGGTTGCTGCTCAACTACTTCCGCTCGACCGAAGACGGCTTGCCGCCGTGGTGCGAACGGTTCGTGACAGCCGGGTACGCGCATTACTGCACCCTGCTCCCCACCGCCTTCGCGGACGAGGAGACCGGACCGCCACAGGTGGCGGCCATGCTGGGCTTCCTGTTCGGGATGGAGAACCTGGCGCTGTCGCTGGGCTGCGATCACACCCAGCTGGAATTGGCGGTGCTGCAATCGCATCCGGAGGCGCCGGCAAAGGTGGCGCTGCTGTGGGCGGCGCGGTTCCAGCTCGGCATGCTGACCATGGCGCAGCTGCGCGATCGGTGTGACGAGATGCTGGCCAATCCCCTGGTGCTGCCGACGGTTCCACAGTATGTGAGCGGTTTCGTGCAGGCCATCGACCCGGCTCCGGCACTGAAACCCTTTGTGGTGGAGCTGTTGTCGAAGGCGTTCGGCACCCTGCCGGACACGGTGCTGCTGCCGTGGCTGCCGAAACTCATCACCACCCTGAAGGACCAGGCGGGCGACCTCATTCCGGGCCTGGTCCGGGAAGCGGGCCGCACCTTCCCCGGCGCACTGCCCGCCGTGGACGCCTTCGAGCCGCCCTGGTCGGTCGAATTCAGCACCGTCGCGACGCCGATGGCGGCGGCCCCCGGCGGACCGGTCACCGAGCTACTGGCCGCCCATCCCGCCGCCTGCGATGCACTCGCCGGACTCCTCGGGATCGAGGGCGGCTGGCAAGAGGCCGGACCGGCCGGAAACCGCGAGCTGACCGACTTGCTCGACCGGTTCCCCGCCACCGCCGCCGCACTGGCGGCGCAGCTCGGAGTGTCGGCGGCGCGAAGCTGACGCGGACTGCCCGAGGCCGGTCGCTCCTACGCCATCCTCCTGGCCGACCCCCGACAGGGGGCCGAGTGCGACCGCCTCGGTGCGGCTGCTCTCGGTCAGCCGATGGTGGGTCTCGGATGTGTTGCGGTAGAGGAGCATCCGCGCTGGGTGCGACAACGCTATGTGGGCGGATGTATCAAGGGTGAGGTGCGGGCCCAGAACACCGTGTGCTCCCGACACGACCCGGTGGCCGCGTGGTCGAAGACTTCGGCTCAATCTGCTCGGATGTGAGTGCCGGTGTCACCTGCCCTGTTGCTCAGAGCCCGGCCGTTGTCGAAGGGATGTGTCCAGTTCCCGCAGTAGCTCTCCAACGCGGCCGCGACCACCCGATGCTGCCGGGTAACGCGTCAGGACGCTCACCACGACGGGATCAGCCAGATCTCTTGCCTTCTCGATGTATTCGGTGCCCACGGCGCGGTCACCGGCGGCATCGAGTTCGGCGGCTCGCGCCGCGTAGACGGCGGATCCGAGGATGTGCCACACCTGGGTTGCTTTCGCCAAAGGGTGCAGGTACGCCGCGCTGGCCGCGGCACCGGCCGCTCGCGCGACGTCGCTCGCGGCGTCCTGTCCCGCGTCACGCGTCTGCTGATACGCCCGCTGCGCCGCCCATGCGGCATCACGAATCACCTTGGTCCGCTCACCACCGTCCGCGAAGGCCCGCGCGGCGGCGATCGCGGCTCGCGGGCGGTGATCATCCGAGCGTTCGCGTTCGAAGATCGGCACAGTGGGTTCCGCACAGGCCACCGCGTACCTCGTGATCGCGCGCAATTCCGCCATGCTGAGCTCGATCGTCAGATTATCGTCAGCCATATTCATGACCTTCGACCATATCGCTGAAGGGTCGGTTGAGGATTTCCACCGATACCAGCAGGCAGATGAGACAAAACCTTCAAAACGGCCAGTCCCTCCGACGGGACGGGCCGCAGCACATTCTCGGCGGTGTCAGCGGCCCGCATGGTTCCAATTTCGGCGAGCGAGTCGACACGCAACCGTGCCGAGCGGCGGGCAGCGCAGGGCGCGCGCCGGCTACCGGCACGACAGTGCGACAGTGAACCGAATGTTGGCTCGAGCGAGGAGGCACAGACGATGAGCGGACGCACCCGCAATCAGTGGGAGGAGCTCACCGCCGCCAACCCCACGCATTCGGCGCGGTACGTCGAGCGGTTCCGGGCGCTGGCGGCCGAGGGTACGGATATCTTCGGGGAGGCGCGGCTGGTCGACGCGATGCTCGAGCGTGGGAGCCGCGTCCTGGACGCGGGCTGTGGGCCGGGGCGCGTGGGCGGCTACCTGCATCGAGTCGGCCATACCGTGGTCGGCGTCGACCTCGACCCGGTGCTGATCGCCGCGGCGGAACAGGACTACCCCGGCCCGACCTGGATAGTCGGCGATCTCGCCGCACCGGACTTCCCCGGCCGTGGCATTGCCGCCGACTTCGATGCCATCGTGTGCGCGGGCAATGTGATGACATTCCTGGCGCCCGCCACCCGCGTGACAGCGCTGACCGGGTTCGCCAGCAATCTCGCCTCGACCGGCCGGGCGGTGGTGGGTTTCGGCGCCGATCGCGGTTACGACTTCCGGGAATTCCTGGCGGACGCCGAAACGGCCGGGCTCGCACTGGATTTGCGGCTTTCGACATGGGACCTGCGTCCCTACACGGAGGACTCCGATTTTCTGGTCGCGGTGTTCTCGCGTGCGGGATGAGTGTCGGCCCGCTCCGCACCGCGGCCGCCGGCTCGGAGCAGCACCCGCACCTGCACGGAGCCGAGGTGGGCCCGGCCTGGTCGTCCACAAATGGGGCGACCACCGGGCTACACCGTCCTTGCCGACAGATCGGCGATTTACCGCGCTCGCCGGGTTTGGAGCCGTGGCAGCCGGCTTTCCACACGCACTGCGTTGGCTGGTCGGCCACAGCCTCGACCGCCATATCGCCGCCGGTACGGTGCGTCCGCCGCACTCAATGCAGCGATGTCGCCAGCGGTGTCTGTTCGACGTTGCCGAGGAGCCGGCTGCGGTAGGTCCGCAGGGCGGCCATCACCGCGAACAGTGCGGTGACCGCTCCTAGGAGGATACGGATGGCGTGCGCGACCTCGATTTCCTGGACGGTGCGGTTCAGTTCCTCGACGGTGTACTGGTCGCGATCGTCGAACAGGATCGTCCAGCGTTCCCACAGGTACAGTGCCGACAGCAGGAACAGTCCGGACACCAACGCCGCCAGCGAAGCGAGAGTCCACGTCCGTGCGGTTCGGGACCACAGGCTCGCCGCGGTCGCCACGAGCGCACTCAGTGTCAGGACCGCGCCGAGCGGGCGCATCACGCTGCCGACCGAGACCACCGCAGTGAATTCGTCGGCGACGATCAGTGAATTCGGGATGTCGTGAAAATAGTTCGGGTACAAGAAGACTGTTTCGGAAATCATGGTGCAGAACACCAATATCGCGAGCGCCGCGTAGACGGTGGCGGCAGTCAGTGCGACGGTGAGTTTCGGCAAAGCATCCCTCTGCATTCCCACGGTTGATGGACGGGTCTTGGGCAAAGTTAGGCTGCGTCCGCACGAGGCACATCCGGGATCGGCCCTGAACCGAGATCAGGGCACTCCCCGAACCGAGCCCCACCGGAGCCGCGAACGAATTGCTCCACGCGGGCGTTCCGGCATCCACCGTGGCCGCGCGGCACGACGTGCGGATGACCAGGCGCCGGCCCGCTATGAGGGCGCGCTGATGCGTACAGACGGTCGCTCGCCTGATTGCCTGCCCGAAGACGCACCCACATCGGTGGGACCCTCTGCGTCGATCAGTGCCGCCCGGACGATGGGGACCGCGCCCTGTTCGACGGTTTGCGAACCCCGATGGTCGTTGAGATCAGTGGCGGTGGGGCCGGGATCGGCTACGTTGATCCGCAGGTGGGAATGCCAGCGTTGTTGATCAGGATATCGAGCGCGCCGCAATCCGGCCAGGATCACCGGGCGGCACATCCTGGCGGATCGCCCGGTGCAGCGTGGCCAGGCTCGGGGCGGGCGGACCACCGTCGTGGGCGCGTTGCACCAGCTCGCGGTGCAGGGCGGAGGCATTGCCACGCCAATACGCGAGGCGCACACGCAATTCGGCGTCGATGCGGAACCGTTCGCGCGCCGGGGCAGTGGCGGTGGTGGTGCGCGGCCGCGCACCGCAACGCGCGCACGCTCGCCTCGGACACCGCGACGGTCCTTTCGAACCTCGTTGGCCCGCACGCCGATCCGGGCGAGCCCGCTGACAGCTACTCGACGGCATTGGACCACGATCGCACCGGCGACACGCGGGCGATTCACTGACATTTCTCGTCACGAAGGGCCGCTGGTCGCCGAGCAGGATGTAGGCGCGGGGGCGAACCAGGTGTCGATCTCGACGGAGTGGACGTGCCCGGCGATGGCGCGGTCGCGCTGGTGGCGTGGATGTGGACCTTGCCGTGACGGATCGGCCGGCGTCCGCACCGAGTCGCGAACAGCAAAGTACTCCACCATCCGGTCGTGAGCTTTACACCATTTGGCGCCGCAGATCGCATTCACGCGAAATCCAGATAGCCCGCAGCTTAAGCCGCGGGGTGCCAGAGCATGCGGGAATCGGTGGGTTGACTGGCGTCGGAGGCTTGGAGAGGTCGAGCGGGTCTATGTATCGATGGAAACGGTGATCGGTGTCTCCGTAGAATGGACGGATCGGTGATCCAAGATCGGTTGCGAGCGAAATCTCCGGCGGTGACCTTGCGGTCCTCCAGCAGCGCACCCAGCATCCGGCCCGGACGACATCAATCCACTGTAGGCAGCCGCTCGAGCGTCGCAAGGACCTCTGACGAAGCCACGAGGTCGATCTCGGTCGGATGCCCGCCGCGGCGGCGGTAGTAGTCATCGATCTCATCGGTCAGAAACACCGTGTCGAGCCGCTGCGTCTCGTTGTCCGAGGCGCCCATGCCGATCTGTAGGCCCGGATCCAGCTCAATGGCGACATACCCTCCGTCCGGCAGCGGGTAGTGCATGCCGAACTCGGTCCCGTTGTCCTGCGGCTTGCCCCGCACCCAACCGCGATTGGTCAGCCCCAGCAAGTGCCCCGGCTCGACGTACGATCCCTCGAACCTCGTGAGCCTTCCGGTGGACAGCTCCTCCTCGGTGAACGCCAGAATCGGTCGGCTCAACTGCTCGAAGGGCTGCAGGATCTCGTAGTCGGCAAGAATCTGACCCCAAGCATCGCATTTCTTCGGTTCCATGTGGATCGGATGCGCGAGGCTGAACACCGCGCCCTCGGGCAGTTCGATCGTGTCATCGTTCGCGTCGCTCGAGGTCCCGTCCTCGGCGAACCTGAACCCGATCCGGCCATCAGCGGTCTCTGCATGCCAGATCATGCGCTTGGCCAGATGCCGCATGAGCGGGTGGCGCACGAAGAACCGCTCGAACTCCTCGCGGTTCCAGCTGCGAGCGTTGACCATCGCGGCTTCGAGCCGCCGGATCTGATCGCCGGTAACCGCCCGAAGTTCCTTCTTCAATTCGCCGAACCGCTTGTAGGCAGCCTCGGAGGCCTCCGGATCGTCCTTCGCACCCGGCTTCGGAAGGCTTTTGCGGCGCTTCCCGTCCTCGTCGGTAACGTACGGCTCGAGCTGTTCGTCGAACAACACCCTGAACCGCCGCGG
>NZ_BDCE01000056.1 GCF_001613345.1 Nocardia uniformis NBRC 13702 | reverse complement strand
AGGTGTCGAATGCATGTTCGAATTCTATCGCGTCCAGCGGGCGACACGCTAGCGAATTGTTCCCTCTACCAGCGCTTTCGCGTGTCGCAACTGATCATGCGACCGCTTCCGTCCCGGCCCATGTTCGGGACGATCTGAGTCGTATTGATCGAATCTGGAGCGAGTTGGCCGAG
This sequence comes from Nocardia uniformis NBRC 13702, assembly GCF_001613345.1. Taxonomy (GTDB): domain Bacteria; phylum Actinomycetota; class Actinomycetes; order Mycobacteriales; family Mycobacteriaceae; genus Nocardia; species Nocardia uniformis. The sequence continues at coordinate 216,322 of NZ_BDCE01000056.1, read as the reverse complement.
GAATGGAAAGATCGCAAACAGAAGGACCTCGGTGGCGGCCGCTACTCGCGCGGCTCGAGGATTACGATCGGGATCTTGCGGCCTCGCGTGATGCGTTGGAAGAATTCGTAGCCGGGATAGAACGCAACACACCTCTGCCACAAGCTATCTCGCTCCGCATCCGTCGCGACTCGCGCCCGGACCCGCTGTACCGCCGAGTCGATCTGAATTGTGGTGTCCGGGTTCGCCTTCAGGTTGTGGAACCAGGCCGGATGGGTCGGCTGCCCGCCTTTCGACGCCACTACCGCAACGAATTCACCCTCATCGTGGTACATCAGCGGAGATGTCCGGTGGATCCCGCTCTTGGCGCCGATGTGGTCGAGGAGCAGGATGCGAGCCGAAGGCCACCCCGGGAGGTGGCCGCCGATTCTTCCATTGATCGCCGATAGCCGGCCACGTGCAGCTTCGTCGAACGTCGCCCCAGATAGACCCCGTGTTTGTTGGCGAATTGCGAACTCGACGTCACCAGTCTCGTAAACAACGGCGGGCGTGACCGTGCTCCTGCCCTCAACTCGCCGTTACTGTCGGGCCGGCCCGTACTGGACATTATGAGTACCTCCCCGATGCTGAACTACTACAGCCGATAGTAGATCGCAGCGCGCTCGGCCGAAAGCCCTTCTGTGGCAGCACTGTCCGGCATGGATTGTCTCGGTCCGCAGCGTGGGGTCAGCGACGGAAGCTGTCGGTGAGGCGGGGAGTTCCGGTAGTGGTGATCACGTCGACGCACCCGCCGACATTCGTGTTCTCGATGGCCTCGCGCAACAGTGCGTCGGCGAGATCGGCGCGTGAGGTGTATCGGCCGGGAATGCTCGAGGGCGCCATGGTGTAATCGGTGATCGCGGTGCCATCGAAGAGCCCGGAGGCACGGACGATCGTCCAGTCGAGGTCACTGTTCTTGACATCCGCTTCCATCCGTCGCATATCGGCGTACGCGGTCCGCCCCAATGTGAGCAGGATGGGGAGGAGCAGCGTTCGGAAAACGAAGGTTTCCCCCGGGGCCGCGGTACCGGCGACGCAGACCGAACTGACGCAGACCAGGCGCTTCACGCCAGCAACCGTCATTGCCCCCATAATATTTCCCACGCCCTCGGTAAATATCGAGACGGGCTTCAGGGTGTAGGTTCCGCCGAGTACCGATATCAAAGCATCGTGTCCAGTTACCGCTCGCGTGACCGAGGTGGTGTCCCGCGCATCCGCGCGCACGACTCGCAGGCTCGGATCGGTGAAGGGGAAATCGTCGGGACGGCGGACCGCGGCGGTAACTTGCTGCCCCCTGCCTATTGCCTGACGAATTACATTGATACCGGTTGGACCGTTGGCACCGAATACGGCAATCTTCATTTTGTCCCCTGCATCATGCGTATTCCAATGTGAAAGCTAATGATCTTCACCCTGTCAATAGCGGAACGATCAGCGAATCGATGATGCGCTCGTAGTAGGTGCCGTCCAGCGCCTCTCCGAGATCGAGCAGTCGGTAGAAGATCATCGCGGGAACGACATCCGCGATCAGCTCCGTATCCACCCCGTCGGCGATTTCCCCACGTTCGCGTGCCCGTTCGACGATGGCGGCGTAGGCCGCCCGGCGCGGCTCGGCGATTACCTGTTCGACGGTTTCGCGTAGCTGTGGATCGCGGTTGATGGAGGCAGCGATCGCGGACAGGATCGCATCGCGCGGGCCGCTCCGGTCGAGATACATGGCTCCCACGGCGATCAGGTCGGATCGGAGGCTACCGGTGTCGGGCGGTGGTTCATTCCAGGCCAGCATCCGAACCGCGTCGCGAACCAGCTCTGACTTGTCTTTCCAGCGTCGGTAGACGGTGGCCCGGCTCGCTCCCGCTCGGGCGGCGACGGAATCCATTGTCAGCCGGTCATATCCGACCTCGGGCAGGATCTCGCTGACGGCTGCCAGCAGCGCGCGGTCCCGATCCGGATCCCGGGGGCGACCGCCGGTCTTCGGCCTGGTGGCATCGTCCTGTGGTGTCGACACGAGGTGAGCGTAACTCTCTCGGGCTTACGAAACAAGTGTGTTCTGTATCGTATTTCCGGTAACGAAACAGTCTTGTACCGTTTCGTAATGGACCGTACGGAAGGAAGTGCCATGAGCACAGGTCAGGGCGGAAAATACGAAGACTTCGAGCTGAACCGCCGCCGCTTGTTCGCGGTCGGCGGGGGATTCCTAGCGGCCGCGTGTGCGACGGATACTTCCGGGCCGCACGCCGCCGACGACAGCGGGCTGCGATCCGCTGTCCGCGGTCGCGTGCTACTGCCCGTCGACAATGGCTTCGACCAAGCCCGCAAGCCGTGGAATCTCACGGTCGACCAGTCTGTGCGCGCCGTCGTCGAACTCGCCGATGCCGACGATGCGTCGGCGCTGATCCGATATGCGCAGGACGCCGGTCGAGTATTGGCGGTGCAGCCGAATGGTCATAACCCTTCGCGCGCTGTGGACGGAACGATTCTGGTGCGCACCAACCGATTGAACGAGGTGCGGATCGATCCAGGTACTCGATCCGCACGGGTCGGCGCGGGAGTCACCTGGGGGCAGGTGCAGGCGGCGGCCAGCCCGCACGGGTTGACCGGAGTGGCAGGCAGCTCTCCGGCGGTCGGCGTCACCGGCTACACCCTCGGTGGCGGATTGAGCTGGTTCGCACGGCGATTCGGCTGGGCCTGCGACAGCGCCACCGCCTTCGACATCGTCGATGCCGACGGTCGGACACGGCGAGTCACCGCATCGTCCGAGCCGGATCTGTTCTGGGCGCTGCGGGGTGGTGGCGGCGACTACGCGCTGGTCACGGCGCTCGAGTTTGCGCTGTATCCGGTATCCGGCCTCTACGGCGGAAAGATGCTCTGGCCCGTCGAAAGTGCCCCGCAGGTAATGGCGGCGTTTCGAGAGATCACCGCGGCGGCACCCGACGAGCTGACCCTCTGGTGGAGCCTCCTGCGAATGGACGGCGCACCACCAATGGTCGGCATCGACACGACCTATCTCGGCGACGCGTCGGCGGGCCGGGCACTATTGCGATCGTTCGACAGCATCGGCGGGCGAATCGCCGATACTCGCAGGCTCATGCCGACTGCCGATTTGGGCGATACTGTCGGCGAACCTACCGATCCCAGCCCGATTCGCTCGCACGTCGAGCTGCTGAACGGGCTGACCGACTCCGATGTCGAGACCCTGCTGACCAAATCGATGGAACCCCTGGGCGCCATCCAGATTCGCCACCTCGGCGGTGCGCTCACACGCCCCTCGGACAGCCCGCCGGGGGGCGTCGCCGCCCCGTACTACATCAGCCTCATCGGCAGTCAGGGGACACCGGACGCGGCGGCGGCCAACGAGAACCGGATCCAGGAATACCTCGCCGCGCTCGCTCGATCACGTAGTCGGCGCACGCCGCTCAGCTTGCTGAGCCCAGTGCAGACGGCGATCGATGCACTCGATCCGGGCATTCTGAATCGACTGCGCGCAATCAAGAGCAGTTGGGACCCGAATGGCGTGTTCCGCAGCAACTTCCCGGTGCTGGATCCAGTGGCCGGACGCTGAGTCGCCCTGGCTGGGCGGATCGAATGCGTTGCGGCGCACAGTGCGTGATGGGTCAGCCGCAACCGAGTAGTGACAGAGCCGAGGCGGGCCGATTTCGGTCTGCCGGAGGGATGAACAAAGGAGACAGTGAAATGTTCGAGGTACAGCTTTCAGCGGGTGTCATCGAGTACGAGGACACCGGTGGGGATGGACCGGTGTTGGTCTTCATCCACGGACTGATCATGGACGGTTCGGGCTGGCGGCATGTAGTGGCCCGGCTGCGGACCGAATACCGGTGCATCGTCCCGACCTGGCCGTTGGGCGGACATCGAAAGCCCATGAACGAGGACGGGGATCTGTCCTTCCTCGGTATAGCCGGGTTGGTCGGGGACTTCCTCACGGCACTCGATCTGCGGAATGTCACCTTGGTCCAAAACGATTGGGGCGGTGCGCAGCTCCTGCTCGGCACGCGAGGCAGCGATCGCGTTGGCCGACTCGTACTGACCTCGTGTGAGGCCTTCGACAACTATCCGCCCAAGCCTGCTCGCCTCATTGTCGCCGCTGCGAAGGTGCCCGGCGGGCTGCGCATCGTCATGGCGGTGCTCGGCACCCGCCTCGGGCGGCGCGGCCCCGGCACCTGGGGGTGGATGAGCAAGCGCCCGGTGCCGAAGGAGGTGATCGACGCGTGGTTCCGCCCGGCGACAGTCGATCGCGATATTCGTCGGGATCTGGCCAAGTACTTGAACACGGTGCCGTCGCGTGCCGAACTGCTCGAGATCGCGGAGCGCAATGCGGCCTTCACCGGACCGGTGCTGATCGTCTGGGCGACCGAGGACAAGATGATGCCGGTCGCGCATGCCCGCCGCCTGGCCGGACTCTATCCCGACGCTCGACTGGTGGAGATCGAGGACAGCTACACGCTGCTGCCCGAAGATCAGCCCGAGCGGCTTGCCGAAACCATCGGCGAGTTCCTCGCTGCCACGGCGGACACGTCCCGTCAGTAGGCGGGCTGGCCCATTTAAGGGGATGCTTCGCTGAGTTCGGCCGGGATACGTTCATCGATCCGGGGTGCCGAGTTCTGCCGCTCCGTCGAGTCGGGTGTCGATGGCCAGTGCGCGGGGCGTCTCGCCGTCCATCCATCGCACGCGGATGTCGGCGTCCGTCAGTGTGACCCGCAATCCACGGATCGATGTGGCGTCGCCACCGAACACGGTGACGATAACGAAAGGTGCTGTGCCGGAAGACCGCGCGCCGATCAACCAGGACGGCGTGCGGGCCTCCAGGCGCTCCGACCACCAGCCGATTTGATTCTGCTCGTCGCCACGGATCTGGTTGGGCTCGAACCCAACCGTCGATGCGTAGGCGGCCGCCAGGACGGTGTCACCCGCACGACTCACGATATGACCGCCATCGACCGGACGAACGTCGAGCCTTGGATGCAGCGGCCACGAGGCCTGAGCCGAGTGAATTCCGTTGCCTGACAACAGGTCTACCACTACAATTTCGCGGCCATCCGGCGGTGCGACCAACCAGCGCCGATGGACCACCGGATCGGACAGGCGGCGGTAACCGTTGTGTTCGGCATCCACCACACCCCGGTCGAGGTCGACCGCCCGGACTCGCACCTCGGCGTGCTCACTCCACAGAAATGGGCCGCCGACCACGGACTGATCCAGGTCATCGACGGTTACCGTGGGATGCGCACGCGTGCTGCGGTGGGCGGCGCGCCAGTTGGGATGCCCGTAGTAGCTGGCGGTTCCGGGATCGCCGATGACGTCGCCGCCGTCAATGGCGAGCGTGACCGACAGGGCGTCGGCGTGTCCGTGGGCGGCGATCGACAGGTAGCCCAGCGGGCCGGCATCCATGGTGACGCGACGACCGGGCGAGCGGAGGACCACCAGGCCGCCGTCTGGTGCGTAGGCGCTTTGGGGGGGTATCTGGGATACAACGGATTTCAACCCGAGCGCGGCACGCAGCCACGCGGCGGTGATGCTCGGGGTAGCCGCGCGGGCGGCGGTCGGTTCGGGTACGGCCGCATCGGCGATACCGAGGTGTTCGCGCACCGTTCGGACCTCTTCGGGGCCCAGCCGCAGCGCGAATCCGCCGTCATCGTCGCCATACCGCGGCTGCGGATCGCTGTCGCCCACCAGCAGGGCGAGGTATCGCGAGCTACGGTCGATCACCGCGCCCATGCGATGCGGGGGGTCACCGCGCAGCGCCAAGAGTGTGTACACCACCAGCAACAGCTCCACCGTGAACAGTTGATAGGCGATGGCCTGCTCTGCCCCGGCCCCGTCGGGCAGAATCTGCCGATCGCCGTGTTCGGTCAGTAGTGCGAGCGCGTCCCGCTCCCAGCGCCCGGCGGCGGGCAACTCCGGAAAGAGGATTGCCACCACCGCCAGCCCGGTCATCTCACCGATCAGATGATTGTTCGCCGAGCTGAACAGGGATCGATCCACCCAGCAGCGGCGCGCGCTCTCACCGAGCAGCGTGAGGATTCGCGCGTAGCGCTGCGGCGTCAAACCCGGTGCGTCGCGCAGACCCTGGAGCGCGACCGCCACCGACACGGCGCGAATACCGCATTCGAACGCACCGCGCCACGCGATGCCCGCGCCGGGTTGCTGCTGTTCGATCCAACTGTCGAGGTGCTCGAAGGCGGCGTCCGCGAAGCGGTCCTCGCCGGTGAACAGCCACGCCTGCGCCAGCCACGGCAGGTGCTGGAGCCGGTTCAACTCCCAGATCCACTTCGGATCACTCGCCGCGGTGCGGTGGTCGATCCGCTCGGAATCCATACTCGGCCACTGTGTTCCGGTCAGCGGGTCGTAGTGCCAATCGATGGGCGAACCAAGACAGACCGGCGGGTATCCGAAGTACCGCACGTCCCCGGCGAGTACACGCTCGGCGGCTTCGATCACCGCCTGCGCCGCGTCCTGATGCTGTGCGGCAATGAGCTTGGCGTGCGTCCGATCGAGCAATACCGGGCCGTCCCCGGCGCGGAACCGCCCCAGCAGCACATCCCAATCCGGGCGTTCGCGCCCGAACAGCGCATCACCCGCGGACTGCCAGGTGACCCGCCGGGCAATCAGGCGTTGCCGCAATTGTCCGGAGCGCCAAAGGATCTCCGGCCCGCTCATCGATCGGAGACGATGGAGATACCAGACCAGCTGACTCAAGACGCCCTCCCGGCAGAGCTTACGACGCACCCCGCGTACGAAGACGGTAGGACGTTACCGTGCGATTCGGTTGAAAACCGGTGGAGCGGTGGGGGATCATCAGCGGCGTGATCGACTCCAAGGAGAGTCTTCGGCGCTACCTCGCTGAGGATCTCGCGGCACACGGGCTGTCGCGATGGCGCGGGCACTACCGGCTCACCCGGCGGATCGTCTATTTTCAGTGGTTGCTCCGCAAATCCGAGTACTGGGCAAATGTGCGGACCGATCCCATCGGCCGGGTAGTCTTCACCTGGTACGCGCTGCGGGCCAAACTGCTCGGTGAGCGGCTCGGGTTCACGGTGCCGCGCAATGTGTTCGGGCCGGGATTGTCGATCGCGCATGTCGGGCTGCTCACGGTGAACAGCGGTACGCGGGTGGGAGCGCGGTGCCGGGTCCATCAGGGCGTCACGCTCGGCAATGGCACGGACGACCGCTGTCCGGTGCTCGGCGATGATGTCTTTCTCGGTCCCAATGCCATAGTTCTCGGTGCCAGCGTCGGAAATGGGGTGGAGGTCCGGGCCGGAGCCGTGGTCATCCGGGATGTGCCGGACGGTGTGCACGTCGCGGGGGTACCCGCGAAGATCATCGCCGGATCGGACGAAGGTCGCATTTCGAATGTTCAGGGGCCGGTCCGCTGAGCGGATGAATTGCGAATTTGTAAAAGCCACAGGAGGTTTGGGCGGTTCTCACCGGGTACCTACCGCGACTACCCTGGCAGACGAGGCCGGTGCAGGGGGAACTGTGACGGTCGAGGCGAAGTGGAGACGATGTGTGCGGAATAGCCGGTGTACGCCGGTTCGACGGCGCTCCGGTCAGCGGGGAACTGCTCGCCGAGATGGGTCGGCGGCTGCGGCACCGCGGCCCCGACGATCACGGTGTGTGGTGCGCCGACTCCGTCGGCTTCGCGCATACCCGGCTGTCGATTATCGATCTGGCGGGATCGGCGCAGCCCATGGCGGGTGCGGGGGGAACGACGCACCTCACCTTCAATGGGGAGATCCTGAACTATCGGGAACTACGCGACCGGCTCACCTATCCGTTCACCACGCGCGGCGATACCGAGGTACTGCTCGCGGTGTACGAGAAGTACGGACCCGCCGGTGTCGCCGAACTGCGCGGCCAATTCGCCTATGCGATCCACGATTCCGGGACCGGCGAAACCCATCTGTTTCGCGACCGCCTGGGCATCCTCCCGCTGTACTACTACGCCACCGATGAGGTTTTCGCGTTCGCCTCGGAGATCAAGGCGCTGTTCCCGGTAATGGGTGCGCCGCGGGTCGATACAGCGAGCCTGCACGACTTCCTGGCGCATCGGTCGGTTCCCGCGCCCTACACCTTCTTCGACGGTGTGCGGAAGGTGCCGCAGGGGCACCATCTGACCGTGCGCGCCGATGGCACCATCGATATCGCAGCCTACTGGCAGCTGCCGGACGAGTCCGAGATTCTCGATGTCACGCCCCGGGCGGCGATCGATCTGCTCGACGACGCGCTGCAATCGGCGGTGCGCGATGCGCTCGTCGCGGATGTTCCGGTCGGGGCCTACCTATCCGGCGGCGTCGACAGCAGTCTCATCTGCGCACTGGTGGCGAAGCAGCGCGGTGGCGAAGGGCTGCACACCTTCTCGGCGGGTTTCGGCGATGACCGCGTCGATGAGACGGGATGGGCGCGGATGGCGGCCGAACTCGTCGGCAGCGATCACCACGAAACCACCATTACCGCCAATAACTTTCAGGACGACTGGGCCCGGCTGAGCTGGCATCGGGATTCGCCGCTGTCGGAGCCCGCCGATGTCGCGGTGTACCGGCTCGCCGAACTCGCCCGCGAACATGTGAAGGTGGTGCTCTCCGGCGAGGGCAGCGACGAACTGTTCGGCGGGTACCCGAAATACCGATTCGCGCGCGCCACCCGCCTGGCGGGTGCGGTCCCGGGATTGCCCCTGCGGATATTGGAGGGGCGTTTGCCCGCGCATCAGGCCCGATTGCGGGTCGCGGTGCGCGCGCTGTCCGAACCCACCTACGTCGAACGTATGCGCGGCTGGTTCGCACCGTTCACCGCCCGCGAACGCGACCAACTCCTCAGCGGTCCGCCCGGCCGCAGTGTGCTCGACCCGTACCTGGACGGCCACGGAGACGCGTTGCGCCGCATGCTCTACGCCGACGTCCACACCTGGCTCGCGGATAATCTCCTCGAACGCGGCGACCGCATGTCCATGGCGGCCTCGCTCGAGCTGCGACCGCCCTTCCTCGACCACCGCGTCGCCGAACTCGCCTTCCGGTTGCCCAGCAAGGTGAAGGTGCGCGGCGGTACCACCAAATGGGTGGTCAAAGAGCTGGCCCGCCACCACCTTCCGGCGGAGCTGGTGGATCGGCCCAAGGTCGGCTTCAAAGTGCCCTTGGACGCCTGGTTTCGGGGCCATCTCCGCGAGATGGCCTTCGATCTACTGGCCGGTCCCTCCTCGTTCGTGGGTGCGAATTTCGACCCGGCCGCCGTGCGCCGCCTGCTCGAAGATCACACCTCCGGCGATCGTGACGAACAGCCGCGCATCTGGACCCTGCTCTCGCTCGAGGTCTGGCACCGCGAACTACAGCGCCACATCACCGGGGCCGCATCGGCCGGTGTGACCGACTAGTACGCGCCCTCGCTGCGGGCCACCGCGGAAATCGTCTTCTTGATGATCAGCAGGTCCTGCACCATCGACCAGTTCTCGACGTAGGTGAGGTCGAGGCGGACCGATTCGTCCCAGGACAGGTCGGAGCGGCCCGATACCTGCCACAGGCCCGTGACACCCGGCTTGACCAGTAGTCGCCGCTTGACCTTGCCGTCGTAGCGCTCCACCTCGCAGCGCAGTGGCGGGCGCGGTCCGACCACGCTCATATCGCCGCGGAGCACATTGATGAACTGTGGCAGCTCGTCGAGGCTGTATTTGCGCAGGATGCGGCCGACCGGGGTCACGCGCGGATCCGCGCGCAGTTTGAACAGCGGCCCGGCTCCGTCGTTCGCCGGCAGTAGTTCGGCGAGATCCCTATCGGCGTCCGCGTACATGCTCCGGAACTTGATCATGCGAAATGGTGTGCCGTGCAGACCGATTCGTTCGGATCGGTAGAAGACCGGACCACGACTGGTCGCCTTGACGGCCACGGCCGCGGCGACCATGACCGGGGAGACGGCGAGCAGTGCGGCCGCGGCGAAGGCGAAGTCGAATACCGCGTGTCCGAATGACCGCGCCCGGTCGTATTGCGGCTTCTCGATGTGCAGGAGCGGGAGATTGGCGACCGGTCGGATGGACAGCCGCTGATCGGCGATATCCATGACACCGGGGGTGACCACCAGTTCGACGCCGAGCGGCGCCAGCTTCCAGAGCAGATCGTTGATACCCGCGGTGCCGAGTTGTTCGGTCGCCGCGATCGCGACGGTATCGGCGCCGGTCGCGGTGACCGCGTCGAGGACCGACGTCCATTCGCCGACGATCGGCAGGTCGGACTCATCGGTCTCGGCCTCGATCGGATCGCCGCCACCGGGGGTGTAGACGCCGACGACGCAGTACCCGACGCCGGGATCGCGGTCGAAACAGCGCATGATCTCGCGCGCCGAATCGCGACGGCCGACGACCAGGACCGAGGTGAGATACCGCCCGGACGCCCGCCGCCGGGCCGCGAACTTGCGCCAGTACAGCCTGTTCAGAATGAGCCCCGCCACCCCGACCGGGAAGGCGACGGCCAGGTAGCCGCGGGCGAATTCGATTCGCAGCAGCAGTGAGACGATCGCGATCAGCCCGAACAGCCGCATGGTCGCCGCGATCAGCCGGCGGTACTCCTCGGGACCGGTGCCGATCGCGGTCGGCGACCAGGTATTGCCCACGGCGAGGAATCCCACCCAGGTCAGCGCCAACAGTACCGAGATGACCGAGTAACCGATGCGCGCGTCACCCGCCCAGTCCAGGGGCGCGTCATTGTTCGGGCCGCCGAACCGGATGAGCTGTGCCAGCGCGATGGCGCCGCAGACGACGAGGGCGTCGGTAATGCGTAGTCGCCGTACGTATTCCGCCTGCCAGCGGCCCTTTTCGGACTTCTGGTACAGGGTACGGCGAGGGGGCAGATCGAGAGGCGGATCCTGATTGGTCTGTAAGGCCATTGAAGGAGCTCCATCATGACGCACACGCACTAGCCTCGGTAGCTGTCCCTCCGACCGGACGTCCGAGCTGAATACTACTGGTTTCGGTATCCGGGCGGTGGGCATTACCGTTTCGATCTTCAGACCGAATGGTTTGGACGCCAATGGGTTTCGCTGGTCCGGTATGTCGGTGCCGTGCGTAGCTCGGCGGCCGGGGACACATCAAGTGAACGGGATTTACTAATAGGTGTTCACAAAACCGGGTGTGGTGTGGTTCACTCCTAGGAACGTGTTCCAAAGGAGGTACCGTGTCCGCGCCGTCCATTCCCACCGGGTTCGATTTCACCGATCCGGAGCTGTTCGCCAAGCGTCTGCCCGTGGAGGAGTTCGCTGAGCTCCGCCGCACCGCCCCCATCTTCTGGAATCCGCAAGCCGATGGCGTCAGCGGATTCGACACCGGTGGTTACTGGGTGGTCACCAAACTCGATGACGTCAAGGAGATCTCGAAGCACTCCGAGATCTACTCCTCGGAGGAGAACACCGCGGTTATCCGCTTCAACGCCGATATCACCCGCGATGAGATCGAGATCCAGCGCCACCTGCTGCTGAACCAGGACCCCCCGCGGCACACCAAGCTGCGCCGCACCATCTCCAAGGGTTTCACGCCCCGCGCCGTGGAGTCGCTGCGCAATGCGCTGCGCGAGCGCGCCGAGCGAATCGTGCACGAGGCCAAGAAGAGTGGCGGCGGCGACTTCGTCGAGCAGATTGCCTGTGAGTTGCCGCTCCAGGCGATCGCCGAGCTCATCGGCGTACCGCAGGAGGACCGCGGCAAGATCTTCAACTGGACCAACCAGATGATCTCCTACGACGATCCGGATTTCGAAGGTGACCACAAGATGGCCACCGCCGAGGTCATGGGCTACGCGTGGAACCTCGCCGAGGAGAAGCGCAAGTGCCCCATGGACGATATCGCCACGACCTTGCTCAATGCCGATATCAATGGTGAGGGTCTGGCGTCGGACGAATTCGCCTGGTTCGTCATTCTGCTCGCCGTCGCGGGCAATGAGACCACCCGCAATGCCATCACCCACGGTATGAAGGCGTTCGTAGACCACCCGGATCAGTGGGAGATCTACAAGGAGCAGCGTCCGCGCACCGCTCCCGACGAGATCGTCCGCTGGGCCACGCCGGTTATCTCGTTCCAGCGCACCGCCCTGGAGGACACCGTGCTCAGTGGTGTGGAGATCAAGAAGGGCCAGCGCGTCGGAATGTTCTACTCCGCCGCCAACTTCGACGAAGATCACTTCGAGAACCCGTTCCAGTTCGACGTGCTCCGCAAGAACAACCCACATGTGGGCTTCGGTGGCACCGGAACGCACTACTGTGTAGGGGCCAACCTGGCGCGCCTGGAAATCGACCTCATGTTCAATGCGATCGCGGACGTGATGCCGAACCTGCGCCAGATCTCCGAGCCGACGCGCCTGCGCTCGGGGTGGCTCAACGGCATCAAGAGCTGGCAGGTCGCGTACGAATGAGTGGTCAGGCCCGGAGGCGGCAGTCTGCGTAACCACGTAGGGCCCCGCTCATTCGGCATGTCTGCAGCGTGAAGCTAGCTCGCGTCACTACGCGGGACCCAGCACATTCGACACGGAGACGACTATGAGTGATACGCGCCGACGCGGCCGGGTGCCAGCGGTGAGCGATGCCGATATCCGGCGCGTCGCGCGATCACTGCTGGTCGAGATGGGGCCCGACGCGGTAACGCTGCGGGCCATCGCGCGGGAGTTGGGGATTACGGCTCCCGCGCTGTACCGGTATTACGAAAGCCGCGACGATCTGGTCGCCGCTGTTCGCCTGGATGTGTGCGCCGATCTGGCGCTGGATATATCGAAGGCCCTGGAGGGCCAGCCCGATGACGCCATGATCCGGTTCTTCGAGGTATGCCGCGGTTTTCGGCGGTGGGCGCTGCATCACCCGCAGGAATTCACGCTGGTCTTCGCCTCGCCCGCAGCGGCCAGCGGCTCCAGTGCCATGCGGCAATTCGGCGAACCGGTCGGGCGGTTGTTCCTGGAGGCCGCTGGCCGCCTGCTCGCCGACTACGACGTGGTCACCCCGCCGGTCGAGGCGATTCCGCCCGAGCTGCGCGACGACCTCATCCGCTTCCAGACGGATCTGCTTGCGGTACTCGCCGAATCCGGCCAGAAGTTCCCGGCCGAGAAGCTGAACCTCGGTGTGAGTTACGTGATGATTCAATTCTGGGCGCGGCTGTACGGACACGTGACACTGGAGGCATTCGGCAACTACCCGATCGCGGTGGCACATCCGGATGTGCTGTTCGACACCACACTGATCGATATCGGTCGCAGTATCGGACTTGCCGAGTCCTGAGTCGGTCGCCGCGGCTACCGCAGGTCGAACTTCCCCGAGCGCACACCCGCGACGAAGTCGTCCCATTCGCCGGGCCCGAAAATCAGGGCCGGACCGGTCGGATCTTTCGAATCCCGCACGCCGACAGTGCTTCCCGTCAGGTGCGCGGCTTCCACGCACGCATCTTGATTCGCTGACCGCCTACTTTTGAACCAGCTAGCTCCGAACAGGTCGTTGCTCACGCCGCATCTCCCTTGCTATCTCGGTCACCAGATCTCTGGTATCGCTCTCATCCAACGCGACCCGGGTTATCTCTGCAATAGCTGCCCTGTACTGCTGAATCTCGTTGTCGCGATCGAGATATAGGGCTCCGGTGTATCCCTCCACGTAGACGACCGGAGGTTCGGTCCATTTGGTCTCCCGGTGTAGTGGGAACTCGAGGAGGACGAAGTGGCCGACCTGTAGCCCGGCCCAACTGCCCACACTTCGAGGGATTACCCGAACCGATGCGTTCTGACGCCTGCTGATTCCCATGAGGTGCGCGAGTTGCTCGGCCATAACCGCCGGACCGCCGACGTGATGGTGCAGGGCCGCCTCCGACAGCAGGACATTCAACGCGAATTCGCTGTCGGCGAGCCGGTGCTGGCGTTTGACCATCAACTCGACCCGCCGTTCCACCTCGGCCGTGGTCATCTGCGGATGCACCGTCCACACCATCGCGCGGCGATAATCGGCGGTCTGGACCAGGCCCGGTAAGAGGTTGCACTGGAAGCTGGTTATCCGTTTCGCGGCTTCCTCGAGACCCATGTACAGGTCGAAATGCGCTGGCACCATGGCTCCGTACGAGTGCCACCAGCCAGACCGCTTGGTCTCGGCTACCAATCCGAGTAACGCCGCCGTGTCATCGTCCGAAGCACCGTAGAGGGCGCACAGCGCTCGAATATAGATATCCTTCAACTTGACCGACTGCCCACCCTCGAGCCGCCACATGGTCTGCGCCGAAACCTCAATGGCGCGACAGCCTTCGGCCACCGATACCCCCGCGGCCTCTCGGAGCTGACGTAGCTGTCGACCCAGCATTCTGCGCGGAACAGTTGAGCCGGAACCACCTTCGGTCATTAGCTCACCTCATGACGGTGCTGGATTTTGGAATTGTTTTCGCACCGAGATTGGAAGACCGGGCAAGTCTCCCGTCAGTAGCTCACTGAAATCTTCCAACAGGCAACCCCCGGATGTCTACTGATGGTGTGCCCGGGATCCCACACCAATCCCCAAGGGAAGGAACCCAACCGATGTACGGCCTCCCGCCGACCAACCATCTTCCGCTCTCCGTCATGACCGTCGGCTACGCCCACGCGATCATGCAAGCACATATCGACTGCCCGATCGCCGCCTGCCCCGTCAAGCGTCAGGCCAAAGCCCGCCTCGTCGAGGCCAAACACCTGGTCCCCGCGGGGGTCGATTACACCATCGCCTGATCCGATCCGGGCGTCGCCGAGCCATCGGCCCGGTGCCTTCCCGGATTCTCGCCCACCCGTTGACGTTTCGGCTCAGCGCGGGCGGCCGGTCGAGCGACCCATCCAGCTCGACCTACCCCTCATCGCCGTGGTGACTGGCCCGCCGGAGGCTGTTTACGGGTGACCTTGCGGATGCGGGGGCGGCGAATTGTGCCGAAGCGCTGCAGGATTCGGGGTTGGCGCAGGGAGCGGGCGAACCATTCGCCGAGCGTTACGCCGGCGGCCAGGGCGCCGCCTACGGCGAAGGCGCTGAAGAGTTGGTTGAGGCCCAGGAGCTGTTGGTCGTTGAGGATGGCGTTGAGACCTCGGTAGACCTTGAGGCCCGGGAGCAGGGGAGTGATACCGGCTACCGCGATGACCAGGGGC
Organism: Nocardia uniformis NBRC 13702; assembly: GCF_001613345.1. Classification (GTDB taxonomy): domain Bacteria; phylum Actinomycetota; class Actinomycetes; order Mycobacteriales; family Mycobacteriaceae; genus Nocardia; species Nocardia uniformis. Next base: position 201,191 of record NZ_BDCE01000056.1, on the reverse strand, counting down.
GGGGTCAGGGAGCGGCGGGCCATCAGACCACCCGCGAGACCTACGACGATGGCGGCCGCACCGGAGGAGACGACCGGGCCGAAACCTGTTTCCTGGACCAGCAGAAAGAAGATGGTGGCGGCGCCCCCGCTGACCGCGGCGGCGGTCAGGGCGCGGCGTTCGGCGTAGCAGGCGAGGGCGAAGGCCAGCGATGCCACGGCACCGGCCAGAACTTTCAGCGGCCAGTCGGTGAGGTCACGGTTGAGGGCCATATCGATGGCGGGGACGGTCGCGCCGAGGAGTACGGACATACGCAGTGCCAGCACGATTCCCGCGATAATGCCGCAGGTCATCATGAGGACTTCGAGGATGCGGGCGGATGCGGTGATGGGTGCGCCGGTAATGGCGTCCTCGACCGCGCCGACGAGCTGTAATCCGGCGAGCAGCACGGCGATTCCGGCCGCGATGATGAGCGACGGGTCGATACTCAGATGCCCCGCGAAGGTGGACATCAGCACGGCGGGGATGGCCGCGATGAAACCGCCCGTCATATGTTGGAAGAAGAAGGGCAGGCCGCGGCCGTTGAGGATGCGGTTGGTGCGGTCGATCGCGGCCGTGGTCGCGAAACTCAGCAGCGCCACCAGCCAGCCGCCGCCGAGGAGCAGCGCGATACTCGCCGCCATGAGTGCCCAACCGGCCGTGGCCACCCACCGTTTATAGGGGTGCGGGGCCGAAGTGATTTCGTCGAGCGCGGCCAGCGCTTCCTCGGGCGGCACCATCTCCCGGCGGATGCGGCGAGTTAGCCGGTCGACGGCGGCTAGTCGGGTGAAGTCCAGCGACCGGTAGTGCACCACGCGCATGGTGCTGGCGGGCGGCAGCTTCGGCCCACGATCGGCGGAGATACGGATGGCGTTGTAGGTGACGTCGATATCGGTCTTGTCCAGGCCATAGGTGGAGGCGATGAACTGGATCTGGATGGTGGTATCGATCACCGACGTACCGGCGGCGAGAACCACCTCGCCCACGCGTTCGGCCAGGTCGAGTACCTCGGTGACGCTGGCATCGTCGGTCAGGTCGATCGGCTGCAGCGGAGAGGGGGCCTCGGTGACCGCGTCGACGGTGGCGAGCCGATCGGCGGTCAACAGTCCCGCGACATCGGGCAGCCAGCGCCGCCAACCGCGCATACCCGTAGGCTGACCCGCAGCTCCGGTTGCCGAATCGTTGCTCACATCGGAAAAAGGTACACGGGTGCGGTAAGTCATCCATTCGAGCGTAACCCCGCCGGTAGGGTGGCGATCATGGCGACCGATGCGGACCGTATTGCGGACGAACTACGTGCGGCCCTGGACGGCCCCTGGCGGGAGGTCCGGGAAAAGGCGCGCGAACATCTCGACGACGAACGCCTCTACGGCGACCCCTACCTCGATTACAAGGCGGCACGAGCCCGCGTCCTGGATCAGATGCACCTCGTCTCGACCTTCGGCTGGGCCGAAAAGGGCTTCAAGCTCGGCCACGGCGGTGGGAACGACCCCGGTGCGGCCGTCACGGCACTGGAGATGCTGGCCTACACCGATCTCTCGCTGTGGGTGAAATGCGGTGTGCAGTGGGGACTTTTCGGCGGCGCGGTGGAAAACCTCGGCACCGAACGCCACACCCCGTATATCGAACAGCTGATAACCCTCGACCTGCTCGGCTGCTTCGCCATGACCGAAACCGGTCACGGCAGCGATGTGGCCAATCTCGAAACCACCGCCACCTACGATCCGGCGACCCAGGAATTCGTGGTGCACAGCCCGACCCCGTCGGCGCGGAAGGACTACATCGGCGGCGCGGCCGAACATGCCCGCATGGCAGCGGTTTTCGCGCAGCTGATCACCGGCGGTGAAGGTCGCGGCGTGCATTGTTTCCTGGTGCCCATTCGCGACGAGCAGGGCAATGACCTGCCGGGCGTCACCACCTCCGATGACGGGCTCAAGGGTGGCCTCCCCGGCGTCGACAATGGGCGAATTGTATTCGACCAGGTACGCATTCCGCGCGAGAATCTGCTGAACCGCTATGCCGATGTGGACCCCGACGGCACCTACAGCTCCGAGATCGAGAATCCGAGCCGCCGATTCTTCACCACCCTGGGCACCCTGGTGCGCGGTCGCGTGAGCGTCGGGGGAGCCGCGGCGGCGGGTGCCCGGGTCGCCCTGAGCATCGCGGTCCGCTACGCCGAACAGCGCCGTCAGTTCGCCGATCCCGATACCGGCGAAGAGACCGTGCTGCTCGACTACCGCAGCCATCAGCGCCGACTGCTGCCGCTGGTGGCGCGGTCCTACGCCCTGGCCTTCGCGCAGAACGATCTCGTCCGCCGTATGCACCTGGTGCAGACCGGCCAAGATCAGGACCCGAGTGCGCAGCGTGCGCTCGAAAAGCGCGCCGCCGGATTCAAGGTCGCGCAGACCCGCCACGCCACCCGCGCCATTCAGGAATGCCGTGAGGCCTGCGGCGGCGCGGGCTACCTCACCGAAAACCGCCTCGTCACGCTGAAAGCCGACACCGACGTCTTCACCACCTTCGAAGGTGACAATGTCGTGCTGACCCAGCTGGTGGCGAAGGAACTGCTCACCGCCTACTCCGATGAGGTCCGTGACCTCGACGCGCTCGGCTGGGTTCGCTTCGCCGCCACCATGGCTCGCGACCGGGTCCGCGAACACTCCGGGGTGCGTCAGCTGATCCAACGCCTGCGAGATCGCTCCGACGAGACCGTCGACGACGCCGACCTGTCCCGTCGCGATGTCCAGTTGGCCCTGTTCGCCGACCGGGAGGACTACCTGGTCCGCACCGCCGGACATCGACTCCAGGCCCGCGCCAAGGAAACCGGTCCGTTCGAGGCGTTCAACAACGCCCAGGACCACATTCTGATGGCGGGTACCGCCCATATCGACCGCCTCGTGCTGGAGGCCTTCATCGAAGGTATCGCCGCGATCGAGGATCCCGAGGCCCGCGAATTGGCCGACCGGGTGTGCGACCTGTACGTCTACACCACCATCGAGGAGAATCAGGCCTGGTACATCATGCACCGCTTCATGTCGGCGGAGCGGGCGAAAGCGGTGCGCCGCGGCGTGAACGAACTCGTCGACCGCCTGCGCCCGCAGGCCACGACGCTCATAGCCGGTATGGGCGTGCCGGAGAACATGCTGCACGCCGCCATGCTGAATCCGGCCTGATTCAGCGGGGCTCCAAGGACCGGGCCGGTTGGTGAGCGTGGGGCGGGAGCACCCAACTCGCCACCGGCTCGGTCAGCCGCACGGTCACCGATGACGGGGCCGGTGAACGGCTCACCTGGCCGGGCAATTGTTGCGGTGCGGGGCTACCCGCCGTGGAGTAGTCGTGGTGCGGGGCTATCCGGCCGGGCAGTGGTTACAGTGCGGGGTCACCCGGCCGGGAGTGATAGTGGTTCGGGGTGAGCCCGAGCACCATCAGGGCAGCGCGGGGGTCGGCCTGGGACGCCGAGCAGTCCGATGGTGCGGTCATACAGGTGGATCTGGGTCGCAATGCCGCGCGCAAGCGGCGTTTCGACTACCCGGTTGATCGAATCCACCTTCATACCCCGGTATGGGCACCGCGATCCGGAGGTCTCCGCGCACCTGGGCGCGGCCGCTGCTGAACACGGCCGCGCTTCGAGAGCGATCCCCACCTTCGCCTTCGTCATTCCGGCGCGCTCTGGCCGGAATCCACCCCCGTAGTAGTGGATCCCGGCCAAAAGCATGCCGGGATGACGGGTTGCTGTGCCGACACCGCGCCGCCCACCTCGATAGGGCGCGGGCTAGCCTCACGTTCGGCAGCTGCTCGCCCATCGCTATCGTTCACCCGTGTCCGAACGACTCGAACCGTCGCCCGACTCCGGAGCGCTCTCCACGAGCGACGCCGTCAGCACGCCCCAGATGACCACCGTGCCCGAGGCAGCCACTGCGGCTGAGGCGACGACCACTGTGCCCGAGGCGGCTACTGCGGCTGAGGCGGCTACTGCGGCCGCGAATACCGGTGTGCCCGCGAAGGTCACCGCGGCTGAGGTGGCGACCGCGGCTGAGGTGGCGACCGTAGCTGAGGTGGCGACCGTAGCCGAGGTGGCGACCGTAGCCGAGACGGCCACCGTAGCTGAGACGGTCACCGTAGCCGAGGTGGCGACCGCGGCTGAGACGGCCGCTGTGCCTGCGACGGTCACCGCTTCCTTACTTATGCGCGCGGCCCTGCCCCTGCTCGCCCTGTGCGCGGCCCTGCTCACCGTCGCGCTGCCGTTGTCATTCCCCGCCGATGGCGGACCGACCGGCCTCGATACCTGGTTCGAGGACCGTCTCGACGGCGATACCGGTCTCTATCGCGTCCTGGTGGCACCGAGCAACACCTACATCGTCATCCCGCTGCTCCTGGCGGGTGCGGCGTGGTTCGCGTATCGGCGACTGTGGTGGCGGGCCGGATTCATCCTGCTCGCACCGGAATTCGCCATTATCGTGAACTCTCTGCTGCTGAAACCGCTCTGGGATCGACCGCTGCAGCACTATCTCGCCTACCCGAGCGGGCATACCGTGCACCTGGTCGCGGTCATTACCGCCATTGCCCTGGCGAGTGAGTCGCGCCGGGCGCGAACCGGCATCGCCGCCGTCACCGCCGTGGTCATCGCGCCAGCGGTGACGGTCGGCATGATCGGTCTCGGCTACCACCACGCCACCGATGTACTCGGTGGCGCCGCGGCGGCCGTCGCCATGGTGACCGTTCTCTATCTACCGGTCCGCCGCGTCCAGGCTCGGAGCGCTCACCCGTAGGTCAGCAGCGCGGCAATGATGAACCACAGCACCCACAGCACCGCCACGATCATGCCGATGGTCAAGAGCGCGCGCATGAACCCGCGCCCGATATCGATATCGCCCCTTTCGCGCGGATACAGCTTCGTCGGGCTGTACCAGGGCACCGGAATCCGGACGCGGCGCCGCTGTTGGGCTTCGCGCTCCAGCCGTGCCTGCTCCTCGGCGAAAGCCTCGGCCTGAGCCTGCTGTGGCCCGCCGTGCCAGAGCGTGATGTCGACCGGACCGAGGAAACCCTCGTTCAGCAGGTCCTGCGGTGCGGGCAGAAACGGCAGAATCCCGAGCCCGCGGAATGCCCACGCCACATCATTGGCCGACCACTGTGGGCGGCCTCGCGAGGACAGCGCCTCGAAATACTCGCGCAGCCGATTCGGATCATCACCGAGCAGCACCTCGAAGCTCGGGTCGCTCCACAGCTGTGTCACCTTCACCTTGGAACCCGGCGGCGGCACCACCAGTACCGCCCCGTGTACCACCCGCTGGCCGAGACCGCGCTCGGCCAGCCAGTTCTGCAGTGCGAAGGTGTGATCGCGGGATTTGTCCAGGGGTGTGCGGCGGTCCCCGCCCTCGAAGGTGATGATCTTCTCGGCGACCCGCCACGGCCCGCTCAAGGGCACTTCGAGGGTGCCCTCGAGCTTTTCGACCAGTGCCTCGGTCTCGACCACCACACAGCTGGTCGGCGTCCACACCACCACATCGAAGGGGTAGAGCCGATCACCGTGGAAGAGGCTGCAATTCACGGTGGCGACGCCGTGCGGATCGCCGCTGCCCTTCCAGGTGCGCAGCCAGTCGATCAGCACCTTCTCGGCATGGGTGCCGGCGGGGTTCTGCACTCGAACGAGCATCGGCTTCGCACCCTTCTCGTCGATTGATAGTCGAAATGGTACGGAGGGTGGGAGCCTCCGGGTCAGATTTACCGCGGCCGTGTGTGTCGGTCGGATCAGTCGGTCGCGGCGGTGAGCCGCCCGTCCTTCACGGCGGCCACCAGTTCGGCGTGATCGGCCTCGGTGCGGTCGGCGTAGCGCACCGCGAACCGCGCCACCGCCTCATCGAGGGCCTCGCCGTCCTCCAGATACCCGGCCAGCAGTCGCGGATCGACCGAACGCGCATGCGCCCGCGCCAACAGCGCGCCCGCCAGCCGACCGTAATCGTCGAGGTGATCGGCATCGAGCGCCGAAGGATCGATACCGCCCTTGAGATTTCGGAACTGGCGCACGATGAACGGCAACTCCCGCCCGTTCACCCGCAGTGTGGTCCATCCCAGCAGAATATCGGTCTCGGCCTGAACTGCCCTGGCCCCCTGCACGATTCGCTCACCCTCATGCCGGGTCGGGACCGGCGGCAGGTATGGCGTCAAGGTCGACGGAGTGGCCTGTTTGAGCTGCAGTACCAGCGCCTCGTCGCCATTGCCGTGCAGTAGCGCCAGATAGCTGTGCAGGCCGACACTGCCGGTGCCGACCACACGGAAGGCGATGTCCGACAGCGAATATCGCGAAATCAGCAATCGTCGTGACTCGCGCAGGGTGCCGACGTATGCGGTGAGACCGTCGATCACCGCATCGGTGACCGCGGCGTCCACGGTGGTGAGGATCGGCGGATCGGGCACGAATTTCCGTTTGACGATTCCGGTTTCGTGCCCCTCGAGGTGTTCGGTCCACTTCCTGGCGACCTTGGCGCTGGTGTTCTTACGCGCCTTTTTGGCGGCCTCGCGGAAATCGTCGAGGAGGGCGTCGGCGCTGGCCTGCCCGAGCGCCGATTCATCGGCCAGGGCGGTCCAGGAGGACAGGAACGGCTGCTCCGCCAATTCGGCGATGGTGGCCCGATACGACTGCACCGCGTCGCGGGCCGCGTCGAGGCAATTGTCCGCGTCGGCGTCGCCCTCCCGCCCGGCCAGCACCAGACTGGCGGCGAGCCGCTCCAGATCCCACTCCCACGGCCCTCGAACGGTCTCGTCGAAGTCATTGATATCCATCACGATCTTGCCGCGCGAAGTCCCGTAGAAACCGAAGTTCGCCGCGTGAGCGTCGCCGCACAGCTGCGCGTCGAGCCCGCTCACCGGCCCGGCCGCCAGATCCGCCGCCATCAGTCCGGCCGCGCCCCGGAAGAACGAGAACGGCGAGGCCGCCATCCGCCCGATGCGCAGTGGGATGAGGTGGTCCAGGCGGCCCCGATTGCTGGCCTCGATGAAGTCCAGTACCGCGGGCCGGTCGGCGGCGGCCGCGCGGTCCCGCACTCGCACGGGTACACATTCACGCAGTTCCCGCCCCCGGTTCCGCATCTCGTCCGCGGAAACGGCGGCGCGGAAGTCGATCACGTTGGAGCACACGAGAAATCAACCTACCGTCGCGACCACTGATGTGCGATCTCCCGTCGTCCCGGGGACGAGTGCTCGGCCATCCCGCCGTGCCGCTCCTTTCTAGTCATCGCGGCGTGCTGCTGGTTTCTCGTCTCTCGTCATGCCGGCGTGCTTTTGGCCGGGATCCATTACTCGATCAGAGGTGGATTCCGGCCAAAAGCGTGCCGGAATGACGGGGGCGGTACGTGCCGGAATAGCGGGAAGGGGTAGAGGTGTCAGCCCGGGAAGATCGGCAGCCGCAGTGCGCCCGGCGCGGAGTCCGGCACCGTCGCCCGCTGCGGACGTACCGGCGCGATCCGCCGATACGGTTGCCCCAGCTCCGGTCGCGGATCGGACTCATTGCGATTGGGCCAGAACGCCATCGCCCGCTCGGCCTGCGCGGTAATGGTCAGCGACGGATTCACACCCAGGTTGGCCGTCACCGCCGACCCGTCCGCGATATGCAGACCCGGATGTCCGAACACCCGCTGATACGGATCCACCACCCCGGTCTGCGGATCCTGACCGATCACACAGCCACCGATGTAGTGCGCGGTCGCGGGGATATTGAAGACATCCATGATCAGCGACTGCACATCGCCGTCGACCTTCTCGCCGAACCGCCGGCCCACGTCGTGGGCTAGCGGAATCCAGGTCGGATTCGGTTCGCCCATGCCCTGTTTGGTCTTCAGCTGTCCCCAGCGTCGGAATGAGGTCAGCGAATTGTCGAGGGACTGCATGACCAGCAGAATCACCGACTTCTCCGAGGCTCGTCGCGCATTGAGGCTGCGCGCGAACACGATCGGGTGCAACAGCATGGCGAGCAGGAACCGCAGGAACCGGAACGCGCCACCGTCCACGATCGGCACCGACAGCGGGAACAGGCCGTTCTGCCCCTTGCCGTAGTGGCATACCTCGACGTGGGTATTGGGTTCGGGGTGGATCGACGACGTGATGGCGATACCCTCGGCGAAATCGTCGCGGGCCTTGCTCACCACATTGAGAATGGCCTCGGAGTTGGAGCGGGTCAGCTCGCCCAGTCGCGGTGACAGGTTCGGCAGCACCCCCTCGTCGCGCATCTTGTGCAGCAGCTTCTGGGTGCCCAGCGCCGCCGCGGCGAAGACCACCTGGTCGGTGGTGAATACCTTGCGATCCTTGCGCAGCCAGCGATCGGCGCGCTGGGTCTCGATGGCGTAACCACCCCCGACAATGGGGCGCACGGAGGTGGCCTCGGTCAGTTCGAAGACCTGCGCCCCGGCCTGTTCGGCGAGGTAGAGGTAGTTCTTCACGGTGGTGTTCTTGGCATTGTGCGGGCAGCCGGTCATACAGCGCGCGCAATGGACGCAGCCGCTGCGGCGCGGCCCCACCCCGCCGAAGTACGGGTCGTCCACCTCCACGCCCGGGTTCTCCTCATTGAAGAACACGCCCACATTCGTGGGGTGGAAGGTATCGGCGACACCGAGATCTTCTGCGACGGAACGAATCACCTCATCGGCGGGCGTCATCCGCGGATTCGGTCCCACGCCCAGCATGCGCTGCGCCTGGTCGTAGTAGGGCGCGAGTTCGGAGCGCCAGTCGGTGATATGGGCCCACTGCCGGTCGGTGTAGAACTCCGGCAGCGGCTCGTAGAGGGTATTGCCGTAGATCAGCGATCCGCCGCCCACCCCCGAGGCGGAGAAGACCGCGCACTTGCCTAGCACGCTGATGCGCTGGGTGCCGGTCATTCCCAGTCGCGGTGCCCAAATCGCTTTGCGCACATTCCAGTTCGTCTTCGGCAGGTTCTCCGGAGTCCAGCGGCGGCCCGATTCGAGCACCGCCACCCGATACCCCTTCTCGGTCAGCCGCAGCGCACTCACGCTGCCGCCGAATCCGGAACCGATCACGACGACGTCATAGTCGAAGTCGGGCATTGGTCTTCCTCTCACACTGCCCAGATGAAATAAAAGCCGAGTCATTCTCTCATCCGGTCGGAATGATCGAGACCATACCGCTCTCGCCGCACGCTCGGCCTTCGGCGTGCCCGGATGGCGATACCGCAATGATTGGGGTATGCACGGCCTGTGACAAGTGAACGGAATGCCGAGCCGGTTCTCGGCGACCGCATTCTCACCGTGCCCAACGCGCTGAGCGTGCTGCGGCTGATCGGCGTTCCGGTCTTCCTGTGGTTGTTGTTGGTCCGCGAGGCCGACGGGTGGGCGTTCGCCCTCCTGGTGGTGAGCGGGTTCACCGACTTCCTCGACGGGAAGCTGGCCCGGCTGTTGGATCAGGCCTCCCGACTCGGCGCCATTCTGGACCCCCTGGTGGATCGGCTCTATCTGCTGGCGACCGTGGGTGGCTTCCTGATCCGCGGCATTCTGCCGTGGTGGGTGGTCGCCATTATCGTCGGCCGCGATCTGATCTTGACCCTCACGCTGACGGTCTACAAACGTCGCGAGCTACCCCCGCCCGACGTCATCTACCTGGGCAAAGCCGCCACATTCGCGCTCATGTCCGCGCTGCCGTGGTGGTTGGCCGGTCAGATGGACTGGGCGGCTGCGGGTTTCAGCAAAGCGTTCGGTGGGGCATTCTTGATCTGGGGCACGGCGGTCTACGTCTGGACCGGCATCCTCTACGTCGGCAAAGCCATTGCCGTGGCCCGCTCGATACCGGCCGTGCCGCACCGAAACCCGTAGCGGATAGGGTGTTGCCGACAAAACGACTAACCGGAGGACATCCGTTGAAAGGACGCCGCCTGTGACCGACCTACCCGAGGATCTGCGCTACACCGAGGAGCACGAATGGGTGCGCAAGGTCGGCCCCGCCCGGGTGCGGGTGGGCATCACCGATTACGCACAGTCACAGCTCGGTGACGTCGTATTCGTGCAGTTGCCGGAAGCGGGCAAGGATGTGGCCGCCGGTGACAGCATCGCCGAGGTGGAGTCCACCAAGAGTGTGTCCGACATCTACGCGCCTCTCGCCGCGAAAGTCATTGCGGTGAACGAGGTTCTGGTGGCTGCGCCGGAGACGCTCAATACTGACCCGTACGGTGACGGCTGGATGTTCGAGCTCGAGTTCGACGATGACGAAGCACTCGACGCCGCCCTCGGTGACCTGCTCGATAGTGCAGGTTATCAAGGAGTTATCGAGGGCTGAAGCAGCCTTCACAGTTCCACCTGCACGGGTACGCCCTGGCAGGGTACGGTCAATGCCAACTACAAGTGTCGGCAGCCGGTCCCCGAAGCTTGTCGGACCTGCCAGAAGCGGGGAGCGGTCGAGCGGCCGTGTCGCTGAAGGCATCAACTGCTTGCATGGATTATTCGGTTCGAGGAGGAGAGCAAGGGTGAGCGAGAACAAAGACCCGGGTTACGCGGAGACAGCGGCGGAGACCACCTCGGTGTTCCGCGCTGATTTCCTGAACGAGGTCGACGCTCAGCGCACCGAGCAGACCGGCGAAGCGCCGGTTGGGGTCGAGGGCCTGCCTCCGGGCGCGGCGCTGCTGGTTGTGAAGCGCGGCCCGAACGCCGGATCGCGGTTCCTGCTGGACCAGCCCACCACTTCCGCGGGGCGCCACCCCGACAGTGACATTTTTCTCGATGACGTCACCGTCAGCCGTCGGCACGCGGAATTCCGTCAGGACGACGACACTTTCCAGGTCGTCGATGTGGGCAGCTTGAACGGTACCTATGTCAACCGGGAGCCGGTCGATTCCTCTGAGCTGCAGAACGGCGACGAGGTGCAGATCGGCAAGTTCCGGCTCGTGTTCCTGACCGGTCCGCGGCCGCAGAGCGATTCGGCAGCGGGAACGCTATAGGACCGAGCGGAATGACAGGCGCAGCGCAGTGGACGCGCGGAGGTATGTCGATCGGCTCCGTGTTGGATCTGCTGCGTCCGGACTTTCCGGACATCACCATCTCGAAGATCCGTTTTCTCGAATCCGAGGGACTGATCAGCCCGGAACGGACGCCGTCGGGTTACCGCAGGTTCGCGGTGCACGATGTCGAACGGCTCCGGTTCGTCTTGACGGCGCAACGGGACCAGTACCTGCCGTTGAAGGTGATCAAGGAACAGCTCGAAGCGATCGACAAGGGCGCCGCGACGCTCGGTGTGCGGGAAGCCCGTGCCCGAGCGGCCGGTGGGGGAGGCGACGCGGTGAATGGTTCCGCGCCGGTGGAGGGCACGGGTCGCCTCCGGCGGCTCGGAGTCGTGCCCGGTGAGGTATCGCCCGAGGAACTCCGGTTCGATCACGAAATCCGGGTCACTCGGGCGGACCTGATCGACCAGGCCGGAATCGATGAGAAGTTCCTGGTGGAGCTCATTCGCGCCAATCTGATAACCCCCGGCGCGGCAGGGTTTTTCGATGCTGACGCGGTGACACTGGCGCGCACCGCGCAGGCATTGGCGGAATTCGGTTTGGAGGCACGGCATCTGCGTGCCTTCAAACTGGCCGCCGATCGGGAGGCGGCGTTGGTGGCGCAGATCGCCGCACCCATCGCCAAGAGTCGGGACGCGGACGCTCGCGCTCGTGCGGAAGAGACCGTCCGAGAGTTGGCGGCGCTGTCGCTGACACTGCACACGTGCCTGGTGAAGACGGCCGTGCGCGCTTCCCTCGGTGGCTGAAATCTTCGCCTAGACTCGGTGATACGGCTGACTCGGATGGCAGGGCTGGCGGCCGGGTTGAGTATTTGGGAGGCAGTGGCGATGAGTGAAATGCGTGTGATCGGCATCCGTGTCGAACAACCACAGAACCAGCCCGTGCTGTTGCTTCGCGAGGTGTCCGGAGACAGGTATCTGCCCATTTGGATCGGGCAGGCCGAGGCGACCGCGATCGTGCTCGAGCAGGAGGGCGTCACGCCCATTCGGCCACTGACCCACGATCTGATCAAAATCCTCATCAAGGACTTGGGCCACACCTTGAAAGAGGTGCGGATCGTGGATCTGCAGGAGGGCACCTTCTACGCCGATCTGGTCTTCGAGAACGGACCGCGCATCTCCGCACGGCCGTCGGACTCCGTCGCCATCGCGTTGCGGGTCGGATGTCCGATCTATGCCGAAGAGGCGGTTCTCGAAGAGGCCGGCCTGGTCATGCCGGACGAGAAAGAGGACGAAGTCGAGAAGTTCAAGGAGTTTCTCGAGTCGGTATCGCCCGACGACTTCAAGGCCACCGACAGCTGAGCTCCTTTTCGGGTCTCGACCTCAGGTTTAGGGTGAGAAACACGCGGCCCAGCAGGCTTGGTCGGATGCCGATGCTGCCGGGACAATCAGGGGAGTAGCCTCGACAGTTAGGCCATACAGCTCCAGTGTCGATGACGAGCCCTGATAGGCCACGGTAGTGAGGGAGTAGTCAGTGGGAGATCAACCGCAGGATGTGGTGCAGCCAGGGCTGTTCCCCGACGACACCGTCCCGGACGAGCTAGTCGGTTACCGGGTGCCCACTGCATGTGAGACGGCCGGGATCACCTACCGGCAGCTCGACTACTGGGCCCGCACCGGACTGGTCGCACCATCCATCCGTACCGCTACCGGCTCCGGTAGCCAGCGTCTGTATTCCTTCAAGGACATCCTGGTCCTCAAAATTGTGAAGCGGCTGCTCGATGCGGGCATCTCACTGCAGAACATCCGCATCGCGGTGGACCACCTGCGCAATCGCGGCGTGGAGGATCTAGCGGGAATCACGCTGTTCTCCGATGGGACCACGGTGTACGAGTGCACCTCACCCGAGGAGGTCGTCGATTTACTCCAGGGTGGACAGGGCGTCTTCGGTATCGCCGTCAGTGGGGCCATGCGCGAATTGACCGGCGCCATAGCCAGTTTCCCGGCCGAGCGCGCCGAATCGGGCAGTCTCACCGACCACCCCGAGGACGAATTGTCGTTCCGCCGCAAGACGCGGATGAACCGCAAGACCGGTTAATCGCCCCCGTCGTTACGCCGTCATTCGGTCACACGTCGCGCCCGTCATTCCGGCGTGCTTTTGGCCGGAATCCACCCTTCCGAGGCAGTGGATCCCGGCCGAAAATATGCCGGGATGACGAGGGCAGCATGCCGGGATGGCGAGGACGGTCCGCGTGACACGGGTGTGAAAATGACCCAGGCAATATTCCTGTAACTTGTCGCCCCTTAGACTGGGCAGTGCGTCGCCGCCGTGCGGGAGAGTTCCGGTCAACACCGGACGCCGAAGGAGCAGCACCTCCCCGTCAATCTCTCAGGCACAAGGGACCGTACGGAGATTCGACGCCTCTGGAAAGCGGTGGCCGCGAGCCATCCGCCCATGGGGAAAGGGCACCGCTCACAAGCGGGCCCGAATCTCTCAGGCGCCAACGACAGAGGGGGAGGGCACCCGACTCGTCGTCCGCGCCCGCAGCGATGGCGCGACGACCCGCCCGACCCTTGGAGCCGCCGTGCTGACCCGTTCCTTCGCCGACCGCCATATCGGACCCGATCGCGGGGAAACCGACCGCATCCTGTCCGCCCTGGGGATCGGATCGCTGGATGAGCTCGCCGCGCGGGCCGTGCCCGCGAGCATTCTCGACGACGCCGCCACCAATGGGCTCGACGCCCTGCCGCCCGCGCTGTCGGAGCACGAGGCCCTCGCCGAACTGTCCGCGCTGGCCGCCTCCAATACCGTCGCCACGACCATGATCGGCCTCGGTTACTACGACACCCTCACCCCGCCGGTCCTGGTGCGCAGCCTGCTCGAGAACCCGGCCTGGTACACCGCGTACACGCCGTATCAGCCGGAGATCTCGCAGGGCCGCCTCGAGGCGCTGCTCAACTTCCAGACCATGGTGTCGGATCTGACCGGGATGGAGGTCGCTAATGCCTCCATGCTGGATGAGGCGACCGCGGCGGCCGAGGCCATGACGCTGCTGCAGCGGGCCAATCGCAAGAGCAAGTCCGATCGCCTCCTGATCGATACCGACCTGTTCCCGCAGACGCGGACCGTGCTCTACACCCGCGCCCGGCCGCTCGGTATCGAGATCGTGGAGGCCGACCTCGCCGACGGGGAACTGCCCGAGGGGGAATTCTTCGGTGTGCTGACGCAGCTGCCGGGCGCCTCGGGCCGGATCGTGGACTGGAAGCCGGTCATCGATGCCGCGCACGAGCGCGGTGCGCTGGTCGCCGTCGGCGCGGACCTGCTGGCGCTGACCCTCATCAACGCCCCGGGCGAGCAGGGCGCGGATGTCTGTTTCGGCACCACCCAGCGCTTCGGGGTGCCGTTGGGCTTCGGTGGTCCGCACGCCGGATACCTCGCGGTGCATTCCGCGCACGCCCGTCAGCTGCCGGGCCGACTGGTCGGCGTCTCGGTCGACGCCGATGGCGATACCGCCTACCGGCTCGCGCTGCAAACCCGTGAGCAGCACATTCGCCGGGAAAAGGCGACCTCCAATATCTGCACCGCGCAGGTGCTGCTCGCCATTGTCGCCGCCATGTACGCCTCGTACCACGGTGCCGAGGGCCTGCGGCAGATCGCGCGCCGCGTGCACGGACACGCACAGTGGCTGGCCGCCGGACTCGGCGACGCGGTGGTGCATCAGAGCTTCTTCGACACCGTACTGGTGCGGGTGCCCGGTGGCGCGGAGGGCATTGTGGCCAAGGCGAAGGGGGTCGGGATCAATCTGCGCCTCGTCGACGCCGACCACGTCGGTATCGCCTGCGATGAGGCGACCACCGATGCGCACGTGGTGGCGGTGCTGGACTGCTTCGGCGCGGAGATCCCGGTCGGCCCCGAGGGCGCGCTGTTCCACGGTAAGCAGCGCCCGCATATCGAGAACCGCACCTCGGAATTCCTGACGGCTCCGGCATTCACGAAGTACCACACCGAGACCGCCATGCTGCGCTACCTGCGCGCGCTGTCGGACAAGGATATTGCCCTGGACCGCAGCATGATTCCGCTCGGCTCCTGCACCATGAAGCTCAATGCCACCGCCGAGATGGAATCCATTACCTGGCCCGGCTTCAATCGTGTGCACCCGTACGCGCCGGTCGAGGACGCCCCCGGCCTGCGCAAGCTCATCGCCGACCTCGAGGGCTGGCTGTGCGATGTCACCGGCTACGACCGGGTCTCGTTGCAGCCCAATGCCGGTAGCCAGGGCGAATACGCGGGCCTGCTCGCCATTCGTCGCTACCACCTCGATCGCGGTGATACCCACCGCGATACCTGCCTGATCCCGTCCAGTGCGCACGGCACCAATGCCGCCTCCGCCGCCATGGTCGGTATGCGGGTGGAGGTCGTGAAGACCAGCGCGAACGGCGATATCGACCTCGACGTCCTGCGTGCCAAGATCGCCGACCACGCCGAGCGCCTGGCCTGCATCATGATCACCTACCCGTCCACGCACGGCGTGTACGAGCACGAGGTCGCCGAACTGTGCGCCCTGGTGCACGAGGCGGGCGGCCAGGTCTATGTCGACGGTGCGAACCTCAATGCCCTTGTCGGCCTTGCCCGCCCGGGTAAGTTCGGTGGCGATGTCAGCCACCTGAACCTGCACAAGACCTTCTGCATCCCGCACGGCGGCGGTGGCCCCGGTGTCGGCCCGGTCGCGGTGCGCGAGCATCTGGCCCGGTACCTGCCCGGCGACCCGCTCGAACGGGATTCGCACGCCGTATCGGCCGCCGAATTCGGCTCCGCCTCAATCCTTCCCATCACCTGGGCCTACATTCGCATGATGGGTGCCGACGGCCTGCGCCGCGCCACCCTCACCGCCATCGCCTCGGCCAACTACATCGCCGGGCGCCTCAACGAGCACTTCCCCGTGCTTTACACCGGCGAGAACGGAATGGTCGCTCACGAGTGCATCCTCGACTTGCGTGAGATCACCAAGCGCACCGGCGTCACCGTCGACGATGTGGCCAAGCGCCTGGCGGACTACGGTTTCCACGCCCCCACCATGAGCTTCCCGGTCGCGGGCACCCTGATGGTGGAGCCGACCGAGAGCGAGAACCTGGAGGAGATCGACGCCTTCTGCGACGCCATGATCGCCATCAAGGGTGAAATCGATCAGGTCGCGGCCGGGATCTGGCCGATCGAGGACAATCCGCTGCGCGGCGCGCCGCACACCGCGCAATGCCTGGTCGGCGAGTGGGATCACCCCTACAGCCGTGAGACGGCGGTCTACCCGCGTGGTGTGCGGCATGCCCGCGCCAAGGTATGGCCGTCGGTCCGTCGCATCGACGGTGCCTTCGGTGACCGCAACCTGGTCTGCTCCTGCCCGCCGCTGGACGCGTACGCGGAGTAGTCATCAGTCGCGACATAGCGCCCAGCGCCCCATTGGTTTCTCGGAAACCGGTGGGGCGCTGGGCTGTTGTATGAGGGCCCTGGGCGGCTGGATCAGACTGCGCCGTTGGATTGGTGGGTGTCGGGTTCTCGGTGCGCAGCCGAAGTACCGCACCTTTCGTGACCGGAGCGGACCGGAGCGGACCGGAGCGGACCGGAGCGGACCGGAGCGGACCGGGGCGCGGGACAGCTGGCCCGGTCCTCGGATGCCACGGTCAGGGTGTGGTCAGCGCCTGGTTCATTGCGGAGCCGAAGGCGAGCTCATTGGTCGTGGGTACGCGAGTGTACGTACCACCGGTCTGCTCGGCGAGGGTTTGCAGGGTCTGGGGGCCCTGACTGCCGACCACAATCACGTCCACGCGCACCGGGCGGGCCGGATCGGTGGCGTCGGCGATCTCGGCGAGGAGTTGATCGCCGGTAATGGGGGAGTCGTCGGTCGGGCCGTCGGTAATGAGCAGGACCGAATTGGTTTGTCCGGATACATATCCCGCGACGGCGGCCTGGTAGGCGGCCGACAGGCTGGGGTAGGCGCGATCGGTCTGCGAGCTCGTCACGGTCACGGCGCTGAGCGCCTGCGCGATCTCGGCGCGGTGGGCGTCGGTCAGCGGCCCGGTGGCCGACACCACCTGGTACGGGTCGGTGCCGACGAGATCCTTGCTGAAAGTCCATACGCCCAAACCGAAATCGGGCGGCATGACATTCATGGTGGATTGCAGCGCGCCCAGGGTATTCGCCAGCCGGGTCAGTGTGCCGTCGGTGGTGCCCATGGACGAGGACACATCGACGAGTGCCGTGGCCCGCACGCCCAGGACCGGATTCGCGAGCACCTGCTGCACCTGCTGGAGGACCTGCTTGGCCGGAACCTTCGGTCCGGTAGGCGGTGCGGCGCCGAAACCGTTGTCGGTGAATAATTTCGCCTGCTCCGGGGCGCGCAGGAAGTCCGCGAACAGCCCGGCTCCGAGCCCCTGGGTTTGATCCACCCACGAGCCATTGAGCAGTGCCGCCGGATAGTCGGCCACCGGTGCGTTGCCGACCGGCCGGAATACGGTCAGGCCGCCCTCGGCCGCCCTGATCTGCTGTTCGGTGGCGGTCACCGCGTGAATGGGCGCGTTCGGCAGATCGGTGGCGGTGGCCGCCTCGGTGAGTGCCGCGGCCGGATCCGATGCCGGTGGCGCACCGGCCGCCAGCCGCGAGATGGCCGAGACCACCTGTCCGGAACCTGCGGCCTCGTCGGTGAGCGGATCCGAACCCGAGACCCCCGACCCGACCGCGAGCGCGAGCGCGAGGGTGTCATCGCCGGACGGCATGGCCAGGCGCAGCCCACCCCAGCCGCCCAATCCGATCTCGGCGAGCGAACCCTGTTGTAGCCGAGGTAGATCCGACCAGGTCACCTGCGCGGCCTCGAGCGCGCGACGCAATTCATCGGGTGCGCCGAGGGCGATGGCGCTCACCGCGACCGGCACGGGCGTGCCCTCGATGAGACCCGGCACCCGCATGAGTTCCACCGCGCGCGCGGAATTCGGAATCCACAGTGCGGGCTGCGGTCCCAGCGCCGTATTCCAGGGCTCGTTCGAGGTGAAGGCCGCCACCATGGCCGCCGACGGCTGCGGGTTCACCACCACCTGTGCGCAATGGTCGCGGATACGCGGATTGGTGGCGTTGTACCGATCGGCGGCGGCCCGGACCGGTGTGACGATATCGGGATCGACGGTGACGTTCAGCGTGGCGGTGCCCTCGGCACAGCTCGCGGCCGCGGCGGCATCGCGTTCCTTCGCCCGTTCCTGCAACCAGCTCCAGCCGACCACGGCCACCGCTAGCAGAAGCACTGCCACCAAGGCGATAACCGGTCCCTTGCTGATACCTCGTGGCCGAGCACCGGCGCGATGAGTTCCCACGATCTTCAGTCTATGTTCACGCCATAATCGCCCCGCAGGTCAGGCGGGGTTCGGCGGCGGGGTGGAGACGAATCGAGGCCGCCGCGGTGCCGGTGGCACAGCGACGGCCTCTCTTGCCGGTGTTCTCTTATGGGTGTTCAGTCGCGAATCAGGTTGCCGCGGTCGTACTCGTGGCCGCCCCACACACCGGACTGGCCGGTGCGCGAAGCGAAGTCACCGCATTCGCGCCGGATCGGGCAGCCCGCGCAGATGGTTCGCGCGTAGTCGAAGTCCTGCGAGGGATACGGGAACCAGGCGTCGTGGTTCGGATCACCCTTGCAGGCGGCGTGCTGCCAGTAGTCCTTCGAATCGGAGATGGGGAGCAGGTCCGCGAGGGTCAGCTCCTGCACTGCTGTATTCGTCATCGGATCTCGCTCCTTTCGTCCCGATCACGCTGTATCTACATCTACTTCGGTCGTTTTCGGCTAAGAGGCGGCCAGTTCCTTCCAGATCCGCCGTTGTCTCTTCTCCATATCCCTGGGCGCCTTCGGCTCCCACAGCAGGCGCATACCGGCCTCTTCCGGAGTCCGGTCCGCCTTGTGCGAATTGCATCGTCCGCAGGCGGCGATGAGGTTGTCCCAGGTATTGGGGCCACCCCGGCTGCGCGGGCGAATGTGGTCCACGGTGCGGGCCCAGTCGGTGCAGTAACCGCATCGGTAGTTGTCCCGTCGCAGTACCGCCGGGAGGGTCGCGCGGCTGCCGTCGGTGACCAGCAGGCTGTGCTCGAGGTACACGTAGCGCAGCAGCCGGATGGTCTCGGGCAGGCCGATCTCCACATGCTTCGACCTGATCGCGAAGTGCGGCTCACGCTCGGTTACCGGCTCGGCGGCACCGGTGATGAGCAGCACCACGGCGCGTTCGGCGCGGATCTCGGTCAGCGCCTCGTAGGAGGCGTTGAGGAGCAGCACTCCGCTGTGTATCCAGTTGTCGGCGGTTATTTCCAGGTCGGCATGACGGAAGTGCATGGGGTCACCATGTTTCGTGAAATGAAGAGAGGAGGAGGCGAAGGAGGATGGCGGGTCAGGCCCGCTCGACGAGACGGCCGATACTCCGACCGAGCTGATCGAGCCCGCGCGCTGGGGCATGGTCTCGGGTGAACTCCGGATTCAAAGCCGTCTCCTCCTTCCTGCGTGTCGCCGACCGTGCGGTCGGATCGATGATCTCGAAACTCATGGTGGCACAACGGTCAACCGTTGTCGGGTGATTTATTTCCGCCCCGCCGCAGGGTGCCGTAGACAGCGGCGCGCCCCTCGGCCGTACTTGTACAACGGAAGGATCCCCGATTTTGTTTCAGTGAAACCGATTACAGGATCACAACGGTGTCGAGATCGGCACCAGGCAGAACATCCGCCAGTCCCGCCGCGGCAGCGCGCAGCGCAAGAGGTGCGCGTGCATGGCCGTCCAGGCGCCGTCGTCGACCGGACGGATGCGGAGCGGCCGCGGAACCATATCGGCTGGTGGAATATCGGTGGACCACAGTCGGTGCCAGTCGGGGGACCGCTCGACGAGCCGGATGATCTCGGCGATGCGTTCGGGGGCGGTGATACCCGGAGCCATATGCCGGAACGCCTGCACCATCACGTGGGCTTCGCGTTCCCAGTCGTCGACCGCCACGCGGGCGCGCGGGTCCAGCAGCATCCACGCGATGATATTGGTGCCGGGCTCCTGGCCCGGAAACGCGCGGGCGTAGGCGGTATTGGTTGCGACGATGTCCTGCGCGGGGGTGGTGACGTAGCAGGCCGGGTGCGGCACGCTCTCGAGAAAGACCAGTTCGGCTCGGCTCGGTACGAGCCCGGCGTCCGAAATGGTGGTCAGCTCGGGTTGTAGGACTATCGCGGCGTAGTCGCGGAAGACCGGAGGCACGCCCAACGCCTCGAAGAGGATGTTGAGCGCGGTGGGTGTGGGGGGTCGGATGCCCTGTTCGAGCTTCTGGATCAGACCCTCGGAGATTCCCGCTCGGGTGGCGAGTTCGGTGCGGGTCATTCGCTCGGCCTCGCGACGTTCCCGAAGGTATCCCGCAATGGCCATATGCGGCCCGCTCATCTGCTTCCTCCAGAACCGAGTACATCCGACAGCTACCGCGCGATGGACAGTAAGCGAGCGCGTCCCCGGTCCGAAAGGACCGGGGACGCGATGCCTTACCCGCCAAGTGATTTCGCGCTGTTACACGCAGAACTTCGCGTTGTACTCCTTCGCCTCACGGCGACGGCGGTGCAGGATGGGCTCGGTGTAGCCCTTTCGGCTCGCCTACCTATCCTGACCTGCATCGGGCGTTGACGCGAGTCGGCATGTGGCCGTTTTGTGGACGTTTTGAACAGATCAGTCGGCATCCCTGGCGCTCACCGTGCATCGGTCAAGTCGACGACCACGCGCTCGTCGGGGACGTAGTGCCGCGCCGTGATGGGTGAGTTCTCCTCATGTCCGAGGATGAGACGAGCGGCTGGGAGTTTGTACTTCTCGGCGACGCGGGTCGCCCGGGTCGAGCGCAGGGTTCTTGGCGTCGACCACTCCAGGCCGGTTCCGCTCACGATCTTGGCCCAAGTCAGCGACATCTGTTCCGACCGCACAACCTTCCCCGTTCGAGAGGGGAGCACAAGGCGCTGCCCCGGCTGAGCTGCGATCTGCCGTCGCCGCAGTATCGCCATACAGTCGTCGCCGACCTTGATCGTCCGCATCGATTTCGCGGTCTTCGTGAACGGCTGCCGATACGCAACGCACACCACTGCCTCGTCGTCGAAATCTGGCCAGCCGCGCGGGAATACGATCTCGTCGTCCTGGAGTTCGTACTGCTCGACGACGGCTCTCACCTGATGCACGCGGAGTTCGGTATCGACGATTGTTCCGGTGACAGCGACCTCCCATCGTTCGAAGTCGACGTCATCAAACCGGACAGCGAGCGCCTCGCTGGGGCGCGCAGCAAGCTCGTAGGCCAAAGCCGTGAAGTCCATGTAGCGTTGCTCGAACCATCGCGACGCGAACGGGCGTGGGAAGTAGTCGCGCTCCGCATCCTGATACCAATTCATCTCGCTTGGCGTGAACGGCTGCGGTTCGTCAGGGAAGTACGGGTTGACGCCGGCTCGCACGCGGTCCCGCTTGACGGTCTTCGTCCGACTGCCCTTGTTCCCCTGCACACTGTTTACCGGGTTGTCGTCGCGGAGACCGTCGTCCACAAGCATTTGAAACGTATTGCGCAGGATCGACTTCTGGCGGGTCTTCTTGTACGCGGTTCCGTTCATTTGCTCCAGGTGGATGCGGATGTGGAACGGTCTGGCCTCCAACGCCTTCATCTTCCCCAGCACGGACCCCGAAATCGTGATTTTGTCGTGTTTCCCACAACCTTTCGTCGCGGGATTGATCTCTCGCCGATAGTGTTTGGCGTTCTGCGGGCGTTTCGTGTTGTCATGCTCATACAGCTTCAGCCACGCTAGGCATAACGCCTCGACCGTCACGTCCGAGCTGTACACGCCAAGCGACTCGGCCTTCGGTTTCCATGCGGCGATTCGCTTCTTCAGATTCGCGACGGCTTTCGGCTTCGTCTTCCCGGAGGCGTGGACCTTTGTTGGCTCACCGAGCGGCTCGCCGACGAGGCAATGGATCTGATACGTCTGACGAGAGGCATTCCACTTCGGTTCACTGAACTTCCCTGGGATCCCCGGGTCCAGCTCAGCCTGCGACATACTCAGCCCCTTCCTGCTCGGTTATTCGCCTTGGACTGCGGGGCACTGCCAATTAGCTGTGCCGCGTGGCGAGAGCGTAGGAAAGTGATAAGCACGTACGAAAGACCCCGTGCGGTAACTGTGCGGTTGCCGATGAACCCTCCGGATGAGGTACTACAGACTGTCGGCCGTGTTCTCGTCTATAAAGGCCCGTAAGGCGTCCCATGGATAGAGGACGCTGCGGCCATACTTCATATAGCGCGGCCCGACCCCCAGATACCGGTCGTTGGCAAGCTTGCCCACGGTGGTCCGCAGATATTTGGCGGTCTCGGCAGGAGTTGCCAACTCGCACACGTCCGCTCGCGTCACCGGTTTTTCTGCGGTTCCGGACCTTGCCGTTGAATACCAGTCTTCCTCATCCAATTGATCATCGTCCATCTTCACAACCCTCTTTCATGCAAATTTAGCTTTCGCCTTCAGTTGGCGATCCGGGATCCTCCTCGTTTTTTGATGGAACTAGGTTGATTCTCTGCCCGTTTCTGATTTCCTGCCTCGCCTGGTGTGGCTTCCCCGTCATCGTGCGCCTGGTTCATTTGCGCGTGCAACGCATGTTCGTACATCCCATATGGGTCGTTGTCATATTCACGAATTTGGATCGATTGCGCGCCGTGGCCTCTAGGTTGTGTCTCCCAATGATTTGAGCCATCCGACGATGAGGGCCAGGACGAATCCGGCACGGTAGGTGACCGCGAGCTTGTCGTAGCGGGTGGCGACCGCGCGCCAGTGTTTGACCTTGTTGAAGGCGCGTTCGATGACGTTGCGCCGCTTGTAGGTCTCGGCGTCGAAGCCCGGCGCCCGGCCGCCGACACTGCCCTTGCGTTTGCGGTTAGCGATCTGATCACGACGTTCGGGAATGACCGTCTGGATACGTTTGGGCCGCAACAAGGTTCGATTCGACGCCGCCGAGTAGGCGCGGTCGGCGATCACCACGTCCGGATTACGTCGCGGCGGACCACCAGCGAGGCGGGGCACCATGACCGCGTCCAGCAGTGATGGCAGCAGCGGGGAGTCGTTGGTCTGCCCGGGCGTGAGCAGCACGGCCAAGCCGTGACCTGCTCCATCGGTGGCCAGATGAACCTTGGTCGTCAGCCCGCCGCGGGAACGCCCGATGGCGTGGTCGGCGGGTTCATAGCCCCGACACCGAGTCGGCGGCCCCGCCGGCGGCGTGCTGGTGTGCCCGCACGATCGTCGAATCGATCGAGACCACCCAGTCCATATCGCCGGTGGTGTCGGCCAAGGCGAGCAGTGCGGTCAGCATCCGATCCCAGGTGCCGTCGGCGGCGTAGCGGCGGTAGCGCTTCCACACTGTCTGCCACGGCCCGAAGTGCTCGGGCAGATCCCGCCACGGCAGGCTCGTCCGTAGCCGATACAGCATTCCCTCCACTACCAGGCGATTGTTGGTGAATCGTGAATGGACGAGGTTCTCGAAAGTGAGTGATGGCTCATGGCGCAGGAGTACAAGGTCAACTACCTCAAATCGGTCCTCGCGGCAGTAACGCAGTTCCAGGACGTCCTGAAGCAGTTTCTGGAGTTACACGAACGAAGCGAGATTGCCCCGGGTATCGCACCCGCAGTTGTGCCGAAAGCTGGCGCCGACGTGGATGTCATCGCCAATCTCAGGACTGAACTGAACCGACTGGCCGGTGAAGCCAGCGAAGCGGCGCACATCGCAGACGGCATGCTGTGGGTACAAGGAACCGCCGGCCAGATCGATCCAATCGTCAACTGGCGATCGATGACCGAGCCGAAGCCCATCGTCGATGACACGACAGTATTGGACACCACCGACTACGTGATCGGTCGCCTGACCGCGATGATCGCAAAAGTGTCGGCCGCCGAGCCTCCTTCTATCGGGCCCTCGTCGTTGCACCATGTCGTATGGGGCGCGGCTCGAAAGCTATGGATTGACGGGCACTACAGACAAGCTGTCTTGGTTGCCTGCGATATGGCCGAGCAGTACGTGCGATCGTTGACGGATCAGTACAAGGAGCCAGGAACATCAGTAATGAACAACGCGTTTAGCCCGAACCAGCCACGAGCGGGGGAGCGACGGCTGCGTTGGCCAGGAGATCCGAATCATCAATCGGTGAAGTCGATGATCGACGGCCTGGTTAGATACGCGCCGGGAATTCAACTGACAATCCGTAACCAGGCGACTCACAATCAATCGACCGAGTACACCGAGCAGGAAGCCTTGGAGCGACTCGCGGCCCTGAGTCTGCTGCTGAGGTGGGTGGACGAGTGCGACGTGCTGGAATTCGGGCCGGAGGATTCCAGCGACTAGGCCGTATTTAAGAAGAGGTTGATATCGGCGTCGCTGAAGAGTAGTCGCTTGTAGGCGTTGGGGTTTCGCGTGTCATTGCCGGGAGATGGGCGAGGTCTCCGGTAGATGGCTTGTTTACCAAGACGAACCGAATACCGGAGACCTCGTGACCAGCGTAGCGGCATCGAGGCGTGCGGATCTCACCGATGAGCAGTGGGCGGCGATCGAGCCGCTGCTGCCGGTCGGTAAGAGAACCGGACGCCCGCCGAAGTGGATGAAACGGCAGCTCATCGACGGGATCCGTTGGCGGACAAGGGTTGGGGCGCCGTGGCGGGATGTGCCCGAGCGGTATGGGCCGTGGCAGTCGGTGTACGGATTGTTCCGGTCCTGGCAGCGCGGCGGGGTGTGGGAGGCGATTCTGTCGGCGTTGCAGATCTGCGCCGAGGCCGCCGGAGACATCGTCTGGGAGGTCAGCGTGGATTCCACGATCGCCCGCGCGCACCAGCACGCCGCTGGTGCGCGTAAAAGGGGGATCTGCAGGTCGAACCACCCGGCGGGGTTACCGTCGAGCCGGCCGACCACGGCCTGGGTCGCTCCCGCGGCGGGTGGACCACGAAACTGCACTTGGCGTGCGAGCAGGGCCGTAAACCGTTGGCGCTGTTGATCACTCCTGGTCAGTGGGGTGACAGTCCGCAGTTCAAGGCAGTCCTCGACGCGATCGAGGTCCCCCGCTTCGCGACCGGTCGGACCCGTACGCGACCAGACCGGGTGTTGGCCGACAAGGCCTACAGCTCCCGCGCCAACCGCGCCTACTTGCGGCGGCGAGGCATCAAAGCGACCATCGCCATCCCTGCCGACCAATTCGCCCACCGCCGACGGCGAGGAACAGACGGTGGCCGTCCCCACGCCTTCGATACCGAGATCTACAAGCAGCGTCACGCCGTCGAATGCGGCATCAACCAGCTCAAACAACACCGTGCCGTAGCGACCCGCTACGACAAACTCGCTGTCCGCTACCTGGCCACCACCCAGATCGCAGGCATCAACATCTGGCTCGGCAACGGCCACTTGTTAAACACGGCCTAGTCGGTGAGGGAAAGTCGTCAGGGGCCCGGATTCTGCGTAGCGCTGGGGAAGGCCGGCTCGGCGGCGTGGCGCTCGTGGGCGTGGTCTTCGCCGCGTTCGTTGAGGACGCGTGCGATCACGTTGGAGCCCAGCCGGTGTGCGTTGATCAGCAAACCACGCCATCGAGCACCTCGTTCGTGCGATCCGGCCGCGTTGAGTTCCGACGTACCTGGTGGTTCCCGCTTCTCACTTGCGGTCTCAGCGTCTAGAATCGTCACTTATCTATCTATGTGAGCTAGGTCTCGACAGGTGGCGCGTCGGTCGCTACTATTGGCCCCCGGAGGGTCTCAATCTATGAGAGAAAACTCCAGTAGAGTCTCATATCTTGAGGCGTATACGGTCGGCGGAAATGCCCTCTTCCAACGCTCATCGTATGGGCCCGCAACTCTCGAAACGGTAGGACCAATGAAGCTCACGATCGATACCGCCAAGTGCTCCGGCCACGCTCGCTGCTATGCCGTCGCCCCCGACGTGTTCGATATCGACGACCTGGGTTATGCGATGCCGATCGACCGTGAGGTCACCGAACCTCTCGATGAGGACATCGCCGCCGGTGTCGCGGCCTGTCCCGAGCGAGCGATCTCCGTTCGCTGATTGTCAGACCGACGAAGCGGGCGATGTCATACATTCCGATACGCGACCCCCGCGCATCGTGGTGGACGGCGCCGGACCCGCCGGGGTGGCCTCGGCTCGATTTCGATCATTCCGACATCGCCGGACGCTCCGGCCCAGATCATCTCCCATCACGGACGACGCGGGGAATTCATGAACGACAAGCACATCGGATTCATCGGCGCCGGACAGATCGGTGAACCGATGATCGAACGTCTCCTGGGGGCAGGCCGGACCGTCTCGGTGTTCGCGCGCAGGCCGGCGGTGCGTGAGCGCCTGGCCGCGGCCGGTGCGACACTCGTCCGCGCGCCAACGGATCTCGCCGACGTCGATGTACTGATCGCGTGCCTGTTCGACGACGATCAGATCAGTACCGTGTGCGTACCGGTGATCGAACTCCTCCGGCCTGGTGCCGTATTCGTCTCGCATACGACCGGGAGTCCGAAACTACTTCGGGAGCTGTCCGATTCGGTCGAGGCGGCAGTGGTCGACGCCTCGTTCAGTGGAACAGCCGAGGGCATCAGGTCGGGTGCGCTTACCGTGCTGCTCGGCGGGTCCGAGGACGCGGTCGAGGTAGCCGAGCGGGTGATCGGTGACTATGCCGACCGGATTCTGCGCACCGGCCCCCTGGGCAGCGGGTTATCGATCAAACTCATCAACAACATGTTGTTCGCGGCGTGCACGCAGCTCACGCTCACCGCGCTCGAGCTGGCAGGGTCGCTGGGAATCGACGAGGACCATCTTCTCGCCGCGCTCGAGACTACGAGCGGTGGAAGCACGGCGGCTCGATACATCGCTGCATCACCGCTGCCGGCCGGTGAGTTCGCTGCCCATCTGCCGCACTTCCTCTCGAAAGACGTTGCGGCGGCTCGGGCCGTTGCCGAGGACATCGGTCTGGACATCCGGAATCTGGAGCGGGCGACCCGGCTGGGGCCGATGGATCTGCACCAGCCTTCGCCCACCCCGATCGGCTGATTTGTCGACGCTCGGCGCGATATCGCTGAGCTTCTTCACAGACACATGCTAGAACCGACAAGAAGGACACATCATGGGACGTGTAGAAGGCAAAGTCGTCTTCATCACCGGCGCTGCTCGCGGTCAGGGGCGTTCGCACGCCGTGCGACTGGCATCGGAAGGCGCGAACATCATCGGCGTGGACCTCTGCGAGGATGTCAAGACCAACGACTACGCGTTGGCGACGCCCGACGACCTCGCCGAGACGGCCCGCCTGGTCGAGGCCGCCGGTGGCCGCATGATCTCCACGATTGCCGATGTGCGTGACCGGCAGGCGCTCACCAGGGCTGTCGAGCAGGGTGTCGCAGCGTTCGGCAAGCTCGACGGCGTCGTGGCCAACGCGGGTATCTGCCCGCTCGGCTCGAATGATCCCCAGGCGTTCATCGACGCGATGGCAGTGGACTTCAACGGTGTCGTCAATGCCGTCGAGGCCGCCCTCCCACACGTGGGCGAGGGCGGCTCGATCGTTGCCACCGGCAGCCTGGCAGCGATGATGAACAGCACCGGGCAGAACCCCGCGTACGGTACCGGGGGTCAGGGGTACTCGCTGGCTAAACGGATGGTCGCTTCCTTTGTCAATGACCTCGCAATCGTGCTGGGGCCGAGGAAGATCCGGGCGAATGCGGTGCACCCGTCGAACTGCAACACGGACATGCTCAACAGCGAGGTGATGTTCCGGCAGTTCCGTTCCGACCTCGAGCACCCGACCCGGGAGGACGCACTGCCCGGCTTCGCGACTATGAGCCCGATGAATGTCGCGTACGTCGAGCCCGAGGACATCTCCGAAATGGTGCTCTATTTGCTGTCGGACGCCTCGCGTTACGTCACTGGGATGCAGATGCGCGTCGATGCCGGTGGATACGTGCGACTCCGCCCGCAGCAGCCGAGTTTCTGACCTGCCCGCAACGACACCGGAGTTCACCGTGGTAACGAGTATTTCCCAGCTCTACATCGACGGCACATGGGTCGACAGCGTCAGCGAGTCGATCATCGACGTCCTCAATCCGGCGACGGAAGAGGTCATCGGGCGCGTGCCGCAAGCCACTGTCGCTGAGGTGACCCGCGCGATCGAGGCCGCCCGGCGTGCCTTCGACGAAGGCCCGTGGCCGACGATGTCACCACATGAGCGCGCGCAGGTGTTGCGGAAGATGGCCGATGTGATGGAGAAGCGTCGCGCCGAACTTGTCGACCTGAATATCGCGGAATCCGGTTCGACACGGGCACTGGCGGAGTACCTACAGGTAGGGATCCCGATCGAGCACCTGCGCGACATGGCTGAGCGCATCCTGCCGTCGTTCGAGTTCGAGCGCGGTGTGTTGCCGACGATCGGTCAGGGCATCGGCCAAGGCGTCGTGGTTCGCGAGCCGGCGGGTGTAGCAGCGCTGATCTCGGCGTACAACTTCCCGCTGTTTCTCAATGTCATGAAGGTTGCCCCGGCGCTGGCCGCGGGGTGCACGGTCGTGCTCAAACCCGCCCCGGCGACGCCCCTCGAGGCGCTTGTTCTCGGTGAGATCGCGGATGAGGCCGGGCTGCCGCCCGGTGTGCTCAACATCGTCACCGGCGGCATCGATGCCGGACGTGAATTGACCACCAACCCGAAGATCGACCTCGTCAGCTTCACCGGTTCGGACACGGTGGGCCGCCTCGTCTACGAACAGGCCGCGCCGAGCCTCAAGAAGGTTGTTCTCGAACTCGGTGGCAAATCGGCGAACATTGTCTGTGAGGACGCCGATTTGGCCAAGGCTGCCCAGTCCGTGATCGGCAATATGGTCACCCATGCCGGGCAAGGCTGCTCGCTACTCACCCGCACGCTTGTGCACCGCACGCGGTGTGACGAGCTCATTGCAATGGTCACCGCGGGACTCGGAATGATCAAGGTTGGCGATCCGGCCGAGCCGTATATCCAGATGGGGCCGCTGATAAGCGCCGAACAGCGCGACAAGGTGGAGTCGCTCATCGCATCCGGCATCGAGCAGGGGGCGCGCATCGCCTTCGGGGGTGGCCGTCCGGCAGGACTCGGCAACGGCTACTTCGTGGAGCCGACGCTGTTCGTCGACGTCGACAATTCGATGGAAATCGCGCAGAAGGAGTTCTTCGGCCCGGTCGGCGTCGTCATCCCGTTCGATGACGACGATCATGCCGTGCGTCTAGCCAACGACAGCGACTTCGGGCTCGGCGGCGGAGTGTTCTCTGCCGACACGGTGCGAGCGCTGGGTATCGCCAAGCGCATTCGCACCGGCATGGTCGGGATTAATGGTGGCGGTGGCGGCGTGACACCACACGTGCCCTTCGGTGGCTACAAGCAGAGCGGCCTCGGCCGCGAGTGGGGAGCTGCCGGACTCGAGGAGTATTTGCAGACCAAGTCCATCACGTGGAGTGCGGCGCGCGGCTGACCGCCTGACCTGCTCACCACCGATTCCAGAGGACACACGATGACTCAGGCCCAACCGGGAGGAAGCAATGCCGCTCCAAGATCACATGCACCTGATCTCAACCGACGACCATCTGATCGAGCATCCCAGGCTCTGGTCGGATCGTTTGCCCAAGAGGTTTGTAGGGGCCGGACCGAGGATCATCGAAAAGGAGATGTCGAAGTCGGTTATCACAGGTGACGGAGGCCGGTCGGATATCGGAACGAAGCTGGCGGAGGTGTGGGAGTACGAGGGCCGCATCTACCCCTATATCGGTCTGAATGCCGTGGCAGGCAAGAAGCCGGAGGAGTTCGGTGCCGAACCGACTCGTTACGAGGATATGATTCCGGGCTGCTACGAGCCGAAGGCCCGCGTTCAGGACATGGATATCGACGGTGTGCAGGCCACATTGTCGTTCCCGTCGTTTCCGCGATTCGCCGGCACGGTCTTCCTCGAGGGCAACGACAAGGAACTCGCGTTGCTGTGCGTTCAAGCATGGAACGACTACATCCTCGACGAATGGTGTGCGTATGCACCTGATCGGTTGATTCCGTTGACGATCCTGCCGCTGTGGTCGGTGGAAGAGTCGGTGAAGGAGATCTACCGCACTGCTGCCAAGGGGTCGAGGGCCATCTCGTTTCCGGAGAATCCCGTTCCGCTGGGCCTACCGTCATTCCATACCAACCATTGGGACCGAGTGTTCGCCGCGGCGGTGGACACCGGCCAGCCGCTGTGTGTTCATTTCGGTACGTCCGGCCGGGCCCCCATCACTGCGCCGGATGCGCCGATGGCCGTGATGACGGCGCTGTTCGGCTGCAATTCCATGTACGCGACGGCGGACCTGTTGTTCTCACCGGTGTTCCACAACCATCCGAATCTGAAGTTCCTGTTGTCCGAGGGCGGAATCGGCTGGGTACCGTACATGCTCGAGCGTATGGACGGAGTGTGGGCCAAGCATCGCTTCTATCAGAACATCAATCAGACGGTGAAGCCGTCGGAGCTGTTCGCCAATCATCTGTTCGGCTGCTTCATCGAAGATCAGTTCGGTCTCGACAACCGGCATGCGGTGGGTATCGGCAACATCACGTGGGAAGGCGACTACCCGCACTCCGACTCGAACTGGCCGAACAGCCGCAAAGTGGTGCACGACCAGATGCGCAATGTTCCGGACGCGGAAGTGCACCAGATGGTCGAACTCAACGCTCGTACCCTCCTCAACTTTCCGCGCTCGAACTGACGGAATCTTCGGTTCCGCAGTGGTGTCAAGAAGGACTGCTCTCATGGAAGAACCCATCGAACAGCTTCCCTACTCAGACTGGGTCGACCAGGATCTGCTCACTCGTGAGCTGGCCGGCGATCTCCTCGACGAGGAGATCGCCGCTGAACGCGAACGGCTCGCGCGTCTGGAGCGCGGTGAGTCCGGTGACGACATCGTCCTGAGTCGTGCCGACACGCAGCGCCGTCTCGCGGCGATGATCACGGTCCGTGATCGCGTCCGCACTCCGGGGCGACGGTGACGCAGGGCTCCGGTGCCGCCATCGATACCGGCAGACCCCTACCGCAGCCGACGTTGGCGAGTGCCGGATTCTGGGCATCGGGGGCGGACGGCATCCTGCGGATCGCTCAGTGTGCGGACTGCTCCAAGCAGATGCACCCGCAGTCGGTGCTGTGCCCGGAATGTCGTGGTCGTAGCATTTCCCTTCAGCCGGTGTCCGGCCGCGCCGTCGTCGTGGGTGTGACGGTCAATTCCCAGCAGTGGCTTGCGCACTTCCACCCACCGTATGTCATCGCGATCGTCGCGCTCGCGGAGGATCAGAGCGTGCGGCTGACAACGAACATCGTCGGCTGCGAGCCGGGCGAGGTGACAGTCGGTACCCAGGTCCGTGTTGTGTTCGAACAGGCCGCCGAGGACATCTGGCTGCCGCTCTTCGAGCTGGATCCCGAGGCCATCGGTGAGCCGGGACCGTTACCTGAACCCGATGATTACCGCGCCCACCTCCGTCCACCCGCGTCGTCCGATCGGTTCGAGGAGCGCGTCGCGATCACCGGTGTCGGTCAGTCGGCGATCGGCCGTCGGCTCATGGTCGACCCGCTGTCCCTGACGGTCGATGCCTGCCTCGCGGCCATCGAGAATGCCGGACTGACCCTAGACGATATCGACGGCCTCTCGACCTACCCGGGGGCGATGGCCGGCGGCATGTCCGAGGGGGGCGTCATGCCGGTCGAACAGGCCCTGCGGATCCACCCGACCTGGGTCAACGGCGGGGGAGATCTACCTGGGCAGAATGGTTCGATCATTGCCGCGATGCTCGCGGTGGCCTCGGGTCTGTGCCGCCACGTACTGTGCTTCCGCACGGTGTGGGAGGCCAGCCACTCGCAACTGACGAGGTCGGGCAGGTGGGAAACCAGTGGCGGCCGGGCAGCAGGCATGCTCGAGTTCCGCCACCCTTTCGGGGCCATGTCCGCCGCCAACTGGATCGCCTGCCAGGCCTCGCACTACTTCCACCGCTATGGCGACGCGAAGCATGTGCTCGGTGCGATCGCGGTCAACGCGCGTGACAACGCCTCCGCGAATCCGGAAGCCGTGTACCGGGATCCGATCACCATGGACGACTATCTGGGAGCCCGGGTCGTCTCAACACCTTTCGGGTTGTATGACTGTGATGTGCCGGTCGACGGTGCGGTCGCTGTGATCGTGTCCGCTGCGGATACCGTCGCTGATCTGCCGAACAAGCCGGTGTTCGTGGAGGCTGTCGGGACCCAGATCATGGAGCACCTCTCCTGGGACCAGGGCACGCTGACCCACCTGCCGCAGTCCCTCGGGCCGTCGGCCCATCTGTGGAGCCGAACGGATCTGCGGCCCGCGGATGTCGACATCGCCTTGCTCTACGACGGCTTCACCTTCAACGCCCTGTCCTGGCTCGAGGCGCTCGGCTTCTGCGAATTCGGCGGCGCCGGCGATTTCATCGACGAAGGCCGCGGCATCGCGGTCGACGGTCGGCTACCGCTCAATCCGCACGGCGGCCAGCTCTCGGCGGGCCGCACCCACGGCTATGGCTTCTTCCGTGAAGCCGTCCTGCAACTGCGCGGCCAGGCTCCCGGTAGGCAGGTCGCCGACCCGCACGGCGCCGTCGTCACTGCCGGAGGCGGTGTGCCTTCGGGTGCGATCCTCCTGCGCGCCGACTGACAACCACGTCCGTACTCTCTTCCACGATCAGGAGTCGTCATGCACCGTCCCCTGGAGGGCATCCTCATTCTTGAGGTCGCCCAGTTCACCTATGTTCCCGCCGCCGGAGCCGTGCTCGCTGACTGGGGAGCCGACATCGTCAAAGTCGAGCACGCGGTAACCGGTGACGCCCAGCGCGGCCTGGTCCGGGTCCTGGGACTCGATGCGAGCACGACCGGTTCGTCGTTCGCTCCCATCATGGAGGGCCCGAACCGGAGCAAGCGCAGCATCGGAATCGATCTTGCCAATCCAGACTCCCGCCCGGTCCTCGAGGAGCTCGTCCGCCGCAGCGATGTGTTTCTCACCAATTACCTGCCCGGCCCCCGCACCAAGCTCGGGATCACGCTCGAGGAGATCCGGGCGATCAACCCGGACATCATCTACGTCACCGGTAGTGGGTACGGCAGTCAGGGCCCCGACGCGGACAAGGGCGCATATGACGCGACCGGATTCTGGGCTAGAGGCGGCAGCGCCAACGGCGTTATGCCCGCCGAAGCGGACCACATGGCATTCATGCCGGCCGGAGCGTATGGCGACAACATCGGCGGCATGGCCATCGCGGGCGGTATCGCTGCGGCGATTGCCGGTCGGGAGCGTACGGGCGAACCGTCGGTCGTCGACGTGTCCCTTCTCGGAGTCGGTGCGTGGGCCACCCAGTTCTCGGTCAACTTGGCTCTCAGTTCCGGTGGTCCTCTTCCGAAGGTGCAGAGGAGAACCCAGGCCGCGGGCAATCCGCTGACGGGCTCGTACCGTACCTCCGACGGCCGATGGCTGCAGTTCTCGATGCTTCAGCCCACCCGGTTCTGGAACGAGTTCGTCACCGCGATCGGACTCCGGCATCTCGTCGATGACCCGCGGTTCGCGACCATGGAGGAGATCTTCGCCAACAGCGGGGAGATCGGTGACTGGTTCGCGGCGGCGATCGCCACCCGAACCTATGCGGAATGGACCGTTGCCCTGAACGGGCTGAGCGGGCCGTGGGCTCCGGTGCAGGACGGGTGGGACGTCGGGCACGACGAGGCACTGATCGCCAACGGCCGGATCGCCGAGGTGATCGACGTGGATGGCAGACCACAGAAGCTGGTCGCGAACCCGGTCAAGTTCGACGACGCGCCCGTGCAGATGACGCGGGCTCCGTTGTTCGCCGAGCACACCGACGAGATCTTGCGCGAGATCGGCATCGATGACGAGAAGCTCATCGAACTCAAGATCGTCGGCGCAGTGACCTAGGGTCTGATGTCCAGGATGGCCGAGGCCCTCGCGTGCCCCGGCCACCGCCCCGGTCCACCGGTCCTCGTGTTCGGACAGGTGTGGAGATCGGCATCGACCTCCTCGAGTTCGAGGAGGCGCCCGAGTGGTGGACGATGGCCGTGGGGGCGGATCGACCACGCCCGCTTCGAGAGTCGGGCCGGGACCGCTTTGGTGATGGCGAGGTGGTCGTCCGTCGCTATCGGCGCCACGGCGTATTGCCGTGGCTGGATGCTGGGATCAGCGGGGTGCGAACCGCTGGCCGGCGTCCAGGCGAAGGCACTGGCCGTTCAGCATCTGGTTGTCCACGATTGCTAGCGCCAGCTTCGCAAATTCCGTCGGCCGTCCCATCCGTTTCGGGAAAGCGGCACCTTCGACCAGGGGTGCGACCTGTTCGTCGGTGAAGCCGGCAGTGGCTGCGGTGGCGAACAGGCTCGGCGCGATGGCGAGCACCCGAATTCCCTGCGAGCCGAGGTCGCGGGCCATCGCGAGGGCCATGCCCGCGATACCGGCCTTCGCGGCGGTATAGGCGACCTGACCGATCTGGCCCTCGAACGCCGCGATCGAGGACGTGTTCACGATGACCCCGCGCTCTGCGTCGGCGGGCTCGTTTTTGCTCATGTGGAACGCTTGTAGGCGGTTGAGATTGAACGTGGAGACCAGGTTCAAGTCGACGACCTGCCGAAAGGTCTGCAGATCGTGCGGGCCGCCGCGGCCGAGGGTCTTCTTCGCGATTCCACCGCCTGCGGTGTTAACCGCGATATGCAGGCTTCCCAGGTCGTCGACCGTAGCGGCGAGGGCCCGTTCAGCACCGTCGAAATCTGTGATGTCGATGGCATGGAAGATGCCGCCGATCGCGTTTGCGGTCTCTTTTCCGTCGCCGGCTTCCCGGTCCAGCACGGCGACAGTAGCGCCGGCCGCGGCGAGCGCCTCCGCGGTCGCTCTGCCCATGCCGGAACCGCCACCTACGACGACCGCGTTCTTCCCGTTGATGTCCATATGTGCTCCTGTTCGCTGGCTACGTCGCTGGTCTGTCGACGGCTGCTGGACGGATGGCCTCGACCGATGCAGAGATCGCGTATTGCTTCGCTAACTTATAGCACTAAATTAACTATGTTCCAGCGCGGCATGGTGGTGAACAGATGTAAACAGCGCCATCGACCGGCGTGGTCATGTGTGCTCGACACCCATCCTGTCGGCAGGCCGGTAGACGGTCTGCCGCAAAATCGCGGCTTGCCCCGGGTGTTCGATCCGACCTGCCCGCTAGTCGAGAATGTCGCGCACCTGTACGTCCTCGCGGCCCTTCATCAGCGATAGGCGGGTGTTGACCATATGCTTCTGCCAGTGTGTGAACACGCCCTCCACGTCCCCGGGTGCGAAGCAGCTTGATCAGCCGACGGCACGAACGGATCTCGAGCTTGTACGAGAACTCGTACCGTTCGTTGTCCGTGCGAGTCTCGAGCAGGACCGCGCCGGTGTGGCGTTCGGTGATCTCGTGCAGCATGCAGGCGATGATGGCCAGCGCCGCGTTCCCGGACAACTGAACGATCCGCAGGTGGAAAGTCGAGGTGCCGAAAGCGAGATCGTCGGCGGCGTACGCGGCCGGGATATCCTCATCGACGATGCGTTCGAGTTCGTCGAAATGCTCATCGGTGCCCTCGGTGGCCAGAATGCGCGCGGCTTCGGGTTCGATCGCCTCGCGGGCCACGAACACGTCCGCGACTGTGACTCCGGCGAGCTCGAGGAGCAGCGACGCTGGTCGTGCGACGATTTCGGGGCCGGGGACGCAGATTCGGGCGCCGGAACGGGATCCGCGTCGCACCTCTACGAGGCGTTCGGATTCCAGGACACGTACCGCCTCGCGCAGAGTGGGGCGGCTGACCGAGAAGTGCTCCATCAGTTCGGCCTCGTGCGGGAGGTGGTCGCCGTCCTCGAGATCGCCGTCGACGATCATGCGACGAAGGTTGCGTGCGACCAGCTGGGCGGTCTTGGGTGTCCGGATCGGGCGGGGTGTCGCACTGTGTGACCCGAAGATCGGTGCCGGTGCCGGTGCCGTGTCGGTCACGTATTTTCTCCAGTGAGAGTGGATTCGTCGGCCAGGTGACCATCTGGTGCGAGTTGATGTCGGGCTCTCCGACGGGTTGTCCGCTGAATCTGGTCCGCGGACATTTACGAATGATCGAAATCTATCGTACTAGGTTGAACAAGTATTGCAGGCGATCCAGGCATGCGGATCGAGGTCGGGAGTCTCGGATCCAACCAATGGATAGAGAGACTGCTAACTTAGTTATATAGGTACGGTGTCGAAGTGTAACTCACGACTGCAGGAGGAACGGTGGACCTGAACGGGTTGACCACAGTGACCGCGGGGTTGAAAGACCACGTTCTGACCGTCACACTCAACCGGCCGGAGCGGATGAACTCCTTCAACGACGCGATGCGCGCGGAGTTCAAGGCACTCTGGCGTTTCACGGCTGACGAAGACGATGTGCACGTGATCGTGCTGCGGGCCAACGGCGACCGCGCCTTCTGCACCGGCATGGATGTGCGGGAAGGTACCTACATGGCAGACAACCCGTTCAGCAGGCAGGACCCTGGGGTCGATCTCTCGCCCAAGCAGAACGGCTGCTGGAAGCCCCTGATCTGCGCGGTGCACGGCATGGTCGCGGGTGGGGCCCTGTATTGGCTCAACGAGGCCGACATCATCATTGCTTGTGACGACGCCCAGTTCTTCGACCCGCATGTCTCCTACGGCATGGTCGCGGCTCTCGAGCCGATCGGGTTGGCGCACCGCATTCCGATCGGCGAGGTGTTGCGGATGGTCCTGCTCGGCCTGGACGAAAGAATGTCGGCCGAACGCGCGCAGCAGATCGGCTTCGTCAGCGAGGTTCTGCCGCGTGCGCACCTGTGGGATCGGGCGCAGGACCTGGCCGCGCGGATCGCCGCGAAGCCACCGGCCGCGGTGCAGGGCAGTATCCGGGCTATTTGGGAATCGCGCGACACCGGTCGTTCGAACGCCCTCGCCACAGGGATGTCGTACACGATGATCGGCAACCCTATAGGGAAGGCGCAGGTCGAACGGTCGGAGGTCGCTACCCGAAACTACGAGGTTCGCTGACCGCCGAATCGTCAGGCGCGGACCCATAGAGGGAGTAGCTGAGATGGACTACGGAATGAGCCCGGAGCTGGAATGGTTCCGGCTGGAGGTACGGGCCTTCGTCGAGACCAACGTGCCGGCGATACCACCCAGGGCCGGCGCGCGCAGCGCCGAGGACCGGGCCGAGCACACCTTGATCACCGACTGGATCGGCAAGCTCTACGCCGCCGGATACATGGGCGGCGATTGGCCGTTGGAGTACGGCGGCGAAGGCGGTGCCTACTCCAGTGAGCGTGGCGTGGTGGTGGGTGAGGAGCTGGCCCGGGCCCGGGCCCCGCACTTCGCGGGCGCGGGTGGGCTGGTTTCGCACGCACTGATCGATTTCGGTACCGAGGAACAGTGTCGGCGATACCTGCCGGGCATCCGCTCCGGCAAAGATACCTGGTGTCAGCTGTTCAGCGAGCCGAGCTCCGGCAGTGACCTGGCATCGCTGCGGACCAGGGCCGTACGTGCCGAGAATGGGAACTTCCGGGTAAGCGGCCAGAAAGTGTGGACCACCAACGGGCAGTGGGCCGACTACGGCTATCTGCTTGCCCGTACCGATCCGGACGCGCCGAAGCACAAGGGCATCAGCGCGTTCGTCGTCGATATGAGCCTGCCTGGGGTCGACGTGCGGCCGTTGCGTGAGATGACCGGTACGTCCGACTTCAACGAGGTGTTCCTCGACAACGTCGAATTGCCGGCTGGGGCCCTGATCGGTGAGCTGAACGCCGGCTGGGCCATCGCTAATTCGAGTCTCGGGCACGAGCGCAGCGGTGTCGCCACGAGTGCGGTCCGGTTGCGTCAGAACGTGGATGCGCTGAAGGACCTGGCGAGGAAGGTGACCCGCGATGGGCGGCCCGCCATCGAAGACGGCGCGGTCCAGGAGACGCTGGGAAGGTTGAGCGCGGAAGTAGCAGCGCTTTCGGCGCTGGTGTACGCCAACATCAGCCGATGGTCGCGTGGCACCGTGCGGGTGCAGGACGCGCCGATGGCCAAACTGATGTTCAGCGAACTCGGCGTGGACATCGCGCGCTTCGCCCTGGAACTGAGCGGTGAGGCGGGAATTCTGGTCGAAGGTGACCGCGGTGTTGTGGACAACGGCCGGTGGCAGGACGAGTTCCTCTATGCCCGCGCGTACACAATCGCCGGCGGAAGTTCCGAGGTCATGCGCAACATCATCGCCGAACGTGGATTGAACATGCCGCGCTGAGTGACGGATCGGCGCGCGGGTTCGAATATCCGCGCGTCGTCCCGCCACCAGGCCGGCATCGGTATGGCTGGCTCGGGTGTATCGCAACCATGCCGCGATGGTCAGTGCGATCAGCGCACCGAGGCCAAATCGCTGTGTGGGACACCGCTTCTCGGCTCCGCGGCGACGGTCACTGCCGCGATATCGGCGAGGGGTTCCGGTGGGGAGGAGCGGAAAGGACCGATCCTCACAACTGCGCGAGCCGCCTGCGATGCCTGCTCACTGAGCCGTTCAGAATCTCGTCCACCTTGATCCGGCGGGTCAACAGGTGCAGATCGTGTTCCCAGGTGAAACCGATGCCGCCGTGGACCTGAAGAGCGGTCGAGGCGACGGAACTGGTCGCATTGCCTGCGTAGGCCGCGGCAGCGGAGACCGCGGCGGCACGTTGGTCAGGGTCGGCGCCGTCGAGCGCGACCGCCGCGGCCCACAGTGCGGCTCTGGCTGCCTCGGTGTGCAGTGCCATGTTCGCGCAGTGATGCTTGACTGCCTGGAAACTCCCGATGGGCTGACCGAACTGAGTGCGCTGACCTGCGTATTCAACCGTCTGCTCCAGGAGACGTTCGGCGGCACCGAGGGCATCCATTTTCCGGGAGAAGGCGAGGGCGTCGTCGAGATAGGCGAGAGTACCGACTGGTGCGACGGCCCAGCGCTCGGCCGGTAGCGTCAGGTCGAGTTCGAGAATGGACCAGGACCTGGTGAGGTCGAGTGTCTCCAGCGTGCGAACGGCGACACCGGCATTTCCGCTCGGGATGTGGGCGAGTATTTCCGTCCCATCCGAACATGTTGCCGCGAACAGGAATCCGGTGGCGTCGAGCGCAGCGCAGGCGGGCGCGGTGACACCGCTGATCCGCAGCTCGGTACTGCTGATGTCGGCGCTGAGCGGGCCGCCTTCGGCCGGGGCGAGGACGAGTGGGACGAATTCCGCGCCGCCCGTGTTGGCCTCGGCGAGTGTGGTCAGTGGATGGACAAGCTTGTCGAGCACGGCGGTGGACAGAGCCAGCTCGGCGAGCGGAACGGGGCTGGCTGCTCTGCCGTGTTCGGCGACGAGCACCGCCAGGTCGACATGGGTACCGCCGGCATCGCTGGTCAGCAGTCCGATCAGCCCGGAGTCCACAAGGTGTTTCGCGGCGTAGCCGGGAATCGTAGCCGGGCCGACATCGATGGTGCGCCGGCGCACGGAGATGGGATCGTGTTTGGCCAGCCAGGCGCGCTCGCTGGCAGCTAGGGCTTCCTGCTCGGCACTCAATGCGAAGTCCACAGCGTGGCTCCTTTCAATCTTGACCTAGTTAACCACGTAAGCTATCTTCTGTATGGGCGTACAGCAACCCCCGGATTCCGGGCGGGATGATCATGCTCGATCCGATGCGGCCAGTGGCGCGGTTGTGTGCGGATAAGGCGTCCGCCCGCGCCGTCCTGGCGTCCGCGTCTACGTGGAACGAGTCGCAGCTCAGGTCCGCGGCCGAAAGGGCGGCATGTTCGGATTCGCCGTCGACGCTACCGAGGTGGTCGCAGCCGCCGAGGCGAGAAAGGGAAACCCATGGGTGCAGTAATTGTCGAGGCCGTGCGTACGCCGGTAGGGAAACGCAACGGCGGGCTGTCCGGGATCCATCCGGTCGATCTGTCGGCCGTGGTGCTACAGGAGCTGGTGAAGCGGGCAGGTATCGACCCCGGGCTGATCGAAGACGTAATTTGGGGATGCGTCGGGCAGATCGGGGAGCAGACCCACGACATCGCGCGCAATGCGGTACTGGCGGCGGGGTGGCCGGAATCGGTGCCGGGTGTCACGGTGGACCGTCAGTGCGGATCGTCGCAGCAGTCGCTGAACTTCGCGGTGGCCAGTGTGCTCGCCGGTCACTACGAAGCCGTCGTGGCCGGTGGTGTCGAGTCGATGTCGCGGGTTCCGATGGGTGCTGCGGTGATGGGTGGGGGCAGCCCGCTCAGCCCCCGATTCATGGAGCGTTACATCTCGGCGCCCAACCAGGGTATCGGCGCCGAGATGATGGCTGAGAAATGGGCGCTGTCACGCACCGAGGTGGACGCGTTCTCCGCCCGCTCGCACGAACGTGCAGCGGCTGCGCAGGACGCCGGTCTGTTCGATGCGCAGATCGTGCCCGTCACCCTGCCCGACGGGTCGGTCGTTTCCAGAGACGAAGGCATTCGCCGCGGCACCACCGTGGCGAAGCTGGCGGGCCTGAAGACCGTCGTCAGAGAAGACGGGGTCATCCACGCGGGAAATGCCTCACAGATCTCCGACGGGTCAGCGGCGTTGCTGATCGTGAGTGACGAGTTCGCGCGGCGGCACGGTCTGACGCCGATCGCCCGAGTACATACTGCGGTCGTCGCGGGTGCTGATCCGGTGATGATGCTCGGTGCCCCGATCCCCGCGACCGAGAAGGCGCTGCAGCGCTCGGGACTGTCTGTCGACGACATCAGTGTCTTCGAAGTCAACGAGGCCTTCGCTCCGGTACCGATGGCGTGGCAGAAGGAGATCGGCGCACCCGAGGAGAAGTTGAACCCCAACGGCGGTGCCATCGCACTGGGTCACCCGCTCGGTGGCTCCGGTGCCCGCATCCTGACCGACCTGGTCTTTCACATGCGCCGCAACGGGATTCGCTACGGCCTGCAGACGATGTGTGAGGGCGGCGGGCAGGCCAACGCGACGATACTGGAGCTGGTGAAGTGATGACCCCGACAACCGCGGTCAGGCTCTCCTTGCAGGCATGACATAGCAAACTAGGTTAAATATGATATACCACGAGTGTGCGGGAAATCGTCGGGCGAGAGGTGGGCATGGTGCAAACACTGGAAGTTGAACGCCGTGACGGCGTGGTGACGGTAGTGATGTCGCGGCCGAAAAAGAAGAACGCCGGCGATCCGACTATGTGGCGCGAACTCGCCGAGACATTCACCGAAATCGAGCGCACCCGAGGCGACCGGGTGATGGTATTGACGGGAGCCGGTGGCGACTTCTGTTCCGGGGCGGACCTGGACGGGGTCTCTGCTGACGCACTGGACTACATGAGGCGCGCGAGCCACGCGGCCGCGGCTCTTTCGGCGCTGACCATCCCTACCATCGCGAAGGTGGACGGCGTCGCGGTCGGCGCCGGCTGGAACCTCGCGCTCGGCTGCGACCTCGTCGTGGCCACCGACCGGGCGAGGTTCTCCCAGATATTCATCCGACGCGCGCTATCTCTGGATTTCGGTGGCAGCTGGCTACTGCCTCGACTGGTCGGCTTGCAGAAGGCGAAGGAATTGGCCTTCTTCGGGGACATCCTCACAGCGGCGGAAGCTTCGGACCTCGGCCTGGTGACCAAGATCGTGGCGTCCGAGGATCTCGACCGCACGGTCGAGACCATGGCCAGTCGACTGGTGCACGCACCGGCGCAGGCCCTCTCGCTGACCAAGCAGCTGCTCGATGCCTCGGCAAACGGCGGCGGCATCGAGGCTGCCCTACAGCGGGAAAACCACGTCCAGGCCAACAATATCGTCGGTGCCGAGGCCAAGGAGGCCAAGGCGGCCTTCTTGGAGAAGCGGGAGGCCGTCTTCTACCGCGCCGGGTCGCTGTCGGTCACCGCCGCGCGCTAGGAGTCACTCCATGTTGAAGACACGTTTCACCGAAGAGTTCGGTGTCGAGCACCCCATCGTCCAAGGCGGCATGATGTGGGTCGGCCGCGCCGAACTCGCCGCCGCGGTTTCGGAAGCTGGCGGACTGGGCATCATCACCGGGCTCACCCAGCCCACTCCGGAGGATCTCACGAAAGAGATCGCTCGCGTCCGGGAGATGACCGAAAAGCCGTTCGGGGTGAACCTCACCCTCACACTGTCGATCAATCCGCCGCCGTACGAGGAGTATCGCCAGGCGATCATCGATTCCGGAGTGAGGATCGTCGAGACCGCAGGCTCCAACCCGCAGGTACACGTCGAGCACTTCAAGCAACACGGCATCAAAGTGATCCATAAGTGCACCAGTGTCCGGCACGCGCTCAGGGCGCAGAGCCTGGGTGTCGACGCGCTGAGCATCGATGGTTTCGAATGCGCCGGACATCCGGGGGAAGACGACGTCCCGGGCTTGGTGTTGATTCCGGCGGCGGCGGACAAATTGACCGTCCCAATTCTCGCCTCCGGCGGCTTCGCCGACGGGCGTGGCCTTGCTGCGGCTCTTGCGCTCGGTGCGGACGGCATCAATATGGGCACTCGGTTCATGTGCACCGCCGAGAGCCCGATCCACCAGCGGATCAAGGAACAGATCGTCGAGGCGACCGAGCTGGACACGCAGCTCATCTTCCGGCAACTGCGCAATACCATGCGGGCCGCGAAGAATTCGGTGAGCGAAGAGGTGGTCGACATCCTGGGTAAAGGCGGGCGTTTCAAGGATGTCCAGGAGCTCGTTGCAGGTACGCGCGGTCGCAAGGTCTACGAGAACGGCGACTCCGATGCGGGAATCTGGACCGTCGGTATGGTCCAGGGCCTGATCAACGACATACCGACGGCGGGAGCGCTGGTCACCCGGATCGCTGCTGAGGCCGAGGCCGTCCTGCGCCGGAATGCGGCGCTGATCTCGGATCCGGTTGTCGTCTCCTGACAATGTCGGACAAGCAGTAGCCGAATTCGTCTGAAAATGTGAGGGAGCCCGTGGGTACGGACAACGACAGCGACCGAACCGAGCCGGTTCTGGTGACTCGGGACGGCCACGTCACCGTCCTGACATTGAATCGGCCGGATCGGCGTAACGCGATCAATCGGGCGATGCGCAAGGCGATCAAACGGGAACTGTGGAAGGCCGACGCCGACGAGGACATCCGGGTGGTAGTGGTCACCGGGGCGGGCACCGCGTTCTCCGCCGGCGTAGATCTGCCCGAAGCGCTGGCCGGCCCGCCCCCGCGGACCGAGGGGACCACGCCCACGCAGGTGCTGCGTGCGATCGGCAAGCCGGTGATCGCGGCGGTCAACGGCCCCTGTTACACCGGAGCTTTCGAATTGGCGGTGAACTGCTCATTCATCATTGCCTCGGAGCAGG
The DNA here is from genome assembly GCF_001613345.1 of Nocardia uniformis NBRC 13702. Taxonomy (GTDB): domain Bacteria; phylum Actinomycetota; class Actinomycetes; order Mycobacteriales; family Mycobacteriaceae; genus Nocardia; species Nocardia uniformis. Next base: position 157,826 of record NZ_BDCE01000056.1, on the reverse strand, counting down.
CCGTATTCGCCGACACCCACGCCTCGATCGGCCTGCTGAACGGATGGGGCGGAAGCGCGTTGTTACCCCGGATCGTCGGGCTGGCCGCGGCGACCCAGATAATTCTCAGCGGTGATCCGATCGACTCGGCCACCGCGCTGCGCATCGGTCTGGCGAATGAAGTTGTGCCGCACGCGGAGTTGATGGAGCGCACCCTCGAAGTTGCCAAGTCGATTGCGGGCGGTCATCCGGTAGCGGTACAGCGAATGTTGCGCCTGCTGAAGGAAGGTGCCGGCGCCTCGGTGGCCCATGCTCTCGGCCTCGAGGCGGAAGCCGCGGCGTCCTTTCGGTCGGACGGCAAGGACATTAGTAGCCGCTTCAGCACGCGACCGGCGAAGCAGAGCTGAGGTGTCCGAGGTAGCCCAACCCCGGCCCGGGGACGAGCAGCGGACGATTCCGCTCACAGAAGTGCTGAAGCTGGAGCGTCTCGACCGCCTACTGTTCCGGTCGCTACACCGGGTCGAGGTCGATCGCTCGCTCTACGGAGGCCAGGTTCTGGGGCAGGCCTTGCTAGCTTGCGGTGCCACCGTCGATGCCGACCGCCATCCCCATTCGCTGCACGGCTATTTCCTGCGGAGGGGGAATGGCGCCGAGCCGGTCGTTTTCCGCGTCGACAACGACAGAGATGGTAAGTCGTACTCGGCGCGACGTGTGGTCGCCTTGCAGGACGGCGCGGTCATCTTCAATATGTCCGCATCCTTCCGGACAGTCGCCGAGGGCGAGGAGCGCACCACCGCCCATGCGGTGTCACCCACTGCGCCGCAACAGTGCCCGACCGTGACCCCGGACCCTGGGTTGGCGCTGGTGGCCCGGGTCCAGGAATGGTCGGGGGCGGAGAAGTGCTTTCCGTCGAGATTTTGGGTCCGTCCCAATTGCGAACTACCGCAGGGCGATCCGCTGCTGCACGCCGCTGCTATTGCCTATATGTCGGACTACTCCACCGGTCTGCGCCGCACGGTCGTCGCCGAGGTTCTCGGGCCGAGCCTCGACCACGCGCTGTGGTTCCATCGCACCCCGCGGTGGGACGACTGGTTGTTCGTAGACCACGGGAGCGGTGTGTCGGGGGGTGGACGCGGCTGGTATCCGGGGTCGATCATCGACTGCGGTGAGGGTGAGATAGTCGCGAGCCTGGCGCAGGAAATGGCCTACCGAGTCCGTCGCTGACCGGCCGAGCCTCGATCGACGCGCGCCGAGCTGGCAATCATCCGCTATTACTGAGTTAACCGAGTGACTATTGACAGCAGCTGAGGAGACGTTGTGGCTGGATCGAGGGCAGGCCGTCCGCGGGAGGGCTCGACCGGACCAGGCGACTGGCGTGAACGGCTGACCGCATTGCTCGACTCCTATGCGAAACGCCCCTGGCCGAAGACGTCCGAGGAACGCGCCGCCGCCGCACGCGCCTGGCATTCGGAGATGGTCGACGTGGGCGTCGCAGCACCGGGCTGGCCGAAATCTGTCGGCGGGCTCGATCTCGGGCTCGAGGACCAGCTCGACTACTACCGGATGACCAGCGCCGCCGGCGTGCCGAAGCATCCGAACTCGATTGCCTTCATCGTCGCGCCCACCCTGATCGTCTACGGCACCGAGGCGCAGAAAGCGCGCTTCCTCGAGCCGTTGCTACGGGCCGAGGAAACGTGGTGTCAGGGCTTTTCCGAGCCGGGGGCTGGTAGCGATCTCGCCTCACTGTCAACCAGGGCCGTCCGCGACGGCGACAACTACCGCGTCACCGGCCAGAAGATCTGGACCACGCGAGCCGCCGAGGCCGACTGGATGTTCGCACTGGTGCGTACCGGACCGCCCGGCCGCGGCACCGATGGCATCAGCTACCTGCTGATCCCGATGACTTCGCCCGGCATCGACGTCCGTCCGCTCCGGGATGCCGCCGGCGGCCACCACTTCGCCGAGATCTTCTTGGACGACGTCGTGGTCCCTGCGGAGAATCTGGTCGGGACAGAGGGCAACGGATGGTCGGTGATGCGCACCTCGCTGGGCCATGAGCGAGCCACCGCATTCCTCGCCGACGAGTTCCGCTACCGCGGCCTGGTGGACAAGGTGTTCGCTCTCGCGAAGGAGCAGGGGTACGCCGACAATGCCCTGGTACGTCAGGAACTGGCCTTCATCGAGACCGGCGTGCGAGCCATCGCCGCCAACAGCGCGCGCGCACTCGACGCGGTACTGCGCAAGGCGGACCCCGGCGGTGTCGCCTCGGTGAACCGACTGGTCAAGTCCGAATTCGAACAGCAGTTGCATCGGCTCGCGCAGCGTCTGACCGCGACGGGCGCCGCACTGAGCAGTCGGTCGGAGGGCGCTGTCGACGGCGGCCGCTGGTCCTACGGCTACTTCATGAGCAGGGCCTCGACCATCGGCGCCGGAACCGCGGAGATTCAGCGTAACGCCATCGCCGAGCAGGTGCTCGGCCTACCGTCGCACCGCGGTGAGAGCATCCGTCCGCCTGCCGTGGCGCCGGGTCGGCCGCTGACTCGACCGGACGAGGACGAGGCAGCGTTGCGCGACGTGCTCGGCACCGCGCTGGCTTCGCGCACCAGTACCGAACAGCTGCTGGCGTGGGCCTCCAAGACCACCGGGTACGACGCCGGGCTCTGGGATGAATTGGTGAGGTTCGGTCTTCCCGGTCTCGCGGTTCCGGAGGAACTCGGGGGCGGTGGTGCCGGGATGCGGATGCTCGCGGTCGCGGTGGAAGAGGCCGGCTACGCGGCCGCTCCGGTGCCGCTGGTCCCGACCTTGATCGCGCTCGAGGTGCTGCGGCAGGCGGGCGCCGCCGCGACTGTGCGCGCGGTGTGCGCCGGGACCACGGCTGCCTTCGTTGTCCCCGTCGATGACAACGGCTGGGTCGTCGACGGCCGGTTACCGATGCTGGACGGGTCCCGGCTGTCGGGTTCGGTCGAACGAGTACATGGCGCGCCGGTCGCCGACCAACTCGTACTGCTCGCTCGTGACACCGCCGACGGCGAGCTCGTCCTCGGCACGGTGAAGACCCTGTACGCCGAGGTCGTGCCGCAAGAATCGGTGGACCTCACCGGCACCATCGGGATCGTTGTGCTGGACGGGGTAGAACCTGAGGTCATCGCCCGCGGCGCCGAGGTCACGCGAATCCTGGACGCTGCCCGCCGAGTGGCCCAGGTGGTGCTCGCGGCGGATTCGGTCGGTGTCGCGAATAGGGCCTTGGCCCTGGCCGTCGATTGGGCCGGTCAGCGCCAGCAGTTCGGCAGGTTGATCGGTTCGTACCAGGCCATCTCGCATCGCTGCGCGGGGATGCTTGTCGGTGCCGAAGGCTCGCGCGGACAGGTGCTCGCCGCGGCGCACCTCGATTCGAACGATCCGGAGGTGCACTTGTCCGCGGATATCGCTGCCGCGGCCGCGCTCGATGCCGCGGTGTCGGCCGCCGAGGCGTGCATTCAGATCCACGGTGGTATCGGTTTCACCTGGGAACATCCCGCGCATCTGCTGCTGCGACGGGCGATCGCCAATCAGGTGGCACTTGGTCGCCCGGAGAATCTGCGCGACCGTGCTGCCGGCGCGGTACTGGACCGGCTGTGCTGACGTAGACATAGTCCAGCTCCCCCTCGACATCGGCTGTGACCGAGGACCGGCGTGTCGATCTACAAGACACTGGCCATCGATTCTGCGTGTGTTGCAGCCTCCAGTGAAGTCACGAGTGACGACGGTGATCGCCGGTGGCAATGGGGGTGTTGCCGAGCATGTTCTGACCTCCCGTGGTGGCGACTCGGCGATCGGCGTGTTCGAGTGACCAGGCGCCGATTTGGCATTACTTATCTATCTATGTGATACAAGTCTTGATATTCTCGGAGTGGATGCTACCCTTCTTCAAGGGTCTTATTTTGCGAGACAAAAGAGATTGCATGGTCTCACCCTGGCGTGAGCATGTCTCTTGCCTGCCGTGTCTCCGATGTGGTGCCTTGCGTCGGCGGTTGCAGGTCGCCGTCGCTCTTTGACAAACGGAAGGACTCCCGTGAAGCTCTCGATCGACACCAAGAAGTGTTCGGGGCATGCGCGTTGCTTTGCTGTCGCTCCCGACGTTTTCGACGTCGACGACTCCGGCTACGCGGTTCCGATCGACCGTGCGGTGGATGTTCCGCTGGACCCGGCTGTCGAAGCCGGTATCGCTGCGTGTCCCGAACGCTCCATAGTCCTCGCCTGAGCGTCCCGCGTGACCGACATGCGCATCGGGTTCGTCGGCACCGGCTGGATCGGTGAATCTATCGTCGAACTCCTGCTTGCCCCAGGACGTCGGTCCCGGGTCCTCGCTCCGCGCGACGAGGTGCGCCGACCTCTGACGGCCGCCGACGCGACCCTCGCCGAGGCGGTGCGCGACCGTGCTCGACGAATTCCTGCAGATCAAGGAGATCGCGTGGAGTCTTCCACGCGTCTGAACGCCTAGGCGCTGGCGACTCACTCTTCACTCAGCGACATCAGGAGAATGCAATGACACAGATCGAACCGCAGCGGATGGATTCGGCGTCCGGCTGCCCGGTGCAGGACTTCAACTATCGAGAGCTCAAGCCGGCTGGAACCTGGCACGCGGCCTATGATGGTTTCCGCGCCGAAGCGCCGTTGTACCGCAACGAGTTCGGGCCGGGTTTCTGGACGGTGGTCAATCACGAGGGCATCCTGCACATCCTGCAGCGGCCCGGGATCTTCTCCAGCAGTGTGGTTACCGTCCTCGATCCGGATCCGAAATACAGATGGATTCCGGAGATGCTCGACGGCAGCGAGCATATGGAGTGGCGCAAGCAGCTCGGTCCGCTGTTTTCGCCTCAGGCTGTCGAGCGGCTCGAGGAGAAGGTGCGGACCCGCGCGGTCGAGCTGATCGACAGCATTCTGGCGAAGGGCACCGACTCGTGCGATCTCATGGCCGAGTTCGCGCAGCGTTACCCTACGACGATCTTCCTTGAGCTGATCGGCCTGCCGACCGACGAGCTCGATCAGTTCATGGAATGGGAGCACGCTATTCTTCACAGCAGCTCCGAAGACCTTGAGGAGCTCGCCAGGATCAGGGCAGAGGCGATGCAGGCCGTCCAGGCCCGATTCGCATCGGTGATCGCCGAGCGGCGGGTGTCTCCGCGCGACGACATCATCAGCCGAGCCCAGACGTTCGTCGTGGAGGGGCAACCGGTCTCCGACGCGGATCTGCTCTCGTTCTGCTTGTTGATGTTCATGGCCGGTATGGATACCGTGTCGGTCACCCTCGGCTGGTCCTTCCACCACCTGGCGACCCATCCTGAGGACCGCGCCCGCATCGTCGAGGATCCCGAACTCATCCCGAGCGCGATCGAAGAGTTCCTGCGTGCGTACGCCATCGTGATACCTGCTCGGAAAGTCTTGCAGGACACCGAGGTTCAGGGGTGCCCGATGAAGGCCGGTGACATGGTCAACTTTCCGCTGTCCGCCTCGACCCGGGACGAGGCTGCGTTCCTGGACGCCGCGACCGTCGACATCGAGCGGAACCCCAATAATCACGTTGCCTTCGGCGCGGGTCCGCACCGCTGCCTCGGCTCGCACCTAGCGCGCCGCGAGTTGCGCATCGCGCTCGAGGAATGGCACAAGCGCATTCCCGAGTATCGCGTGGTGGCCGGTGCCGAACTGCTGGAAACCGGTGGGCAGCTCGGATTGACCTCGCTGCCGCTGGAATGGAACCGGTCCTGAACGGAGCAACGGCGGTACCCGCCGGAGCTGATCGCCCTCATCCGCGCCGTGGCGCGCTAGCCCGAAACCATCGATCTGGACCTGATCGAGAACTGTGCGCGACACAAAGAGTTCGCTCACCTCTACAGCACTTATATTACTATTATAACTAGGTTGAGCTGTTGGTGATATCCGGAGGAGTATGTATGAAGGTCGAAGTAGGTCAGACGTTGGTCAGTGTCGTGGATTCGACGGCGGTGGTTGTCGTCCGTGCGCCCGCTGCTGAGGTCGCGCTGACATGCGGGGGATCGGGCATGGTCGTGGGCAAGCCGGGCGCTGCGACCGGTCCGGCTGATACCGGAGCCGGGACTGTGCTCGGTAAGCGCTACGTCGACGGCGATACCGATCTGGAAGTGCTGTGCATCAAGGCCGGCGGCGCGGCACTGGCCCTCGATGGCCGCGCCTTGGCGATCAAGACCGCCAAGCCGCTGCCGTCCTCGGATTGAAGCCGGCCTGTTCGCTGTCGCTACGGAGCTTGGAGCTCGAATGAAACTGACGATGTTGCTCGACATGGCGGCCGACGGTTTCGCCGACCGTGTTCTGATCGGATCGAGCCCCGACGGCATCACCGCCGCTCGCCTCGCCGAGATGGCCGACGCCGGGGCGTGGACGATCCGCGACTCCGGCGCCGACGCAGTGGTCTATCTCGCGGTGAACGGGCCCGCTTTCCCGGTGGCGCTCTTCGCGGCCGCTCGCGCGGGTGTTCCGCTGGTGCCGGTCAACTACCGGCTGGGCGCCGAGCAGCTGCGGGCGCTGCTGGCGAATCATCCCCGAGCCGTCGGAATCGCCGATGGCGCCCATGCCCAGATGCTGCGCGAGGCCGGTATGACGGTGCTGACTCCCGAGGAGTGGCTCGCGGACACCAACGTGGCTGGTCGCGGCCCGGTTCCGCCGGTGGATATCGACGCGCCCGCCGTCGTCATCTACACCAGCGGGACCACGGCGGCGCCGAAAGGTGTCCTGCTGCGCCACGAGAACCTCACCGCCTACGTGTTCGGATCGGTGGAGTTCGCCTCTGCCGACGCCGAGGACGCTGCGCTGATCAGCGTTCCTCCATATCACGTTGCCGCGGTTGCCAACACGATCACCAGCGTGTATTCCGGCAGGCGGGCCGTCATCCTCGAACAGTTCACTCCCGAGCAGTGGCTGCAGGCCGCGCGCCGGGAGCGGATCACCAACGCTCTGGTGGTGCCGACGATGCTGTCTCGCATCATCGAATCGGACGCCGACAAGGATGTCCCGACTTTGCGTGCGGTGGCGTATGGTGGCGCGCCGATGCCGGCGACGGTGATCGAACGGGCACTCGGGCTCTGGCCGCGGGTGGAATTCGTCAATGCCTACGGCCTGACGGAGACCAGTTCGACGATCGCGGTTCTCGGTCCGGATGACCACCGGGCGGCGCTGGTCGGCGAGGATCCTGAGGTCCGTCGCCGCCTCGGTTCGGTCGGTCGGGTGGTCCCGGGTATCGACCTCGAGGTTCGTGATGCCGACAACGTTGCGGTGCGGCCCGGTGTGGTCGGCGGTATCTGGGTACGCGGTGAACAGGTTTCGGCCGAATACGCGGGTATCGGCAGACTCGTTGATGACCGCGGCTTCTTCGACACTCGTGACCAGGGCCATCTCGACAGTGCCGGGTATCTCTTCATCGGCGGCCGGGTCGACGACATGATCATCCGGGGCGCGGAGAACATCGCCCCGGCGGAGATCGAGGATGTGCTGCTGCGCCATCCGTCGGTGGTCGACGCGGTCGTGGTGGGTGTCCCGGATGAGGAGTGGGGACAGCGGATCGAGGCTGCCATCGTTGTCTGGCCGGGGGTGGAGGTTGCCGTTGAAGAACTGCGGAACCACGTGCGCGCCACACTGCGCGGGAGCAAGACGCCTGACCGCATCGTGGTCTGGAGCGAACTGCCGCGCACTGAGACCGGGAAAATCGTGCGTCGTCATGTCCTTGACCACCTGCTCGCGCCTGACGAGTACGAGACTCCATCGAAATGTTGACCTAGATAACTAAGTAATCTAAGTTGAAGGAATGGGGCAGAGTGGGAGTTTCGCATGACGAGCATCAAGGATGCGCTGGTAAGCCTGTGGAATGCGCCGGACGACGCCCGCATGATCCAGCAGGGCGAGTCGTGGTTCGAGTGGGGCACGGTGCGAAGACTGGCCGAGCGCCTGGACATGGAACTGGACAGTCTCGGGTGCGGTGCGGGTAGCCGAGTCGCCGTCGTTCTCGGAAATCGGATGGAGTCGGTCGCCGCGCTGCTCGCCATTCTCGGCAAGGGGCGGACCATCGTCACGCTGAATCCCATGCAGCCGACGGCCAGAGTGGCCGCCGACATGACGGGAGCTGCGCCACGGGCGGTACTGGCCGCCGCGGAGATGTGGTCGGAACTGGAGTTCCTGGCCGCGGCCGACGCTGCCGGTATCAGCGGGCTCGCTGTCGACGGCGAGTCTGTGGCGAGGGCCAATTCGCCTGTCGCGGCAGCGCCCGAGCCTGACCGCACGGTCGGTGAGGCGGTCGGTGTCGAGATCTTCACCTCGGGTACCACCGGCCCGCCGAAGCGGATTCCGCTGACCTGGCGCCAGCTCGAGGCGGCGCTGACCGCGGTGCACTCGCACACCGGGGCGGCCGGACCCGCCGACCGTGTGCCCCTGACCGGCAGCGTCGGGTTGATCCTGCTGCCGATCGTCCACATCGGTGGGCTCTGGGGCGTGTTGCAATGTCTGGCGGAGGCAAGGCCGTTCGTGCTGCTGCCTCGTTTCACGGTCGCGGGGTGGACGGCTGCGGTCAAAGAGCACCGTCCCAAGGTCACCGGACTACCGCCTGCGGCGATGCGGGCTGTTCTCGACGCGGATGTCCCGCGCGAAGACCTGTCCAGTCTGCGGGCGGTCACCGCGGGAACAACCGTGGTCAGCCCCACCCTCGCCGACGAGTTCACCGCTAGATACGGGATACCGGTGCTGGTCATGTACGGAGCGACCGAGTTCTCCGGCGCTGTCGCCGGCTGGACCAAGCCGCTGCACGCGCAGTGGTGGCAGCAGAAGCGGGGGAGTATCGGCAAGCCGTTCCCGGGTGTCCGGATGCGGATCACCGACGAGGACGGCATGGAGCTGCCATTCGGTCGAACCGGTCGCCTGGAGGTGCATTCGAGACAGGCGGGTGCGGGTACGAGCCACTGGGTGCGTACCTCCGACATCGGTCACATCGACGACGACGGGTTCGTCTTTGTCGACGGCCGCGCTGATGACGCGATCATCCGGGGCGGCTTCAAGATTCAGCCCGAGACCGTCGCCCACGCCCTTCGGGAGCATCCGGCGGTGCTCGATGCGACGGTGTTCGGCCGTGAGGACACAAGGCTCGGGCGGGTGCCAATCGCTGTCATCGAGCCCGCCGAGGGTTTCGATGTGATCGACGAGGCGGAGTTGAAGGCGTTCTGCCGAGACCGGCTCACAGCTTACGAGATTCCCGTGCGTGTCTTCACGGTCTCGCGGCTACCGCGAGGAGTCTCGATGAAGGTCGATCGGCGCCGTCTACTCGAGCTGGTCGCCGAGATCGAAATCCCGATTTCGGCGGTGAAGGAAGCAACGCCCGAGAACTCGACACCCAGTTGATTCTCGGTTTCATCTGGGAGCGCCCGGCGCACCCGCTGGTGCGCCGCATCCGAAGAATTGAGGACTCATGACTACTACCGACATCGCTGACACGCAGGTCTTCCGGTTTCGGGACGAGGACATCGCGCGGACCAAGGATCTGATCGGCGTCTACCACGCGGTGACCCAGCGCGAGCACTTCACCAGAGCCACTCCGGACGTGATGCGTGCCTTCGCGCGCAGCTACGGCGACGACAACCCCCTCTTCGTCGACGAGGAGTACGGCAAGAAGACTCGCTGGGGCGGGCAGATCGCGCCGCCGATGATCAACATCGCGCTGAAGAAGGAACTGGCGGCCGACCCGATCCCCAAGGAACAGCGCCGACCGTCGTTCCGTGGCATCCACGTCTTCGTCTCCGGCACGACAACCCATTGGTATCGGCCGGTCACCGACGGTGACGTCCTGTATTCCTTTCGAGGCATCGAAACGGTGGAGGAGAAGCAGTCGGAGTTCGCGGGACGTTCGGTGATCGTCACCCACCTGCATGCCCAGTTCAATCAGCGCGCGGAAATCGTTCAGACACAACGAGTGATCACGATCCACACCGAGCGTCACGAATCCAAGAAGCGGAGCAAGTACGGCAGCGTCGAAGCGGCCTCCTACACCGAGGAGGACATCGCCCGGATCGACGAGGTGTACTCGGCCGAGCGGCCCGGGGGAGCGGACCCGAGGTGGTTTGAGGACGTTGCGGTGGGCGAGTCGCTCGGAACCATGGCCAAAGGTCCGCTGACCACCACCGATGTCGTAGTTTTCCATTCGGGCGGCTACGGTTTCGCGCCGTACACGCCGTCGGCCTCGCGGTTGGCCTACAAGAACCGCCGCCGAATCGCGGCGTTCTACGTTCCCGACGAGGCGGGGATCCCGGACGTCGCTCAGCGGATCCACTGGGACAGCGCGTACGCGAAGTCCATCGGCCTGCCCGCCGCCTACGACTATGGGATGATGCGCGATTGCTGGCTCAGCCACTACCTCACCGACTGGGTGGGCGACGACGGCTGGCTGGTGAGTATGTCGTCGCAGATGCGCCGGTTCAACTACCTCGGGGACACACATATGATCACCGGGGAGGTGACCGGCACACGAGTGCAGGACGGTATGTATCTGGCCGAGGTCGAGCTGCGTGGCACCTCGCAGCGGGGCGAAGTCACCTGCCCGGCTACCGCGACGGTATCGTTGCCTTCCCAGGTGTGTGGTTCGGCTGTTCTGCCTGCCGCGCCACGGGAATTGGAAGAGATTGCGGCGCGGATGATGCAGCGCCACCTCGAGCTCATCCCCGGGTAGCGCGCATTCGAGATCGGGTTTGTCACCGAAGTCCCGCCTCAGGAGGAGCTCTGGGACCACGCTGATCGGCCGACCGCGTGTATCGCGGCGAAGCTGCCTGCCGCGATACAGGGATGGTCGGGGAGTCGTCCAGTACCGGCCGAGGTCATGCTCTGGCGGTATGTCCTCCATGGTGATCGGCGAACGGTTCGCGCCGGAATCCAGCTGGACTCAGTCGAGAATGTCGCGCACCTTGACGTCTTCGTAGCCGCGTAGAAGCAGGTCACGGGTCGTGGTCATGTGGTTCTGCCAGTGCTCGAACGCCCCGTCGGCATCGCGTGCACGCAGCAGTTTGATGAGCCTGCGGCAGGACCGGATGAGCAGTTTGGGGTTCTCGGCGTTGCCTTCCCGATGCTCTTCGACGCGATCGTGCACGACTACCGATGTATGGCGCTCGAAGATCTCCTGCAACATGCCCGCGATGAGCGCGAGGGTATGGTTGCCTGACAGCTGGACCATGCGCAGGTGGAAGATCGAGCTGCCGCGCGCGAGCCGATCGAGGTCGTATCCGAGCGGGATCTCCTCGTCGACGATGCGCTCCAGTTCGTCGAACGCGGCTTCGGTGCCGTTCTCGGCGAGCAGCCGAGCCGCAGCGGGCTCGATCGCCTCACGGGCGACGAAGACGTCGGCGACAGTGGCGCCCGCGAGTTCCAGCAGCAGGGATGCCGGCCGCGCCGCGACCTCCGGTCCGGGCACACACACCCGCGCGCCGGCGCGTGATCCGCGTCGCACCTCGACGAGACGCTCGGATTCGAGCACGCGCACCGCTTCACGGAGGGTGGGGCGGCTGATGGAGAAATGCACCATGAGTTCGGTTTCGTTGGGGAGGTGATCGCCGTCCTGGAGTTCGCCGTCGACGATCATCCGTCGAAGTTTGCGGGCAACCAACTCCGCGGTCTTGGGCGTACGGATAGGCCGCATGGTCGAATGTGGCTGGTCGAGCTTCGAAGCGAACAACTCGTCGGTCACTACGCTACCTCCGTCGGGATCGTCGATAGCCGTGCCGCGCAACCGCTGGCCGTCGATCATGGACGTGCCGCGATGTCAGCACAGTCTCGGTTCACCGCAACACACCTACCTATCGTAGTTAACCATATGCGTCGGCAGCGTCGCTGCCGTCTATGAGTGGGCGCCGTCGACCGCTCCTCAGGCCGTGGTTCCGGCACGTGGTGATAAATTAGTAGCCTGATCAGGCTCGTCGGCATGGCGTGCTACTCATCGCGCACCACGATCCGACCGCCGATCACCACCATCCGCACCCAGCTGGCGTCCTGTCGTGTCAGTGCTTGTCGCAGTGGACCGCCGAGCAGGCAGAGATCGGCGCGGACGCCGCAAGCTAGGTGTCGCGGCGGACCGCCCGGGTCGCCTGGGGTTCCGAGATAGCCCGCGAGTGCGGTCATCGGCGTGACGCATTCGTCAGGCCCCAGCACCGCGCCGCTGCGAGCCGTCCGGTCGGTCGCGGCACGCATTACCGCCCAGGGGTCGAGCGGGCCGTGCGGCGCATCGCTGGATGGGGTGACTTTCACACCCGCACGTAGCAGACTCGCGTACGGGTAGAGGTAGGGAAGGTCATCGGAGGCGACGTCGCGGAGGTAGTCATCGCCGCGTGCCGACAAAAATCCGGGCTGCGTGACCACCCGTAAACCCAGGCGTGAAATCCACTCCGCGACCCCCTCTGGAACGATCCCGGCATGTTCGATTCGGTCGCCCTCGATGCTGCCGACGCCATCGAAGACCACCATGCTCAGCAGCAACGACTCACGGCTCACACAGTGCACCGCCACTGCGCGGCCGACGCTGTGCGCCCCGGCGACAGCGGCGGCGAGCTGGTCGAAGGTCGGCAGGTCGTGGTCGCGTAGCAGCAATTTACGGGGTCCGACGGAGAGTCCGCCGCCCACAGTTCCTGTGTTGTCTGCACCCAGCAGGGTGATGGACTGGGGCAACGCGCCGCTGCGGTGTCCCGACGACAGCAGGCCGATCGCCGTGTCGTCCAGGTCCGGCGTGGCATCGGTGACGCTGGTGATGCCGTATCGCGCCAGCGTTTCCCCGACCTGGGCCAGATCGGGGACGTCGGCCGGTAGGGCAGGGCGGAGCCGTGAATCGTAGCGCCACAGTCGCCCGGTGGGTGCGCCGGACTCGTCGCGTTCGACATCGGCGGTGGCGTCGAGAACTCGGGAAACCGTGTCCACACCGACGGAATTCAGAATCCATAGCGCGCCGCTGCGATGCTGAACGCGAACCGGCCGGTAGGGGAGCAGACGGTCCAGCACGTGTCGATCGAGATCGCCGGCCACGGATTCGTGATAGCCGGTTCCCCGTACCCAGCCGGATCCCGCGTGTGCCCGGAGTGCCCGCGCCAGCGCGCCGAGATCGGTCACCGACGGCGGTCCGCAATCAACGGATCGGCGCGTGGCCGCGAGTGCGAGCAGGTGCAGATGGTGGTCGTGCAGACCCGGTAGCAGCGCCCCTGCGCCGCCATCGATCAGTTCGGCCGAGTCGATCGACAGACCCCGGCCGATCTCGGCGATGTACTCACCGACGACGCGGACATCGACCCGGGCCCCATCGATTTCGACATCGCGGAACAGGATACTCACGGACGTGCTCCGAAAACGGTGGCATTATCCGCGCCGATTCCCTTGGCACGTCCGGGAACCCGGCGCCGAACGGGCGGAACCACCGGAAAGCGCCCGTCCGCGGTCTCGACCAGCCAGCCGTTGTCGGTGCGCACAACGGCGTGCTGCTCGGGGATGTCGGTGCCGACTTCCGCGGCCACATGCAGCATCGAGATATCGATGAGTCGGGCGCGGTCGGCGAGAAGGGCCTCGGACGCGGCGGCCGCCGCACACGTCCCGGTGAGTGGATCGGCCAGCGCGTCACCACAGGGCAGTCGATCGTCCCCGTCGGCCACGACGAGTCCTGCGGACGCGGCGATGTCGTCGCCGAATCCGACGGTGTTACTGGCGCGTCCACGCGCCGTGATCGACAGCCACGAGGTCCCGTCGGCCACACAGTCGGCGGCCTCGATGCCGAACTGGCGCAAGGCCCGGGCGCGGGCGGATTCCAGCACGAGATCGGCATCGGCGATCAGGGCACGCAACCTGTCCACGTCACGTTGGTATCCGAAATCCACCTCGACCATGCTGTGTCCGCTGTGCAGAAGATCGAAGAACGCGGGTGGGCCGAACCGTGCGCCGTCCGGGCGGGAGCGACTTTCCACTTTGATGACCTGTGCGCCGCCCAGGCCCAGTAGGTGCGCGCACAGCGGGCCCGCCCATAAGACCGTCAGATCGATGACGAGCGGGCGCTCGCGCCGGTGGCGTCGTGGCCCGAGCTCCGTGATTTCCACCGCGGCACGTGAATCCAGGCCGTCGCCGGGGACGGCGCCTCCCGCAAGACCCAGCAGCGCGACGCGCCGGGCCGCCTCGGCGGTCGGGACGTCGTGTGCCCAGCGGGCGACGGTTTCCCACGGATCCGCCTCGAGGGCCGGCCGCTCGACCAGCGCTGGGATGAGTTCGATATCGGTGGCGCGAGGCAGTGACAGGCCAAGCCACCCGTCACCGGTACGCACCGTACGGAACGCACCGCCACAGGAGGCAGGTCCGCGGCGCGTGAATCCCGCGATGGCAGCCCGCTCACCGAGCAAGCCGACTCCCGGAAGCCTCGGCTGGCGTCCGCTCCGCGCCGTGGTGGTCTGCTCGAATTGCCATAAGGACTCGGCGACAGCGGACGCGGGGCGTCCGGGGGTGGCGCACGGCGCTCCGCCGGCGCGGCCGGTCAGTGCCATCGCCCCGGAAGCGGCCCATGCGCGCAGCGGTGAGCGCGCGTTGGCCTCCAGGGAGTCAGGCTCGGCCATCGACCAGCCCCCAGTCCAGCGCGGTACCGATCTCGATCGGTCGGCCGGTGAGCGCGAGAAAGGCTGTGCGCCAACGTCCGATCCGGTGGCACAGGGAGACGGTTCCGCCGGCACCGGGCACGAGGCCCATGGACAACTCCGGCAACTGGAACCAGGCGTCCTCGTGCGCTTCCACGCGGTGCGCGAAGGCGGGAAGCTCGATGCCCGCGCCGATACACGGTCCGTGCAGGACGGCGCGCAGGCGGTGGGCGAGGCGATGCGCGGCATGGCCTGCGCTGCGGCCCACCCGCACCAGATGCGCGGTGGCCGCGTCATGAGCCGAGCCGAACTCGTCGAGATCACCTCCGCTGCAGAAGGATCGCCCGGCTCCGCGAAGCACGACCTCGCGGATGTCGGGGTCGAGCTCTGCCACCGCGAACGCGTCGAGCAACCCGTCCCGGACGGCCCGACCGAACGCATTGTGCCGTTCCGGGCGGTTGAGGGTTACCACCAACGTCTCGCCTGCCCGGTCAAGCAGTACCGGAACATCACTGTCAGGTACCGGCCGCCGCGGTATCCGAGCCCGCCAACCCGCGAATTCCGAGCCCGCCAGCAGCATGGAGTAGGCCAGTGATTCCGCGAGCAGCCCGTCCTCGACGGTCGATCGTGAGGTGAGTGCGAGCAACCCCGCCAGAGTGATCGCCGCGCGCGGTGCGGTGGTAACGGTCGCAGCGATGGCGTCCAGATCGGTGTGATCGCCGCGCACCCAGGACCGGCCTGGCCCGCTGGGCGCGAGCGTGCAGGTCAGCGATTCCAGCAGTGGCTCGGCGGCCGCCGGAAGCGCGGAGTCGCTGACACCGATCATCACGACGCAACGTCGCCTGCCGAGCGCACCGGCAGCGGCCTCGGCGTACGACCACTGGTCGCGATCCAAGTCGACGACCACCATCGGAGCTGCCGGCATGCCGGAATCGGTCACGTCGAGGATGGCCGCGCCCGCGGCGAGCTCCTTCAGGCCGAGGTGTTCCACCACAACCTCCGTAGTCGGTCCACCACGACGCAGGGCATCCTCGCGGTTGGTGTGCCGGTGGCTCATGCGGTCAGGCCCACCATGGCGCCAGCGCGTCGAGGTGCCGGCGCATGCGGTGACGAGCCAGCCCGGAATCGCCCGCGAGAACGGCATCGAGAATCCGCTCATGTGCGTGCCGAACCTCCGCGGCGGCTGTTTCCCCGGGGGCGGGACGGCTGTACTCCGCGGTGTGCCTGCGGAACAGTTCGGTGATGATCGCGAGAAACAACGACAGCACAGGATTTCCGGCCGAGTCCGCCAGTTCAGTATGGAAGCTGTCGGCCTTGTGTACGTAGTCCTCTGGGCCGTCCGCTGTGAGCTGGGTGGTGGCTCGGAGGCGTTCGGCTATGCCGGTGTCGCCCTGGGCATGCCGTGCCGTCGCCCGTACGACGACCCCCAGTTCGATGGCGTTGCGGACGACGCGCAGATTGTCGGTGGTGACGCCTTGGTACTCGAGGAACAACGCCATGGTGTCGATGCTGGCCTGCGGCTCGGGCGTGGCAATGACGAGCCCACCGCCGGGCCCACGGCGCATCCGAGCGACCGAGTGATACTCCAGGAGCCTGACGGCCTCGCGCAGCACCGACCGGCTGATCCCGTAGCGAGCGAGGAGATCTGATTCGGAGCCGAGAACCATTCCGACCTGCCAGCCGCGCGCGACGATGTCGTCGTGGATGCGGCTTGCGAGCACCTCGGCGAGTTTCGCCTGTGGGCCTTCGACGATCTCGGGTTCGACCACCGGACCCGGGATCCGCGTCCGGTGCCGGACACGATGTGCCTCGATCCACGCAGCGATCGCCTCGAGGTGCGCGATCAGGGCCATTTGTGCGATTGCCGCGTCGCTTGCGATCACCGCGTCGACGATCGACATATGCGCCTCGTGGGAAACGCGCTTGGATTCGGCCACCTCGGCTTTCGATACCTGACGTGAGGTGTGTGCGTACCGCGCGGTCAGCCGGGTCAGCACGTCGATGAACAACCGCAGCACCGGATTCCCGGACAGCTCGCCGAGGAGGGGATGCAGGGGGTCCTGCGCGGATACACCCCGATCGCCCTGGCAGGCGGCCTCGTTGTCGAGGGTGCCGCGCAGCAGAGCGATACCTTCCTCGGTGATCTGCTCGCCGGCCAGACCCGCCGCGATGGGCTCGAGCAACAGCCGCGCCTCGAGCAGGTCGGCGACACTGGTGCCGACGTACTCGAGGTAGATGACGGTAGCCCTGGTGGCGGGACCGGCGTCCGGAGCGCTGACGAATAGGCCTCCGTTCGGTCCTCGGCGCATGCGGGCGACCTGGTGATGTTCTACCAGACGGACAGCCTCGCGCAGGACCGATCGGCTCACCCCGAACCGCTCACGTAATTCCACCTCTGACCCCAGCGAGGTGCCGACGGGCCAGCCGCCGGCGATCACGGTTTCCTCGATGCGGTGTGCGATCTGTGCGGCGAGCCTGGCGCTGGGGACCGCGGCTGCGGTGCCCGCGTCGCCGTCGACGTGCTCGGTCTCGACGGCGTTCGCCATGCGGATACTCCTCCAGGACGGCCTTTGCGGATGCTCAGTCTAGACAGGGCTCCGAGCTGTGGCGGCAATGACGCGTGCTCTGGGAGGGCACGAGGAACTATTGAGGCCACTGACTTCGGCGCGGATGGTTCAGCGCAGCAATTCGATGACGGTGGCGTTGGCGGTTCCGCCTCCTTCGCAGATCGCCTGCAGGCCGTACTTCAGGTTCTGTCGGCGCATCTGCGCGATCAAGCGGGTCATCAGGATTCCGCCCGATGCACCGAGCGGATGTCCGACCGCGATGGCGCCGCCGAGCGGGTTGAGCAGGTCCGGCTCGGCACCGGTTTCGGCCAGCCACGCCAGGGGAACCGGTGCGAACGCTTCGTTGACCTCGAAGGTGCCGATATCGGCGAGCGACAGCCCGGCCCGGCGGAGGACCTTCGCCGTCGCCGGAATGGGACCCAGCAGCATGGTGATTGGGTCGGCACCGCTCACAGCCCCGCTGTGGTATCGAGCGATCGGGTTCAAGCCCAGCTCGCGGGCACGGTCGGAGGTGGTGATGAGCAGCGCGGACGCGCCGTCGGAGATCTGTGAGGAATTCCCCGCGTGGATGACGCCGTCGGGCGCGAAGGATGGCCGGAGACCGGCGAGGGTGTCGGGCGTCGTGCCGCGGCGCAGTCCCTCGTCGGTGGTGAATGTGTCGGAACCCTCGACCTCGACGGGCACGAGATGATCGTCGAAGACGCCGTCGTCGGTCGCCGAAGCGGCCTTGGCGTGCGATTCGGCGGCGAATTCGTCGAGCTGTCGACGGCTGAATCCGTACTGCTCGCAGATCAGTTCGGCGCCCACACCTTGGTTGAACTCGGCGTTGTTGTAGCGGGCCAGGACTGCTGGGCCGTAGGGCTGACCGATCGTCCGGTGTGAGCCCAGCGGTACCCGGGTCATGGTTTCGACGCCGCCGGCCACCACGACGTCGTATTGTCCCGCCATCACAGCATGAGCTGCGGAGTCGATGGCCTGCTGTCCGGAGCCACACGCGCGGTTGATCGTCACGCCGGGGACATGCTCGGGCCAGCCCGCGGCGAGCACGGCGAATCGGCCGATATTGCTGGACTGGTCACCGATCTGGGTGACACAGCCCCACATCACATCGTCGACGATGCCGGGCTCGATTCCTGTCCGCTCGATCAGCGCGTTGAGAACGCGGGCCGACAGGTCGGCCGCATGAATGTGGCCCAGCGAACCGTTGCGCTTGCCGATCGGGGTGCGAACGGCATCGACGATAACGGCGTCTCTCATGAACTGGTCCTCTCGATCCGGCCTCCGCGTCGGGAAACCATGGGTCTGTCTGCTATTTCGCCGGTATGCTGGCTTGGATGGCGGCACCGCTGTGCAGGCGATCCTCGATCTCGCCGACCTGCCAGTCGGTGAGCACCGCCCTGGTATCGGCACCCGGTACTCCGGCGGGAGCGCCCGGCTGCGTCGGCGTACCGGAGAATCGCGGGGCGGGCGCGGGCTGGGCGACATTGTGGCTGGTGATCATGGTGGCGCGCGCGGCCAGATGCGGATGGTCGCCGGCCTCGGCCAGATTCAGGACCGGCGCGACGCAGGCATCGGTCCCATCGAAGAGCCGAGCCCACTCGTCGCGGGTTCGTTCGGCGAACCGCTGCTCCAGCAGTTGCCGCAGCGCAGGCCAGGTCGATCGATCGTGCTGACGATCCGGGTCGACGTCGAGCTCGAGCAACTCGACCAGCCGTCGGTAGAACTTGGCTTCGAGCGCCCCGACGGCGATGTGCTTGTGGTCCTTGGTGGCGTACACCGCATAGAAGGGCCAGCCGCCGTCGAGTTGATTGACGCCGCGCTCGTCGGTCCAGACGCCGCGCGCGCGCGTTTGGAATGAGTGCTCGCGAGCAGATGTGCCGTGCCGTCGACGATCGCGGCGTCGACAACCTGCCCACGACCGCATCGTTGTGCCGAATGCAATGCCGCCAGGACTCCGATGACGAGGTAGCATCCACCACCGCCGAAGTCGCCGACCAGGTTCAGCGGTATCTGGGGTGGGCCGCCCACTGCGCCGATCGCGCCCAGCGCCCCGGTCAGCGCGATATAGGTGATGTCGTGCCCGGCCGCTGCCGATAATGGGCCGTCCTGTCCCCAGCCAGTCATCCGGCCGTACACGAGCCGGGGGTTACGTGCGAGGCAGATGTGGGGCCCGATGCCGAGCCGCTCGGTGACTCCCGAGCGGAAACCTTCTATCAAGATGTCGGCCCGTTCGACCAAGTCCAGCACCATACCTGCGCCTTGCGGGTGCTTCAGATCGATGACCACCGAGCGTTTTCCGCGATTCACGATGTCGGACGGTCCGCCGGCATCCGCCTCGCTCATCCGCTCCGGACGGTCCACTCGCACGACCTCGGCGCCCAGGTCGGCCAGCAGCATGCCGGCGAACGGGCCGGGCCCGATACCGCCGAGTTCGACGACCCGGCAGCCTGACAGCGGTCCGGTGGACACGTCAGCTCCTCGCGACGGCACAGTCACCGTCCCTTCCAAACCGGTGGCCGCTTCTCGGCGAACGCGGTGGCGCCCTCGGCAGCGTCCTCGGACTGGAATACCGGCAGCGACATTGCGAATTGCCGCTCCCACCCTTCTTCGAGCGTCCAATCGCCGCTGGATCGCGCGATCTGTTTGGTCGCTGCGATCGCGAGGGGGCCATTGGCCGCGATCTGTACGGCTAGCTCTATCGCCGCGTCGAGTGCTTCGCCTTCATCGGTGAGCCGATTGACCAATCCGATCTCCGCAGCCCGATCGGCGTCGATGGGCTCGCCCGTCAGCAGCAGTTCAAGTGCGATGGCCTGCGGAATTCGCCGTGGTAGCAAGTACGCCGCGCCCCCTCGCGCCACCAGAGACCGTTTCACCTCGGGCACGCCGAATCGCGCCGTGCGTGCCGCGACCACGAGATCGCACGCAAGCAATAGCTCGAAACCGCCGGCCAGTGCCCAACCCTCGACCGCGGCGACGAGGGGCTTGCGGGGCGGTGTGATGGTGATCCCACACAGGCCTCGCCCTGGAAGAGAAGGGGACTCGCCGCGCAGAAATGCCTTCAGGTCCATACCCGTCGAGAAGGTTCCGCCCGCGCCGGTGATGACTCCGGCGCGAAGATCACCCGACTCGTCCAGCTCGTCGATCGCCTCGGCCACGGCCTGCGCGACGGCGGCATCGAGGGCGTTCTTCACCGCTGGTCGATTGATGGTGACGACCTGGACCGCGTCGTGGCGTTCCACCAGGACCACATCCGACACATCTACTCCTTCCGTATGGCTCATCGCGATGGCTTGAGCGTCAATACAGTATCCTCAATAGGTGAAGCTGAACAACCCTCTAGTGGAAAGTTCGCGGTATCAGGGCTAGTACCTCGGTTGTTTACCTAGGCTATTGATCCCCTGTAGACGATGTGATAAATACAGTGCACTGAATGCCGAAGCGGGTCGTCTGCGATCCGCTGCCGCGACCACGGCACCGTGACGTGACCGCCAAGAGGAGTAGCCCGATGCGCCGAACGCTGTTCACCGAGGATCACGAGGATTTTCGCCACCTGGTGCGCAATTACCTGACTCGCGACGTGGTTCCGGTGTACGACCAGTGGCGAAGTTCGGGCCTGGTGCCGCGCTCGTTGTTCACCGTGCTGGGCCGGCTCGGCATCATCGGTGTTTCGATTCCGGAGGAGTACGGCGGCGGTGGGCAGCGGGACTACCGATACAACGCCGTCATCCAAGAAGAGACCGCACGCGCAGGGGTGACCCTGGGCGGGCTGCGAACGCACCTCGACGTGGTCGTGCCGTACTTCCTCGAACTGGCGGACGCCGCCCAGCGCGGCCGCTGGTTCCCCGGGCTGGCGTCGGGTGAGCTGTATTCCGCGATAGCCATGACCGAACCGGGGACCGGCTCGGACCTCGCCGGAATCGCCACGACGGCAGTTCGCGACGGAGAGCACTACGTGCTCAACGGATCGAAGACATTCATCACCGGCGGCCACCACGCCGACCTGGTCATTGTCGCCGCCCGCACGTCCACCGATCCGGACAACCGCCGCGGCGGGATCTCATTGCTCGTCGTCGAGAAGGGCATGCTCGGCTTCGAGGTGGGACGTCGGCTCGAGAAACTCGGCTTGTCCGTCCAGGACACCGTGGAACTGTCGTTTTCCGACGTCCGTGTTCCCGTAACCAATCGGCTGGGCGAAGAAGGTCAGGCCTTCGCCTATCTGGGCCGCAACCTGGCGCAGGAGCGGCTGGCCATCGCTGTGGGGGCAGTCGCGCAGACCAGGGCCGCCATCGACCAGACCATCGACTACGTGCGGGACCGAAAAGTGTTCGGACAGGCCCTGGCCCAGTTCCAGAACACAAAATTCGAGCTGGCGGCCGTGTCCACCGACCTCGAAGCCTCCCAGGCCTTGCTCGACACGGCGATCAGCGCGCTGGTCGCGGGCGAACTGACCGGGGCCGACGCGGCCAAGACGAAGCTCTTCTGCACCGAAACCCAAGGGCGGGTAGTTGATCGCTGTCTGCAGCTGCACGGAGGCTACGGCTACATCCTCGAATACCCCATAGCCCGGCTCTACGCCGACGCGCGGGTGTCCCGCATCTACGGCGGCACCAGCGAGGTTCTGAAAACCATCATCAGTAAATCCCTCGGCTTGTAAGGAGTTGCACCATGCACATCCACGGATCGAGCGCCCTCGTCACCGGCGGCGCCTCAGGACTCGGGTTGGCCACGGCTCGGTGGATCATCGACGGGGGCGGGCGGGTGGTACTCGCCGACATCTCCGAGGAGCAGGGCGCCAAAGCCGTTGCCGAACTCGGTGACAACGCGCATTTCGTCCAGGCTGACATCACCGATGAGGCAGCCGTCGCTGCGGCCCTGGACACCGCGCACACGCGGGGTCCGCTGCGCTGCGTCGTGCACTGCGCCGGCCGGGGAGGCGACCGGGTCCGCATTCTGGACAAGGAGCGCACACCGGGTTCCCTCGACACCTTCGCCGAGGTGGTCCGGGTGAATCTGGTCGGCACGTATAACGTCCTTCGCCTGGCTGCGGCCCGAATGGCTGGCAACGAACCAGACGATGGGGACCGAGGGGCGATCGTCCTGACCGCCTCCGTGGCGGCCTTCGACGGTCAGATCGGACAGACTTCCTACACCGCGGCCAAGGCAGGCGTCCACGGCATCACCCTTGTCGCGGCTCGTGACCTGGCGAGCTGGCAGATTCGGGTCAATACCATCGCTCCCGGCGTCATGGACACGCCGATGCTGAGCCGGCTGCGCCCCGACATCCGCGAGAGCATCGCTGCCACTGTGCCGCACCCGAAGCGACTCGGCGCTGCCGACGACTACGCGCGGCTTGCTGTCGAATTGCTCGAGAACCCGTACATGAACGGCCAGACCATCCGTCTCGATGGCGGGGTCCGGATGGCTCCGCGGTAACAGAGGATGTCATGGTGGGATCGGTGCCGCGCCCGCGACCTACTGATCGGCTTTCAGTTCGGCTAGGTCGGTCGCGGCGGTCAGTGCCCGATCAGCAGCTGCTCGACGAGGTCCTCGATCATGCGCCGGAACGTCAGCGATTGGTCGCCCCGCGGATTCGCGGTGGGCACCAGGGCATAACCACCGATCGTGTGGATGAGAACATCGGCCGCGATGGCGGGCGAAAGAATCGGGGTCTGTCCGCTTTCGGAGACCGCGAGCTGTAGCACATCGGCGAATGCCTGCCGGGTCGTGTCGAGCATCGATGGGGTGCCGCTCGACCCGAGTCGCGTCAGGTCACTGGCCGAATGAGCGAACTGGTTGCGCAGGACTGGATGCTCCACGGCGAGTTCGAAGGCGCGGGAGATGAATTCGATCGCCCGCGCCTTGGCCGTGGACTTCGCCGCCATGCTCTGGAAGGTCTGTTCTACGCCTAGGCGCAGTTCGCGACGGATGGTGCGTTCGATCAGGGCTTCTTTGTTCCCGAACCGCCGGAAGATTGTCGCGCGGGAAACGCCGGACTGCTCCGCGACCTGGTCCACCGTGATCTCCGCGTGGTGCTCGATCAACAGATCGCGAGTCGTGTCCATGATGCGCGTGTCCGTGCGGTTGGGCTGCTCTTGTCCGGCAAGGAGGGCAACGAGCGGGGACATGGCTGCGGTCATTCAATGAGCTTAGGTCAAGGGGCAGAAGGATCGCAGTCAGCGAGGCACTCTCGGCTGATTGAAGCTCATAAATCAAGGTGTGTCTGCGCTATAAAGCTCATGTAGTGAGACTCATAGCGTGTTTAGTCGCATGTCGTATAACTTCAGCTGGCTCGTTCGCCTGCGCTTCCATTTGCAAAACGCAGGCGCCGAGTCCGGTTTCTGGTCAGTGTCACCACCAGACGCTGAAACGATGAGATAGGATTGTGTCGATGTATCAACTTCGGGACTTCACTTCCCTTGGACTCAGGAGACAAAAGACGTGTCATCAGCGCTCACTGATCGCAAAAAGGGCAACTCAGCATCCGATCGTGTCGCTGTCTTCGGCGGTGGCCCCGGCGGCCTGAGCGCCGCGCTCGAACTGGCAGAGCGCGGGTTCTCGGTCGATCTGTTCGAGCGCGAGGCGTTGGGAGGCAAAGCCCGCAGCTATCGGATCGAGAACACTGGAACCGAAGGACGTGGCGACCTTCCGGCGGAGATCGGTCCGCACATGGTCGTGGGCTTCTACGGCACTCTTCCCGACCAGCTCCGCCGCATCCCTGGCCGCAAGGGCGGCAGCATCTTCGACGAACTCAGTCCGCTGACGGGCGCGAAGATCGCCTGGAAAGGCGATACCATCGCGTTCCCCGAAGGCAAACCCCCCACCGCCGCATCTGTGTTCAGCGCGATCATCAACCGGCGTCGGCCCCGCGACCCCGGCAAGTCGAGCATGCGACGACTGATGGGCCAGCTGAGCGTCAAAGACAAAACGCTCTTGGCTACCAAGGTGCTCACCATGCTGAGCAGCGGCGAACTCCGCCAATACGGCCAGATGGAACACCAGTCGGTTGCCGACTTCATGGCCACCGACAAGATGTCGCCCACGGCACGTCAACTACTGAAGATGATCGACGGTGCCGGGCTCGGCGTTCTCAATCGAATGAATGCGCGGACCTGCGCCCGGGTGATGGCGGGCTTCATGCGTGTCTCGTTCGGCGAGGCGAACTTCCGCCAGTGGTTCCTCGGCGCCACCGGGCCCTTCAGCGAAGTCATCTGGGAACCGTGGGGCGATCATCTTCGCTCGCTCGGAGTGAATATTCATCTGAAGCACGAACTGATCTCACTCGAATATGCGGACGGGCAGATTACTTCGGCAATCATCCGCGACGACAGCGGCGAGGAAAGCTCCGTCGACGCCGACTACTACGTGCTCGCCATGCCCGCCGAACGGGTCGCCTCGATCGTCGACGGCAAGCTGGCCGAAGTGGATCCAGCGCTGGGACGGATCAAGAACATAGAGCCGACTTTGCTGTGCGGCCTGACGGTGTATCTGACCGAAGAGGTGCCCGAGCTGTACGAGTTGCACTACTCGGCGAGTGAGCCCTGGGGTGCGGCGGTCATCAACTACGCGAAGTTGTGGGACCAACAGATCGACGAACTGTACGGAGACGGCACCGTCAAGGGCTACCTGTCGATCGACATCCCCGATTGGGAGACCCCCGGCATCATCTATGGCAAGTCCGCGAAAGATCTGGATCCCGAGCACATCTTCCACGAGACCATCGCCCAGCTTCGCCGCGACGTTCCCGATGGGGAACGGCTACTACCTGATTCACTTATCCATTCGTGGTACCTGAGCCGCACCACGCAGGCACACGGCACCGACCCCGTTACGCATCTGGAACATCTCTTTGTCAACACTCCCTCGTGCATGGACAACCAGCCCGAGGCCACCACCGCGGTGAAGAATCTGTTTCTCGCTTCGTCATATGTCCGGACAGACAACGGACTGGGTGTCGACTCCATGGACAGCGCTACCGAAGCGGGATGCCGGGCCACGAACGGAATCCTCACGGCCGCAGGTTCGGCGGCCACACCCGCCGAGGTGGCACGCTTCGTCGACGTCTGGTTCTTGAAGCCGCTTCTGGCCCTGGACAACCGGCTGTATCGACGAGGGCGCCGAAACATCTTCGATCTCATCCACCCCACGACTCGCAAGCGCGACGGCATGCGCAGCGAACAGTCGCTGGTGAGCGTGTCGGCCTAGCTTCGGCCCTGACACTGTTCACCGTTCAACTGCTCGTCTTCGCTGTGAGGAAGTAGACGTAAGTGTCCGAACCGTTCCCATGCACCAGAAAACCGGCAGCTGCAAATGCCACCCGACATTACCGATCGTTCACATGTGAGGCAACCGATGGACACTGAACTGCAGAGCTTCGATCCGGCGACCGACGAGGTGGTCGCCGTGGTCCCGATCATGGGACTCACCGAGGTCACCGAGGTCGTCCGGCAGGCGCACGAAGCAAGTTCGTGGTGGCGCGCCAAGGGCTTCAAAGGTCGGCGCGCGCGCCTGCTCGCGTGGCGCCGGTACATGGCCCAGCACGCGGTTGAGATCATCGATCTCATTCACCGCGAGAACGGAAAGCCGCGGCCCGATGCCGCGCTGGAATTGATGCTGTCGCTAGAGCACATCGCGTGGACGGCGAAGAACGCGGCCAAGATCCTGGGTCCGGAGAAGCGCCGAACCGGACTGCTCACCGCGAATTTCGCGGCGAGGGTCGATCACCTTCCTTTCGGCGTCGTCGGTGTAATCGGTCCCTGGAATTACCCGCTCTACACACCGAACGGATCCATCGCGACCGCGCTCGCCTCGGGTAACACCGTCGTCTTCAAACCCAGCGAATACACCCCTGCTGTCGCGCAGTGGTATGCCGATGCCTTCGCCACCGCGAATCCGGAGGCACCGCAAGGGATCCTGTCCATCGTCACCGGAGATGGCGGAACCGGTAGAGCGCTGTGCGATGCCGGTGTCCACAAACTCGCCTTCACCGGGTCGACGGCTACCGGCAAGGCAGTCATGGCCGCCTGTGCCACCAATCTTGTTCCGGTCGTGTTGGAACTCGGCGGCAAGGACGCCGCGATCGTCACCGCTGATGCCGATATCGACGCGGCAGCGGAGTCGATTGCCTTCGGCGCGATGGGCAACGCGGGGCAAACATGCGTTGGCATCGAGCGTGTGTACGTCGACCGCGAGGTCCGCGACCAATTCGTCGCGGCGCTCGAGCGGGAGCTCGCCGATATCCGGCCGGGTGAGCGGGAGGGCTCGTCGTATGGCCCGATGACGATGCCATCCCAGGCCGAAGTAGTACGAAATCACGTGCGGGCCGCCATCAACGATGGGGCTGCTCCGCTGATCGGCGGATTGGCGAGCATCGGCGATCGCTTCATCTCACCCGTGGTCCTGCTCGATCCTCCGCACAACTCGGCGGCCATCCAACAGGAGACATTCGGTCCGACCCTGACCGTCACCACGGTCGAGTCCGTCGATGACGCAGTCGCTCAGGCCAATGACGTGGCCCTCGGGCTCGGCGGCGCGGTCTTCGCGAAGCGGCACGGCGCCGACATCGCGCGCCGCCTCGACACGGGCCAGGTCTCGATCAACTCGGTCCTCGGGTTCGCCGCCATCGCCAGCCTTCCCCTGGGCGGACGCGGCGACAGTGGCTTCGGCCGTATTCACGGCCCGGAAGGACTCCGTGAATTCACCCGACCCCGCGCACTGGCGATCGAGCGCTTCGCACTGCCAGTCAACCTGCTGAGCCTGCGCCGTCCCGAATGGGTCGATCGCTTGCTGCCCCGGCTCATCGGCTGGCTACACGGTCGCTGACGTCAGACCTCGATCGGTGGACGCAGGCCGTCGGCCTCGTCTGCCGATCGAGTGTCGACTGGTGTCATCACCGCTGCCACCACTACGAGGCAGGCACCGACCAGCGCCACCCCTGGCCATATGGTGAAGGCGCCATCGCCCGCAGCCACCTTCGCGTCCGCGGGAAGAAGCGCGGCCGGGCGCAGCATGAACAGAACCGCGGCGGAAGCCTGCGTCACCCCGACGACGGCTATGATGCGAGTGATTCGCAGCGCGGCTCTGCCCCGATCCGGGCGCAGAGCCAGCAGGACCACGCAGCAACTGCCCAGCAGCAGCCAAAAGCCCGGTGTCATCACGGGACTCCTCGGCATCACGCCTTCGACTTCCGGGGTGAGGCGACCCATAGCGCTGACGGACCACCCATTCGCCGACTCCATCCAGTTGCGCGCCGCCGCCATTCCAACGATCGCAGCTGACGCGATTGTGACGGCCCGCGACTGATGTCCTCGGCGCGATGTCACCGCGGAGCCTGACCGGATTCCGTTGGCGGGTTCGGGGCTTCGCCGGGCGGAGTGAGGTCAGGTTGCCCGGTGCCAGTACTGCCATCCTGCGGGGTACCGGCGATTCCGGCGACGTCGGTGATGGTCCAGTTCGGCGGCCCCGACACGGTCAGCGTGTAGGGCGTCACGGTGTTCACCGGCTCCTGGTTCTGCGTGCTCGTCATCGAGGTCGACACGAACACCTGGACGACGTAGGTGTCGCCCTCGTGCTTCAAGGTGGTGGCCGCGATGAGCTTGCTGGTCTGAACCCACTGGACCTCTCGGATAAGCGGTGTCAATGTCTCGACCGCAGAGTCGAATCGCGAGGTGAGCGCCGTATCGGTACCCGATTTCAGCGCAGCTACCCACGGCTTGAGATTGCGATGGTCGAAGCTCGCCGCACCGACGGCGTATTGGCCTGCGATTCGTTCGGCGGTCGCCTCGTCGGCGTGCTGTTGCTCGAGCCCATCCGCCCGCCCGGAGGCATCGCGCCACAACACCGCGAAGGTGATCGTTACCGCGACGAGTGCCAGGATCGCCACGACCGCCACCGGCCGGCCGGCCGACAGCGCCCGCAGCCTGTTGCCGACGCCCGCTTCCGATCCTGCTCTCGTTGTTTCCGACGCCGGTGTCGGGGCGGAATCCGACAACGCTTTCTCGTTCTGGGTCGAGGTGTTCGCCGCCGTCTTTTTCTCCCGCGGCTCTTCATCTTTTGACTCTGCGGCGGTTACGTTGGTCGTGTCGATATCGTTGGTCATCGTCACCATGTCCTATCTACATATTGGTCATCAGTTGGGTATCGACAGCGAGATGCGCAGGCTGTCGCCGGGAAGGGCCTGCATCGCAGCGTTGAGCAGATCGGCGAAATTGATGTTCGCCAGCCCCGCACCGGATGCCTGTGCCGCCGGCAGCAGTGGCGCCGCGACGCCACCGACAGCGGGCGAGATCTCCGCGATGAGGGCAGCCAATCGCTCCAACGTCGGCTTCCACTTGTCCACGACAACCCTTCCGCCATCGGTCTGCACGGTGAACGGGTGCACAGCGAACGACAACTTCCGGATCATTGCGCCGAGGAGCTCGGCCTGCGGTCCGGCGCGGGTCAATTCCGGATTCACCCACGCGGACCGTTGCGTGATGTATTCGGTGTTCCCGATAATCGTGGCAATGTCGGTTTGCCCCCGCAGCATCACCGTTGCGAGCAGTCTGGCCGCCTGCCCCAGATCGGTTATCTGCGAGTCGATTCCGGCCAGGGACGCCTCGACTGCATCGACGAGGTGCTGCACCGCGGCCGGGTCGACCTGGGCGAGGAAGCGATCGATCGAGGCGAGCAATTCGGGGACGCTCGACGGTACTTCGAGTACCTGGCCGACGACGCGATCGCCGTCGCGGAACGGTGCCGCCGCTGCGCTCGTCGGCGGTTGAATCATCACCACTGGTTCGCCCAGCACCGACAGATTCACCACCGCCAGTTGAGAGTTGGACGGGACCTCGAAGCGCGCGTCATATCCCAATCCGACCGAGGCCCCACTTGACGTGGGCTCGACAGAGGTGACTGTGCCGATCGGAACACCGCGCAGCATCACCTCGGTGCCGACGCCCAGGCCGGCGGCAGCCGGTGAGGCGATGGTGAGGTCGGTGGTTTCCCTCAGCGGATGCAGCTCGAGGCTGCCGAAACACAGGTACCCCCCAGCAACGACCGCGACCACTGCTGTCGCCAAAGTGGGCAGCGCCGACCGTACTGTCATCGCAGAGCTCCGATCATCCGCAATACGGCGATGGCGGCATCGGTTCGGTCGCTGTCGCCACCGTCGACCGTGACCTGCCCGACAGACAGGGACGGACCGTTCTGCACGAAAGGAACCAGCTTCTGCTGCACCAATTCTGATGCTGCCCCGTAATTCCCGTTCACGGTCGTGGCACTGTGCGAATAGGTCCGCAGGAGCGGCACGACATCAGCGAGAAAGGGCTGCAGCTGTGCCAGCCTCGGTACCGTCCACAGCAGTCCGGTTGTCAGTGGGCTGATGTTGAAGACCAACTGCAGTCCGGAGGTCACCGCATCCACAATCGTCACGAAGCGTTTGCCGCCGGTTTCACTCATCAGATCAGAGAGTTGGGCCGGCTTCGCCGCCATCGCCGCCGTGACGTCCTGCAAAGACTTCAAGATGCGATCGAGCTCGTCCGTCGACGCGCTCATGGCAGCGATGTCCTGGGCCGTCAACGTGGACACGGCACGAAGGGGTGCTCGCGCACTGTCCACCGCGCGATTGACGTCGGACAACGCGTCCTGCATGCGCAGAATCGAGCCCCCGTTGATGAACTCCGCAAGATTCTTGATGATCTCTTCAACCTGCGGTCCAGGGTCTGTCTGCGACAACGGGATAGTCCCGCCGTCGCCCAACATCGCACCTGGATCACCGGTGGGCGGCGGGACGAGCGCGATGAAGATGTCGCCGAGCATCGACGTCTGGCGCAACTCAGCGCGTGTCGTGGCCGGGATCGGCACCGACGAATCAACACTCACCCTGAGGTTCGCCGAGTTCTCACCGAGCGTGATGGAATCCAGCCGCCCGATTCGCGCACCCTTGGACACCACGTTCGCACCCTGAGGCAGGTTCACCACACTGGCGAATTCGATCGTCAGATCATGTCTGTCGCCCGCGCCCGGCTCCGGGAGGGCAATGCGATCCGGGTTCAGCCCGCACGAACTGATCAGTATCAGGGCGAGCGCGACAGTCCCCACCCGAATCGCTGGATATCGCCGTCGCATCATCGACCTCCTTGCAGTTGCGAGGCCATCAGGGCCGACAGATTCACGACGGTCTTCCCTTGCTCATCGATCTGGCACGGGCGCGACTCCGGTGGACCGGACAGGTCGCAAAGAACACCGGCGGTAGCCGATTCGATGCGTACCGCAGAGGTGCGGTAAACGACACGCAGGGCGTGAAGTCCCGGATCCAGCGATGCCTTCAGGCGCGAAGCCAACCCCGGCAAGACGGTCAGTGCCGAACCCAGCGCCCCCAGCTGCGAAACGGTGAGGTCGAGCAGTGGTCGGTTGTCATCGACAACGTCGAGAAGCTGCGGCAGGTAGTCGCCGAGGAGATCGTTGAGTTCGTCGAACCCCTCGGCGATGGTCGCTACGGAGATACTCAAGGCGTCGAACATGCTCGCTCCCCAGGCCAACACATCAGCCATGTCCCGTCCGAGGACACCGATCTTGTCCCAGTTCTCCTTGCTGACCTGGCTCAGCACGGCAAAGTTGTTCAGGATCATCCCGATCTGCGCGGTCAAACTCTTCGGATCGGCGAGGAGCCCGTTGGCGTTTCGCAGCAGCTGATTCACCGAGTCTCCGGTCCCACCACCGGTTTCCTGAACGGCCATGTCGAGGAGTTCCTGAATCGGCTGCCTGCTCTCGTCGTCACCCGCCGCGATGTCGTCCATGATTCGCTTCACAGAATCGAGGGCACGGTTGATCGTCACCGGGGTGGCCGTGCGATCGATTGGAATACAGTGGCCGACATCGAATTCGGCGCCCTCGCCACGGTCGGCGCCTACCAGTTCGATCCTGCGATCGGACAATACCGAGTTGTTGATCGACACGGCACCGACTCCCGCAGCGAGCGAACGCTCGCCGATGTCCATTCCCACGCGGACCCCGTGCCCGGTAGGGGTCAGGGACGTGACCGAACCCACCTCGACACCGAGGACGGTGACCGGGTTCCCTTCGTAGACGCCGATAGCATCGGGCAATTCGGCACACATGGACATGGTCTCGGACTTGGTTACGAAGTGATAGGCGGTTGCCGCGCTAGCCACCACCGCGACGGCGACAGCGACAGCCATGACTGTCACCAGCCGGTCCCGCGACATCAACATGTCCTGCCTGCAATCGGTATACACGCTGATGGTAGGTCGATGGTCTGATTGCCCGAATCAACTGTGATGCCCTGATCCGCGGCCTCCGTGCGGAGCGCGTCCAGAATGCCGGTCAGCTTCGTGATGGTGGCCTGAACCTGATCGAGGAATCCTTGGGCGCTGTCCTTCGAGGCGACAAGGTCTTCCACGATCGGCGCGATCGCCTCCCGATACGGACCCGAGAGGAAGGCGATGACTTTGTCGATCAGCAGTGTGATACCCCAGATTGTCGCCAACCCCTGATCACGGTAGCCAAGTAGTACCGGGATTGTGTCGGTGGCACTGATGATCATCGACCGGATCGCCTCCTTGTTGTCGGCGAGAACCGTGGTGTACTCGGTCGCCAGGTCGAGAGCCGACCGCATCTGCACGCGCTGGCGCAACAGGATCTCGGTGATCTGCTCGGCGTTCGCGACCGTGTTGTGCAGTGCTTGCGGCGCTCCCTTCAGTGAAGTGATCAGCGAGTTCATCGTTTGCCGCGCTACTGGCCCATCAATCTCCTCGACGATGGCCGCAGAGTCATCCATCAACCTGGCAGACTCGTACGGAATGGAAACATGCTCGGCCGGTATCGGCCGGCCACCGAGGGGTTGGGAACCTCTCGGGTCCAGGTCGACGAAAACTCCGCCGACCACAGTCAGCATGCGGACGTCGATCCGCGAATCCGCACCGACGAAGACCGACGACTTCGCCGAGATCTTCGCCTCGACGTGATCGCCGGCGATCCTCACATCAGTCACCTTGCCCACGGGGATACCAGCCACCCGCACTTCGGTTCCCGAACGGATGCCGCCGCTCTCGGTCATCACCATCGAGTAAGTGTGTTGCCCGATCGGACGGACGTAGAGTCCGACGCTGATCCCGAGCACGACCACCACGGCAACGGCACCGATTGCCGTCCAGAGGTACTCAGTTTTCCGACTCAGTATTTCCCGGCCGACCAAGGTGTCGATGAACGACCGCAGTCGCTTCGACCACGTTATCCGCGACATATCAACACTCCTTGGCCACCGACGATCACCTGGTCGAAAACCGGCAGTGGCAGTTGTCCTTTGCTGCACTGCGCCGACGTGGGGCCGTTCTGGAGAATTCGCGTCAATGAATCCAGCGTCGCCGGAATCACATCCACCGCGTCGATGAGATTCGTCGCGTCCGGGGTCACTTCGAGCATCCGACGTCTGACGTCATCGTGCCCTCCGACAGCCAGATCCAGCAGCGAATTTGTCAACAAGGTGATCTGGGGCAGGCTCTGAAAGCCCTTGGTGAACGCATCGATCATCGGCGGCAGATACTCCTCTAGGCCGGTAAAGGTCCTGTTGATCGCGGCAATCATCTCGGTCACCTGCTCCGATTTTCCCTGAAGCTGCGTCGAGATCACTCCCAGGTTGTCCAGAATCGCCCTGATGAACGCGGACTGGTCCACGACGTAGCCGGACATCTCATCGATCTGCCTCAGCACCGATCCGATTCCGGTTTGATTTTCTCCTGAAGGCGTTTCGCCCTGTATGAGCGCGAGAATGTTCTCGACGAAGGTGTTGAGCACAGCCGGATCCGCGCCCCGCATGATCGGCCGAAGACCGTTGAACAACCCGGTGATATCGAAGGATCCGATCGTCCGGCTCGTCGGAATGGTCTGTGAGGCAGGCTGATCCGCCGTCGATTCCGGAGTCCGGTTGATCGCCACGTATCGCTGTCCGACGAGATTCTGGAAATTGATCTGGAGTCCGTCGTCGGCCTTGAGTCGCTCGCGATCCAGAACGGTGAACACGACATTCGCGTTGCCGTCGTCGCGCAGCGTGATCTTCTCGACCTTGCCGACCTGCACGCCCCGGACCCGTACATCGGCGTTCTTACGAAGCCCGAAGACATCGGTGAAAACCGCGACATACTGGGTGGTATGTCCATCAACAGGGCGCACGATGGCCTGCACGATGAGAAACACGATCAACCCAACGACTACCCCGGTGGCCGCGAGCCGGATCGCAGCGTACCGAAAAGGCCTCATCGACCGCTCCCTTCGGTCGTGAGCAGCTGGGGCGCCACGATTGCGACCGCAGGGATCACACTGATGTCGATATCAGCCCGCAGGGTGACCCGGTCCGACCCGGGCTGCACCACGAACGCGCCGTCGGCACGCTCGATCAACTGGGCGATCTGGTCCGCCGTGACCCCACGGATCGCGTAGTGGAGTGGTCCGACATAGGCATTGATCAGATCGAGGACGTTTCCGAATCCTTCGGCACCGCCGACGAATTTGCCCGCACCGCCGATCATCTGGCTGAAAGCGTCGAGCATGTTGTTGACCTTCCCGACGTACACTTGGTCGTTGTATCTCTGGTTGTCGATCATCAGGTAGAAGGTCTCCAGGATCTGGGGCATCGTGGATCCGAATCCTTCGAGTACATCTGCGACCGGCGGCAGCGTTTGCTCCAGCGGCGTCGTCTGCCCTCGATAGACGCCGTTCAAGATGGCGATGCCCGCGGTCAGGAATGGTGCCAATTGCGTTGCGTCTGCACTCGCCTGTTTGATGATCTCGCTGAGCCGGGGGGTCAACACCGGAATGGTGGTACGGCCGACCCGACGGACAGTGCTGGTGATCGTGTAGTCGGCGATGGCGTCGGTGAATGCCAGCGTGGCTCCAGGGATCAACGGCTCACCGCCTGGGCTCGGCACTACATCAATGGCGTCGGAACCGAAAAGGGTCCGGGATGCGTATCTCACCTCGGCGGCCGACGTAAACTGGTCCTGGAATTGATTGTCCACATGGAGTGTGACGACTTCCGCGGACGGGTTCGAGGCATCGATAGCGGTGACCTCTCCCACCAGGAATCCGCGCATCTGTACGGCGGTACCAACCGCGACACCATCTGCAAAGCTCGGCGCCGAGACGTCGATCGTAAATCCCTTGTCGTCAGATTTGAACGGCTTGTATACCCATACGGCCGCCACGACAGCGACGACGGCCAGGAGCGTGAGGCCTCTGAGACGCAGAGCCCACACATCGAGTGGGCCGT
Organism: Nocardia uniformis NBRC 13702; assembly: GCF_001613345.1. Taxonomy (GTDB): domain Bacteria; phylum Actinomycetota; class Actinomycetes; order Mycobacteriales; family Mycobacteriaceae; genus Nocardia; species Nocardia uniformis. Next base: position 123,390 of record NZ_BDCE01000056.1, on the reverse strand, counting down.
GGGGTCGCGCTTGCCCGAACAGCCTGCTCATCCCGAGAAACTCACCTTCGTGTCGAATCCCCACATCAGGATTGTCAGGACCATGTCCAGCGACACAATCAGGACCAGACTTGCGCGGATGGCCCGCCCCGAGGCGATCCCGACGCCTTCCGGCCCGCCGCTGGCATAGAAGCCGTAGTACGCGTGCGCGATGATGACCGCGACGGTGATGATCAATACCTTGGTCACCGAATAGACGATATCCATTGGCTCGACGAACATGTGGAAGTAATGCTGATACGCGCCGCTGGACTGTTGGTAGAGGACCGACGCAACCAATTCTGCTGACAGGTAGCTCACTGTCAGGGCCACCAGGTAGATCGGCACGATGGCGAGCATTCCGGCGATGACCCGCGTCGTCACAACGAAGGGGATCGGGCGGACTCCCTGCACCTCGATGGCGTCGATTTCCTCGGCGATTCGCATGGAGCCGATCTCCGCGGTCATCCGGCAACAGGCCTGAGCGGCGAAGCCGACGGCGGCGATAATCGGAGCAATTTCGCGCGTGCTGGCGAGTGCGGACAGCAGGCCGCTCATCGCGCCGAGGTTGAGCGTGCTGAGCGAGGTGACACCGAGAATCCCGACCATCCCGCCGGTGGCAGCGCCCAAGATGATAAGAACTCCGGCGATTCCGCCGCCGACGACGACTGAACCGCGACCCCAGGTAACGTCGTTGAACGCGATGACGACATGCGACCGATACTTGGTCAACGCCGGAGGGAAGCCAGCGATCACCTGCGCGACGAAATGTAGGACATGACCTAGTCGTTCGGGTACATCCCAGAGTCGACTACCCAGTCGTAGTGGGTCGACCAGCCGCACGATCCGCGGCCGATACCGGCTGGGAGTACTCACTGGATTCACGATCACCATTCCTCAGACGAGCTGCGATGGATAGAACATGGAAGTCACCTGTGTGATGACGAGGTTGAGTACGACGGCGACCACGATCCCGAGTACCACTGCCGCGTTCACCGCGTCAGCAACTCCTCGCGGCCCGCCCTTTGCCTCGAGTCCCCGATAGCTGGCGATGATGACTACGACGTATCCGAAAACCACCGACTTGAGGATGCAGATCACGAGATCGGTGATTGATGCGAAACTTCCGAACGACTGCCAATAGGAACCGCTGACGACACCCTGCCCCAATACCGCGACCACAAAGCTCGCGAGGACGCTGACCAGGATGATGAATATCGCCAAAACCGGTGCGACCAAGGTCATCGCGACGAGCCGAGGCGCCACCAACCGACGCACCGGATCGATGCCGAGCACCCGCATGGCATCGATCTCTTCGCGGGTGGTGCGCGCGCCGAGATCCGCCGCGACCGCCGAGGCCCCGGCTCCGCCGATCAGAAGCGCTGCTGACATCGGCGCACCTTGTTGCATCACGCCCATTCCGCCAACCGCCCCGGACATGGAGGATGCGCCGAGATTGCTGGTGAGGCTTCCGATCTGGACCGCGATGATGACGCCGAAGGGAATCGACATGAGGATGGCCGGCAGTACCGTCACCGTCAGCAGAAACCACGCCTGCACAACCGCATCGCGGAACGGAAATCGTCCTGTGGCGACATCGGTGACGACGTAGATCGAGGCGAGGGTGCCGAGGCGCACAGTTCGACCGAAGGTTCTCATGCGTTCGTCACGTGACTGTTGAGAGGTGCATCTGTCAGTCCTCCTGGGCAAAGTTGATATCCGACGGCGACAGCTGAGTCGACTCGGTTTGGCCACATCCCCGGATGGGTCACCCGAACGCCCCGGCAGCAGCGTCGTCCGGAACGTCGGGTTGTCCGGTCGGTGGGACGCTGTCCTTGATAGCCCCGCCGATCGCCAGCACCAGTCCGACCATCCAGACGCCGAAGATGATGATCCCGAGCCAGAAGTCGAGCAAACCGTTCCAGGCGAAAGGTCCGGTACGCCAGACGAATGCCGGCAAAAACAGCAGTTCCGAAACCGCCGCCCACACGCTGACGTAGCCAAACCAGAGCGGAAGGACCTTGCCACCGTTGACGAAGATCGCGATCGCAATGATCGCGTACTGGATCAGGAAGCCGCTGACGACCGCGATCATGATCAGATAGCAGAGATCGTTGAGCATCTGCGTGGCTGCCGGATCGCGGTCGGGGCGCAAGACGAGCACACCCCAGAACGCGGTAAGGGTACCGGTTGTCGGCAACATAACGGCCGAATAGACACCCAGATAGATGTTTCCGAACAGCTTGCCGCTACGCGGCATCTTCCGGATGAAGGCGATGGCCAGACCCTGCAACGGCAACTGCGCACCATTGACGAACAGCAGGATCACGATAGGAATCGGGATCAGACTGGTCCCGCGGTAGACCTCAGCGACTTCCTCCGGGCTCTTCGATGGTGCGATCGGTGGCATGAGCGGCCCGATCGTGAACATCGCGAGCGTCAGGATGGTCAACGTTGCGGGATACATCCATAGACACACCCACTGATCGAGGGTTCGTCGCGTGGGTCGAAAGCCGAAGGGATCGTTGCGCCTCTCGCGTGGCCCCGGCACCGATACCGTGTCGAGCGCGGTCATACAGTGCTCCTGTTGGGCTGGATCTCACCGTCGGCGGCCGTTCGCTCGGCGATCTCGTCGAGTTCGTCCTGGATCTGACGCTGCAGCGCCGCGCGGGTGAGCACCCACAACACGATCAGGAACAGAATGTAGGCCCCGAACCTGAGGTAGAACGAGATGGCCCCATCCCACGCGAGCGGCCCGTCGGTAGTGGTCACTGCCAGCGCACTGGGTGCGATGCACGCAGCCATCGCGATCGTGAACCAGCCCGACCATCTCGGGAAGACCGGTCGCCGACGTTGATCGAGCAGGATCGCCGCGCCGAGAAGACCGATCTGCACGACCAGCACTCCTACCGGGGCCACGAAACACACCCACCCGATGTCGTTGAGCAACTGGGTCAGCTCTGGATCACGTTCCGGTCGCAGAGCGGCGGCAAGCCACGCGACGTCAGCAACCGCGAACAATCCCGCGTTCGATGCGACGCACATGAAGAACGCGTACAGGAGCGCCTGATTCCATAGCTTCATTCGGCTCATCTGCATCGCGACGACGACGAAGAACGGCACGATCAGTGCGGAGGCGGCGTTGATGATCAGCAACCCGGTGCGGATCGGGCCGACGTTGTCTCGGTAATGCGCTGCGACATCTGCCGCCGACATGTTCGGCGACATCGGTGGCAGGAACCCTGCGATCGCCATCGCGGCGATGAGGAGCACCACGAACAGCGGTGCCAGCCAGAGACAAAGGCTCTGGTCTCTTGTGTTCATTGACATCTGTTGAACCTCACAGCAGGCCGAAGGGATACAAGGAGATGATTGACAACCCGACGAGCACGACCCAGACATCACAGATGATCCGCAATTTGCGTGGAGCCTCTCGGGCATCCATGAAGTAGCGGATCACGAACCAGATCTTGATGATCGCTATCGCGAGGACGATCGTCGTATAGGCATCGCGAGCGCTACCGGAGTCGCCGACGCCGCCGATCGTGACCGATCCCACCCCCCAGGAGATCAAGGTGCATGCCATCAAAAACAGCCAGACACGAAACACCGGGGTCCGTAGCGCCAGTTGCAGCATCAGATCACCTCACCAAATAGAGCAGCGGGAACAGGACGATCCACAGCAGATCCACCATGTGCCAGTAGATGGCCGCTGAATCGACCAACTGCCAGTTGGGCTCCGGGCGACGGCGAAGGTGGGTGACGATCGCGAAGAGTGCGATCAGACCCACCACGACATGGCCGAGATGGAGCGCGCACATCATGTAGTAATACGAGCCGAAAGCGCTCGAGCCGAAGGTCAATCCGGATCGAATCTCGATCGTCCACTCGATCGACTTGATGACCATGAACAGAACGCCGCACGCCATCGCTCCGTAGAGCAACCGAAATGTCAACTGGCGTTCGCCGAATCGGAGGGCGGCCAGCGCCAGTACGACGAACAGTGAACTGGTCAGCAGCACGAGGGTGTTGATGGCCCCGATGTTTTTGCTGACATGCTCCTGGGCAGCGGCAAATGCTGCCGGATCGTCTGACCGAGCGTGGGCGTAAGTTGCGAACATGATGACGAAGATGGTCATCTCGCCGAGCACGAACAGCCAGATCTCCCAGCCGCCGGGAATCTCCCTGCCGCGTTCACGCTCCTCTGCCGCAACGGCGGAACCTGCCGCCTCGACCAGCGAGGCCTCTGAACCTATCGACGTACTCATGTCACGGGCTCCGCCGTCGGCCTGTCAAGGCCATGCCCGTCGGCCCTTCGATGGGTCGAAATTCTATGCACGACAAGTCGTTTCATTTTCCTTTCCGGAATAGCGAGTTCCTCGCACCGATTGATCGGTTGCAGGAGGGCCTTCTGCTCGAGGATTGACGTCCGACCAGGGAAGACACGCATTTGAACGTTTGAGACACTTCCGTATCTAGATCTCACAGTAACATTCGTCACACTCCCGATGCAACGATCCCACGCATCACAACGAATGTGTCCATGCCGCCGTCACGAGTTCGCGTCGTGGGGCGTGGATACGATGAGCACATCACGATCGGAAAGGTTGATTACGACATGGCTCTCGGGCGACCGCTGCGCACAACCGCAAGTCCAGAACAGCAAGGTCAGCACATTCTCGAGGCCGGCTACTCGGAGTTCTCGGCCGTCGGCATCCGGAGAGCCAACATGGAGCTCATCGCGCAACGGGCCGGCATCAGCCGAAGTACGCTCTACCGCCGGTTTCCCAGCAAGGAAGCACTGCTGTTCTCGGTGGTGAGCGAGACGTCAACGTCGATGATGAGTCGGCTGGCGACCGAGTCGAAGGCGGACACCGCGAAAGAGTCCCTGGTGCGCGCGACCGTGACGGCGGTCCGCTACTCGCGCGAGGACGCGCTGATCAGGCAGCTGGTCTCCTCGGATCCAGAGCTGTTCAGCGGTTTCTTCGGTTTCACCAACCCGGGAATGGATACGGTTCTCGACTCGATTACCCACGTCGGCGCCACCCTCCTCCAGGAATCTGGGGCGGAGATGCCCTTCGACGACCTTCGCATGGCCGTCGAGGTGGCGGTCCGAGTCACGACCTCTATCCTCGCCGTTCCATCGAGTTCGGTCGACATGACCGACGACGAGTCGGTTCGCAAGTTCGCTTCGACCTTCCTCGCGCCGGCCGTCTGGTGACCTGACCCCCGGGGCTTCGACCCCGGGGGCAAACCTCCGCGCCACCGACTGATCCTTTGCCTCGCGGACGAGGCCAGTTCGTCGCATCCATCCTGGGTACGGGCCGCTACGGGGCGCGCGTGTCTCAAAAGTTGGAGACATTGACGCAATTCTGTCGCGTTGTGTCGTCGAGTGTATATGCTCGTCGCATGCCACGTAGCCACCAGCTGTCACCCTTCGCGGAGGACTTCTTCGATTCGGCGCCGATCATCTACCGCATCGACACGCACATCCCGGTCAGCCCAGAACGGGCATGGACCGAGCTGACCAGGAACGACACGCTTGACTGGTGTAGCGAGATCAACTCGATCGAGTTCACCTCACCAGAACCTCATGGCGTCGAAACGACACGGTCGGCCGTGCTCGGTCACGGCCTGGTCAAGCTGTCCGAGAAGTATTTCATCTGGGAGGCGGTCCCAGGGTCGGGTCGCTACCGCAACGCGTTCCTCGTGACAGACGCGAACATTCCAGGTCTGCGCCGCTTCGGCGAATGCACCGAAGTCGTCGCGGATGGTGCTGGCTCCCGACTGCGCTGGACCTTTGCGGTCGAACTCGCGACCTCGTCGAAGATCGCCCACTCGGTGGTCGGCGGCGTATTTCGCGTCCCCCTCGGCAGAGTCAAATCCGACACGATCAAACACTTCCGCAACTTGTGACCACAGAACTGATCCGGAACTTCCGGTAGAAAGGCATCTCCTGTGTCCGAACTGAGCGCGACCCGCAACGCCACCTGGTCGACCCAAATCCGTCACCATGCCGACAATCGCCCCGACGAGCCGGCGCTGCGATTCGGTGGTGTCACCACGACGTGGTCAGAACTCGATCACCGCGTCTCCCAGGTGGCCGGCTGGGTGGCGAAACTCGGTGTCCGACAGGGCGATCGGGTGGCGGTGTTCATGGGCAACCGGCCTGAATTCCTTGAGACCGTGTATGCATGCGCCCGCCTCGGCGCCATCGCGGTACCCATCAATTTCCGGCTGACCCAACCCGAGGTCGAATACATCCTCGCCGACTCCGGGGCGGCGTTGCTGGTCACCGACTCCACATTCGGCGCAGTGGCGCGGGCAGCTGCGATGACCGCCGAGATCGGCGTCGTGATCGCGGGTTCTGACGGAGATCCCTCCGCCACCGACTACGACGACATCATCGGCGGGAGCTGGCCCGCCCACGCGCCGGCCACTGTGAATTCGGACGATCCCGCCGCGATCATGTACACATCCGGTACGACCGGACGCCCCAAGGGGGCTGTCCTGACCCACGACAATTTCGCGGCGACCACCGATGTGCTGGTTCGCGCGTGGAGGTTCGTCGACGGGGACGAGGTGGTTCTCGCCGCCACTCCTCTCTTCCATATCGGCGGCTTCGGGGCGACCACCGCCCCTATTCGGTTCGGACGCCCCCTGGTAATCCTGCCGAGCACACCGTTCAATCCGAACGAGGTTCTCGACATCGTCCAGAATGAGGGAGTGACAACGACATTCATGGTCCCGCCACAGTGGCAGGCCATTGTCGCGGTTCCCGACGCCGGTGACCGGGGCCGGACTCTGCGCTCGATCACCTGGGGCGCGGCGCCGGCATCGGTCGTACTACTCGAGACGTTGAGCACGACGTTCCGGTCCGCTGAGATCGTCGCGATATTCGGACAGACTGAGATGTCGCCCATCACCTGCGTGCTGTACGGCGATGAGGCAATCGCGAAACAGGGATCCGTCGGCCGTCCCGCCCTCAATGTCTCGATCCGGGTCGTCGACGATGAGATGAATGATGTGTCACCTGACGAAACGGGCGAGATCGTCTACCGGGGCCGTGGGCTCATGCGTGAGTACTGGAACAATCCGGAAGCGACCGCGGCTGCTTTCGAAGGTGATTGGTTCCACTCCGGTGATCTGGTACGCCGCGATGACGAAGGCTACGTCTTCGTAGTCGACCGGAAGAAGGATCTGATCATCTCCGGTGGCGAGAACATCTATTCGGCCGAGGTCGAGTTGACGTTGAGCACGCACCCCGCGGTGGCCGACGCCGCCGTGATCGGGCGCCCCGACGAGAAATTCGGCGAAGCAGTGGTCGCGGTGATCGTTCCCGTCGACGCCGACAACCCCCCGACTCTCGTAGAACTCGTCGAGCACTGCCGCAAGAGCCTGGCATCGTACAAGACACCGCGAGATCTGGTGATCGTCGCCGAATTACCTCGTAACGCGACAGGCAAGATCATGAAGCATATGTTGCGGGCCGATGCCGCGGCAGTCCCCGCGGCTTCCGGTATCTGACCCTCCTTGTCGCGAATTAGGTAGTGGCACAAAGTATTCGAACAGCTCCCGAATTCGAGAGGATACGTCGAAATGGGACGTTTCGAGGACAAAGTAGTCTTCATCACTGGCGTTGCGCGCGGGCAGGGGCGCTCGCACGCCGTTCTCGCGGCGCGCGAAGGTTCACACATCATCGGGGTGGATCTGGCCGGACCGCTTCCGCATGTCCCGTACGATTCGGCCACCGCGGCCGATCTCGAGGAGACACGGCGGCTCATCGAAGACGTCGGGGCGAACGCGCATCTCGTCCAGTGCGACGTTCGCGATCTCGATGCGCTGCAGGCCGTCGTCGATGAGGGTGTGGCCGAGTTCGGTGGCCTCGACACCGTCATCGCGAACGCCGGGATATGCGTTCCCCAGGTATGGGACGAGATCACCCCGGATAGCTTCCGGGACACGATCGATATCAACGTGACAGGTGTCTGGAACACCATCACTGTCAGTGCGCAGCACTTGATCAACCGCGGTGGCGGCGCGGTAGTGCTGGTCAGTTCGTTGGCAGGCAAGAAGTTGCAGCCATTTATGGTCCACTACACGACCAGCAAGCACGCTCTCGTCGGGATGACGCGTGCGTTCGCCGCGGAGCTGGGCCAGCACAACATCCGGGTCAACAGCGTGCATCCCGGCGCAGTCAATTCTCCCATGGGCTCGGGTGCGATGATCCCGCGGATCGTGCAGACGAATGAAAGCAACCCGCGCCTGGCCGGTATGGGCATGGGATTCCTCAATCAGTTCTCGGCGGAGCCGGACGAGGTCGCGGATCTGGTGGCCTTCCTCGTGTCGGATGCAGCGAAATTTATTACTGCCGAACATATTTCGATCGATGGCGGATCACAGCACTTCTGACGGACCGGATGCGGTCGCCAAGCGGATCGGCGCCGGCCCCGCCGTCGCGGTGCGCAACGCGCAGTGGAGGCCTGTGGGCCTTCGATGGCGCCCGGCGATGCGAGGGCTAGGTCGGCGAAGGCAGGCCGACGATGGAAACGTTCGACATGGGTCAGTGTCCTGGACGAGAACCCTGCGCTACCGCGCTGTGACGTAGTACACTGTGACCTAGTGCACTAAGTACTGTTAGTTATACAAGCGCACTGCGAGGTTGCACCGGTCGGGCATTCCCCAGCCTGGACGCTTACGACCGCGGTCGTGCCAGACCTGCCCTGGCACCGTCGTGGCGTCTCGGAGCCGAGCCAACTTGGCACGCTTCAGAAATTCATCAAGGAGATTCACATGAGCAATGGCGCAGATGTGACAGCGAACGGCGCTTTGCGCACCGGACTGCGTTACGTCGTGATCGGAGGTGGCGCTGCTGGGATCCTGTCCGCCGTCCGCCTCCGTGAGCGTGGTCAGGGCAACTTCGTCGTCTACGAGAAGCGGCATCGGATTGGCGGCACTTGGCAGGACAACCGGTATCCGGGCCTGCACTGCGACGTTCCATCGCACGCCTACACGTTCTCGTTCGCGCCGTACGCGGAGTGGAAGTCCTACTTCGCGCGCGGCCCGGAGATCCGGGGCTATTTCGAATATGTCGTGGACAAGTTCGGTGTCCGGCCCTGGATCGAGTTGAATTCCGAAGTCACCGAATGCATATTCTCCGACGAGGACGGACGGTGGCACCTCACGCTCTCCGATGGCCGCACCGATGTCGCCGACGTGATCTTGGCCGCGAGCGGGGTGCTACACCACCCAAAGATCCCGGACATCGACGGCCTCGAGGACTTCAAAGGCCAATGGTGTCATAGCGCCCAGTGGCGCGATGACATCCAAACACGGGGCAAGAGGGTGGGCGTGGTCGGGAGTGGGTCGACCGGCACCCAGATCGTAGCCGAACTCACCGAAGAAGCGGCCGAGCTCGTGCATTTCTCGCGGACCCCCCAGTGGATTCTGCAGCTACCGCAGTTCGACTACACCGATGACGACCGAGAGCGGTTCCGTGCGAATCCGGCGCTGATCGACGAGATCCGCTATGGCGAAGAGTACCAGGCCTTCCTGAAGACCTACTACACAGCAGTGGTCAACTCGGACTCGCCGGAGTATCAGGCTCTCGACGCCGCGATTCGGCAGAATCTCGAAGACAGCGTGAAAGATCCCGCACTTCGCGAAAAGTTGCGTCCGGACTTCCTGCCGATGTGCAAGCGGCTCGTGATGTCCTGGTCGTACTATGACGCGATCCAACGTCCGAACGCGGTCCTGGAAACCAATGAGATCAACCACCTCGACGAGACCGGTGTCGTTCTGGCCGACGGTACACGCCGGGAGATCGACACGCTTGTCCTTGCCACGGGATTCAAGGTCGACAGCTTCATCCGCCCGACCAAGGTCGTCGGTGTGAACGGCGTTGACCTCAACGATGTCTGGGAAGAACGCGCCGTCGCCTACCGATCGATCTCGGTGCCCGGATTTCCGAACATGTTCTATCTCAACGGACCCAACGCGCCCGTAGGCAATTTCTCGCTGATCGAGATCGCGGAATTGCAGTGGAAGTACTTCGAGCACCTACTCGACAAGATCGACTCCGGCGAGTACACCCACGTCACCGCAACACAGGAGGCGCTCGACGAGTACGAGACCGAACGGCAGGCAGCGGCCAAGAATACGATCTTTGCCAGCGGTTGCACCAGTTGGTATCTCGACAAGCACGGTATTCCCGCCGGCTGGCCGTGGAGCTTCTTCGAGTTCGAGCGAACCATGCAGAAGCCGATACTCGCGGACTACACGCTCACCACGCGAGTGTGCGAGAACAACGCCCGCACCAGATGGCTTACCGCCCGGCCAACCTGACCGCGAATGTCATCATTGAGTCGAATTACCAAGGTAGACATGAAACTTCACACATCAAAGATCTTTTCCGCCGGCTTTCAGTTTCTGGAGTCGCCGCGATGGCACGACGGCAAGCTCTGGGTCAGCGACTTTTTCGGGCACCGAGTGGTAACCCTCGACTCCAGTGGAACTCCGTCCACGTTCATCGAGGTCGATGACGAGCCCTCGGGTCTCGGATTTCTCGCCGACGGTTCGCTGTTGGTCGTCTCCAAGCATGACGCGAGCGTACTCAAGGTCACATCGGACGGAGCGATCGAGAAGTACGCCGAGTTCAGCGAGTTCGCCGAAGGTCCGGGCAACGATATGTTCGTTGCGCCGAACGGTCACTCCTACGTCGGAAACTACGGACCGCAAGGCGGCACAACCAATTTGGTGCACGTGGCACCGGACGGTTCGGTCAACCGGCTCGACGGTGATCTGTCCTTCCCGAACGGTATCATCCAGACACCCGATGGGACGTTGCTGGTCGCCGAGACGCTCGGCCACCGGATCACTGCATTCGACATCGCGGACGATGGGTCTCTCGCGAATACGCGGGTATGGGCTCAGCTCGACGAGTCCCTGCATCCCGACGGCATCGAACTCGACTCCGACGGCGGCGTGTGGTTCGGCAACGCCATCGCGCTCGGCGAGGAGAGCGGCTTCTACCGCGTTGTCGAAGGCGGCGAGATCACGGACAAGGTCGCGATCGCGGGTGCGTGGGCTGTAGCGTGCACGTTCGGCGGCCCGGATCTCGCGACTCTGTATATGACGTGCAACGTCACCGATCTCGAACAGTTCGAGCTCAAGCACTCGTCGGGATACATCGCCCAGGCCGCGGTGGGTTATCGCGGGTCCTTCTCGAATAAAGGATGAACCGTTGCCTGATTTCATTGATCGTATCGAGGGCAGCGCGCATTATCGAACGCTAGAAGTGCTAGGTGATTCGGATCGCGCGCTCGGCTCCGCGCCCGAGTTGGCCATCGACGATGTCCACCGTCTCGATCAGATCGACGGGCCGTGGCTCTCCGAGGCACTCGCAAACGGTGTGGTCGGTGCACAACTCGTGGATGTCGCGGATACCGATGCGCATGACGGTATGACCGACCGGAGGAGTTGGTCGCTCGCGTGGAACGAGCCGGGTGCCGCAGCCGGCCTACCGACCCACGTTTTCGCCAAAGCGACCCCACATACGGCCGATCATCGCGTGATGTTGTCGGTGCTCCATATGGACGAGACAGAAGCAAAGTACTACGCGCAGCTGCATCCGGAGAATCCCGGACTCGCTCCGGACTCGTATTACAGCCGCAGTTACGGCGGCGGACGTTCGGTGATCCTTCTCGAAGACCTCCGAGCGCGCGGCTGCAAGCCCTATACCCAGGCCGACGCCATCGACATCAGGCACGCACGGGCAATCACGGTGGCACTGGCCAAGTTTCATGCGACGTACTGGCGCAGCGATCGACTCGACAAAGATCTCAGCTGGGTCCGACCGCGGCTACAGAGGTTCGGTTGGCCATGGCTGTACCGGGTGAACAACGCGATGCGTGAGAAATTCCTGTCGACCGCCACCGAATCGGAACTTCCCCCGCATGCCCGGAAGGTCTTGCAAGCTTGGCAGGAGAACAGTCTTCGGGTCTACGAGTACTGGGATAGTCAGGATCTCACCGTCATCCACGGAGACAGTCATCTCGGCAACACCTATTCAACTCCGGATGGCGCCTCCGGACTCTTCGACTGGCAGGTTATCTTTGCCGCTCCCGGAGTTCGCGATCTCACCTATTTCCTCTATTCGGCATTCACAGATGAGCAACGCAAGAAGTACGAGCGCGAATGCTTCGACCTGTACGTCGACACGCTCGCGGAGGAAGGCACGACAGTCAACCGCGAGAACGCGTGGAATGACTTCCTGCTCTTCGTACTCGATCGATGGGACGCCGGGATGATGTCGTTCGTCCACGGGACCTACGGCCATGCCCGTGACGCCCAACTACGTGCGTTCGCCACCGTCTCCGGCAGCGTGGCAGACAACGAGATCCATGACCGTCTCTCGTCGCTATTGCGCCGACTTCCTTAGCCCCAGCACACCTGGCCAGTAGATCAGACAACAGCCTTCCCGAGGAGGACCATCTTGTCGACATATGTAGACCCGGAAATCGGTGCGGCACTTGTAGCCGCCGCCGAGGCGGCCCAGGGCGTGACGCTGCCCGAGCGTGATGACCCACTCGGTCTCCGTGAGCTGACCAATCAAACACTCGTCGGTGTTCTCGGCGCCCTGCCGCCCACCCCGGATGTCTCGACGACCACCTTTACCGCAACGGCCGACGACGGCACCACGATACCGTCGAGGTGGTATGCCCGCGCTGATTCCGCTCCCGGCTCGGCGGTGGTATACGTCCATGGTGGCGGAATGATCTGCGGCTCCGTCGAACTGTATGAACCGCTCGTTCAGCACTACGTCCAGCTCACCGGCGTCCCGATGCTGTCGGTCGACTACCGGCTGGCGCCCGAGGTCCATGACTCCACTCCGGCCACAGATTCTTTTGCGGCCCTGCAGTTGTTGTACAAGGAGGCCGACAACCTCGGTGTCGACAGGTCGCGGATCGCATTGATGGGGGACAGTGGGGGCGGCGGTATCGCGGCGTCGACCGCAATTCTTGCCCGGGACAACGGTATCGAGGTGGCCAAGCAGATACTCGTGTACCCGATGCTCGACGATCGCAACACAGAACCAGATCCGATTCTGGCACCGACCGCATTGTGGTCATACGACAACAACTACACGGCCTGGCATGCTTTGCTCGGCGATACGATCGGCGGGGCGACGGTGTCTCCCCTGGCCGCAGCTGCGAGACTGGTCGACTTCTCGAACCTGGCGCCGGCTTATATCGAGGTCGGAGAGCTCGACATCTTCCGGGATGAATCACTCAGGTATGCCCAACAGTTGGCGACAGCCGGCGTGTCATGTGAGTTTCATCTGTACCCCGGTGCTCCGCACGGCTACGACTGGCTCGGAGTGCAGACCGCGATCGGTACCCGAGTCATGACGGACCGGATCCGGGTGCTGAAGTCGTTGTGAGCCAATCGATATTTCGAGCGGTCCGATCGACAGAAATTCCTACCCGTCGTCCATGCACCGAATCGAGAAAGTGAACAATGGGAAAATTTGACGGGAAAGTTGCGTTCATCACCGGCGCAGCCAGAGGAATGGGTCGCGACCACGCCATCCGCCTGGCCGAGAGCGGCGCCGACATCATCGCGGTCGATCTCTGCGAACAGATCGACACCGTGGCTTATCCGATGTCGACACCGGAGGATCTCGAACAGACAGTCGACGAGGTCCAGTCCCGAGGCCGACGTATCGTCCACCGACAGGCCGATGTCCGCGACTTCCAGGCACTGCAATCCGTTACCCAGGAGGGATTATCGGCGTTCGGTTCGATCGACATCGTGATAGCGAACGCCGGTATCGCACCGCAGGGCTCACCGGAGCCCGACATCGCCCAGACCTTCCGCGATGTGGTGGAGGTGAACCTGTTCGGCACCTGGAACACCGTGCAGGCGGCGGCACCCGCCATGATCGAACAGGGCAGAGGTGGATCGATTGTCCTGATCAGCTCCACGCAGGGCCTCAGCGGCGTCGGTGGCACCGGAAGCGGCGCGAGCAGCGGCTACGCATCGTCGAAACACGGTGTGGTCGGTTTGATGCGCTCCTTCACGCACTGGCTCGCACCCCATTCCATCCGGGTCAACAGTGTGCATCCGACGGGCGTTCTGACACCGATGATCGTCAACGAGCACATGCAGACGTTCTTGGCCAAAAATCCGGACGTCGCAAAGGGAATGCAGAATCTTCTGCCGGTTCCGGCTCTGGAATCGGCAGACATTGTCAACGCCGTGGCGTGGCTTGTCAGCGACGAGGCCCGATTCCTAACCGGTGTCGCGCTGCCGGTCGACGCAGGGTTCAGCGCACGATAGGTGCCTGACCGAGTCATTGGAGGGTTTGAGGAGCGTAGGCGGTTGGCTCGAAGAGGTGTGATCGTCGCGTTTCTGTCGCGGTACCGGCAGATACACTCGTCAGCCGCAGGGCCGGTGAAGTCCTCGGTCTGGCAGTGGAATGTCGGCACCCTCATCTGACCCGTGAATACAGGGAGACAAGCAATCGTGAGAAATTCGCTCGCACGATTCGGCATACCATCTAAGACCCGTCCGCGGATGGCCACCTCAGACTTTCCGATGAGATCGACAGGCACGCCCCCGATGGGGGAGCGGCCCGCCGCAATGGTCAATGTAGACACGACCGATGCTATGTCGTGCGTAGCAGCCCGGCGAATCACACGACGCGAAGCAGGAGTTCGATGATGAAATTCTCCGACGTGACAACCCACACCACTGGGCAATCGATCTCTTCGGCTTGGCGCGTGCCCTTCGTCGTCGCTACAGCAGGCACCATGGTACTCGGAGCAGTACAACCTGCCCTCACGCAAGCCCCAGAATTCGGTTGCGGTGGAGAGCATTTCGTAGCGTCCTGGGCGGCCAGCCCCACCGATTCGATCACGCCGTTGGATGCCTCCGGTGGGGCTGTCCCGATGACTGTGAACAATCAAACCTTTCGTATGGTCATCACCCCACATCTGGGCGGCACCCAGCTACGTGTCCGTCTGACGAACCGATTCGGGCTCACACCTGTCACCTTCGACACGGTCAGCGTTGGTGATCAGGTGTCAGGAGCGGCTGCTGCGAATATCGCACCGGTTCTGTTCGACGGCAAGTCTTCGGCCACGCTCGCTGCCGGAGCCGATGTGCTCAGCGACCCAGTGCCGTTCACGGTCGCCTCGTTCGGTCCGCTGGCGGTCAGTATCCACGTAGCCGACCCGGTCGGTCCGCCGACCAAACACTGGAATTCCAACGCCACCTCCTACTATTCCCCCGCCGGTAGTGGCGACCTGACAGGACAATCCGACCCCGCGCGGTTCACCTCCACGACCAACTCCTGGTTCTATGTCAATGCCCTGGATGTGCTCGCACCCGCGCAGACCCGAGCCATAGTCGCGTTCGGCGACTCCATCACCGACGGCTTCGTCGGTACCACCGCCGTCGCTGTCCCCGCCGACCGCGCGGTGGCCGACACCAACGGGCGCTATCCGGACTTGCTGCAACGACGACTCGACGCCGCGCGCATCCCCCTTTCGGTTGTCAACGCCGGGATCGGCAGCAATCGACTCTTGACCAGCGGCGAACCACTACTTCTCGGCCCCAGTGGCCTTTCTCGGTTCGCGCGAGATGCACTCGAACAAGCCGGAGTCAGCGGAGTCCTTGTCCAAGAAGGAATCAACGACCTCGGCCTGCCGCCACAAGCTGACGCGGCCTCAATGATCGCGGGATATCAGGAACTCATCACCACAGCACGCCGGCACGGCAAGAAGATCTGGATCGGCACACTGCTCCCAGCGTCCGACGCCGTTGTCAACGGCGTCACGTTGGCTCCGCGCAGCGAGACCGACCGTCAGCAGATCAACACCTGGATACGTAACCAAACCCTCGCCGACGGCATCGTCGACTTCGACGCAGCCCTGCGTGACCCTGCCAATCCCGCAGTCCTGCAAGAGGTCTATGCCAGTCCGGACCGCCTACACCCCAACCCAGCCGGCTATCGGGCAATGGCGGAAACGATCCAACTATCCATGCTAGAGGGCAGTCGTTCCCCCGCTTGCTGACGTGCCCGCGGGCGCGCACTGGCACATGCGCCTCTGAGGCTGCGCGAGCATTGGCGTTCGCAGGCCCTGACGGCCCTGGATGCTAGTACCGCAGGTGCCCGTTCACCGCGCGGTACAGTGGACCGTTCCCGGTTGTGCGCCACGAGGCGCTGTTATCGATGTTGGAGGTGCAATGACTCCGAAGTGATTGTGTCGCAGCACGATTGCTGTATCTGAGATCGGGTGCGGGAGAAGTTGATCCCGAAACCGGGTAATCCGTTGAGGAAGCGTCGGCTGGGGATACCAACGGCAGCGGACCGCGTTGTTCAGGCCGCGTTGAAGTTGGTATTGGAGCCGATCTTCGAGGCCGATTTTCAGCCCAGTTCGTGTGGGTTCCGGCCGCGAAGACGCGCTCAGGGGTTCGAGCCCTTCGCCGTCACGGACTTCAGAGGGGAGTGCTGCACGATCTGGTGACAACTGACCTGCCCCACCGGTTAGGTTCCAGTCGCGGTGGCTAACTGACTGCGCGGATGGTGTCGTTGTCGAACGATAGTTCGTACTCGATCGGCGTGGAATACCCGAGCGCGGAGTGGCGGCGTTGGCGGTTGTGGAAGATCTCGATGTAGTCGAAGATCGCGTTCGCGAGCCCGATCCGGGTCTTCCACTTCTTGCGGTTGAGCAGCTCGATCTGCATGGAGCCCCAGAAGCTTTCCATCATCGCGTTATCGAGCCCATCTCCGACGGTGCCGAACGAAGGCAGCAGCCCCGCGGAACGGATTTTCTCCCCGAAAACCCATGAGGTGAACTGGGTCCCGTGGTCGGCATGCACGATTCCGCCCGTGTCGGGACGCCGGTTGCGGATGGCCATGTCCAAGGCGTTCACGACCAAGGTCGCGTCCTGCTTGGAATCGATCGACCAACCCACGATCCGACGGCTGAACGCGTCGAGAACGGCAGCGCAGTAGACCCACCCTTCTCGCGCTTGGATTCCAGCAGTCGTTGCAACACGCGTGGTTACGAGGCTTCCAGTAAAGCAGTAAGACGCTCGGCGGGTGTGTCCCAGTCCAGCGACTTGCGGGGTCGCTCGTTGAGTTCCTGGGCGACCGCTCGGAGGTCGTCGATGCCGTGTCCTGCCAGGTCGGTGCCGCGTGGAAAGTATTGCCGGAGAAGTCCGTTCGTGTTTTCGTTGGTGCCGCGCTGGCAGGGCGATCCTGGGTCTGCGAAGTAGACCTCGAAGTTCGTCGCGGTGCTGAACGCGCGGTGCTCGGCCATCTCCGCGCCCTGGTCCCAGGTCAGTGTTCCTCTCAGCGACGCCGGCAGGTTGGCGACGGCGGCGATCAGCGAGTCCCGGACGGTTTCGGCATTGCGTTCGCGGCCGAGGCGACCGAGCAGGACAAAGCGTGTGGACCGCTCGACCAGAGTCGCGATCACTGATCCGCCCAGGGCGCCGATGATGAGGTCGCCTTCCCAGTGGCCAGGCACTGTCCTGGACTCGACGACGGCAGGCCGTTGGCCGATAGAGTTCATCGGATCGACGAACCTCGGGCGACGGACGTCGGGCTGCTTGCGGGGTTTGCGAGCGAGGCGACCGCGCCGAAGTTGTTTTTCCGAGTGCACGTTTGAGCTCTCCGCGAGCGTGGACGTAGATCGTTTCGGTGCTCACTCGCATCTCCGAACTGGTCGGGAAGTCCTTGATCAGTCGGTGGCTGATCTGCTGTGGTGACCACTTCTTGTTCAGTTTCGCCTGCACGTAGTGGCGGAGTGCGGTGTTCGCGACCAGTTTCGGTGGCCGCGGTCGGGCTCGGCGTTTCACGACAGCCGGTGCGCGGTATGAGGCATGTATCCGCGCGAGGAGACGGTGTTGCGGTTCAACTCCCGACTGATCGTCGATGGCGAACGGCCCAGCTCGGAGGCGATCTTGCGGATCGACAACCTGACCGCCGCAGGTCCTGAAGTTGCTCACGCTCTACCAGGCTGAGGTATCGCCGATGGATGATCTTCTCAACAACCTTGAGATCGACACTTCCACCGATCGCGCGTGATCTTCGTTCCGGCACGCCGCCATTGTTGCGCTCGGGGTAGCGCACCACACGACCGTCCGGATAGACCCGCCCCCGGTTGATGATCGTGATGCCCTTGTCCCAGTCGGTGGCCGATCGGGCATCGGCACCGACCTGCTTCCGAGCCTGTGCGCGTGTGAGCCCGGCAGCACGCAGTCGCAAGAATTCCTCCCGGCGCGGGTTGACCTTGCGTGCCTCGCTGGTAGAGATTCCCGCCTTGCGAGCCCACGCATACGCAGTCGGCCGAGCAATTCCCAACTCACGAGCAACAGTGGAAATGATCTGCCGTTCCCGCACCAGGCGAAGAAATTCCGCCTTCAGCTCCGCGGAGTAGACGCGTGGCGTTGCCCGCTGCATGGTCAGCCCGGTGTGGCGCAGCCAGTTGTAGCCGGCGTTTTCAGGAATGCCCACCGCTTTCGCTGCGGCGCGGACCGTTCCTCCCCGGTCGAGTACCCGGAAGAACTCATCCTTTTGCTGCTGCGTGTACTTCCTGCCAGCCATGGCCGCACCTTCCGAGAGGTGTTGCGACGACTGCTGGAATCCAAGTACCGCGGGTTCACGCGATGCTGGCCCGGCGCGGGTTCTCCGTCGGCCGCAAGCGAGTCGAGCGGTTGATGCGGGGTGCGGGGTCGGCGTCCCGGTGATGAGCGGGCACAGATCGTGGCAGCGATGCGGCCACTGTTTATCCTCCATGAGGACCGCGCCCGAGCCGGGGCGGCGATCGGACCGCGGCGTGAGATCGCCGATCCGGACGAGCTCGCCGAAACCAATCGCCATGGAAACCGAATGGCAGAACTCGACGGTGAGATTCTGTGGCGGGGTTCCGGCGTCGGTCTCCTCGGGAAGTCGCCTGCGGTAACGGTGGGAAGCGCCCCCACAGAAACCCCACACTTTTGACCGGAATCAATGCGAATTCATGCGAATCGTTGAGAATAGTCGTTTCTCGAAAAAGCCTGGTACTGAGCACTATTGGACACTGATGAGTGGGGTCTGTTCAACTGGAACGCGTGCCAGGTGGTCGCAGGTTCAAATCCCGTCAGTCCGCCGTCTGAAAATCCCCTCCGACCTAGCGGAGGGGATTTCTCATTGCGTACCGCCTGAGAGCACGAGACGAGAATGGGACTGCAGCCGTCCTCGCGGTGTCGGGCTACCGGTCGGCTTGGTGCCAGGACAATCCGGGATCGGATGCCAAGGGATGTGGTTCACCGGTCATAGCGGCGAGCGCTTCTGCCACCTCCTCGATTCCGGCACGGGTGTAAATGGTTGTCGCTCCGCGGCTGTGTTGATTTGCGTGCCCTGCATAAGCTTTGGCGACAGAATGCCCGAAATTGCGCTCGACCCATCGCAGGGTGGTGTGGCGCAGCCAATGGGTGCTGATCCCATGGGTCGCGACTGCTGGTACGGCGCCGCCGATTCTTTCCCAAAGGATTTGGTATCGGCGTTTGCTCATCGGCAGGCCGTTGCGGTAGCGCAACAACCGCTGCCTGGCGTCAATGGTGAGTGGACGGCCATTGATCGCCGTCGTTCGGCCCGGGTCGAAATAGGCAATCCGCTCCGCGTATTGGTTTTGCAACGCGGTCATCAACGTGGGTGTCACCGGTTGCCATCGTTCCTTCTGGCCCTTCTCCCGGAGCAGGATCAATGACTGGGTCGGATCGAGGTCCTCGGGTCGAAGAGCCAATGCGCCTCCGAGGCGGCATGCGGTTTCGGTGTGCAGACGCAGTAGCAATGTGTCGAGTGCGGGATCGTTACCGCCCTCGGCTGCTGCGTGATTCACTGCCGCGAGCAATTCACCCGGCAATGCCCGTCGGTTGGAGGGCAAGGGTTTGGGTGGTTCGAGCCGTGCCGAAGGATCCTCCTCTTTGGTGATGTATCGGTCGTCTATGGCGAATCGGTAGAGGCAGCGCAGCGCGTTGACGAAGTGCTCGACGGCGTACTGGCCGCCGCGGTCGCTGCGGCAGATTCGTCGGTTCTGACGTGCTTCTTCGATGAGGGTTTTCAGCTCGGTCACCGTGGGCTCGTCGAGCCGTTTGTCCGGCCACAACTTGGTCCAGTAGGACATGTATGTGTCGCGGGTAGCGGTCGCCGGCATCGCGTTGTAGACGACCGGAATGTATTCGCCGAAGGTCGGGACGTGGGGTTTTTCGATTGCGGCACTGCGGAGATCGTCGATGCTGACCCCGAGACGGTCGATCAGGAGCATCGCCGCTTCGATATTGCCGGTCGATTGAACGGTCACGGGGCACCGCCTGTGCCACGGTTGCTGAGCTGGTGAGCGACCATGATGTCGAGCAAGTGCTGAGGACATATTGTCAGCGACTTCTCGAGTATGTGTGCGGTCAGCAGCAGGCGGTTGCCTGCTCGGCAGTCGGCGGCCCGGAGGATTTCGGCCGGGATTCGGAGATGGCCGTCCAGATAGATTCGTCTGCCGTCGGCGTCACATCGATCGACGGTGATGATTCCGTCTCGCACCTGAAACGCGAGCAGAGTGCCCGGCTTCCATTCGAGGGCGCTGAGGATCGGTTTGGCGGCGATGCGCCCGGTTCTGTCGACCGGGCTCACGCCGTGGATCATCGTGCGCTCCGGATGCCGCAGAGAAACACGGATCTCCGCGACTGGCAGTGGCCTTCGTCGCCGGGAACTGAAGGCAGCCATCGATCCTGGTTGCTCGATGTCAGCCGAGCTGGGCAGAACCGGTGCAATCGGTCGGAGTTGAGATATATTCGTAGCTGGCCCGGGAGCTAGCGGAGTTGCACGATAAGTGCGTTGGACAGGCCCTTCCTCAGGTGTCAATGCAGGGGTTGTAATCCGCTGGTTTGGCAAATGCGAATCGGATTCGTGACCGTCCGTTACTTCAGTCACACGATCTGGGTGAATTCGCCCCTGTTGGGGGTTCATGCCGTCACATTAGCGCGTTACTGCAGTCACATGGAAGAGCGCTCCAGGTGCAGTCACATGCGGATTTGGTGCAGTCACATCAGGGGAGCGGATGCGCTACGGGCTCGGCAGGTGGCGAGGTTCCCGAGCCAGCGGATGGGGTTGACCCGATACCGCGGTCAGCGCCTCGGCTACCTCGGGCAGCGAGGCGCGAACGTAGGTGTAGGTGGCACCGTCGATGTTGGTGGGCTCGCTGTGTCCCGCGTACGCGCGGGCGACGGCGTAACCGAACTCCCGCTCGACGAACGTGAGTGTGGTGTGCCTGAGCCAGTGCGCGCTGATCTGCAGCCTGGCGGCCCACGGGAGCTGCTCGCGGATCCGCTTGACCAGATAGTCGTAGCGACGGCGGCCGACCGGCCTGCCATTGCGGTACCGGAGAACCTGTTTGGTCGCTTGCGCCCCACCACGTGTGTTGACGTGGTCGACCAGCCTGCTCATCAATAGGGGGGACACCGGCTGCCAGCGCTCGGTCTCGCCCTTTTCGCGGAGCCTGACCAGGCAGTCCTCGACGTTGAGGTCGTCGATATTGAGTGCGAGCGCACCACCTGTGCGGCAAGCGGTTTCGATATGGAGCCGAATAATCAGCGCATCCAGTTCTCGATCGTTTCCCGTTGTAGAAGCGACGCGGCCGATCTCCTTTATCTGTTCGAAGGTGAGTGCATGCCGGGTGCTGGGAAGACGCCGGGGCTTGGCTACCTTCGTGGCCGGATTGTTCGACGGACGGATCAACTGGTCGGCTTCAGCGTGCCGGTAAATGCACCGGAGCGCGGACACCATATTGGCTGCGGCACCACGCCCACTACGGGAATTTGATCGAACAACCGCAACGCACCGGAACCATCGGCAGGCGGGAACGACATTGGCGCGGGGGTGGTTTCGGGCTATGGGGTGACGATGGCGAAGTTCGGGTCGGGTTCGTCGAAGAGTGTGGTGAGACGGACGAAGCTCTGGGCGTCGCCGTCGATGGTGATGGCCCTTGATTTCAGCGCGGTGGGCAGGTCCTGGCCGCCGAGCAGGACGCCGATGAGGGTGGCGCGGGTGAGGGTGAAGGTGACCTCGGCCGCCGGGAGGTTCGCGCTGTCGGGTCGGTCGTAATGCACCAGCACGCCGTTGCGTAGTTCGAGGCGGCGGACGCGTTTCTCGTCGGTGAAATGCCAATCGCTGACGGCGGTTTCGTGCCACGCCTTGGGTCCGTCCAGGCGCAGAGAGATAGCGTCGAAGACCTGCTCCACCGTCAGCGCCGCCAGCATGGTCGGCGAGGTGGCCGCGGTCGGCGTGCCGACATTGCCGTTGCGTAGTTCGTAGGCGCCCATGAGGTAGAAGTTGCGCCAGGGTGCGTTCTCGGCGCCGTAGCCCAGCTGCTCGAAGGTGCTGGCCTGCAGGGTTTTCGCGGCCTCGTTGGTGGGGTCGGCGAAGATCACGTAGTTCACCACCTGCGCCACCCAACGGTAGTCACCGGCGTCGTAGGCGACGCGCGCCTTGCGCAGCACCTCGTCCGCGCCACCCATGAATTCCACATGCCGCGTGGCGCTTTCGACCGGCGGATGCTCCCACAGGTGAGCCGGGTTGCCGTCGAACCAGCCCATGTAGCGCTGGTAGATGGCCTTCACATTGTGACTGACGCTGCCGTAATACCCATGCGTGTGCCAGGCCGCCGCGATGGCCGGCGGCAGCTCGATCATTTCCGCTATCTCGCTGCCGACATAGCCCTGATTGAGCCGCCGCAGCGTCTGATCATGCAGATAGGCGTACAGATCCCGCTGCAGGGACATGAATTCCACTAGCCGGTCGGTGCCCCAGGTCGGCCAGTGATGCGAGGCGAAGACGACGTCGGAGTCGCGGGCGAACAGGTTGATCGATTCGGTGAGGTACTGCGACCACACGTGCGGGTCGCGCACCAGCGCGCCGCGCAGGGTGAGCAGGTTGTGCAGGGTGTGGGTCGCGTTCTCGGCCATGCACAGGGCGCGGTGGTCGGGGAAGAAGAAGTTCATCTCCGAAGGCGCTTCGGTGCCCGGGGTGATCTGGAAGACGATCCGGACCCCGTCGACGGTCTCCTCCTGCCCGGTGTGGGTGATGTCGAGGGTCGGCGCGATCAGCGTGAAGGTGCCGAGCGAATTGGTCTGCCCCAGACCGGATCCCACGGTTCCCTTGGGTCCGCGCGGCAGCACCGCGCCGTACATGTAGGCGGCGCGGCGCGTCATGGCGGTGCCGGCGTAGACGTTCTCGGCGACCGCGTGCTCGAGAAACCCGGCCGGGGCGATGACCGGTAGCTTGCCCGCGTCGACGTCCTCGTTAGTGGTGACGCCGAGCGCACCGCCGAAGTGATCGATATGCGAGTGCGTGTAGATCAGGCCGGTCACCTGTTTGTCGCCGCGGTGTTCGCGGTACAGCTTCAGGCCCGCGGCCGCCGTCTCGGCCGAGACCAGCGGATCGATGACGATCACGCCGGTCTTTCCCTCGACGAGGGTCATCTGTGACAGGTCGAGACCACGGATCTGGTAGATCCCCGCAGTGACTTCGTAGAGACCTTGGCGCACATTCAACCCCGACTGCCGCCACAAACTGGGATGCACCGAAGCGGGGCAGGAGCCATCGAGGAATCCCCACGAGTCCGCGTCCCACACCACTTTCCCGTCGGCGGTCTTCACCACTCCTGGCTCGAGGGCGGCGATGAATCCGCGATCGCAGTCGGCCTGGTCGGTGGTGTCGGCGAAGGGCATCTCCGCCAGCGCGCGCTGATGCTGCTGGTTGATGAAATCGCTGGGGTCGGTCGAGGTCATCGTGGGCCTTCCTGCTCCGGGCCGGGCCAGTCCCGGGCCCTGCGTCGGTTGGTCGGATCGAGAGGAGGTCGGTCAGGGCGCGGACGCGGCGGCCGGGGTGCTGTGGCGCAGGGATCGACGGATCCACAGCCAGGTCACGGCGAGCATCACCACCAGGGCGGGTTTGCCCAGCACCAGTGCCACCGAGCCGAGCAGTACCACCTTGTTCGCCGCGTACAGCGGCACCATCACCGCCAGGTGCACCGCCCAGAACACGAACCACGCCAGCGTGACGCGCCGATGCAACCGCAGTCGTGCGGCGGGATCGGTGGCGTCGGCTGGTTCCAAGCCGATGCGGCGGCTGATCCAGTGCGAGAGCGGGCGTCGCGGCAGCAGCAGCGTGAGCCCGAACGCGACCGTGCACACCGCGCAGATCAGCAGGTCGGGGAGATAGAAAGCGCGGCCTTCTCCGGTGAAGCCGACGAACAGCGAGAACACCACCACCAAGGCCACCGATATGGCCACGACCTTCACCGAGTCCCCGCGCGCCAGCCGGTAGCCGCCGATCCCGAGCGCGACCGCCAACGCGATCAGCACACCGATCTTGGCGTTCCACACCCCGTACCCGGTCAAGAACCCGATCGCGGGCGCGGCCCCGTCCAGAATGTGCTGCGGGCCGCCGAGGGCGGTGAACTTGCCCCACATCTCGGTCGCGGCCGAGCGCGGTTGTTCGACAGACTCCATCGTCCACCACCTGTTGTTCAGTACGAGAGGAAACGATCAGCGAACTATCAGCTATCGACATGCTGTCACGAAAAGCGCTCGAATCGCGAACATTGAAGCCGCCCGTCACCTACACCGATCCCCATGATTGCAGCAGGTATGTCACGTTCGAGGCCAGTGATGTCACCACGTCGGCGAGATTCATAGTGACGGACCCAAGATCGATGATCGGGGTGTTCACGGTGTGCCCTTTCGTAGCTCTTGCCTTATCGCAGTCTCACTGCAATAAAAGTAGGGAGGCTTGGCAATATCTCAGCATCCGGACGCCGTGACACCGCGAGGTTCGAATGGCATGGAACGTCCGAAGGTTGTTCTCGAGAACAATGACGCTGTGTACGAGTTCTATCGCAAGCATCAGCAGCCGAGATTGCAGGCGAAGGGAGCGTACTGGCTGCTGAGTCGTCGGTTCCAGCCGCGTATTACCTATGCGCCGGGTGCACGAGAGCGGTTGCGCGAGTTCGTATCCCGGGGCCGTCCAGTGCTGATTTCCATAAATCATCTCTCGCAGCTGGACCCATACACGGTGGGGGCGGCCGCATGGCGCAGTGCGCTGCGGCCAATCATCGGGCGGACCCGCGTACTGGCCAAAGATGAGCTGTTCCTGGAGGACAAGTTGCGTCGGCGCATCGACATGATGGGTGGGGTTCCGGTGTTCCGTGGCAAGGACCATGGCCTGCGTGCGGTGAACGCCGCGGGGCAACAGATGATCGATCTCTGTGCCGAGCGCATGGCAGCCGGTGACAGCGTGGCCCTGTTCCCTGAGGGCACGTGCAATCTCGTTGACCCCGCGGAGGTGCAGTCCGTCGGATCTGGCATCGGGCACATAGCTTTTCGCGCCAAGAAGCTCGGCGCGGACCCGGTGTTGGTGAGCATGGGCCTGAGCTACGGCCCACGCGGGGACGCGTCGGTCGAACCCACCGAGGAAGAGGCGAAGTCGGCTAGCTTCTACTTCGGCATGCCGATCCCGAACCTCCCCACCAAGCCTGCGGAAATCACTCGAATTGCCCGCGACGAACTCCAGTCAGCATTGAGCGGAGCCGTCGCCGCATACTGATCCAGGTGCCTCGATTACAAAGTACGTCCGGCTCTGGCCGTCTCCGACAATGTGATTGCTGTCAGTGCTTCGGCGACTTCAGGCAGGCTCGCTTGGACGTAGGTGAGGGTGATGCGGCTGGTACGGAGACGGCGGGGGTGGGTGAATGTGTGTGGGGGAGCGCTGGAATCCGCAGCTTCGGATCGGCGACGCCCTTGTTGTCGCGGAATGGAATCCGGTCCGCCACGCGCTGGACCCGGTGCAGTACGCCCGGACGGTCGACTGCCGAGCGCACCTGCCCGATATCGGGGCGGGCTGCCACCGTCATCACCGTGCGCACCACTCCGGGGAACCAGCGGGCGAGCGGGCAGGCGATGCGCGCCTCGGGGCGGATGGGCGCGACTGCGGTGTTGCGCGTGATCGCATCGACGATCTGTCGTCCCGCCTTGTCCGGATGCATGCCCAGCAGTGCCTGCACCTTGAGCATTACGGCCCGGGCGGTGGCGGACTGCTCCTCATTCAACAGTGACGAAAGACCGGCGCTGGCAGACAGATTGGACGAGATCAGCCCCGGGCAGACGACGGTGACGCCGATGTCGTGCGGGGCCATTTCGGCGCGCAGGCAGTCGCTGAAATGTTTCACCGCGTACTTGCTGATGCTGTACGGACCGGTGTACGGGGCCGCGGCGAAGGCGGCCATGGACGAGAAATTGACCAGATGACCGCCCGCGCCGCTCGACCAGCTGCGCGCCGAACACCCGGCAGCCGTGCACCATTGCCATCAGATTGACGTCGATAATGCGTTGTAGATCGGCCTGCGGAACATCCAGGAACGGTCCGCCCACAATGATCCCCGCATTATTGACCACCACATCGGGCACGCCGTGCCGCTCACGCACTCGCTCGGCGAACTCTTCGAGTGCGGGGGTGTCGGTGACGTCGAGCCGGTACGCCGTGGCAATCCCGCCAAGATCACGAATCTCGTCCGCGGACGACTGCGCACCGTCGAAATCGATATCCGCGATGACGATTTCCGCGCCGGCGGCGGCCAGCGCTTTCGCTATGCCGCTGCCCGCGCCGGCAACTACCGCCAGGCCTGGATAGAAGGGTTTCTTCTTCATTGAATGTGTCCTCGAATCGACTGGAATTCAGGTGCGCAGCGCGGACGTCGTTATATGCCCGTGCCGTATTCCTGTGTTACACAGCGTAACCAAGAG
Organism: Nocardia uniformis NBRC 13702; assembly: GCF_001613345.1. GTDB lineage: Bacteria > Actinomycetota > Actinomycetes > Mycobacteriales > Mycobacteriaceae > Nocardia > Nocardia uniformis. Next base: position 96,525 of record NZ_BDCE01000056.1, on the reverse strand, counting down.
TGTCTCAGACAGTATTACTGAACAATATGTGCGCTGTCCCGATCGACCGAGGGAATTCACCGTGGACCCATATCGGAGACGAGCCACCGGTCACCGACCTTGTGCAGGGTGGTGAACATGCGCATGCCCTCGTTGCGGGGCGCGGGGGTGTCGGCGTTCTGGAAGGTGAGGTCCACGAAGAGGATGACGGTGATATCGCCGCTCGGGTCGACCCGGGAGACGCCGGTCTCGACCACCTTGCCGGTGGAGACGACCTTGGCGCCGGAGATCAGATTCTTGATCGCGTCACCTGCCGTCGCGTACTGGTCGTGAAACTTGCCGGTGGTGGCTGCCGCGACGGCGGTGACGTAGGGGTCGAGGTCGCTGTGGTTGTAGGTGGTCACCGTCGTGACGAAGTCACGAGCAGCGTTCATTGCGGCGGTCTGGTCGTCGAGTTGGGTTCGGGCGGCGGACAGGCGGTCGATTTCGGCCGCGTCCCGGTAGTGCGTGAAGCCCAGGATTCCCGCGACGACTATGGCGAGAAGTGTGACGGCGGAGAGTAGTTTCGTCGCCGACAATTTCGGCGTTTCGGCCGTCGGTGTTTCGGCCTTCGTCGTGGTGGTGGATTCCGATGAATCGGTGTGCGGCTCAGCATCTTCCACCGTGGTGGTGGGCTCCTCGAGCATTCCCTTGACTACCATTTCCAGCACTCCTTGAAATCAGTTCCCCGGTGACCCGATACGGACGCGTAGCGCGCCGTCGGGCGGGAACAGGTTGAGCATCATGTCCATGACGGAGCCGGCGTCGACGTTTCCCCAGTAGCCGTCGCGCAGTTCGCGCCGATCCGGCGGGACCTCCCGGTCGACCGCGTCGGCGATCTTCGGGATCACCGGATCGAGTTCCGCCTTCAGCTTGTCGATGAGCGGGAATATGATCGGCCAGCCGCGGTAGCCCAGGTCTGCCAGCTGAGAGATGTAGGCCGCCAGGGGAGCGATCGCGGGTGTGAGCCGATCCACCTGCGGCGCGAGATCGCCCAGATCCCCGGCGAATCGGCCGCCCAGGTCGAGTAGGACCTTGCCGTTGCGGTAGATCCTGATGAGCGCGTCCTTGTCGTCGGCCAGCAGCCGGGCCAGGCGGGTCGAGACATCCTTGATGAGTTCGGTGTTCTGTCGGGTGGCCAGCGTCGAACCACCGAGCAGATCGGCCAGGGCGCTGAGCTTCTGCACATCGATCTGGCTGGAGAGTTCGTTCACCGAACTCAGCACCGAGGCCGCGCTCGGTGGCACCCGCACTCGAACGCCCTGTATGACAGTGCCTTCGGTGAGGTAGGGCCCGTCGGTGGAGTCGGGGGTGAAGTCCAGGAACTGTTCGCCGACCGGCGAGAGATTCTGCACCGAGACGGTCGCCGCGAGCGGAATTCGCGCATCGGCGTCCAGTCGGATCGAGACCGAGAGCAGCCCACCCGTCGCGGGTGAAATCTGGTGCACCTTACCGACTTTGATGCCACGCAGGGTCACATCGGAGGTCTCCATGAGCCCGCCGGAGTCCGGCAGCAGCACCGTCGCGGTGATCTTGTCCGCGAGCGGTTCGAACTTCAAGACCCCGAAGACCAGGCTCACCGCGCAGACCACGGTCATCACGAGCACCGCGAAGAGTGAAAGGAGCGGACGACCCTTCATGACACCATTCCCGTCTTGCGCAGCAGTTCCCACAGTTCGGGTGACGGCGCGCCGCCGCCCTCCACGGTGAGCCGGTCCACCGCGATGCCGAAATTGCCGGTGCTCAGCGCTGCGGTCAGCTTCTGCCGCAGCGCGTCGAGCGGTCCGAGCAATTGCGGCAATGTCAGGTCGGCGGTGGCGATCACCCCGACCAAGGGGGTCACGATGGCGAGGATCGAGGTGATGTCGGCTCCTGTTTGCCCACCCAGATATTTGACGATGGCGTCACCGATGGTCGGCACATCACCCGCGAACCGTCCGAATTGGTCGAAGGCCCCAGCGAGCGTGCTCGCGCGTGCCGGCACGTCGCGCATCAGCGCGTCGAGCAGTTCCTGATTGTCGGCGACCATCTGGGTGAGCGCGGCCGCCGAAGTCAGTATCTGATCGAGTTCGCCTGTGCTGCCGGCGAGTTGGCTGATTCCGTCCCTGCCGTAGAGCAGGAGGTCGCGCAGTTCGTCCTGGGGCGGCATCGCGGCATTGATCCGGGCGATGCCGGAGGTCAGGGATGCGGAGGTGCCGCCGTTGAGCACGCTGGCGAAGCCGCGGATGAGTTCCTCGAGATTCTGTGCGGGCATGGTCTGCGACACCGGTACGACCGCACCGGGTGGCAAGGGCGGCGCGGTGGATCCGGGCGGCGGTGTCAGTGCGATGTAGATGTCGCCCAGCAGTGTGGCCTGGCGCAGTTCGACCTTGGTGTCGTTCGGTACCTGCACATCGTTGGAGAGTTCGAGGACCGCGGTGGCCACGAAGTTCGCGACACTGGTCGATTTCAGCACTCCGACCCGAATGCCATTGAGCTGCACCTCGGCCTTGCCGGTCAGGTTGAGCACATTCGCGAATTGCACCGAGATGGTGTAGGTCGGCCCGGATACCGCGACGCCGGGGATCGGCAGGTCGATGGCTTCGACGCCGCAGCCGGTGACCAGCAGCGCCGATCCGATGGCGGCGCACAGTCGCAGCCTCATTCGGTCACCCCCGCGCCCGCCGCGCGCAAGAGGATCTGGATCAGCCCGAAATCGACTGTGCCGCCGGGTGTCAGATCGAGGTTGCATTCGGGATTCGGCAGTGGCGGGATGGCCGGCGTTTTGCTGAGAATGCCTGCGGCCACACACATATCGCGAGCGAAGTCGGTGGACACCCGGATCTGCGGGGGTCGCAGTCCGATGCCGCCGGTGCGACCGGCCGGGTCATAGAGCGCGAGCAAGTTGTTGCCCAGCTGGGGCAGTTGCGCCAGTACATCTTTGATGTCACCGGTGTGATCGGCGAGCAGGCCGATGGTCGGTACGGCGGTGTCGACCGCGGTCACCAGGCGGGTGCCGTATTTCTCGAGATTGCGTATGAGGATCAACACTCCGGCGTTGAGGTGGCCGAGACCGGTCACCAGCTGCGGCATCAGCTCGGTGAATGTCGCGAGCACCGTATTCGCTTGCGACACTATGGCTCTGATCGATCCGGCGTTCGCCACCAGATCGGTCGACAGTGCATCCGTATTGCTGATCAGGCTGCGTAACTGGGCTTCCCGGCCACCCACGTCGCCGAGCAGCGTGGGTAGGTCGCGCAGTATCCCGTCGATCGCCGGCGCGGCCGTGATCGCCTGGTCGGCCGTGGTGTTCAGCAGGGTGCGCAGCAGCTCGGGCGACTGTTGCGGGTCGGTGGGGGTGCCGTCGGCGGTCTTGCCGAGCAGTGCCTTCACGAGGGTGTCGGTGGCGGCGAATCCCGCGCTGATGCCCTTCGCGGTACGCGTGCGGGACAGCGGAATGCACTGGGCGGTATCGAATTTCGCACCCTGCCGGTACGGCGGAGTGAGCTGGATGGTGCGGTCGGTGACGATCGATCCGGAGACCGTGGCCGCCATGACATTGGCGGGGAGTTCGAGATCTCGGTCGATGTCGAAGCGGACCAGGACGCGGTCGCCCTGCGGCTGGATATCGGTGATGTTGCCGACGTTCACTCCGAGCATGGAGACGCCATTGCCTTTGTAGATGCCCACGGCGTCGGAGAATTCGGCGCACATCCCGATGCGGTTGAAGGCCGCGTCGTACCGTTGTTCACCCGCCGCCCACACCTGCGGCCCCATGCTCACGCCGATCAGCACGGCCAGTAGGACCACACCAACGCCGACTATGCGCAGCGTCCGTAATCCCTTGGCGGGGAACGTTGTTCGAAGCTGGTCCGACGTTGCTCGCAGCAATGCGTACGGTATCCGCCACAGTGCCCGCATGTCAGCACCCCCCTTGGCATCGGGCGCTGTGCACCAGCACCTGAGATAGATCGGCATTGAAGAACGGTCCCTGCCCGGTCGCCTCTTTGAGCTTGTTCAACAAAGGCGCGAGGACGGTCAGGATCTGATCGATGCTGTCGCGGTTGGCGTTCAGCGTCGCGATCAGGGCCTCGCCGTCACGCAGGACGGGTTCCAACGCGGTCTCGTACGCCGTGAGGGGCGGGTACAGCGTCTCGACGACGGTGTACAGGTACTGCAGCGTGCCGACGATATCGCCCCGAGATTGCATGATGGTGTCGACAATGGCGGCGGCTTGCTGCAAGAACGTGATCAGTTCCTGCCTGTTCTGGGCGCTCATGGTCAGGTACTCGTCGGCCAGCGATACCGCGTCCTGCAACTGCTGACCCTGCGTGGTCACCAGGTTCACCACCGTGGCAGCGTTCGCCGCGATGGAAGCCAGCGCGTTGGGCGCGTTCTGCAAACCCTTGGCGAGTTCCTCGAGCGAGGCGCGCATGACACTGCCGTCGACGCCCTCGACCTGCTGTGCCGCCTCCTCGAGCAGGCGGGCCGGATCGTACGGGACCGTGGTGCGTTCCAGTGGAATCGAGCGCAGGCCGGGATCGGCCTTGCCGTCAATGGTCAGCGCCAGGAAGTGCCCGCCGACCGGGGTGAGCAGTTCGAGGTCGGCACGGGTTCGGTCGCCCAGCACTACATCGCGGCGCACGGAAAACGTGATCTCGACGTGGTCGCGGACCAGCTTCACCCCGCGCACCCGGCCCACCCGGATGCCGGCGATGCGCACTTCGTCCAGCACCCGGGCGCCGCCGGAGGTGGTGAAGTTCGCGACGTAGCTCTTCTCACCGATCGGGGTCACGAACAGATAGGTGACGATCAGCATGACGATCACGAGGAAAGCCACGCCGTAGAGTCCGATCCGGGTCTGCCCGCTCGCCTCGGCCTCAGCGTTGTACCTGGTGCGTTTGTGTGTCATGGGCACAGATCCAGGGTCGTGCCGCCGATGGTGACGTACTTCGGCAGCGGCACGGTAGTCTGGCCGCATTGCGCGGTCTGCGCGGTGCCGTTGCGCGCGAGCAACTGGTCGGCCGCGGCCAGACCGAGAGGCACTGCTTTCAACACGGTCTCCAATGTCTGGACGTCCTGATCGCTGATGCGACGCAGGAAATCTCCGATCGTCGGGAAGTTGTCGTCGTAGATGGACTGCACCTGCACGACCCACGGCATGAGCACGCCCAAACCCGCGTTCGCACTGGCGAATCCGGCCTTCAGCTCGGTCAGGTAGCGATCGAACGTGGTGGTGATCTCACCGAAGGAACGGATGAGGGTGAGGAATTCGCCGGAGCGGCCGGAGAGCTCGCGGGAGATACCGCCCATACTGCGCACGATCAGCGTCAGAATGTCCTCGCGTGCGGCGATGGTCGAGCTGATGGCGTCCAGATCGCGCAGCAGCGGCGTCGCCCCGCTGCCGTCACCCTGGAGCACGGTGAGCAGGTTCTGGCTGAATTGATTGACCATCTCCGGGGAGACATTCTCGAAGATGGGTCGCAGTCCGTCCAGCACCTTGGTGATATTGAGTACCGGAATCGTCTGCGCGAGTGGGATTGTCGTGTCCTCGGGCAGCAGTTCGCCTCGGGCGTCGGGCTGTTCGAGCGAGACGAAGCGCTGACCGGCGAGGTTCTGGTAGCGGACCGCGGCAATGGTGTTGCGGTAGACCGGCTGGTCACGCTGCACGCCGAAGCGGACATGCGCGTGACCATTGTCGAGGGTGACCGCGTAGACCTTGCCGACCCGGACTCCGGACATCCGGATGTCGTCGCCTTCGAACAGGCCGGAGACATCGGTGAAATCGGCCGCGTAGGAGATCAATTCACCCGATATGCCCGGTCGCAGCGTGCGCAGGACCATATTGCCCGACCACAGCGCCAGTACCGCGAACACGGTGAAAACCACTGCCGCGTTGCGTAGTTCGCGTCCTCTCATCGCTCGCCTCCGCCGGTCAGCAGGCCCGCGCTGTAGGGCAGGAACGCCAATTTGCTCAGCGTGAGGTCCAGGTGCAGGACCACCGTGCCGTTCACCGTGGGAAAGGCGTTGTTGATCCGCTCCGCCAGCGTGCCCAGATTCATGAACGCCGCGGGCACCGTGCGCAGGGTTCCCGCCACCGGCATGATGATGGCCAGCAACCCGTCGATGATGCGGGAGATGTCGCCACCCTGCTGCCCGACGAAGGGCGCGAGCACATCGCCGATCTGGGTCAGCCCGGTCATGGTCGCGATCGCCTCGGTTCGTTTGTCCACCAGGAAACCGGTGCCGTTCAACATTTCTCGCAACGGGCCGGGCGCGGTGGCCATCAGGACCGAGGAGGCGGCAGTGACGGCGGCGAGGTCACCGATCATGGATCCGACCGCGACGCGCGCGTCCGGATCGGTCTCCCGTATGGCCTGGCTCAGTTGCAGCAGCAGCCGGAACGATTCGGCCAATGCCGGTGTCGAATCGGCCAGGCTGGTCAGCACGGTGTCGAGTTTGGTGCGTTCGAATAGCTGCGCGAACTCGCCGATCGTGCGCATCAGGGCCGTCACGGCAACGGATTGGCTGTCCGCCGCGATGCGCAGCACCCCGCCGGGGGACAGGGGTTGCCCAGGTCCATTGCCGGGCCGCAACTCGATTCCGGTCGCGCCGAAGATATTCGAGGATACGAACCGGGCGGTGAGGTTGTCGCGGATCTCCGCGGCGAATGGCGGCCGAACCTCGGCTTCGAGCCGCTGCCGGCCGCTGCCCAGGAAGCTGATTGCCGTGATTCTGCCGATGGCGAAGCCGCGCATCTTCACATCGGCGCCGTCGGCGAGCCCCTCGCCGAGTTGCTCGGCCTCGATGGTGAACCGGAAGTCCTGCCGGAAGTCGCCGCGCTGGTATGCGCGCAACGTCAGTCCGAGCACGAGCGCGAGGATCACGGTCGCGATGCCGGTCAGGGCGAGCAGGGCAGGTCCGGCCGAACGACCCGAAAGGTCCTTATAACTACTCATGATTCACCCGGTGATCTTGATGCCGGCGTCGGAACCCCACAGCAGCGGCGTGAGGATCATGTCGAGCACGATCACCCCGACCAGGCTCGCTCGGATCGCGCGGCCGGACGCCTTGCCGACGCCCTCCGGCCCACCCTCGGCGTAATAGCCCTGATAGCTGTGGAAGAGAATGATCGCCACTACGAAAATGATGGCCTTGACGAGCGAATACAACACGTCCATAGGTGCGACGTAGGTTGTGAAGTAATGGTCGTAGGTGCCACTGGCCGCGCCGTGCAGCACCGTGATGATCAGCGCTGACGACAGATACGAGATCAGCAGCGTCAACAGGTACAGCGGCACGATGGTGATGAATCCAGCGACCACTCGGGTGCCCACGACGAATGGAAGCGGCCGCACCGCAATGGATTCCAGGGCGTCGATCTCCTCGGAGATGCGCATGGAACCGATCTCGGCGGTCATGCGGCAGCCCGCCTGCGCGGCGAAGCCGATGGCGGCGATCAGCGGCGCGAGTTCGCGAGTATTGGCGTAGGAGGACAGGAATCCGGTCAGCGGACCCATACCCACCGAATCGAGCAGCATGAAGCCGACGATTCCGGTGGCCGCGCCGAAGCCGAAGCCCATGCCGATCAGCACCGTCGCCGTACCGCCGCCGACCACGAGTGCGCCATTGCCCCAGGCGATGTCGGAAACCATGAGCAGCACCTGCCGCCAATAGTTCGTAAGCGTAAAGGGAATCGCGGCCAGCACCTTGAGCACGAACAGCGCCTGATGCCCCAATGCCACGAAGATTTTTACCGGCCTGGCCAGTACCTGGCCCGTGGCGAGGAGCGGCCGCAGTAGCGGCGGCGCGTATCGGCTCGCCATCAGCCGATCCTGGGCGGGAAGAACATGGCGGTGACCTGGGTGATCACCAGATTGGCGATGATCGCCAGCAATACACTCACTACGACGGCGGCATTGACAGCATCCGCCACGCCACGCGGCCCGCCGCGTGCCTCGATTCCGCGCTGACAGGCGACGATGATGACGAGCACGCCCATGATCGTGGATTTGATCATGGCGATCCACAGATCCACGGGCCGGGCGAACGCGGCGAACGCGGACAAGAACGATCCCGGGGATCCGTGCAGTTGCGTGACATTGAGTACGTAGATGGTGCCGATGCCGACGAAGATGATCAGCAGGCACAGCAGCGGCGCGACCACCAGCATGGCCGCGATGCGCGGGGCCACCAGGCGTTGAGCGGGATTGATGCCCATGGTCTTCAATGCGTCGATCTCCTCGCGCACCGTGCGCGCACCCAGATCGGCGGCCACCGCGGCCCCGGCGGCGCCGCCCAGCAACAGTGCGGACACCATCGGCGCTGCCTGGCTGATGATTCCGACGCCGCCGGCCGCGCCGGACATGGAGGTGGCACCGATCTGCGCGGTCAGCGAGCCGACCTGCTGCAGAACGATAACGCCGAACGGGATGGAGATCAGCAGGGCCGGCGGGGCGGAGACCGAGGCCATGAACGAGGCCTGACCGAGCGCTTCGCGCCATGGGAAACGCAGCCGGACTATGTCGACCACCATGAAACGGAACGCCTCGACGGCCAATTCGATGGTCCGGCCGAATGTTCGCAGCCCCGCGAGTGCCGTGCGGCGGGAATACCGTTGCAGTGATTCGAGTATCGCGACGATCCAGCGGGAACCCCGGGCCACGATCGCGTCGCCGACGGCCGATCCGGTGGGCATCGGGACCGACGATCGATCGTGTGTGTCTGAGACAGGTTGCGTCGGATGGTGCAAATCCGGTGTGCGCGCAGGCTGTCGATCGGTAATTGTTGCGGGACCTTTGGCCATTTCCGCCCCCTACAGCGTTGTTTCGTCGATCACGTCCGTGTGGATCCGGGCGGGTCAAGCGGGGGAGTGATGCGTGACACTGTGACAGTATTTCCGCTTTGTCGCGGGGTCAAGGGTTTGCGGGAATCTGTCTGAGTCAATCTGATTTTGTCCTTGGTCACTCGCGCTTTCGGCTGCGTGCCGGAGTGAGAGCGGGGATCAGGATTTCGGCCAGGAATTGTTCGGTGCCGACCTCCGGCTGTACGGCGATCAGGCTGGCGCTGATGCGGATCACCCACTCCGCCACGACGCGTGGATCGCGTCGGGCCAGGTGGCCGCCGGAGATGGCACTGTCGATGAGCGGCAGGACCAGGGAGGCGATCTGTGGTATCCGCTCATCGACATCCCAGAACAGTTCATGGGGTACCGAGTTGGCGTCGCCAGCGAGAATCCTGGCCACGACGGGGTGCTCGCGAATGTGAGTTATCGCCCAGGTCATGGTCTCTACCAGCTGTTCCGGGCCGAGTGGGGCATCGACTCGGGTAGCCAGCTCTGCCATCATCCGGTAGCCCTCGCGGGTGACCAGCAGCCGTTTCAGCTGCTCGATATTGCCCCCCAGTCGATACACGGTGGCGCGGTTGACGCGAAGCTCCCGGGCTACGTCCGGCACCGAGGTGTGGTCGATTCCGAACCGTGCGAAACAGCGTGCGGCCGCGTCCAGTAGTGGATCCAAGGTGGCGGGCGGCAGAGGTGGCAGCCCTTGTGCGCCAGCGAGTATGTACGGCACCGTGTTCGATCCCATGGAGGAAGTTCCCTTTCGCACGCAGAGCCCGCGATGGCACTGCTCACCGCATCTGAGACAGAGTAACAATTTTGTCGCCGAGATCGGCACTCGTTGGCGGAATCTATGGGTACTGTGTGATCAGTCGGCTGAAGATAGCTGGTAGAAAGCCGGAAAATGGAGCGACTGATGAACGTTACATTGGCTCAGACAGCCGATCCTGTCTCTGCATCCAGGCAGTCCAGTGGGCCGCCTGCGCTGACCAGAATCCGGCCATCCGAGTTGTGGCGCGCGGTCATCATCGCCGCGGTGCTGCTCTATCGGATCGCCCTCGAGCTGCTGGTGCACCTCGTGACCCGCCGCTACCCGGATCGGGGCACAGCGGCGGCGCGGGGTGCGGTGCGCGCCTTCGAGATTCTCGGCCCGACCTTCGTCAAGATCGGGCAACTGATCGCCTCGGCACCCGGTATCTTCCCGCGCCGACTCGCCGACGCCTGCTTGACCTGCCTCGACGCGGTGCCGCCGTTCCCGGTGTCCGACGTTCGGCGCATTGTGGCAGAGGACCTGGGATGTCCGGTGGCCGAACTCTTTCCGGAGTTCGACGAGGCGCCATTGGCCGCGGCCGCCATTGCCCAGGTACACGCATGTCGGCTACCCGACGGTCGTGCGGCGGTGGTCAAGGTGCAGCGGCCGAATATCCGGTCGCGCATGATGCGGGATCTTCGCATCGCGTACCGGCTGGCCGCGATCGTGGAACGCTGCGCCCCGGTGTTGGCCCGCGTGAATGCGACGGGTGCGCTCGCTGAACTGTACGAAATCACCTGGGCCGAGCTGGATTTCAGGTTGGAAGCCGTTCGTCAGGCCCGATTCGGCGCCACCGTCGGAGCCTTCGGCGACAATGCGGGGGTCACCACGCCGACGGTGTATCCGGAGCTGTGCGGCCCGAGGGTGATCTGCATGGAGCGCCTCTACGGCACCCCGATCGACGAGTTCGACGCGCTACGCCAGCGCGGCGTCGACGGTGAGCTGGTACTGCGTCGGCTGGTGAAGGTGTGGATGGAATCCATTGCGGTACACGGGCTTTTTCATGGTGACCTGCATGCCGGAAATATCTGGCTGCTCGACGACGGCCGGATCGCCTATCTCGATTTCGGCATCATGGGCGAATTGCAGGGACCTTGGCGGACCCTGATCCGCGATATGTTCCGCACCGCCGCCATCGACGGCGACTACACCCGGGTGGCGCGTGGATTACGCGCCCTGGACGTGCTGCCGGGCAACTCGGCGACCGACGAGCAACTCGGCGGCATGTTGCGAATGCTCTTCGGTGCGGTCCTGGAATCCGGCCTGGCGGGAGTCGACCTGGGGCAAGTGCTCAATTCCGTGCTGCAGTTGCATCGCCTGGGCGCCGGGGCTGCTCCCAGCGAATTGGCCTTGGCCGGAAAGCAATTGGCCTACCTCGAGCGGTACGGCAAGGAACTGGCCCCCGGCTGGGTGCTGGGCAAGGACCTGTTTTTGCTGCGCAACGTCTTTCCCGAGGCCGTCGCCGCGCGCGCCGCGGAACTGGGTTTCGTCATGCCCGAATGATCGCGCCGAGATTCAATATTGCGTCACTATTCAAATAGTCTTACTATTCGAACATACGGCTCCGCGCCGTGTTCACTTCAAAGACGAAGCGTTGCAACACAAGGAGTCCCCATGGCACTGCCCCGACCGTCCGCTGACACCACAGTGGTGGTAACCGGAGCGGCATCCGGCATCGGTAAGGAAGTCGCGCGCGAACTGGCCGCGCGCGGCTACAACCTGGTGCTGGCCGACCTGCAGGACGCGGTGCAAGACGCCGCGGACGAGTTGCGCGGGAACGGCATCGAGATCGACGTGCATCAGCTCGATCTGACCGATGCCGAAGCGCGCGCCAAATTCATCGACGCGGTGTTGCACGGCCCGCACGCTGTCATCGGCGTCGCGAACGTGGCCGGTCTGATCTCCGTCGGCCGTTTCGATGCCCTGCCGCTGGCCCGCGAGCGTGTGCTGGTGGACGTGAGTGTGAGTGCGCTGCACCACCTTACGGGCGCATTCCTGCCCGGCATGCGTGCGCGGGGCGCCGGCGCGATCATGAATGTCGCCTCACCCGCGGGTGTGTCGCCACTGCCTTACATGGCGTCGTATTCCGCGGCGAAGTCTTTCGTCATCTACTTCTCCACGGCGCTGCATTCCGAGCTCGCGGGCAGCGGCGTCTCCTGTACCACCTTCGTGCCCGGCATTACCAAGACGCCGCTGGCTTACGGCATCGAGGAAACCAAATACCTGCCGGGCTGGGTGTGGAATCTGCCGTTCTTCCACGAGCCGCAGGGCACCGCCCGGCGTGCGGTGGAAGGAATGCTCAAAGGCAGTAAGCTCGCGTCCGCCGGTCCGGATGCCTGGTTTGTGACGGTGGTCCCGCGCTATCTCCCGCCCAGCCTGGCGCAGCCCATTATCCGGTTTCTCGGCAAATTCCTGTTCGCGTCCCGGTAAGCGCACATCGGGTGCCGTCATTCGAGGTTTCGGGGCTACTTCGCGCGCCGCCAGCGGGATCGCTTGCGGGAGTTTCCCTCGCGTGCGTCGAGGCGTTCGATCCAGATCCGGATCAGATCCTTGAGTGCCGCACCGGAGGCGTGGTTGTCGACCAGCCCGGAGACCTGACTTATGGCGAGCCCGATTGCGCCGGTGACGATTCCGGTCACGGCGGCGTCGAGTTGCGGATCGTCGTCCGGGTTCGCGGTGGCGTGGGCGGTGCCGGCGATGGTGGATCGCAGGACGGTCTTGAGTACTTCCCAGAAGGCCGTCAATTCGGTGAACTGTGCGGGATCCTTGCGGACGGCCAGGGTGAACTCGGTCATGAGCACAGTGAGTGGCTCATCGGCGCTGAGTTCACGCCACCACCGGGCGAAGGCGTCGAGTTTGCCGTCCAGGTTGTCATCGGCGGCGCCGACCTCGGCGGCGAGCTCGGCGAAGGATCTGCTGTAGCGGCGCTCGAGCACAGCCTGGCACAGGCGTTCCTTGCCGGAGAAGTTGCCGTAGATGGAGCCCTGGGTGCGACCGGCGGCAGCGGCGATCTGAGCCACGGTGGTGTCGTGAAAACCCTTGGTGAGGAACAGTTCCTCGGCGGCTTGCAGAACCGCCTCGCGGGTTTGGGCCTGGCTCTCGCCGCGGGTCAGTGGCTTCGGGCGCGTCATCGGCGGTCGCACTCCTTCGATTCGCGCGGTCAATGGATGCAAGCAGTATGGCACCGTCCGCGCGGGGGGCGGGCCATCTCAGACAGTTATATTGCGACGCTATTCAAATAGTAATACTATTCGAATGTGGGTACGGCCGGAGAGGCCGGCTCTTCAACGGCGAAGGACCATCATGAATGTGGCCACCGGGCTGACCGCCCGAGCACAACGATCAGAAGTCGGCAGCGTCGAGCACCGAGGTGGGCCGACCTGGCAGACCAGGCTGGGGGCGACCGTGATGCGGGCGGTCGCCCGCCCGGCCCTCGATCTCGTCGCCACCGTCATCGGCCCCCGCACATTCTGGCTGGGCGGTCTCATCGATCCATTGGCGGGCAAGGTGATTCGCCCGCCCGGCGGCACCACCACCTGTGTCGTGCGCTTCGAGCGATTTCGTGCGGAATGGGTGACCGCGGCCGCCGCCGTGCAACCCGGCCGCAGCGAGCGCGCGATCCTGTACCTGCACGGCGGCGGGTTCTTCACCTGTGGATTGAACACGCATCGTCGGCTAGTGGCGACGCTGTCGGCGGCGACCGGGGTTCCTGTACTGAACGTCGACTACCGGCAATTGCCCGGGCACGCTCCCGGGGAGTCCATCGACGATGCGGTGGAAGCCTATGAATACCTGTTGGGCAGGGGGATTCGGGCCGAGAACATCGTGGTCGCGGGTGATTCGGCGGGCGGCTTCCTGGCCTTCTCGGTGGGTGTGGCCGCGCTGCGCCGTGGATTGCCGGTGCCGGCGGGGATTGTCGGCCTCTCGCCCTGGCTGGACCTGGACAGCCGGCGTCGGGCCGCGCACGTGAACAATGCCGACGACGCGCTGCTGAGCGCGCACTCGCTCGATGCATTGGTGCGCAAGGGGTTCGAGTCGCTCGGGCCGGTCGATCCGGCCTGGTCCCCGGTGAGCGGGCCGCTGGCGGGCATGCCGCCGGCCCTCATCCAGGTCGGCTCCACCGAGGTGCTGCGCTCGGATGCCGAACTCATGACCGAGCGCCTCGGCATTGCCGGGGTGCCGGTGCGACTGCAGATCTGGCGCCGACAGGTTCATGTCTTCCAGGCCGCACACGACGTGCTGCCCGAGGCGCGAGAGGCCATCACCGATATCGCGGAATTCGTCACCGAAGCATACGCGCAGGCGCGCAACGAAAGTCGCAACGAAGGTAAGGAAGCATCATGAAACGCGCAACCGAGCTGGTCGTCGTGACCGGGGCCGGCAGCGGCATCGGACGAGCGACCACACTGCGCTTCGCCCGCGGCGGCGCGGTGGTGATCGCGGCGGATATCGACCTCGAGGCCGCCGAACAGACCGCGAAGCTGGTTGCCGACGCGGGCGGCACCGCGCATCCGTACCGCGTCGACGTCTCCGACGAACAGGCGATGGAGCGGTTCGCGACCGAGGTCCACGATCATCACGGTGTCGCCGACGTCGTGGTCAACAATGCCGGATTCACGACGGCCGGTGCATTTTTCGACCACAGCGCGGCCGAATGGGACCGGCTGATGGGAGTCAACGTCTACGGCGTGATCCAGGGCTCGCGGCTGTTCGCCAAGCAGATGGTGCTGCGTGGCGAGGGCGGTCAGATCATCAATGTGGCCTCCGCCGCGGCCTTTACCCCGATCCCGCTCAGCACCCCGTACTGCACGACCAAGGCGGCGGTGAGAATGGCGTCGGAGTGCCTGCGCATCGAGCTGGCTCGCGACAAGATCGGTGTCACGGCCGTGTGCCCGGGGATGATCGACACCGGCTTCTATCGTGCCGCGGATCATCTGAAGACCGCCGAGCACGGCTACGGCGACGAGGTGAAGCAGGCGACGATAGATATCGCCGGACGCTTCGGACACAGCCCGGATGTGGTCGCGGCGGCCATTGTGCGTGCCGTACGGACCAATCCGCCGATCATGCTGGTGACGGCGGAGGCGAAGTTCGGCTACCTCATGTCCCGGGTCTCGCCGGGATTGCTGCGCCTGGGCGCACGGCACGCGGTAGTGGACAAGATAGCGGCCCTGACCGGCCGGACGAAGCGGCGGACGGTGGTGGCTGGGAAATGAAACGTAACCCTGAATTGGTATTCGTGAGCGGCGCGGGCAGCGGCATCGGCCGCGCCACCGCACGCCGGTTCGCCCGCATGGGCGCGGTCGCCATTGCGACCGACATCAATATCGACACCGCGCGGGAGACCGCGGAGCTGATCCACCGGGAGGGCGGCAGCGCCCACGCGTATCGCCTCGATGTCTCCGACGCGGTCGCGTTCGAGGAACTCGCGGAACGGATTCGCGTCGAGCACGGCGTCCCGGACGTCGCGGTGAACAACGCCGGCATGATGCTCGGCGGCACCTTCCTCGAGCATTCGATGCAGGATTGGCATCGCATGCTCGGCGTGCACCTGATGGGAGTGGTGCACGGCAGCAGGCTCTTCGGCGCGCAGATGGCCGAGCGCGGGCGCGGTGGTCATCTGGTGAACGTCTCCTCGGTGGCCTCGTTCTCCTCGGCCCCGTACTGCGCCTCCTACTGCACCTCGAAATCGGCGATCCGAATGCTCAGCGAATCGCTGCATGCCGAGCTCGCGACGTCCGGAATCGGGGTGAGCGCAATGTGTTTCGGTCTGATCAATACCAATATCGGCGACTCCGCCGAGCTCCTGGAGCTGTCCGGTGAGACCGCGGATACCGGCAAATCGCTGGTTTCCGCCTTGATGAACATGCTGGGGTCCGATCCGGATTACGCCGCGAAGATGATCGTCTCGGCGGTGCGGCGCAACCGCGTCGTGGTACCGGTGCGGCCCGAAGCCTATGCGCTGTACGCGTTGTCGCGTGCCACGCCGGGCCTGCTGCGTGGCGTGATGACCGTCGCGGCCCGCGTGGGTAGCAAACCCAATCTGGAGCGGCTCGGCCGTATCGGTGCGCGGCACAAGCCCGCCATCGAATCGCTCGCGTCCTAACCGAACTCACAAGGTGTGATCATGACTGCGACATTGACCGACCTCGCCACCCTGCTGGCCGAGCGCGGGCCGGGGATGCCCGCCCCGGCGCTCACGCGCCTCGCCGAGCGCCATCGTGAGCGCACCGCCGGGCTCGGCGACCCGGCCATCCCGGACGTGGAGGTGGTACTGGTGGGCGCCGGGTTCGGCGGCATCGGCGCCGGTGTGGAGCTGGGGCGTGCGGGCTTCGACGACTACGTGGTGATCGAGAAGCACGAAGACCTCGGCGGCACCTGGCATATCAATACCTATCCCGGTGTGGCGGTGGATATTCCATCGATCTACTACAGCTTCTCCTACCTCAAGCCCAAGGTGTGGTCGCAGATGTTCGCGCCGGGTGCGGAGGTGAAGGCCTATGCCCGGCAGGTTGCCACCCACTTCGGGGTGGACCGGCACATGGTGTTCGGCACCACTATCACCGAGACCGTCTGGGATGAGCCGAGCCAGCTGTGGCACACCACTACGGCCGATGGAATCACCATTACCTCACGGTATTTCGTGCCCGCCGTCGGCGGCATCGAAGTGCCCAAGATGCCGGACATTGATGGTTTCGACGACTACACCGGCAAGATTGTGCACACCTCGCGGTGGGATCACGA
Organism: Nocardia uniformis NBRC 13702; assembly: GCF_001613345.1. GTDB lineage: Bacteria > Actinomycetota > Actinomycetes > Mycobacteriales > Mycobacteriaceae > Nocardia > Nocardia uniformis. The sequence continues at coordinate 80,134 of NZ_BDCE01000056.1, read as the reverse complement.
CTTCGACTACACGGGTAAGCAGATCGGTGTGATCGGCACCGGAGCCACTGCCCTGCAGGCGATTCCGGAGCTGGCCAAGAATGCCGCGCACTTGACGGTGTTCCAGCGCACCCCGATCTGGGTCGCGCCGAAACCGAACTTCCGGATTCCCGCGGGGGTCAAGACCGCCCTGGACCGGCTGCCGGGTGTCCGGCCCGCGGTGCGCGGTCTGGTCTCGGCCGGTATCGACGCGGCGCTGGGCGGTGTGGCGCTGGCGTACGGCCGTCGTCCCGAACCCATCGATGGGGTGACACGACTGCTGCGCGGCTGGACCGGCGTGGTGGTCAAGGATCCCGAGGTCGCCGCGAAGCTCACACCCCAGTACACCTTCGGCTGCAAGCGGCCCTCGGTGTCCAACGCGTACTTGCAGGCGTTCAACCGCGACAATGTCACCCTGACCACGGACTCGATCACCAAGGTCACCCCGACCGGCATCGTCACCGCCGACGGCACCGAGTACGAACTCGATGTCATCGTGTGCGCCACCGGATTCAAGATCATGGAACGGGGGGCGACCCCGCCGTTCCCGGTCATCGGGCGCGACGGTCTCGACCTCGGTGAGTGGTGGCACGAGAACCGCTTCCAGGCGTACCAGGGTGTGTCGATACCCCGCTTCCCCAACCTGTTCTTCGTCACCGGACCCTATGCCTTCGCGGCCGGTTCCTACATCGCGATGATCGAGTGCACCACCCGGCACATCGTCAGGGCGCTCGCGGAGGCCAAACGCCGCGGCGCGACCGCGGTGGAGATCAAGCAGGAGCCGCACGACCGGTACTGGCACAAGGTGCTCGATGCCCACGACAAGGCGTTGTGGCTCAGCGGCGCGTGCGACGACTCCAATACCTACTACATCAATTACCACGGCGACGGAGCGGTGGCACGACCTACCACCCATCTCGACATGTGGTGGGGCAACAAGCATTTCCCGCTCAACGACTATCGCTACGAAGCCCGGCCGGCACGCGCCGCCATGACAGGAGATCCCCGATGACCCCGGTTCCCGACCACGAGATCGCCATCATCGGTGGTGGTCCCGGTGGGATCGCCGCCGCCGCCAAACTCACCGAGGCGGGTCTGACGGATTTCGTCATCATCGACCGCGCGGCCGATTTCGGCGGGTCCTGGCATGAGAACACCTATCCCGGACTGGGCGTGGATGTTCCGGCCATTACCTATCAGTACTCCTTCGCGCGCAATCCCGATTGGAGCCGTGTCTTTCCCAAGGGTGCGGAGGTGAAGAAGTACCACGTCGAGGTGGCCAAGCGATTCGGCCTCTACGAGCACGCGCGGTTCGATACCGATATCGTCACCGAACATTGGGACGAGTCGGCGAGTCTGTGGCGGCTGGCGACCGCGACCGGGGACGAGATCACCGCGCGCTATGTGATCAGTGCGGTCGGTGCGTTCGTCAATCCCAAATTGGATCCGGGTATTCCGGGTCTGGCCGACTTCCGCGGCAAGATCCAGCGCGCCCCGAGCTGGGACCACGGCTACGACCACACCGGCAAGCGGGTCGCGATCATCGGCACCGGCGCCAGTTCGGTGCAGATCACACCGACCATCGCCCCGGAAGTGGCCGCGTTGAGCGTCTTTCAGCGCACGCCGGTCTGGGTTCTGCCCAAGCCGGACTTCCGGATTCCGGCTCCCGCACGCCGGGTGCTGCGCACGCCGGGCCTGCAAGCCGCCGTCAACGGTGTGGCCCTGATGGGCATGGACGTAGTGCTCCGGGTGTTGTCCGGGGCACCGCCCAGTACCGTCGAACCGGTGTTGCGGCAGATGGACCAGGTCTCGCTGAAGTTCATCCGCCGCTACCTGAAGTGGGTGGTGAAGGATCCCGTCACGCGCGCGGCACTGACCCCCGACTTCGGCCCGATCGCCAAGCGGCCGACCTTCTCCAATGCCTATCTGCGTGCGTACAACCGGGCGAACGTCGATCTGATCACCGCGCCGATCGAGACCTTCACCGCCGACGGCATCCGCACTCGCGACGGGGTCGAGCACACCTTCGACATGATCGTGCTCGCCACCGGTTACGAGGTCTTCTCGGACCCGGAAACCTACCGCGAAGGCATGGTGACCGGACGCGAAGGGTTCGACCTGGGCAAGTTCTACACCGAGAACGGCCTGCAAGCCTATGAGGGCGTGGCGATCCCGAAGTTGCCGAACCGCTGGATGCTGGTGGGACCGTACTGCTGGACCGGCAGCGGCTGGCACGCCTTCGTCGAGATGACCGCCGACCATGCCGTGCGCGCCATCCGGGAGGCGCACCGCCGCAAGGCTGTTCGGATGGAGGTTCGTCAGGACGTGCACGATGCCTATCACGGTGAGGTCATCACCCGCAGCGCTGCGCTGCGCTACTACTTCACCGATCTGAACAAGCACGTGGCGACCTATTACCGCAATTCCCAGGGGGATTCGACCTACCTGCGACCGTCCGGCTTCTTCGCGGCACGACGCGCCCACCGGACCTTCCCCTTCACCGACTACACCTTCGAGACCGCGGCGACAGCGTCACCCGCGCGCGCCGCGACCAATGGGCGGGCCAAGCGTAAGCCGTCCCCGGAACTCGTCACCGAGGGCTGAGGTCGAGCACCGGACGCGGTCACCCTGGATCGACCGACGGTGCCAGGTGGCGCCGGCGCGAGAGGAGCACGGAGAGCCTTGGATCGTGGCAGGCCACTGTCCCGTGAGGAGAGCCAGACCCACACGCGGGACGCCGTGCTGGCGGCGGCGCAGGAATTGTTCCTGGGCCAAGGCTTCAGCGGCACCACCGTGGCGCAGATCGCGGCGCGAGCCGGCCGCACCCAGGGCGCCATCTACGGCAATTTCGACAGTAAGGAAGCGCTGTGCCTGGCGGTCCTGGAACGACATTATCAACAGTCGTTCGCGGGCCTGATCGAATCGATGTTCGCCACCGGTGAGCTACCCGAAGACGGCCTCGGCGCGATCGGGTCGTGGTGGCGCTCGGTGGGCGTGAACGACGAAATGAATGTGCTGGCCGTCGAATTCGTGCTGTCGGTGCGCCGCGACCCGGACAAGTTCGCCGAGGTCACCCAGACCGCCGCGATGTTGAAGGCGTTGCTGCACCCGGTGATCGCCGCACAGCTCGGCGTCGGTCCCGAGATCGACACGGCCGTCGAGCACGCGACCGTCGGAGTGCTTTCCGTCGGCGTGGGTCTCGCGGTGGGCCGGGTCATAGAACTGGTCGGCCCGGAGGACTCGGCGAGCGTGCTGACCGAGACGCTGCGGCTGTGGACCACCAAGTTGCGCGTGCTCGCCGCGACGTCGGGGGCCGCCACCGCACACCGCTCGAATCGCGGTAGTGCAGAAGAACTGTAGAAGGAGTATCCGTGACCACAGGTGAATCGACCGAGCAGCGGATCGAGGTCCGGAATCCGGCCTCGGGGCAGGTGGTCGGCGAGGTCGATGTGCAGACCTCGGACCACGTCTCGGCGGCCGTGCGCACGTTGCGTCAACGCCAGCCCTCATGGGAGCGGCTCGGCCCGCGCGGGCGAGCCACCTGGCTGCGCAGACTTCGAGATTGGCTGCTGGACAATGAATCCGACCTGTTGGACCGCATCCAGTCCGAGACCGGAAAACCCCGTCAGGAAGCGCTGCTGGAAGTGACGCTGGCGTGCGACGCGATCAACTACTTCAGTGATCACGCCGCCGAATTCCTCGCCGACGAGCGCATTCGGCCGCACGGCTTGCTGACGATCCCCAAATCGCGACTGCGCGTGTATCGGCCGCATCCGGTGGTCGGAGTGATCTCCCCGTGGAATTTCCCGCTGCTCATTCCGGCGGTGGACGCCATTCCGGCCTTGCTCGCCGGTGCCGCCGTGGTCGTGAAACCCTCTGAGGTGACCCCGTTCTCGGCGCTCGAACTGGCGCGCGGCTGGCGAGAGATCGGTGCGCCGGCGGTGTTCGCGGTGGTCACCGGGGACGGCGCCACCGGTGCCGCGGTGGTCGATGCGGTGGATATGGTGCAGTTCACGGGATCCACGGCGACCGGGCGCAAGATAGCCGCGCGGGCGGGGGAGCGGCTGATTCCGTGCAGCGTCGAACTCGGCGGCAAGGATCCGGCCATCGTGCTCGCCGACGCCGATCTCGAGCGGGCCGCCAACGGCATCGTCTGGGGTGCGCTGGCGAACTCGGGACAGATCTGCATCAGTGTGGAGCGCGTATACGTGGAAGCCCCTGTCTACCAACGGTTCCTGGAGTTGCTGACCGAGCGGGTGCGCGCGGTGCGGCAGGGGGCGGGCACGCCGGGCGCCGAGATCGAGGTGGGCGCCATGGCCACCGCGGCACAGACCGAGATCGTGCGCGCACATGTAGACGCGGCGGTCGCGGCGGGGGCGACCGTGGTGTGCGGGGGCACGGCCGCGCCGGACGGCGCGTTCTTCGAGCCGACCGTGCTCACCGGGGTCGATCATTCGATGGTGTGCATGCGCGAGGAGACGTTCGGTCCCACCATTCCGGTCATGCGGGTCGCCGACGAGCGGGAGGCCGTTCGGCTGGCCAATGACAGCGAATACGGGCTCTCGGCCACGGTGTGGACAGGCGATCGGGCGCGGGGATTGCGCGTTGCCCGGCAACTCGAGGTCGGTGCGGTCAATATCAACGACGCCTACACCAACCTGTTCGCCTTCGGTCTGCCGCACGGCGGCTGGAAGACCTCGGGCCTGGGCACCCGGCTCGGCGGGGCGCAGGGCATCCGCAAATATTGCCGCCAGCAGGCCATCACCGCACCACGCATCCCCGCGCTGCGCAGCGAAATCACCTGGTACCCATACTCGATACTGCGCAGTCGCGCGGTCTCCGCGGTGCTGCACCTGGTAGTGGGACGCGACCTGCGCCGCCGCCTGCACGGATAACCGCCCCTCGCTCCGGGAGGAGTTGCCCGCGGGAGTCGTAGTACCAGGCACACAAGAGAATTCGGGCCGGTCGGTGCATGCACCCACCGGCCCGACTTCTTGGTATCTCAGCGCATGAACAGTTCGCGGGCGATGATCAGCTTCTGGATCTGCGGGGTGCCATCACCGATCTGGTAACCCGAGACATCGCGCAGCATGGCCTGCAGCGGCATCTCCTCCGACCAGCCGACATGGCCGTGCAGCACGACGCAATCGTTGATGGCGGCGAAGGCCACCTGCGGTGCCCACCACTTCAACATCGCGGCCTGCGCGGTGTGTGGTTGCCCGGCCATGCGCAGGCCCAGGGTCTGGTAGGCCAGGGCGCGTACCGCGGTGAGGTGCGTGGTGTGCTCGACCAGGGGGAACGACACGCCCTGGTTCATCGCCAGCGGCACTCCGAAGGTGGTGCGCTGCTTGGTGTATTCGACGGTCATGTCGATGGCGCGCTGGGCGGTGCCGATGACCATGAGACCGATGAGGGTGCGGGTCAGGTCGAATTCCTTCATGATCATTTGGAATCCGCCGCCCGGTTCGGCCATGACATACGAGTCGGGCACGAAGGTGCCGTCGAAGGTGAGCGCGCCGCGGCCGATCGGTTTGCAGCCGGGATCGCGGAAGGCCTGCCGGGCGACGGTGGGATCGTCGAGCGGCACCACGAACGCGCCGATTCCCTTGGTGCGCTTGGCCGGATCGCTTTGCGCGATGACGATGGCGATATCGGCGTGCGGGGCCTGGGTGATGGAGGATTTCTCGCCGTACAGCTTCCAGCCGCCCGCGACCTTCTCGGCGCGGCAGGTGAGCGCGGAGGCGTCCGAGCCGGCGCCGGGTTCGGTCAACGCGGTGCAGGCAATGGCGTCGCCGGAGATCAAGCGCGGCAACCATTCTCGCTGCACGGCCGCGGGGCCCATGGCGGCGAGGATATTGGTCTGCACATTGGAGAAGAAGTACATGCAGGCCAGCGCGGAGTCGGCATAACCGATCTCCTCGCCCGCCAGGCCCAGGGCGAGCAGGTCCGCGCCCTGGCCGCCCTGCGCCTCGGGCACGCACAGGGCGGTTAGCCCGGCCTCGGCGAACTTCTTGAGCTCCGCGCGCGGGTAGGCCTCGCTCGCGGCCCGCTCCGGAAAGCTACCCATGAACTTGTCGCGCGCGAACTTGCGGACCGAGTCCCGGAAGGTGAGGTGGTCCTCATCGAGGATGAAGGGGTTCATTGTGGTCCGATCACGGTGGGGGACAAGGGGTCAGGACGCTATCGACGCGCCGCGTTCGGTGGCGACGAGCAGGAGGGTCGGCGGGGTGAAACGGTCGCCGTAGGCGGCGGCCAGCTCGCGGGCGCGGGCGACGAAACCGGCCACCCCGCCGTGGTAGGAGTTCACGTAGGTGACCGCGCCACCGGTCCACGGCGGCATGCCGCCCATGAGTGAGCCGACATCGGCGGTCAGAGTGGTTTCGACAATGCCTTCGTCCAGGCATTTGACGACCTCGAGCGAGATGATGAACAGCATCCGCTCGCGCAGATCTTCGAAGGAGATCTCGCGATTGTCGCCGCCGAACGCCGCGCGCAGTCCCGGCCAGAGGCCGAGCCGCTTGCCATCGGCATAGCCGTAGAACCCGGCCCCGGCCGCGCGTCCCGCGCGGTCGTACTTGTCGACCATGTCGAAAACCACTGTGTCGCAGTTGCGTTCGTTGTAGCCCGAACCTGCCGTCGCGGCGGCCGCCTGACGATCGGCGATAATGCTGCGGGCCAGGGTGAGGCTGACCTGGTCCAATACCAGCAGCGGCTGGGTCGGCAGTCCGGCCTGCGCGGCCGCCTGCTCGATCGATGGCGCGGGAACGCCCTCGGCCAGCATCTCGAGCGCCTCGAACGTGAGCGCCTGGAACAGCCGTGTCAGGTAGAAGCCGCGCCCGTCATTGACCACGATGGGGGTCTTGCCGATCATGCGCACGGCGTCCACCGTGCGGGCGACGGTCTCCGCCGAGGTCAGCCTGCCCTTGATCACCTCGACGAACGGCATCTTCTCCACCGGTGAGGAGAAGTGCATACCGATGAAGTCCTCGGGTCGCGAAACACCCTCGGCGAGACCGGTGATCGGGATCTGTGAGGTGTTCGAGGCCAGCAACGCGGCCGGGTCCAGCAGCGGTTCGACCTCGCTGTAGGTGCGCTTCTTCAGATCGGCGTCCTCGAACACCGCCTCGATCATGACATCCGCACCCGCCAGTTCGGCGGTGTCGGCGGTCGGGTGGATGCGGGCGAGCAGTTCATCGGCCCACCGCTGGGACTTACGTCCCCGGGATACGGCCTTCTCGACCAGCGCCCGCGAATACCCCTTACCGCGCTCGGCGGACTCCACTGAGATGTCCTTCAGCACGACTTCCGCACCGGCCCGGGCATATTCGTAAGCGATGCCCGCGCCCATCATGCCGGCGCCCAGCACGGCGACCCTGCGCGGGGTGAACGGTTCGACGCCGACTGCGCGCCCGGTGGGCTTGTTCATCCGCTGCAGGTTGAAGAACGCCCCCACCATGTTCTTGGTGATCGGGGACTGAAGCAGGTTCACCAAGTAGCGGGTCTCGATGGTCGATGCCGCCGTGAAATCGACCAGGGTGCTCTCCACCGCCGCGGCCAGCAGATTGCGGGCGGCCGGGAAGTCCGCGCCCTTCAATTCCTTTCGGACAGTGGAGGTGAACGCGGGCAGGTTCATGGCCATCGCGGGGTCGGTGGCGGTGCCGCCCGGAATGCGGTGGCCGCGCCGGTCCCAGGGCTGCTCGGGTGCGGGGTTGGCCGCGATCCAGGCCTTCGCGGCGGGGATCAATTCGGCTGGCGTAGCGACCAATTCGTCCACTATGCCTGCGGCCAGGGCCTTCTTCGGCTCATGCTTCTGGCCCTTGATCAGGATATTGAGCAGGGCATCGGCCAGCCCCAGCATGCGCACCGTGCGCACCACGCCGCCCGCCCCGGGAATCGCGCCGAGCGTGACCTCTGGCAGTCCGATCTGAATCGTGCTGTCGTCCACCGCGATTCGGTGATGCGTTGCGAGGGCCAGTTCCAGCCCGCCGCCCAGCGCGGTGCCGTTGATGGCCGCGACGACCGGCCTGCCGAGAGTCTCGAGCCGTCGCAGGCATGCCTTCGCCTCGTCGAAGAAGGCGGCGATCTCCGCGGTCTCGGCCGTCTCGACGATCTCGGCGAGTTCCTTGAGATCCGCTCCGGCACTGAAGGTTTCTTTGCCGGAGGTGAGGATGACGCCGGTGATGGATTCGCGTTCGGCGGTGAGCCGGTCGACGGCGGCGTAGAGGGATTCGCGGAAGTCGGCGTTCCAGGTATTGGTGGCCTGGTTGGGGTCGTCGAGGGTCAGGACGACGATTCCGTCCGTGCCCTTTTCCCAGCGAATGGTGTTGGTGCTCATGAAAGTTCGATTCTCTCGGGGTGAATGTCCGCGCGGGTCAGGACAGGCGTTCGACGATGGTGGCTATGCCGATGCCACCGACCGCGCACAGGGTGACCAGGCCGTAGCGCCCGCCGGTGCGCTCGAGTTCGTCGATCACCGTGCCCAGCAGCATCGCGCCGGTGGCGCCGAGCGGATGTCCCATGGCGATCGCGCCGCCATTGACATTGATCTTCTCCAGTTCGACGCCCAGCTCCTGTGCGAAGACCAGTACCACCGCGGCAAACGCCTCGTTCACCTCGAACAGGTCGATCTCGTCGACGGTGAGCCCGGCCCTGCGCAACGCCTTGCGGGTGGCGGGCGCGGGGCCGGTGAAACCGATGGAGGGATCCGAGCCGGTAACCGCCGTGGCGACGATGCGGGCGCGTGGTCGCAACCCGAATTCGCGGCCGACGCGCTCATTGCCGATCGCGAGCAGGGCCGCGCCGTCGACGATTCCGGAGGAGTTGCCCGCGGTGTGACGGTGCTCGATCTTTTCCACCCAGTGGTAGCGCTGCAAGGCCACCGCGTCGAAACCTGCCAGCGCGCCCATGGTTTCGAAGGCGGGCGCGAGCGTGCCCAGTGATTCGATCGTGGTGTCGGGCCGCACCAGTTCGTCATGGTCGAGCATGACCGTGCCATTGATATCGGTGACCGGTACCACCGAATTCTTGAACCGGCCCTCGTGCCACGCCCGGACCGCCAGTGACTGGGAACGGGCCGCGAACCGGTCCAGATCCGCGCGTTCGTAACCGTAGGTGGTGGCCAGTAGATCCGAGGCGGGGCCCTGCAGAATGATCGGCGTGACCTGATTCAGATTCGGGTCCGCCGCGCTCACCAGGCCGCCGTCGGCTCCCATCGGCACCCGCGACATCGATTCCACGCCACCGGCGAAGACGAGATCTTCCCAGCCCGAGGCGATCTTCTGGGCGGCGATATTCACCGCCTCGAGCCCGGAGGCACAGTACCGATTCAGTTGCACGCCAGCGGTATTGCCCGCCAAACCCGCGCGCAGTACCGCCATCTCGGCGATGTCGAAGCCCTGCTCGCCGGTGGCGGAGACGCAACCGAGCACCACGTCGTCGAGGGCGGTGGGGTCCACTTCTGGGTTGCGGCGCAGCATTTCGCGGATTAGGCCGGTGGCCAGATCGACCGGCGCGATGCTGTAGAGCGCGCCGGTGCGTTTGCCGATGCCCCGGGGAGTGCGGATCGCATCGAAGACCAATGCGTCTGTGGGTGCCATGACTGAGTCTTTCGTTCGCGGGGCTGAGGAAAAGCAGTGGTGGGTACTATGAGAGGTACGTTAGTACCCGATTATGAATGCAAACAAGACCCGGTAGCTCTTCTGCTTCACTGCCGAGTATGGGTACTATCGTATTCATTGCGGTACCCGCGTGCCGTTCATGCGCCGCTGACCAGGAGGAATGATCATTTCCGTCCCGCCCAAACCGGCCTGCATCCGGCAAGCCTCGAGCCTGTGCGAGCTCTTTCAGAACACGGTCGCGGCCGCCCCGCATCGCGTGGCATTGCGAACGCCCGACGATTCGGTGCGAATCACCTGGCGGCAGTACGGCGAGCGGGTGCGCGCGATCGCGGCCGGCCTCGCCGCGCTCGGCGTCGAGCGGGGCGACACCGTCGGCCTCATGCTGACCAATCGCCCCGAGTTCCATCTCATCGACACCGCCGCGTATCACCTGGGCGCGGCACCGTTCTCGGTGTACAACACCAGTTCGCCGGAGCAGATCGCCTACATCCTCGGCAATGCCGGGAACACCGTCTTCGTCTGTGAAAAGCAGTTCCTGCCGCAGGTGCGCAAGGCGTGCGAGGGCAGCGCGGTGCGGCATATCCTGTGCGTGGAGCAGGTCGAGGAGTTGATGAGTCTCGCTGATCTGGAGCGTGCGGGCGATCCGGCGTTCGACTTCGAAAAGGCCTGGCGCGCGGTGGAACCCACCGACACCCTGACCGTCATCTACACCTCCGGCACCACCGGGCCGCCCAAGGGTGTCGAACTCGCCCACGCCAGCGTGCTGCACTTCATCGCCGCGGTACAGGACATCGGCGAATTCGCGGCAGGCACGAGCGGACGCGCGGTCTCCTACCTGCCCGACGCGCACGCGCTCAACCGCTGGCTCGGTCACTACGGACCCGCGGTCACCGGCGCCTCGGTCACCACGCTGGCCGATCTCAAACAACTCATCGTCGTGCTGCCGCAGGTGCGGCCGACGATCTTCGTCGCGGTGCCGATGCTCTGGTACAAGATCCAGGCCGCCATCGAGGAGGGCGTGGCCGCCGAGCACGGGCTGCGAAAGGTCATCGCGCGCTGGGCGCTCGACGTCGGCGTCCGCACGGCGCGCTGCCGGGTCGCTCGCAAGCCGGTACCGGCGCTGCTCAACCTGGAATACGAGGTCGCGCACAGATTGGTGCTGTCCGGCCTCGCCCGGCGAGTGGGCTTGGATCAAGTCACCGTGGCGCTGACCGGAGCCGCGCCCATCGCGGCCGAAACCCTGGAATTCATTCTGGGACTGGGTATTCGGGCCGTCGAAGGCTGGGGCATGTCGGAGATCCTGATCGTCACCGCGAACCCGCCCGACGACATCCGCCCGGGTACGGTCGGGAAACCGCTGCCGGGTGTGGAGATCACCGTCGCCGCGGACGGCGAACTACTGGTTCGCACACCGACGGTGATGAAGGGCTACCGCAACGATCCGGGTAAGACCGCCGAACTCATCGACGCCGACGGTTGGGTGCACACCGGCGATGTCGGCTCGATCGACGCCGACGGATACATCCGCATCGTCGACCGCAAGAAGGAACTCATCATCAACTCGGCCGGTAAGAACATCTCACCGGCCAATATCGAGAATGCCGTCAAACTGGTGTGCCCACTGGTCGGTTCGGCCGTGGCCATAGGCGACCGCCGGAAGTACATCACCGCGCTGATCGCTCTGGACGCCGACGCGGCCGCGGCCTACGCCAAAACCAATGGCCTACCCGGACCCGACGAGGTGCTCACCGACCCGGGCGCGCGCACCGTGGTCGCGGCCGCGATCGAACGGGCCAACCGCACGCTCGCCCGTGTCGAGCAGATCCGCGAATTCCGTATCCTGCCGGTCTTCTGGGAACCGGGCAGCGACGAACTCACTCCGACGATGAAGCTCAAGCGCAAACCCATCGCCGAGAAGTACGCCGCCGAAATCGAGGCGCTGTACGCCGGCGGGGCCCGCAGCTGAAACCGTATGGCCGGCTCAGCGTTTGCGCACTGGCGCTCCGCCGGCCAATGCGGCGCGCACCAGCGCCACCAGTTCGGTGTAGGCGTCGCTGTCGGGCATGCCGATGCGGTCCTGGAACTCGCCGTCGAGAATGGCCTCGATCAGCACGCCCACCGCCACGCTGATGAATTCCGCGTGCACCGGCCCGAAAACGCCCTCGTCCACGCCCTCCTGAATCCGCACGCGAATCCCGTCGGCGAGTGACCGTGCGGTCCGCCGGAAGATCTCGTCGGTGGGTTCGAAGGCGCGGATATCGTCGTAGCAGGCTCGCGAGACGCTGGCGAGCTCGTCGCGCGCGGTGGTGATGTAGGTGACGATCCGATCCTCGACCCCGTTCGCCTGGGCCGCGCGCTCATCGATTCGCGCGGTGCGCGTACCCAATTCGTGCTTGACCGTTTTGACGATCAATTGCTCGCGGCTGGGGGCCGCCGCGTAGAGCGTGGACCGGGAGCACTGCAACTGTGCCGCCATCTCCTCGATGGTCAGGGAGGAAAACCCTTCGGCGACAATCACTTCACCCAGACGGCGCAGAATATCGTCGCGGCGATCGCTGCTCGTGCGTCGCCGTCCGGCGGTCTGCCGAGTCGACGTTCGCGGCATCGTGGACATGATCAGCCTCCGTTCCGCCGCGCGCGGCCAAAACACAGCAATTGATCGAATAGTACCCCAGTACCGACCCCAGTACCCCCAGTCTCCCGTATAGCATTGCTATTCAAATAGTGCTGCTAGACCGTTCGTGCACGGCCCACCTGCTTCGCACGTTCGCGTCGGTGGATGGACCTGGGAAACTGGTTGCCAGGAAAAGGGAATCCGATGGTGTCGATCAGTAGCACCGCGGTAATCGAACGACCGGTAGGGCAGGTCTTCGCTTACTTCATCGATTACGACCGGGCGCCCGAATGGGCATTCGGCCTGAAGCACTTCAAACCGATCAACGGCATCGAATACCAGGTCGGAGCCGTCTACGAGGGCCTTGTCGACCTCGGCCCGAAAACCCTGCGGTCGACGGCTGAGGTCATCGGCTGGGAAGCGGATCGGCTGATCGCCTTCAAGTCCCTCGCCGGTTTCGGCTTCAGTTCGGCCCTGCGATTCAGCCCCGAAGGCGAGAATCACACCCGACTGGACCTCGAGGCCAAGGCCGAGGGCGGCGCGGTGGCGCAGGCGGTCGCGCGCACCCTCGAACCGCTGATCCTGATGGCCCTGCGGTATTCGACCGAACGACTGCGCCAAGCGTGCTTGCGAGCGACCGATGCGCCACAATCCGACCAGGAATGACCCACGGATCGAAGGCGTCCGCGCAGCTCCGGATCTCAATCCCCATTAGCAGACGGAGCACTGCCTGTTCACCGATCTCCATCAGTCCGCTCGCAGGTGTGAGTGTCCGGCGAGGTAGAGCCGTGCGCATTGGTCGATGTCTGTTGTGGCCATCGACTGGTATCTGCGTGCGACTCCTCGCTTGGCCAGTAGGGCGAGGACAGCGGTCTTGCAGATCCCGTACTTTGGTCTCACGCCCCGCCCACCAGAAGCCCCGACTATTTCACCGTCGCGAAGAAATCCCAGATCTGTTGGCTGGCATCGAATTGCGTGTTCAGCGGCCCCAAGGTAGCGACGTACTGCTGCTGGCTCGTGGCACCGCCGGGCCAGGTGTGGCCGCCGCCGATCACCGAGTACAACCGCACCTCGGCTCCGCGGTCGCAGGCCGGTCCGGCGGTGAGGGTGACGGTGGCGTCGGTACCCGCGACATCGGTCGTGGTGGTGTCGCCGGTGCAAGCGTCCTTGCCGCGCCAGAAGGCGAAAGTATCCGGGGCCGACATCACAGTGGCGGCCTGACCGTGCGGCAAACCTCGAGGCATGCCGCCGTCGTAGGGCACGATCGGGTCGGCGGTGCCGTGGATCAGCATGACCGGCAGCGGTTTCACCGGCGTGCACTTGTCCTGCAGCGAAACCTGCAACCCTCCGGACAGTGGTGCGATCGCGGCCAGTTTGCCGGAAAGTTTGCAGCCCAATCCTTCTGTGAAGATCCCGCCCCGCGAGATGCCGGTGACGAACACCCGCGCGGGATCGACGTTGCGATTGGCCACCAACTCGTCGATGAGTGCGGTGACGCCGTCGACCGGATATTCGTCCGGATACGCCGCCACGAATTTTCCGGTGTCCGCGACCATGGACATCCCGCTGACCTGCTCGATCTGCTGGCCATTGCCGTTGACACCGTGCAGCACGATGACCGCGGGCATTTTCTCCGCTCCGCCGGCCGGAACATGGAGCACGTACTTGGAGCTCTGCCTGCCGACGGTCAGCGTCTCCAGCGTGGACCCTTGGCCCGCGCCGGTGGACGCGGCCAGCGGCGGTGGCGCACTGACCGTCGTAGTCGTGCTGCCGGCGGCCGAACTGCTGGTCGCCGCGTCACTCGGGTCCGGCGAGCCGGAGCAGCCCGCCACGACCGTTACCAACGCTGCCAGCGCACCACCGATCCGCGCCGTTGAGTACCTGCTCAAATGACACCGCTCCCGTCACATGCGATCCGTTTACGTTGCCAGATGATTCTGTGGTGCACCTTCGGTGTGCACGCACCCGGGGTATCAGCGCGTTAGGGCAAATTGTCTGGGACAGTGATTGACCTGGGTGCCGCGCTCGGTGGAGACTTGGGAAAGTTCCGCTGCCGTGACGGCGGCGCATAGGAGGATTCCATGGTGATTTCCATGTCCGCGGCTGCCGGGGAATCGTTCGGCGGGCGGCTCCGCCGCTGGTCGGGGGAGTGGAGGCGGATGGCCGCGCTGCCGCTGGCGGGGTCGACGCCCGAGCGGGTGGGCCGACTGTACGACATTGTGGGTACCCGGAATCTGTTCGGCGAGGAATCGCTGTTCATCAATCTCGGGTACTGGCGCGACGATCCGGCCACCTTGGATGAGGCCAGTGCCGACCTGGCCCGGCTCGTCGGACGGGAGGCCGGGCTCGGCGCGGAGGATGTACTCGTCGATGTCGGATTCGGCTACGGAGACCAGGATTTTCTGTGGGCGCGGGAATTCGGGCCGCGCCGGATCGTCGGCGTGAATGTCGCCGAAGAACAGATCGCGATCGCCCGCGAGCGGGCCGCGGAGCTGGGTTTGGCCGAGGTGATCGAGTACGTGCACGGTTCGGCCAGTGCGCTTCCGGTCGGCGACGGTTCCGCGACCAAGGTCACGGCCCTCGAATCGGCGTTCCATTTCCCTTCGTACACACAGTTTTTCGGGGAGGCGCACCGGGTGCTGGCCCCGGGCGGGCGGCTGGTGACCGCTGACATCGTGCCGCGGGTGCTGCCGGGAGCGGCGGGGCTGTCATGGTCCGGGCGGGATGTGTTCGATGCCCAGCGCTACCGCAAGGCGCTACTGGAGGCCGGTTTCGAGACCGCGCATGTCTATTCCATTCGCCGCGACGTCTATGGCCCGCTGGCGCGCTATCTGCGTTCGCGTTTGCGGGAGCAGGACATGCGGCGGGTGAATCCGGTATTGCGCCTGGCGTTCAGCCGCACCGGTGTGCGCCTGTGGGGTCCGTGGGCGGACTACATCATCGCGGTGGCGGTGAAGGGCGGCGAGCGTCCCCTGATCTGACAAAACCGCACGTGGCATACGTTTCACCGGATACGCTCCGCAGATTGTTGATGACGTATCACGGTGGTGGCATGGCGGAGCACAGTTCTGGTGAGGGTTGGGGCCGCGTGCTGCCGTTCGCGCGCCGCGAGGCGCAGCGGGCCGAGGGCGCACCACCGACGCGCAAACTGGTCCGTGACGCCAAACTGGCCGCTTTGCCGGTCGCCTATGCCGGGCGGCAGGCCGCCGGGGTGGGCTGGCGGTTGTTCGGCCGCCCCGCGACCGAGGTCGAGGCCGAGATCCACATGCGCACCGCCGAACACGTTTTCGAGGTGCTCGGTGAACTGAAAGGCAGCGTCGCCAAGCTCGGTCAGATCCTGTCGGTGTACCAGGACGCGATGCCGATCGATCTGGCCGAGGCGTACGGTCTGGCGCTGAGCAAATTGCAGAATGCGGTTCCGGCGATGTCGCCCGCGCTGGTCGCGCAGGTGCTGGCGGAGAATTTCGGGCCGGGCTGGCGCGAATTGTTCCGCGAGTTCGAGACGCACCCGGCCGCCGCGGCGACCATCGGGCAGGTGCATCGCGCCGTCTGGCACGACGGCAGGCCGGTCGCGGTGAAGGTGATGTATCCCGGTGCGCGCGAGGCGGTCCGGGCCGACTTTACTCAGCTGCGCCTGCTCGGAGTGGTGCTGGGCGCGCTGCTTCCGGGCGCGGAGATGGGCCCGATCATCGAGATGATCTGCGCCTGTGTCACCGACGAACTGGACTATGGCCAGGAGGCGCACGCACAGCGCGGCTTCGCCGCCGGGTTCGCGGGCGACCCCGATTTCGCCGTGCCGGATGTTGTCGCGCAGGCCACGGACGTGCTGGTCAGCGAGTGGCTCGAGGGCGCGCCGCTGAGCGAGCTGATCAGCTCGGGCACCCAGGAGGAGCGCAATCGGATAGGCCTGCTCGTGCTCCGCTTCGCCAAGTCCGCGCACGTGCGCACCGGCGGGCTGCTGTACACCGATCTGCATCCGGGCAATTTCCTGGTGCTGCCCGACGGCCGGTTGGGGGTGGTGGATTTCGGCGCCTGTTCGCCCTGGCCGGACACCCTCGAGCCCGCGATCGCCGACATCGGTGCGGCGCTGTATGAGTCGGGCGACTTGGAGGCGGCGCTGCGCCGGCACGGACTGGTGCGGCCAGGACGCGAGTTCGATGCGGCGGCGCTGATGGAGATCGCGAAACCGATCCTGCCGATCCTCTGGGATTCGCAGTTTCGGCTGTCACCCGAGTGGTTGCGCGATCGAGTCGAAGCCGTCACCGAGATCCGGTTGACCAATGTGTTCCGCCAGATGACGCTGCCACCGGAGTTCATTCCGGTTGCCCGGGCGGTGATCACGGGCATCGGAGTGCTGTGCCAGTTGCGGACCGAGGGACCGATCGGCCCGGAGTTCCTGGCCTGGACGCCCGCCCTGGCCGAGGTGGCCGCCCGGCGCAGATGAGAGCGCTCAGCCGGTATGCACAGCGGACAGAGGCCGCGGCCCGGTGCCACGCAGTGTTCGGGCGATGCCGAGGTCGGCGGGTTTGCCGCCGCGGCGGTCGAAACTCTCCAGCGCGGCCGCGATTTCCGGGACCCAGCGGACGAATTCGGCGCGGATCGGGCCTTCGGTGTCCAGCTGGCAGACGACGCCGATGACGGTCAGGAAGGCGCGGGCGAACGGGGTGAAGTAGGGCGGCATGGTCAGGTCCCGATTCGCGTTCGACAGCCGCGGATCCATCGCCCGCCGGATCTGTTGCCGGAACCAGTCGGTGGATAGTCGGAATGTGTTGTGCAGGAATGGATCACACAGTGGAACGAAGGCCTCGGCCACCGCGTCGACATCGATGGTGCGCCCCGGTTCGGCGAACCCGTGGTCCCGGATGGCGGCCTCCAACTCGGTTCGGCCGCCGTTGAACAGCGCCTCGAAGTAGCCGCTGACCACACCCGGGAACTCCGGTGCGGGCCACGGTGCGCAGGCGCCGAAATCGACGACGCCGAGCCTGCCGTCGGGCAGCACCCGGAAGTTGCCGGGATGGACGTCGCAGTAGAGCAATCCGGCTCTATTCCAGCTGGACAGCACGAAACGCAGCAGCAGCAGGCCGAGCCGATTGCGTTCCTCGGGCGCGCCTGAGGCGATGATGCGGGAGAGTGGGGTGCCGGTGAGCCATTCGCTGATGATGACGTCGCCGTGTCGCGCGAGTACGCGCGGCACCACGAAATCCGCGTCATCGGCGTAGGCGTCGGCGAACACCCGCTGGTTCTCGGCCTCGGCCTCGTAGTCGAGTTCCTCGCTGATGCAGTCGCAGATCGCCTCGGTCACCGCTTTCACGTCCGCGCCGGGCACGAACACCGTGCCCAGCACCGACATGCGGCGCAACTGGTCGAGGTCGGCGTGCACGGCGGCGCGGGCGCCCGGGTACATCACCTTGATCGCCACCTCGGTGCCGTCGTGCCAGACGCCGCGATGCACTTGCCCGATCGAGGCGCCCGCCGCGCGCCGGGTGTCGAATTCGCGGAAGTACCAGCGCCAGTTCGAACCCATGTGCGCCGCCATCGCTGTCTCTACCGTCTGGGGCAGCATGATCGGCGTCGAGTCCTGCAGCTGGGTCAGGGCCATCCGGTAGGGCTCGGCGAATTTCGGCGGAAGTACCAGTTCGTAGATGGAGAGTAGCTGGCCGAGTTTGGTCGCGCAGCCTTTGAGTTCACCGAGCACCTGAAAGATGTGCTGAGCGGTGCGGACCTGGATGTCGAGGTTCACCCCGGCGCCGGGGCGGCCGAGCGCGCGCTTGCCGACTCCGGCGGCCTGGCGTCCGGCGTAGGCCACCGGCAGGCTCACCAGTTTGGCGTCGCGGATCAGTTTGCGGGCGGGCGGGTAGCCGTCGCCGAACCGTCGATTGGACATTTGCTCACCTCGCTGTGCGGTCGGGCATATGGCAGCCTAGACTGTCTGAGACGTATTGGGAAGCTGTCGAGAGGGACGTCATGGGAGGCCGGACAGTGGTGGTCGACGTCGCCGATGAGCTGGCGCGCCGGGTCGCGTCGGGCCGGTATCGGCCGGGTATGCTGCTGCCCTCGGTGCGTCAGGTGGCCGACGAATTCGGGGTCAACCGCGCCACCGCCCAGCTGATCCTGGGCCGGGTGGAATCCTATGGATTCGCCGATGCCCAGCGTGGCAAGGGTTTCGCGGTCCGCGATGTGCACTCCGAAGGCGGGCTCGGGGTCTTCCATCGGGTGCTGCGGCTGTCGATGCAGGAGCCGCGGACGGCGCTGGCGATGTTCGGTGAGATTGTCGAGGCCGAGCGCGAGATCGCGCTGTCGGTGCTGCTCGAGTATGCCGAGGGGACCGTAGGGGTCGCGACCAGGGTCGCCATCGATGAATTGGAAATCATTGCCCGGCAGGATGTTCCGGATCAGCGCCGCTTCCTGGAGACGGAACTGTTATTGCTGCGATCGCTGCTCACGGCCCGTGGTCGCGGTATGCAGCGCGCGATCCTGAATTCGATCGGGGAGATGGTGCTGGCGACCCCGGAGGCAGTGTCGGCGTATTGCACTGCGGCGGCGCCTGATCTGCACGTGCTGGTCTGGCGGGCGCTGGCCGCGGTGGTGGAAACGGGTGGGGAGCCCTCGGTGGCCCAATTGGCCTTGTTCGAAGACATTTTCGGTGCATACCACGAGGGCGTGGTCCGCCGGTTCGGCGAAATCGTGGGCGCCGCGCCGGATTCGGCGTCGTTCGAGCTGGGGGCGTGAGGGCAGGTCAGCCGATGGCCAGCGCGGCGAGCACCAGCGCCGCCACGACGACCGCCGCGAGTATCGCCAGGGCCAGCAGATTCCCGCGCGACGGCGGTTCGGGGACGGGGCTGCTCCGGTGTCCGATCACGGTGCGGGCTTCGCGGATTCCGGTGGCTCCCAATAGGTTTGCAGCCCGGACCGGTGCGGCATCACGGCTGCGGCTTCCCGGGCCACGCCGATGACCGCGGGAT
This sequence comes from Nocardia uniformis NBRC 13702, assembly GCF_001613345.1. Lineage (GTDB taxonomy): Bacteria > Actinomycetota > Actinomycetes > Mycobacteriales > Mycobacteriaceae > Nocardia > Nocardia uniformis. The sequence continues at coordinate 60,923 of NZ_BDCE01000056.1, read as the reverse complement.
GGTCGATGACCAGTCGCAGCACCCGCTCGACTTCGGGCCCGGTCACCACCCGCATGATCGCGCGGGTGGCGCGGGGAAAGGCCCGGGCCAGCCGGTAGGTCAGCCAGGCTTCGGGCCGCAGCGGCAGTACCGCACGGTCGCGGGCGATGGCGCGCACGATCTTGCGGCCCGCCCGATCGGGGTTCATGCCGAGCACCGTCATGGCCTTGACCACGATCTGTCTGGTGATCGAGACCTGTTCTGCGGTAAGGGTTGCCATGGTGGCGGTCGCGGGCAGATTGGTGGCGATCAACCCCGGGCACACCACCGTGACCCGAATGTTGTCCCGGGCCAGTTCCGCCCGGAGCGTCTCGCTGAGGTGTTTGACGCCGGCTTTGGTGAAGCAATAGGGCGTGGCGAGCCGCACCGGCGCGAACGCCGCCATAGAGGAGATGTTCACCAGGTGGCCGCCCGTGCCGCGTTCGGCCATTTGCGCGCCGAACAGGCGGCAGCCGTGCACGACAGCCATCAGGTTGACCTCGACGATGCGGCGCAGATCCTTGGGCCGGATCTGTAAGAAGGGGCCGGCCACCACGATTCCGGCGTTGTTCACCACCACATCGGGGACGCCGTGGTTGGTTCGCACGTAGTCGGCGAAGGCGGTCAGGGCGCCGACATCGGCCACGTCCAGCGCGTAGGGATGGGCCAGGCCGCCGCGGGCCCGGATGCGTGTCACGGTGTCGGTCGCGGTGGCGAAATTGATGTCGGCGACGATGACCTCGGCGCCGAGATCGGCCAGCGCCGTGGCGGTTCCGCGGCCGATGCCGCTGCCCGCGCCGGTCACCACCGCGAGCCCCGGGTAGAAGGGTTTCATACCGTCCTCTCTCCGCCTGAAGTGTACACTGTCTCAGACAGAATGAGGAAGGTGAGGGTCTCATGGCCAGCTTCGACAACGAGGTTGTCATCGTCACCGGTGCGGGCGGCGGCATCGGCCGGGCGACCGCACGCCGTTTCGCCCAGAAGCGGGCGTTTGTCATCGCCGTCGATGGCGACAAGCAACTGGCCGCGGAGACCGCCGAAACGATCTTCGCGGAGGGGGGTTCGGCCCTCCCGTATGCGGTGGATGTCGCCGACGCGGTGGCGATGGAGAACTTCGCCGAGGATCTGCACGCTGAATACGGGCCGCCCATGGTGCTGGTCAATACCGCCGGATTCACCACGGCGGGACCATTTTTGGAGCACACCCTGGCCGATTGGGAACGGCTCATGGGCGTCAACGTCTGGGGCCTGATCCACGGTTCGGCCTTCTTCGGTCGCCAGATGGTCGACTCCGGACGCGGCGGGCGCATCATCAACGTCACCTCCGTCGCGGCCTTCGCCCCGCTGCCGCTGAGCACTCCCTACTGCACCACCAAGGCGGCCGCGCAGATGCTGACCGAGGGGCTGCGGCTGGAGTTCGCGGGTACCGGGGTGGGGGTGACGGCGATCTGCCCGGCGCTGATGGATCCGGATTCCGAGGAATCGGCCGAGGTGGTCGGCTTGGAGGACGGTGTCGCCCGGGTCGGGAACATCTCCGCGCTCGCCGCCCGGCTGGTGGCGCACAGCCCGGAATCGGTGGCGCGCACCATCGTCCGGGTGGCGGCTCGCAATCCGGCCGTGGTGCCGACTCCGATCGAGGCCCGCGCCATCTATCTCGCGACCCGGGTGTCGCCCGGTGGCGTGCGGCTGGCCGCGCGAATTCTCAAGTCCGACAACGTCACCGGGCTGCGAAATCGGCTGCTGCCGGAGAAGACGCTGGGCCGGGTCGACCGGTTCCTGGAAAGACGCCTGAATCGACCCGAGTAGCAGCGGGTTTCACAGACGCGTGCTCAGGCCCTTGATGCCGTAGGCGAGGAAGGGCCGGGCCAGCGGTGCCGCCCAGCGCAGCGGAAGGAACGCGCCCAAGCGTGGACGCACCGCGATCGTCCACCGCAATGTTGTCGTGCCGGAGGGTGTTTCGGTCAGCCGATAATCTTCTACCAGCGATTTCAGCGCCAAGGGCACCGACACCTTCGTCGCGGTGAGCGTGAGTTGCCGGCGGGGAATCGCGGTGATCACCTGCTCCTGCACCGCCGCGAGCAGGCCGTCGAAGGTGCGCAGTGCGCCCTCCGTGCGGTAGTCCTCGGCGTAGCGGATGCCGTTGAACAGCGGAATCCAGGAGAAGGTCCCGTTGAGTTGCAGCGTCTGCCAAACCTTGTCGGGCGGATGCGTGAACTCGCGCGCCACGGTGACCACGAAGGTCGCTTCCTGGGCCAGGAACCGCTCGACCTTCGTGGCGTCCACCGGGGTGGCCGAGAAGCCGTTGCCGTCGAGCACCTGCTTGGCCCAGCCGCGCAGTATCAGAAGGGCTATACCGCCCGCTATGGCGCCGAGCACGGCGAGTACGAACAGGACGACCAGGATCGTGGTCAGTGTCACGACGGCGACCTCTCTCCGGGCTAGGCGGCCGGGGTGTGCGTGGTGGGGCGGCGCGCGGCGAGGATCTGCCGGTTGAACTCGCCCAATTCGCGGATGGCCGCGCGGGCGCCCGGTTCGATATCGGAGGCCGCATGATGCACATGCGCGGCCAGATCCCAGATCTGCAGGCGGCAAGGCACATTCGCCTCCGCGCAGCGCTGCGCGAGCTGTTCGGCATCCGACATCAGGCATTCATTGGAGCCCACTTGGACGAGTATCGGTGGCATGCCGGTGAAGTCGTGGTTCACCGAGGACCAGTGCGGGTCCAGCTTGCCGTCGATGGTGTAGCCCAGGCGCGCGATGGTTTCGATGCCCAGCGGCGGCAGGATCTGGTCCAGGCCCGCGTTGGGGTGCGCATTGCGCCGGGTCCAGTCCAGGTCGGCCCACGGCGCGATGAGCGAGAGCCCGCCCGGCACGGGCAGTCCGTTGTCGCGGGCCGCCAAGGCCAGGCGCATGGCGAGGCCGCCGCCCGCGGAATCGCCGGAGAGGATGATGTTTTCGGCGGGGAAGCCCTCGGCGAGCAGGTGCTCATAGGAGTGCAGCGCATCGGCGAGGGTGTCCACGAAGTGGGCCTGCGGCAGCTGGCGATAGTCGACATTGAAGACGGGCATCCCGCTCGTCTTCCCGATCTTGGCGACGAAGCGCCGGTGGGTGTTCAGCCCACAGGAGACGAAGCCGCCGCCGTGGAAATACAGAATTGCGGCGTCGCGGCGCTTGAACGGATCCGCGGTGCGCTTGTCCCACAACCATTCCGCACGGAAGTTGGCCAGGCGGACCTGGCGCCGGCGGGTGCCGCGCGGCGGGACGAGGATCGCGGCCGGCCCATCGGTGCGGCTGGAGACCCAGAACAGCCACTTGGTCCGCAGAATGTGCTTGCCGCCGTAGGAGAGCGCCTCCAGTCCGGTGCGGATGGTCCAGAACAGCAACGGCCTCGCGAGGCGGTTGCGCAGGGTGGAGCGGTTCGGCAGCTCGATCGTTACCGAGGTGCCGTTCTCGGGTGCGGGCGTGGTCGCGTGGGTCATCTTCGATCCCTCCAAAGCGTCGACTGTCCCAGACAGTCTAAACTTCGGCGGGATTTCTGGCCATAGCGAGCCTGGGCGGTGCTGTGTATGAAGCGGGGATCGCGGCGGCCGGTGTATGCGGCAATGAATTCGGCGAGCGCGTCCGAGACCACCTCGCCGGACGGCGGGCGATGCGCGGCGACGACATCGAAATGGGTGTAGCCATGAGCGCGAACAGTGTTGCGCGGCACCAGCAGTCCGAGGTGCAGGAGGATCAGGACGGGGTTGCTGTCGTCGCCGAGCACCGTCATGCGTGGCAACGCGCGGGCGCCTCGTTCATGGCGCAGCGATGCGAGATCTCCGTCGCGTGCACCCGCCCAGAACAGTCCGTCGGCCAGTAGGCGCAGCGGGAAATAGGTGTCGGCATAGCCCGGCGGGCCTCCGGCGATGACGCGGGCGAGTTCGTCCAAGTGTACTGGCCAGCCGCCGGAAGGGCAGTCTTGAAGCAGGTTTCGATCGGCAGGCGTTTCCCGGGGGCCTGGACCGAACGCGAAGGTGGTCGCGCGGTCGAGGCCGGGGACGCGATAGGCCCACTCGGGTGCGGGAAAGGTCGTCCGCGCCAGCAGGCGGTTCGGGGAGTCGCCGACGCCGATCTGGAACAGCGAGATCGGGGAGTGGCCGCGCGCGATCCAGGCGGCGAGCAGTCCGCGGCAGGTGAATCGGAGTTCGCGGGGATCCGGCCGGCCGGACCGGAATTCGCGGTAGCCGCGGGCGAACCACAGTCGCAGCGTGAATTCCCAGGCGGGTGTGCGGGGTAGCTGACGGAGTCGGTCCGACTCTGCTTCAGGATGTGAGAGCGCGTCCAGAGCGAGGATTGTGGTGAAGGTCAGCACCTCGGCGAAGCTGGGGAAGACCCGAGGTGCGAGGCCGCGGCGCAGCAGCTCCACGGCGAGGCGGTGCGGCCCGGCAGCGGACCGGGCGAGGGTGCGCACCAGGGGGGTGGTGCGTAGTCGATACGGGTCGCTCACCGGCAGCAGGTCCAGCCCGAAAACGCCTGCGCAGTCGGTGTACCCGGGGACGCCGTCGAAGTCCCACGCGGTATAGGCGCCGGTGACGAAGTTGCCGAAGGAATGTCCGCCGAGGAAGAGTTTGCGTTGCCGCAGCCGGGGATCGGGCAGCTCGCGCACGAGCAATTCACGCTGATCCAGCACTGCGCGCGCGATCCCGAGTTCCGCGGTGTAGCGCAGCTCGCGGTGGGTGGCGAACCCGGCGAAGCGCCGTCCGTCGAGCGCGCGGCCGCGATAGTAGTAGTCGAAGGCCAGATCGGGGTCGCCTGCGGTCCGGGCAATGTCGATGCCGGTGTGGTCGGCGGCCGCGTCGCCGCGGCGCGCTATCGACCACCATTCGATGCACCTGCCTCGCGTCGCTGCCGCGTGCATGGTGTTGCGTGCGACCTGATCGAGGGCATGGGCTCCGCACAGTCCGCCCGGGTGCCCGACGAGGATCGCATCGGCGTTCGCGGAGTCGGCGGGGCCGTCCAGCCGCCGGTATCGCAGATAGCTCAGGCGTTCCAGTTCCGGTGGATGCGGCGGAAAGTCCTGTGGTAGTGGCGAAGTCAGGTCGATCCGGCTGACCTCGAGCCCCTCGTCCACGGCGACGACCTGCGCGATGCGGGATTCGGACATGGGCACCATCCTGAAAGCAGGCCCGGGATACTGTCTGGGACAGTGTAGTCTGGATGGGCCCGGATACCCGGGTGATTCCGCGGAAATCTTGCGTCACGGAGGCCGGACATGGTCGTTCAGCTGCCCAAATCGGTTCGAATCGCCACGGGAGCGCTGAGTCCCGGCATCAGCGATCGCCGGCTACAGCCGGCGGTGCGCGGCAAGGTCATCGTGGTGACCGGTGCGTCCTCGGGTGTCGGCTGGTCGACGGCGCTGCGCCTGGCCCGGGCCGGCGCGATCGTCCTCGCGGTGGCCCGCCGCGCCGACCAGCTGGAGCGGCTCCAAGCTCGGGCTGCGGCGGAAAACGGTGTGGTGCACCCATTTCCGTGTGATATCTCCGATCTGGACGCCTGCGCGCAGCTGATCGATCGGATCCTCGCCGAGCACGGGCGGGTGGATGTGTTCGTCAATAACGCGGGCCGCTCGATTCGCCGCTGGCTCACCGAATCCGTAGACCGCTTCGACAATTTCGAGGACACCGCCTTGGTGAACTATCTCGGGCCAGTGCGGTTGATCATGAGCCTGCTGCCGTCCATGCGGGTGCGCGGCGCCGGCCACATCGTCAATGTGAGCACGGCGGGCGTGCACGCGCCGCCGGTGGAATGGACCGCCTACATCGCCACCAAGGCCGCCTTCAGCACCTGGTTGCGCGGCGCCGGACCGGAATTGCGCGCCGACGGCATCACCACCTCCACGATCCACCTGCAGTTGGTGATGTCGCCCATGCTCGGGCCATTCCGCATCTACCGCTACGCCCAGCTGATCGGCATGACACCGGAGGAGGCGGCGGGCATGGTGTGCCGGGCGATCGTGGACCGGCCCATGGCGATCCGGCCGTGGTGGGAGCGGGCCGGAGTGCCGCTGCTGTACGCGGTGGAGAACACCAAGACCAGCGAACGAGTGAAGACGCTGTACGTGCGGGCGACCAATCCCGCGGCCCGGCCGGCCGGGATGGCCGGGGCGGCCCTCGAAAGAGCCGAGGACCTGGCGCATTTCGCGGATGACCTGGTGGTGTGGGCCGGCGAGGCCGCCCGGGCCCGGCCGCACCGGGTCCTGCCGCCGCCCACCCGGGTGCCGCAGACCGTGGCGGCGTTGCGGGGCGGTGTCACGATCGCCACCCTGCTCGCGCTGTTCGCGGCGCGTTTCCCGGACACCCCGGCCGTGATCGACGACGACGGGGAGATCAGCGCCGCCGAATTGCACCGGCGGGTGGAGAAATTGGCGGCTGCCATGCGGCAACGCTGGAACATCGGCCGCGGTTCCCGGGTGGGTGTGCTGTGTCGCAACCATCGCGGGTTCGTCGAGGCGATCATGGCGGGTGCGCGTCTTTCGGCCGATGTGGTGCCGTTGAACTACGGGTTCGCGGGACCGCAATTGGGTTCGGTGCTCGACCGCGAGCACGTCGATCTGCTCTGTTACGACGCCGAATTCCAAGCCGCGCTGGCCAATTCCGGCTTTCGAGGCCCGCGTCTGGTCGTCCGGTCCGGGTCTGCGACACCACTGTCCGCGCCCGCCGCGGCCCCGTCCGTCGACGACCTGATCGCCCAAGATCTACCACCGGTGCGAATGGTCGGATACGGCGCCACGCTGGTGATCCTCACCGGCGGCACCACCGGTGTCCCCAAGGGGGCACCCCGACGGCTGGCGCTCGGCGAGCTGATCCCCTACGCGTTGCGGTTGCGACCGCGAATGCTGGGGGTGCTCACCGAGATTCCGCGTTTCACCCCGATACCCCGGATCGGCAACCCCATCATCGTCGCGCCACCGCTGCACCACGCGTATGGTCTGGGCGCGATGCTGCTGGCCTGCGCGCTCGGTGCGCCGATGATCCTGCGCCGCACCTTCGACGCGCAACAAACCCTCGCCGATATCGAGCGCTACAGCGTCAATATCGCCTGCCTGGTACCGGCCATGCTGAAACGAATCATGGATCTACCGCCCGAGATTCGGCGCGACTACAACTGCATGACATTGGACGCGGTCCCGTGCGGCGCTGCCCCGCTGCCGCCGCGACTCGGTACCGAGTTCATGGACGAATTCGGTGACGTGCTGTTCAACGGCTACGGCTCCACCGAGGTCGGCCCGGGCGCACTCGCCACACCCGCAGATCTGCGGGCCGCGCCGGGCACCGTCGGCTACCCACCGAAGGGCTTGGTGGATATCAGGATCGTCGATGCCGATGGCCGGGATGTACGGCCTGGTGACACCGGCCGCATCGTCAACCGCAACCCGGTGACCTTCCTCGGCTACAGCGGCGGCGGCCACAAGCCAGTACTCCCCGGCGGCTGGATGGATTCCGGCGATGTCGGCCATTTCGATTCCGCCGGAAGACTGTTCATCGACGGCCGCTCCGACGACATGATCCTCTCCGGCGGCGAGAACGTCTTCCCGCAGGAGGTCGAGGAACTCCTGCAATCCCACCCTGCCGTCGCCGACGCCGGAGCCGTGGGCGTCCCCGATCCGGAATTCGGCCAGCGGCTGGCGGCGTTCGTGGTCCGCAGGCCCGGCGCCGAGGTCACCGACGCCGAGCTGCAGGCCTACGTGAAATCGTCGCTGGCCAACTACAAAGTCCCCCGCGAGGTCGTCTTCACCGGCGAACTACCCCGCAGCACCAGCGGCAAGCTCCGCCGCGCGCAACTGCTGGTACTCGCCGAAACCGCGGGCATCCGCACCGCGGGCTGAATCGGAAACTAGGGAACGCGTCGCTCGGCCTCGGCCTCGGCGGGCATGGGCCGGGTGAGCGACCACAGCAGCACCCCGACCTGAGCGAGGCCCGCGACGGTGCCACGGACCAGCTTCATCCGGCTCAGCTGCCACACACCCAAGGTGGCGGCGATCAGGGCGGGTAGCAGTAGAGCGCCCGCGATGATGCTGAGGGAAGCCCAGTGCGGCAGCCACATGTCCAGTGCCACAATCGCCAGGTCGATCAGGTAGAACGCGCCGTAAACCGCTGCTACCAGTGCGAATCCGAGCAGGGCGGCGGCTAGGAGGCCGCGGCGGAACTCCTCGAACAGGAACGAGGCCATCCGCTGCAGTTTGGGGCCGAGCCAGGCGGCGAGCTGGGTGAGCAGGTAGCGCGCCAGCCGTTCGACCGGGCTCGGCCGGACCTCGATCGTCGCGAAGGGATCCGGTTCCCGGAAGGTGTGGAAGTGCGCCATGGCGGTTCCTGTACTCGGTCTGGTGGTGGCGGCTCCGGCCGCTGGACTGTCGGATCGTAACACCATCGGTTAAGCTGTCCCAGACAGTTGAGCGCGAAGGAGCGTTATCCGATGGCAGTGGTGCAGCCCGCTTACGAGGTAGTTGTAATCGGTTCGGGCCCAGGCGGAATCGCCGCGGGCGTCAAGTTGAAGCGTGCGGGCATCGAGAACTTCGCGATTCTGGAGCGGGCGAGCTGGATGGGCGGGACCTGGCGCGACAACACCTATCCCGGTGCGAGCGTCGATCTGCCCGCGCTGCTCTACCAGTTCTCCTTCGCCCGCAGCCCCCGCTGGAGCCGGCTGTTTCCGCACCACGACGAGGTGCAGGCCTACCACGAGACGGTGGCCCGCAAGTACGGGCTGATCGAGAAGATGGTGTTCGGCACCGAGGTGATCCAGGAGCTGTGGGACGAGTCGAAGCACCAGTGGCGCTTGCGGATTTCCGACGGCCGCGAGATCACCACCCGCTTCCTGATGACCGCGATCGGCGCGTTCATCAACCCCAAGGATCCGCCGATCGGCGGCATCGGTGACTTCCGGGGCAAACTCATGCGCCCGGCCAGCTGGGATCATGGCTACGACTACTCCGGCAAGCGGGTCGGCGTGGTCGGCACCGGCGCGAGCGCCGTGCAGTTGGTGCCGGGCATGGCGAGCAAAGGCGTGGGCGAACTTGTTGTCTTCCAGCGCACTCCGGCCTGGGTGTGGATCCGCCCGGATATTCCACTCGCGAAAGTTCGCTGGCTGCTGCGCCTTCCGGGGGTGATGGCCCTGGTGCACCGGATCGGGCTGGTGGCGATGGACGCGGTGCAGTCGGGGTTGTCCTATGCGCCGCAGTCCGCCATCGTGCCGCTCACCGGCGGCCTGGACGCCGGCGGTACCTGGGTCTACCGCCACCTGTACATGCGGCTGTTCGGGCCCAAGGATCCGCGACTGCGCGAACTGCTTTCGCCGAAATATGGCCCGGTCGCCAAACGCCCGACCTTCAACAGCGACTATCTGAAGACTTTCGACCGGCCCAATGTGCGACTGATACCGCAGGCGGTCGAGGCGATCACCGAGCGCGGTGTCCGCACCGCCGACGGCGTCGAACACGAATTCGACATGATCGTGCTCGCCACCGGGCACGACCTGTTCTGCGAGGCGGAAAGCTACCCGATCGGCGCCATCGTCGGGCGCGACGGCGCTGACCTCGCAAAGCTCTTCCGGGAGAACGGTTTACAAGCCTACGACGCGGTCTCGGTGCCGAAGTTCCCGAACCGGTTCTTCGTGGTCGGCCCCTATGCCTGGAGCGGTACCGGCTGGCACGACCTGGTCGAGACCGGCGCCACCCACGGCGTGCGCGCCATCGCCGCCGCCCGCGAGCGCGGCGCGACCCTGGTCGAAGTGGGGGAGCAGCCCCACCAGGCCTACCACGCGAAGGTCAAACGGCTGATGCGCGGCGTCGAGTACTACTTCAATGTCCGCAACAAGGATGTCTCGACCTATTACCGCAACTCGCAGGGCGATATGCCCTACATTCGCCCGGGAAGCGTCCATTACGCCCGTTGGCGCGCAAAGCATTTCCCGTTGCGCGACTATCGGTTCGAACGACTGGCGGTGCGAGCCGACGCGGTGCCGACGGCCGAATACCACGTAACAGCAAGCTGATGCCGAAATACCTGGAGGCCACCGTGGCTAACACCCCGATTCTGCCGCGCCGCTGGACCGCGGCCGAAATCCCGGACCAAACGGGAAAGACCGCGGTGGTCACCGGCGCGAACAGCGGGCTGGGCCTGCGTACCGCACAAGCGCTGGCGGCCAAGGGTGCTCGCGTAATCCTGGCCTGCCGGGACGCGGCGAAAGCCACCGCCGCGGTGGCGACAGTCGCGGACGCCGCCACTGCCGCCAAGCCCGAGGTGCTCGCGCTGGATCTGGCCGACCTGGCCTCGATCCGGCGCGCCGCCACGCAGATCGGCGAATCGGAGGGGATGGTCGATCTGCTGGTGAACAACGCGGGTGTCATGGCGGTGCCGCGCTCGCGCACGGCCGATGGCTTCGACACTCAATTCGGCACAAATCACCTGGGACACTTCGCTTTCACCGGCTTGCTGCTACCCAGCCTGCTGCGGGCTCCGCAGCCCCGGGTGGTCACCGTGTCCTCGGTGGCGGCCTGGGGCGGCGTCGTCAACCTGCTCGACCCGAACTGGCGCCTGCTATACCTGCGCTGGCCCGCCTACAGCCAATCCAAACTGGCGAACCTGCTGTTCACCGCCGAGCTGGCGCGCCGCGCACAAGCCGCGGGCACCACCCTGACCGCGGTGGCCGCTCATCCGGGCCTGTCCGCCACCCACCTCTACGACGGCGATGGTGAACGCGGCCTGATCGCCGCACTGGCCGCCGTCCCGCAGCGAATCCTGTTCGCCCTGGCCCAGCCCGACCACATGGGCGCCCTACCCCAGCTGTACGCGGCGACCATGCCCGGCCTACCCGGAAACGCCTACCTGGGACCGGCTTTCGAGATCGCGGGCTACCCGCGCCGCACCCTGCGCAGCCCTCTGGCCTACAGCCACTGGTACGCCCGCCGCCTGTGGCGCATGAGCGAACGGCTCACCGAAATCCGCTACGACTGGCAGGCCCGCTAGCTCGCCACACCGCCGGGTCTGACACCAGCCGAGCCCCAGGCGGGCAGCGAGCACCGGTATACGGGGTGCTCGGTAACCGCACGGGGTGCTGGGCGGGCTATCGCTTGCGTGGCAGCAGCGGGGCGAGCAGGTCGAGGGTGGTGGCCGGCCAGCGGGTGAGGGGGATGGCCACCGGCCCGGGGCGGTGATGGCGGCGAGCCAGGGCGGTGGCGAAGGTGTCCGACAGGCGCAGTGCCAGGCTGAAGGGCCGGACCTGCCAGGTGATCCGGCGGACCTGCCGGTGGTCGTCGAGATAGAGCACCCAGGTGGCGCTGCCGCAGCGGTCGCGCGCCGTGACGGCGGCGAGCAGGATGAGGATCTGGTCGTTGCCGTACTCGTGGATGTCGGTGATCTCGCTGACGGCGTCGAAGAAGACTCCCATGAATTCCATGACGTCGGGGCCGGCCAATTCGCAGTACATCACCGGAGAGCGGTACAGGACGTCGGCGGTGAGCGTGCTGACCAGCGCGTCCAGATCGTGCCGGCGCATTGCCTCAGTGAACGGATGCATGTGTCCCGCTGGATATTTCGAGGTGGTGGGCCCAGCCGGTCGACTGACGGCGGGGCCCACCGCGATTAGCGCCGCTGGGCGATGGTGAGCACGTCGGGGACCATCCGGCTGTACCAGGGCCGGCGGATCGGGCGCTGTTCGAGCAGGTCGAAGCCGAGCGATTCGACCAACTGGCCGATTTCCCGAGGCGACGGTGCGTGCGCGGGCGCGAGGCTGTTGCCGCTGATCCGCTGGATCGGCCGGGCCCAGGGTGAGCTCGTGCTGATCGCGGAGATGGCCAGGATGCCTTCGGGTTGCAGGATGCGGGCGAATTCCGCGACGGCGCGTTCCTGATCGAAGAAGTGGAACGCGGTGGTGGTGATCACCGCGTCCACCGACGCGCTGGGCAACCCGGTGCGTTCGGCCGGCTCGTTGCGCCATTCCACCGCGACGTTGCGGCGGCGGGCTTTGGCGAGCATGCCCGCCGACATGTCGACGCCGTGCACCCGCGCGACCGGCAGCTCGAAGCTGATACGGTCGGCGAGAATGCCGGTGCCACAACCGAAGTCGACGATCGTGCGGGCGCCGCGGGCGCGCAGCAGCGCGATCATCTCGTCCTGAGGTGGCCGGTACATCACGTATTGCAGCGGCGCCAGATCGTAGCCTTTGGCGGCGATATCGAAGAACCTGGCGACCAGGCCGTTGAAGCCGCGTCGCGGGGCCGGACCCGCGTGCGGCCGGTCCGGCGTCGAGTACGCGGGCGCCGCGGTCATGCGCTCACCTCCGAAACAGACTCGACCGCAGTACCTTCCGGTTCGGCTGCCACTGCACCGGCGCGCAGCACCTCGTAGCTGTAATGGTCGAACGGGAATTTGCGGTGGCCGCGGCGGGCTTCGAAGAAGCCGGTCGGGCGGATGTAGGTCGATTCACCTTGGGAATTGCGGTAATACGTCGGTGTGTGCCCGTTGAGTTCGGTCATGTAGTACCGGACGATCTCGTTCTGCTGGTAGATCTTGCGATGGTAGTCCTCGGCCACGTCCCGGCGGATCTCCATCAGGGTTGCCTTGCGGCGCTTGGCTTCCTTGATGGCGCGGGCGGCGTGGTCGGCGGTCATCTCGACGAAGTCGTGCCAGCCCGAGCCGGTCCAGGAGTAGGGGCCGACGAGGGTCCACCGGTTCGGCAGCCCGTGCACCGAAACACTCTGGTAGGCCTGCAATCCCTCCGCGGTGTAGAACTTTCCGAGGTCGAATCCACTGCGCCCCACAATGGTTCCTGGACGATAGGTCTCCGGATCGGAGAACACCTCGTACCCGGTGGCCAGCACGATGGCATCGAATTCGCGCTCGACGCCGTCGGCGGTGCGAATACCCTTGGCGGTGATCCGCTCGATCGGCTCGGTCACCAGCTGGACATGCGGGTGATTGAAGGTGGGCAGGTATTGGGTATTCATCGTGGGCCGTTTGGCGATGAAACCGAAATTGGGGCTCAGCTGCGCCGCGGTGGCCGGATCCTTGACGATGAGGCCGACCAATCGCCGGTAGGCAGCGATCGCGGCCCGGTCCACCAGGCTCAGGGCCGGGCGCAGCACCCCGTTTGGCGCGGAGACGAGGCCACGCAAGGCCAGGTCGACGCCGACCAGGATGGTGCCGTGCACGATCGGCAGCACGCCGGGGAGGGCGAGCAGCCGCTTCATCAGCGTCGGCGTCTGGAAATCGGGTTTGGGGAACGACCACACCGGGGTCCGCTGGAACACCGTCATGGCGGCCACCTCGTCGCGGATGGCCGGGATGATCTGCACCGCACTGGCTCCCGTGCCGACGACGCCGACCCGCTTGCCCTTCAGGTCGTAGTCGTCGTTCCAATTGTGCGGCCGCAGAATCTCGCCCTGGAACCCCTCGACCCCGGTGAAACTGTCCGACCGCGGCCGCACGAACGCGCCGACCGCGTTGATCAGGAACCGCGCGGTGAGCACCGTGCCCTCGGCGGTGTGCAGCTTCCAATAGTGTCGCTCGTCATCGAATTCCTCCTTGACGATGCGGGTCTGGAAGCGGGCATGCGGGTACAGCCCGTATTTGCGCGCCACCTCGACGTGATACTGCTTGACCTCTGGCCCCTTGGGAAAGAACCGGGACCAATCGGTCTTGCGCTCGAACGAGAACTGGTAAGCGGGCCAGGGGATGTCGACGCCGAGCCCCGGGTAGTGGTTCTCGTGCCAGCTGCCACCGAAATCGGTGTCGCGGTCGATGATGACGAAATCCTCGATCTTCGCCCGCTTCAGCTTCACACCCGCGGCGATGCCGCCGGGCCCCGCGCCGATCACCGCGACCTCGAATTCCGGCGTGGCCGGGCTTTCCGCTGCGCGCCTGGATGGTCTCTTCATGATTCCTCGACTTTCGGTGGGGATATCGGTGTTGCCATGGGGAGGGCGAGAATGTCGTGCACTACCTCGGATCGATAGAACGGTTCGACACGGTTGCGGATGAGGCCGGCGAGGACCCCATCGGCTTTGGCGGCCTCGATGATCGGCGGTGCGTAGCGGCAGAATTCGTCGCGCAGCAGTTCCGGGGTGACACCGAATTCCTTGGCGAGTCCGGCCACGGTGTAATCGCCGTAGTACTCGAGCAGGATGTCGGCGGCGTCGCCGATCAGGTCGGCCAGATACTGCTCGTTCTTGACGGTGGTGAGCAGATCGAACAGGGCGGAAACCAGCTCGCGCAGTTCCTCCAGGGAGAGGAATTCGCGCAGATCGCTGACCGGTTCGCCGGCGAAGAGGTCGTAGACCTCCATCGTCGCCTCGGCCAGCGGCGTCTCCTTGATGACGGTCAGGATCGCGTTGTTGGTGCGGCGCACCGCGTACTGCGCGGCGGCCGCGGTGGCGTCGCCGAGGCGCTCGCCGAAGGCCTTGTCGCCCGTGCTGAAAACCTTGCCGACGGTCCTGTCGCCGAGGGACAGCACCGAACTCACGCCGGGCACCTTCTCGGCCCGGCTGCGTACGGCCTCGGCGGCGCCGCTGACGATCCGGTTGACGAACGTCGAGGCGACATGGGCGACGGTGGGGCTCTTGGTGAACCGTTCGAGCGTGCGCTCGAACATGGTGTGCATGCCGACCACCGTGGTGACCAGCCGGGCGATACCGTCGCGGTCGACCACCTCGCCGAGCCGGAAGCTCTCATTGGCGGACAGGTCGTAGATGGCGTCGGCCAGCGCCTCGAACAGCTGCCGGTTCACCGAACTGCTGTTGAGCACGCCGATGACGGCCAGCACACTCGCTTTGACAGAGTCGCTGTCGAGGACGTCGGCGACCTTCAAGGTCTCCTCGACGGCGAAGATGTCGCGCAGGATGCCGTCGGCCTGCTCGACCAGCTGCTCCCCGCTCAGCTCCGCGACGATGTAGGCCACATGTGCTTCGATCAGCCGCTCGGCCATCACCTCGACCGGGTCCGGGCTCGTCACTTGGGCGAACCTGTCATCGGAATCTCGTCGACCACGACGGGTCCAGAGGGTGCTCGGAGTGCATAAGCGAACTCGACGATGGTGTCGATCGCGGTTTGCGGCTCGGCGTCGTTGACCGAGTCGAAGGCCTGCAACACCCGCTCCGGGATCAGTGCGGTAGCCGATTGGACGGCACTGGCCACCCACATCGGCCTGGCTTGGCCCAGGATCATCCGCCAGCCACCGGGCGAGAGCCGCGACACCGCGAACATCGCCCAGGCCTCGGGCCGGATCGGCAGTGCGCCGAGGTTGTAGCGCACCGCGCGCACGATGCCCTTGGCGATGGTATCCGGGCCGAAACCCAGTCGGGGACCGTATTTCTGAACCAGTACGGCAGCTGTGCGTTGCAGCTGGGCGACCCGTTCGGCATCGACGCCGGTGTTCGTGGTGACCTCGCCCGCCACGATGCCGGTGGCCGCGGCGCCCGGAAAGACAACAGAGACGCCAACGCCGTGCCCGGCCATTTCCCCGCGCAGGCATTCGGAGAACATCCGCACGCCTGCCTTAGCGGTGTTGTACGACGGCGTCATCGGAATCGGCGTAAATGCCTGCACCGAGGACACATTCACGATCTGGCCGCGCCCGGCCCGCGCCAGCAGCGGCGCGAAGACCCGGCAGCCGTTGATGACGCCGTCGAAATTGACTGCCATCTGCCGATCCCAGGCGGCCTTGGGCTGCTCCAGAAAACCGCCGATGACCACGATCCCGGCGTTGTTGACGACCACATCGGGTATGCCGTGCCGGGTTTCGACGAGGTCGGCGAGTTCAGTCCATGCCGCCCGATCGGTGACGTCGAGCCGATAGGCCACCGCACGACCACCGGCCTGCTCGATCAGGTGAACGGTTTCGAGTGCCGAGTCCGCCGCGATATCGGTGACGATGATCTCCGCGTCCAGGCCGGCGAACCGCAGGGCCGTGGCTCGTCCGATCCCGCTGCCCGCGCCGGTGATCAGCACCAGCCTGGGGTGTCGTATTCCTCGGAACATTATTGTCTCCCAGTCGGTTTCAATGCTTGCTCGGAGCGGAGATGCGGGCCGCCGTGTCGAGCACGCGGTCGGGCAGCACGACATCGAGCGCGCGGCCGACGGCATCGAGGCGACCGGGCCGGACCTGGCCGGTCACGAAACGGACTGTGCCCGGAGCGAGGCGATGCAGGTACTGCGCCACCCAGGCCTCCGGCCGCACCGGCAGCAACCCGATGTTGTAGCGGACCGCCCGCTGCACGCCCTTGGCCATGACATCCGGGCCGAAACCCAGCCAGGGACCGAACTTCTCGGCGATTTCTCCGGCGGTGCGCTGGATCTTCTCCTTGCGGTCGGGCGTCTGGTCCAGGGTGTCGAGCACCAGGTGCGCGTCCCCGATGATCCCGGTCGCGGCGCCACCCGGGCAGACACAGGACACCCCTATACCGTGGGCTGCGAGTTCACCGCGCAGACATTCGCTGAACATCCGGACGTTGGCCTTGGAGGTGGCATAGGACGGCCAGAACGGCGCGGGCACCCAGGACGCGGCGGAAGAGATATTCACGATGTGTCCCCGGCCCTCGCTCACCATCAGCGGTGCGAACGCGCGGCAGCCGTGCACGACGCCCTCCCAGTTCACCGCGAGCTGGCGATCCCACAGCGCGGTGTCGTGCTGCAGGAATCCGGCGATCACCCCGATTCCCGCGTTGTTCACGAGAACGTCCGGGACGCCGTGCTTTTCGAAGACCAGCAGGCCCAGGGCCGTCCACTGGCTCGGGTCGGTGACATCGAGCGGGTAGGCGAAACCGTCACCGCCGCGTTCGACGATGCGCGCCACGGTCTCGCGCGCGGTGTCCTCCCGGATATCGGTGGCGAGGACGGTCGCGCCGCGCGCGGCGAAGCGCAGGGCGGTGGCTCGTCCGATGCCGCTGCCCGCGCCGGTGATCAGCACTAGTTTGGGACGTCGTACTCCACGAAACATGATGGGCCCTTCAGTTGGTTCGGCTGATCGGGCGGACATCGGGCACGGCTTCGAGCCGGGGCGTGCTCTCGAACCCGCGCCGACGCAGCGCATATCCCCAGCCGAGCTCGATGAGCCGGGAGAAGAACGGATTCGCGACCCTGGAGACCGGCGTGATCCGCACCCGCGGGAAGAACTTCGGCGCGATGGCCACCGTGTAGGTCAGCGAACTACGCTGCGGTCCCAGCGGTTCGACGACCAGCCGTTCGGCCATCGCCCGCACACCGGGCAGCGGGATCTCGCCGATGAAGAAGGCGATCTCCCGGCCCGGATCCAGGTGGGTGACGAACTCATTGCTCAGCAGCAGGGGCCCGAGACCCAGGCGGCGCCGGGAGTTGCGGCCGTGCGGCGCGGGGGTCTCCCAGGTGGAGCTGATGAACGGGATCCAGCCGAAATCCTCGACCGGCTGCCACAGCGTTTCGGCGGGCACGTCGAATTCGGCGCGGCCGACCAGCACGATCGGGGCCTTGGTATAGAAGTCCGAGTCCGCCTCGACGACTGCGGGATGAAATAGCACGGTCTGCTCCTACTGGGTGGGGTTGTCGGCGGCCAGCGGCTGCGCTGGGATCTGCTGGGCGGCAGGGGGCTTGGCGGCCGTCTTTTTGGCGGGCGCTTTGACGGCCGCTGGCTTCTTGGCGGCGGTCTTCTTCGCGACTGCCTTCTTGACGGGTGCGGCGGGCTGCGGCCCGGGCGCCAACTTGCCGAACTGGTAAGCGCGCCAAGGGAAATGGCGTGTGCCGAGCCACTGGCCGATGTTCGTCGACGGCCGCACCGCCAAATCGCCCTGATAGTTCACGTAATAGGTGTTCGACCCCGCGCACGGCGCGGTGACCCAGAGCGAGCCCTCCATCTTCTCCAGGCACTTGTCCGCGTACTCGCGATACGCCTCGGGCGTGACATCCACCCGGGTCGCCCCGCGCCGCCGCGCCTCGACGATGAGCCGCCGCGCCTTGGCGGCCGTGTTCTCCACGGTGGTCAGAATCGACCCGAGAATCACCGAATTGGGTCCGCAGGCCACCATGAACATGTTCGGCCAGCCGGGCACCGTCACACCCTGATAGGCGTGATACCTGGTCTCGTGCCAGTAGTCGCCGAGTTCCTTGCCCTCGGCGCCGATCATCTCGAAGGCGGGGGAGAAGCCGCGCTCACACACCCGGAATCCAGTGGCGCACACCAGCACATCGATCGGATGTTCCACGCCGTCGGCGGTGACGACGCCCTTTTCGGTGACCCGCTCGATCCCCTCGGTGATCAGGCTGGTCCGATCCCGGTTCTTGAAGGTCTTCATGTATCGGCTCGACAGCGACGGCCGTTTACACCCGGGCGCGTACGTGGGCGCGAGCTTGTCGTAGAGCTCCTTGTCCCGCAACCACATTCGGTACGCACCACGAGCGCCCGCGGTCAGCGCGGGGGCTACCCGCGGTAGCCGCCGCATCGACAACGCCAGCCCGACCAGCCCCAGATCGATGCCGGCGGCGACGGCCCCGCGCACCACCTTGCGGGTCCTGTCATTGCGCTGCAGGAACTGATCCAAACCCCAGTCCACCCGGAAATCCGGCTTCGGCGCCAGCCAGATCGGCGTGCGCTGGAAGACCGTCAGATGCTCGGCGATATCGGCCAGCTCCGGAATCAACTGCAGTGCGGTCGCTCCCGTGCCGATCACGCCGATCCGCTTGCCCGCGTAGTCGAAGTCGTGATCCCAGTCCGCGGTGTGCACGGCCTTGCCCGCGAACCTATCGATGCCCGGAATGTCGGGCAGCTTCGGCACCTCCAGGTAACCCAGTGCGGGACACAGGAATCGGCAGGTGACGGTGCGGTCGTCGAAGCGGACCGTCCACAGGTGGGTGCGCTCGTCCCAGATCGCCCCGGACACCCGGGTATTCAAGGTGATGTGCGGGCGCAGGCCGTACTCGTCGACGATCTGCTCGGTGTACTCCTGCACCTCGTGGCCCGGCGGGAACACCCGCGTCGAGGTACGGAACGGCATATAGGAAAGGCTGTAATAGACGGCCGGAATATCGACGGCGATGCCGGGATACCGGTTGGCCCACCAGGTTCCGCCGATTCCGGAGTGTTTGTCGAAGATGACGAAATCCTCGACGCCCGCCTGCTTGAGTGCCACTCCGGTCGCAATGCCGCCGAAACCCGCGCCGATGATCACGACTTCGTGATCGGGCCGGGTCAGCGGTGCGGTTTCGGCGACTGCTGTGCTGGACATTCGCTTCCTCCTCGGCCGCGGCTGCACCGCCGCGACTCTTGTCCCAGACAGTGTAAGCCAACTGTCTGGGACAGTGCTAGTCTCGAACCTGCGTCACGCAATGGAGCGCATGATTGAAGGAGTCGCTATGGCACTGCCGCGTCCATCCGCCGATACCGCGGTCGTCGTCACCGGAGCAGCGTCCGGTATCGGCCGTGAGGTAGCTCGCGAATTGTCCCTGCGGGGCTACAACTTGGTTCTGGCCGATATCCAGGACGCCGTCGGAGAAACCGCCGACCAACTGCGCGGGCACCGGGTCGAGGTGGAGGTGCATCAGCTCGATCTCACCGAACCCGAGGCACGCGGCAAGTTCATCGAGGCGGTGCAAAGCGGCCCGCGCGCCATTGTCGGCGTGGCCAATGTCGCGGGTCTCATCTCGATCGGCCGCTTCGACAAGCTGGCGCTGGGCCGCGAGCGCATTCTGGTGGACGTCAGCGTCAGCGCCCTGCACCATCTCACCGGCGCGTTCCTGCCCGCGATGCAGGCGCGGGGGGAGGGCGCGATCCTGAATGTGGCCTCACCGGCCGGTGTGGCGCCGCTGCCGTATCTCGCTTCCTATTCGGCGGCAAAGGCTTTCGTCATCTACTTCTCCACCGCGCTGCACGCCGAGCTGAAGGGCAGCGGGGTGTCCTGCACCACCTTCCTGCCCGGCATCACCAAGACGCCGCTGGCCTACGGCATCGAGGAGACCAAATTCCTGCCGGACTGGGCGTGGAGTCTGCCGGGCTTCCACGAGCCGTCCAACACCGCCCGCCGGGCGGTGCGCAGCATGCTGCGGGGCAAGAAGCTCGGGACGGCGGGGCCGGATGCCTGGCTGGTGTCGCTGGCGCCTCGGTATGTGCCGCCTGGACTTTTGCAGCCGGTGGTGCGGGTCGCCGGAAAGTACGCCTTCCCAGGCGAATACGAGACCTCGGGGCAGCGGGTACGAGCCGGGTTGGAGAAGGCCCTCGGCAGAATCGGCGGCGCTGGGCACGCGGACAAACCCAAGTCCTGGTGACCACGAGAAAGGGGCTGCGGCACAATGCCGCAGCCCCTTTCTCCTTCAGCGTCCGGCGAGCTCGTCGCGTTCGGCGCGGATCCGGTCCAGACGGGTCTGTTCGTCGTCCTGCTGATCCTGGGTGAGCGGCCAGGCCTGATAGGTGATGATCACCTGCTCGGGTCCGCAATCGCGGGTCAGTCGCAGCGTGGACTTGGGCGCTACGAAATGACCGGGTTCGTTGAAGATGATCTGCCGGTTGAAATCCAAGGGTGTACTGCACACGTACATCAGATCGACGGTGCCCGGCAGCGAGCCCGGGTTGGCGCAGCTCAGCAGGAGCCGGGAGTCGTCGGTGTGGCTGGCCGAACAGTCGATCATGAACGGGACGTTCGGTTGCGCCGCCGCAGGTGCGGCGGCCAAACCCAGGGCCAGGAGGGTGGCCGCGAAAACCTTCATAGTGAAACCTCCTCGGTAACAGTGGGTTCGGCCGGTTCTGGCCGAGTTTCGAACTCGGCCAGCCCGATTCGCTGGTGCAGCCGCATGGCCCACCGTGGCGCCCACCAGCAGGCATCGCCCAGAATCCGCATGATCGCCGGCACCAGCAGCATCCGGATGATGGTGGCGTCGAGCACCAGCGCGACGATCATGCCGTAGGCGATGTACTTCATCAGCACCAGATCCGAGAGCCCGAACGCGCCGGTCACCACGATCAGCACCAGGGCCGCGGCGGTGATGATGCCGCCGGTGTGCGCGGTGCCGTAGCGGATCGCCTCCGGGGTGGGCGCGCCCCGATTCCGCGCCTCGGCCATGCGCGACATCAGGAAGATCTCGTAGTCGGTGGACAAGCCGAAGATGATCGCGATCATGATCACCAGCACCGGGAAGCTCAGTGGCTGTGGCGTGAAGTCCAGCAGGCCCGCCCCGTGTCCGTCGTAGAAGACATAGGCCAGAAAGCCCAGTGCCGCGGTCAGACTGAGCCCGCTGACCACCGTCGCCTTGATCGGCAGCACGAACGAGCCGAACGCCAGGAACATCATCACGAACGACGCGATCACCAGAATTGCCAGCAGCACCGGCAGCCGATCGGTGATGCCGTGAATGCTGTCACGCTCCAGAGCGGGCATACCGGTGACATAGATCGTGGTGCCCGCCGGCGGCGTGATCGAACGCAGCCGGGCGATCACGTCATCGGTGACCGACGGATCGACCAGACCGGCCTGGTAGACCCGGACATTGGCGCCCTCGGCCGCGATCCCGGCTGATATCGGCTTCTGGAACTGCCCGGTCAGCCCGGGCGTCCGGTCCGCCGCGGCCACGATCTGACCGGTGATCTGCCGGTCCGCTCCGGTGATCACGAGCTTGATCGGATTGGTGCGCTCGGTCGGAAAGATGGTGTCGAAATCCTGTTGTGCCGAACGGGTCTCGTTGCCGGGCGGCAGATACTTCTCGGTGATGCCGGTGAATTCGACCCCGAAGAACGGGACGATCAACAGCAAGAGGACCGCGATGATCGGGTAGGCGACCAGTGCGGGCCGCCGCATCGACCAGGTCGCCAGCCGCGACCAGAACGACGCGTCGATCTGCGCGGCGGATGTGGTGCGCGAGAACCGTTTCAGGCCGAACGCGTCCACCCGGCGCCCCAGCACGCACAGCAGGGCGGGCAGTACGGTGATCGACAGCACCGCGGCGAGTATCACCGCCGCCAAAGCGCCCAGCGCCACCGAACGTAGGAAATTCATCGGGAAGATCAGCACACCCGCCACGCACACCACAATGATGGTCGCGGAGAACGTGATGGTCCGCCCCGCCGTGGCCACCGCCGTACGCACCGCGTCCTCGACGGTGCGGCCCTCGGCGATCTCCTCCCGGAACCGGCTCACCATGAACAGGCCGTAGTCGATCGCCAGGCCCAGGCCGATGAGCTGAATCACCGCATCCGCGAACTGATTCACCTGCATGATTTCGGTGAGCAGCCGCATCACGCCCCAGGAACCCGCGATGGTGAGCCCGCCGATGATCAGCGGCAGCGCCGCGGCGACGACCCCGCCGAAGACGAAGAACAGCACAATCGCGACCAGCGGCAGCGCGATCAGGTGCATGCGCTCGATATCGTGCTGCAGGGTGAGGCCGACCGCGTCAGCCACCGCCACCCGGCCGGCCACCTGCACGTCCACGCCGGGAATGGTCAGTTGGTCCCGGATCCGGTGGTAGAACTCGACGCTGTCGGTGTCGCCGGTACCCTGCAGCCCGATGCTCATGAAGGCATGAGTCTTGCTGTCGTCGACGAACCGGTTCTTGACCAGGCTGCCGTTCCAGTACCCGGTGACATCCTTGATCTCGGTGCGGAATTCGGTGAGCAACCGCTGGGTCAGCGCTTTGCCCGCCGCTTCGATCTCCGGATCGGTGATCGACCGCCCGGGCGGGGTGCTGAAGAGCGCGATCACATCACCGTCGAAGTCGCGGCCGAAGGTGGCGTCGGCCAGCTTCGTGCCCAGTACCGACTCGCTCGTATCGTCGAAGTAGCCCTGCGCGGAGAGCCGATCCTGATAGCCCAGGCCGAAGAGCCCGGAAAGTCCGATGGCCAGGACGAATCCGGCGATGACGGTGAAGCGGGCGTGGTGGATCCAGCGGCCCAGCCAGACAAACACGAGTTGATCTCCCTCTTCGGATCTACCTGCAGGCCGGTGACTTGTAGTCGGTCTGGGCGAGGATGCCGCAGATCTCCTCGGCGGGGATCTTCCATTCGCCCTGTGCCGGAACCAGGTTCAGCGGCGCCGAACGCTGGTTGCCGTTGCCGTCCTTGTCCAGCCAGAACTCGGCCTCGAGAATCTCGCCATTGAGCACCACCGAACCCGCGACCACGCCGAACTTCGCATTCGGGTTCTCCGACATGGCCTTTCGCAGCTCGGTCAGGTCGCTGCGGAACTTCTCGCCGTTCTGGACGACGGCGAGGCGCTGATCGTCGGAGACCTGCCTGCCCTGTCCGAACAGGTCCTGCAGCATCGTGTCGAGTTGCTCGGTGGTGAGTGGCGTGGGCAGCGCGCCCGCCGCACCGGTGCTGGCGGCCGTCGTGGTCGGCGCCGCGCTGATGGTGATTTCGCTGCTCCGTACATTGTCGGAGCCGCATGCCGTAAGTGTCATAGACAGTGCGGCCGCCGTGGTTGCCAGCAGAAAACCGGTATTTATCTGGGGCTTCATTCTTCACTCCACTATGACTGCGATCGCAATTTGGGTACTTCCGAGGTCTTGATCACAGTATGCTACCAACTGTCTCAGTCGGGCAGGCTGGATATTGGCCAGGAGGGGTGATGGATGGGTGGCGGAACGTCCGGGGAGTGGCGTCTGCATACGGCGGCGCGTTGCTGATGGCGGCGGCGCTGGTCGGCGGCGGCGGGGGAGCGGCGATCTGGTTCCGCACCCATCCGGGAGCGCCGCCGCCGATCGTCGTCGTCGCACAGGCCCCGCCGGTGGCCACTACGCCGCCCCCGGTGACGACCGGGCCGACGACCACCACTAAGCCTCCCGGGCTGCGGGAGACGATCCCGTCGCAGGTGCCCGACGAGTTGGCCTACACCGCCCCCGTGCCCAGTGAGCTGCCTGACTTCCCGAACCATTCGGCCACGAATTATGGCTGGTTCGGCGGAGATTCGGTGTCCGCGCGCTGCGATGAGTGGCGGCATGCGACGGTCGTGGGCAGCACCGTTGAGACTCTGTTCGTGGTGTGCGGCTCCTACTTCAAGGCCTACCGGCTCGATGTGGCGACGCCGATCCGGACCCCGGTGTCCGGCAGTGGGGAGCGGTGGTCCGGCTCCGGCGGCGGAGTGTCGATCGAGCTTTCGCGCACCGAGCTGGCCATCACGCAGGCGGACGGTACGCGCGTGACCCAGTCGGTGCTGGAGTGGTGGCGATCATGATCGTGGACGGTTCGCGGAAAACCTGGACGGCACCGATTTGCCAGTCTAATCTGTCCCAGACAGTTGATTCCGACTGTGTCTTCTTTTTCGGTGAGAGCGAGATGCGATGAACGCGACGGTGATTCGAGACCGTCCGGTCCCTATTCTCGTACGGCCGATCGTGGTGCTGGTCGTGTGGGCTTGGCGCACATTGCTGCAATCGGTCGGCACTTTCGGCCGCTTGATGCTGCTGACGGTCGACTCGATGTACGGGTTGATCCGCGACATCGTCAAGCTGAACCATCCGTGGCGCGAGGCCATGACCCAGGCCTGGTTCATGATGAGCGTGTCCGGTTGGCCCGCCATCTTGATCGCCGTCCCCTTCGGCGCCATCGTGCAGATCCAGGTCGGCTCGATCGCCGGACAGGTCGGCGCCACCTCACAAGCCGGCGCGGCGGGCGGGCTCGGCGTCATCCGGCAGGGCGCACCCATGGTGGGCGGCATCCTGCTCGGCGGCGCGGTCGGCGCGGCCATCGCCGCCGATCTCGGCGCCCGCAAGATCCGCGAAGAGATCGACGCCATCCGGACCCTGGGCATCAACCCGAATCATCGCCTGGTCGCGCCGCGGCTGGCGGCGATGTTCCTGGTCGGGCCGCTGCTGTGTGTGCTGATCGTGTTCGTCGGCATGTCAACCATCTACACGATGACGCTGGTCCAGGGCGGCGTGCCCGGCGCGTTCTTCAATTCCTTCGCGGCCTTTGCCAGTACCAACGATCTGATCGTCGCGATGGGTAAGACGGTCATCTTCGGACTGCTCGTGGTGCTGGTGGCCAGTCAGCGCGGCTTCGAGGCCGCGGGAGGTCCCAAGGGCGTGGCGGACTGTGTGAACGCCACCGTTGTCATCGGAGTGATGAGCACCTTCGCCGCCAATGTGCTGATCACGCAACTGCTCTCGATCTGGTTTCCGGAAAGCATGGGGTTTTAGATGGTTGTCCAGTCCAGATACCGGGCTTTGGGTCACCGGGCCGCGGCTACCGTGGTACCGCTGGTGGCGCTCGGGCATCAGGTCGCGTTCGCGTATCACGTGTTGCGCGCGGTGCCGCGCACGCTGACCCGGTACCGGCGCCAGATCGGTGTCGTTTTCATGGATATCGGCTGGGGAAACGGCCGGATCATCGTCGGCGGCGGCACGGTCGGGGTGGTGGTGTTCATGGGTTTGATGACCGGAGCCATCATCGGAATCGAGGCGTTCCGGATCCTGGACATGCTGAGCATGGGTCCGCTCACCGGATTCATCTCCTCCTTCGCCAACACCCGGGAGCTGGCCCCGTTGATCGCGGCGATCGCCTTCGCCGCGCAAGCTGGGTGCCGGATCACCGCGGAGATCGGCGCGATGCGGATCTCCGAGGAGATCGACGCGCTGGAAGCCACTGCGGTGGAACCGATTCCGTTCGTGGTGACCACCCGAGTGATCGCCGGCGTGCTGATCGTGATCCCGGTCTACCTGGCCTCGCTCGCGTGCAGCTACTTCGCGACGGCCTTCTTCATCAAGGTGGTGCACGGGCAGGCAGGTGGTACCTACGACCACTACTTCCAGGCCTTCCTGCAACCCAAGGACATCGGGCTGTCGCTGTTCAAGGCGATCGTGTTCGTCGTCGTGGTGATCCTGGTGCACTCCTACTTCGGGTTCTACGCCTCCGGCGGACCCGAAGGGGTCGGCGTGGCCTCCGGTCGCGCGATTCGCGCCAGCCTGGTCCTGATCATCGTGCTGGATCTGACACTGACCACCGCCCTGTGGGGCGTGCTCGTCACCGATCTGCGAATTACGGGTTAGCGCATGGGAATCGGCAGATATCAGGCTATGGACGGGCGGGGCCCGAACCCGTTGCAGTTGCTGCTCACCGGGATCGCCGGTGGTGCGGTGCTGCTGGTGATTTCGCTGGTGTTCACGGCCTTCGTCAAGGGCGGATTCGCCCCGAAGTTCACGGTGAACATCGAGACCGAACAGGTCGGTGAGGGCATCTTCGAGGGCGCGGACGTCAAGATGGACGGGCTGCGGATCGGCCAGGTGGCGCTGGTCGAAAGCCGGGGCGTGGACGAGCAATTCGTGCGAATCGCGATCGAGCCGGAGGACGCGCGATTCTTGGCCGACAACGTGCGTGCGCGGTTCGCGTCCTCCAACACCCTCGGCATGACCGCCCTGGAACTGTTCTATACCGAGCCGCGCGGCACCCCGCTGCGCGATGGCGCCACGATCCAGCTGCCCAAGGACAGTCAGACGGTCACCGTCACCTCCGTAATCCGGGCTGTCGGTGAGCAACTCGGCAAGATCGACACCGGCCCGGCCGGGCGGATCGGCGCGGTGCTGTCGTTCGAGGGCAGCTCCGAGGGTATCGGCAGGATGATCGCCACCGCCATCGAACTCGGGCGGATGAAGGTGGGCGACGGCGATGAGATCCTGGTCGGGATCGATCCGCGGCCGGTGATCAGGGAGGGGGCCGCGGCCAGCGGTGACCTGGTGCGGCTCTCCCACGACGTGCTCCAGACCTTCCGGGCACAGTCGGCCCGAATCAATTATCTGACAACGCATTCCGAGGACGTCGAGGCCATCGCAACCTTCGTCGGGAAGGTGATCGGCGATCTGATCAATATCTTCCCGCAGCGTGAGTTCGTCACGGTCGTGGATGCGGTCCTGAGTCTGGTGGGCCCGATCGGCAAGGCTGCGGGCGGGATCACCAGTTTCTACCACCGTATTCCGATGCTGCTCGACCGGATCGATCAGTCCTTCCGCGCCAACCCCGATGGGACGGTTTCGCTTCAGGTGCAATTGCTTCTTGCTCAAATGCCGTATCTCGCTGGTGACCCCGCTGTCGCGGCGGCTCCGCCGGCGACCGCCCCCGGTCCCGGTCCCGGTCTGCCCGAGATCCCGGGTCTACCGATCCCGCCGGGGCTGTTCGGAAACCTGCCGGGAGGTCCCCGATGACCTCGGTACGCGCCGCGATGATTCGCCTCGCCATCGTCGGCCTGATCATCACGCTGATGGGCGCGGTGCTGTGGACGGCGTTGCAGACCCCGATCACCGTGCCGGTACGCACCTACTCGGCGCACATCTCCGATGTCGCCGGCCTGCAGAAGGGTTCGGATGTCCGGATGGCGGGCGTGCAGGTCGGCAAGGTCATCTCGATCCAGCTCGACGGCGCGGTGGCGTATGTGGAATTCACCGTCGCCGAAGGCCAGCAGATCTACGACAACACCGAACTCGCCGTGCTGTTCCAATCCATGATCGGCGACCGCTATCTGGCAATACAGCAGACCGTCGCGCCGGGACAGGTATTGCCGCCAGGGGCGCGGCTGCCGATCGAACGCACCCACGGATCCTTCGACATCTCCGAACTGTTCGACGCGGTCCGGCCCATCTTCGAGACCCTGTCCTCGGGTTCGGTGGACAAATTCCTGGAGAACCTGCTGCTGGTGGTCTCCGGTGACGGGCGCGGCCTGGGCCCGCTGATGGATGACCTGAACCGGATCATCGGCGTCGCCTCGAGCCAGGAACCCCTGGTAGTGCTGCTCGCGGACAACCTGGCCGCGATGATGCACCGGTTCGAAGGGCAGTCGCCGAAGATCGACCAGATGATCGACCAGGTGCTCGGCATCGTCGACTACGTCTACAGCCAATTCGACATGCTCAAAGACCTGGTGGACCGGGCGATTCCCGGGCTGAACACCGCAATGCCCTTGGTGGACAAGGCCGTGGGCCTCTACTACGACAACTTCGGCGGCATGCAACGGCTCTACGAGATGGTGCTCGGACCGGAGATGGTCCAGTTCATCCGGCAAACCCTGGCCGCCGCGCCACTGGCCGTGCAGTCCCTCAACTCGCTGACCCTGGAACCCAAAGCGGGGGAGAAGTGGAGTTGCCTGGGCGGGCTGCCGATTCCGAGCACGATCCTGCTGGGCAGCGAGCGGATGGAGGCCTGCCGATGAGACTGCGAATGACCTTGCCGCGCTTGGCTGTCCGGGCCTCGGATGACCAGCGCCGGTTCGAGTTCCGGATCGGTGTCGCCGCCATCCTGGTCACCGTCGCCGCGCTGGTGGCCGCGGTCGGAGCGTTCGTGATCCCGTTCGGAGAGACGGTGTATCGGGCCGACTTCGCCAACTCCGGCGATCTGCGCGTCGGCGACGACGTCCGGGTGGCGGGTATCTCGCTCGGCAAAGTGCGTGAGGTGACCCTGGTCGGTGACCACGCCGAGATCGCCTTCGGGCTCGACAGCGCGGTGGGGGTCGGGCTCGACACCCGGGTGCGGATCAAACTGCTCACTCCGATCGGCGGCCGCTATCTGGCGGTGGAACCGGCCGGTGCGGGCAGTGCCGCCGGGAAGATCATCCCGCGTGAACACACCAAGACGCCGTATGACCTGTCGGCGGCGATGGAGCAGGCCGCGCCTTCGCTGGCCGCCCTGGACGCGAGCAAACTGCGCGAGACCATCGCGAAACTGGCCGGCGCGTTCGAGACGCAACCGACGGCGTTGAACCAGATCCTCAACAGCGTCAACAGTTTGTCGGCGATCGTGGCGCAACGCCGCGACGAATTCGCGCGCACCCTCGATGTCGCCAAGGAATACCTCGAGGTGACGATGAACAAGCTCGACCGTCTCCAGCTCGCGGGCGAGCACGTGCTCGACCTGTATCGGGTGATCGCGGCCAACCGGGAGGGACTGATCAACCTGGCTGCCCAGATCCGGCGCGTCTTCGACTACATCACACCGTTGTTCTGGGCCGCTGACCACCAGCTCGGGCCCGCGCTGGAACCGCTCTACGACAGCATCGACAAGGGGGTCGCCGAACTGTTGCGCAACAAGGACGTGATCGCGGGGCTGAACCAGAACCTGGTGCCGCTGCTCGAGTGGTTCGGCCGCAATACCGACAACCCCTATGTCCGGGTCGACCACTCCGGCGCGACCGTCACCGACACGCCGCTGTGTCCGCGCGGAAGGCCTGGGTGCTGAATGATGTTGCGTGAAATGCTGAGGGGCGCGGGGAGATACATTCCCACCACCCGCAAGGGCAAGCTGTCCGGGGTGGTCCTCGCGATCGCGCTCGTGATGGCCTCGATTGTCGGATACACCGGCAAGCAGTACTACGACAGCACCGCCGCGCCGCTGTCGATATGCGCCGAATTCCGGGACGCCGTAGGTCTTTACGAGGGCAACAAGGTGACGGTGCTCGGCATCCAGGTGGGCAATATCGTCGAGATCACCCCGAAGGTCGACGGTGTCACCGTCCGGATGACGGTCGACCGCAAGGTGCGGTTGCCCCAGGAGCTCGGCGCGGTCACCATCGCGAACTCGATCGTCACCGACCGCCGGGTGGAACTCGGCCCGGCCTATACCGCGGGCGGCACCTTCGACTACCGGCACTGTATTCCGGTGGAACGCACCAAGACTCCGGTCGGGTTCACCGAAGCGATGCGCGCGATCGCGCAGCTGTCCGAGGACATCACCGGCAAGGATCCGAACGCGGCATTGCAGGATCCGCCGCCGGCGGTGCTCGGTGATTCGCTGGCCAGAATCGCGCAGCAGGTCTCCGACAGCGCGGTGCCGTTGAACGGCGCGATCAAGAATGTCTCTGATATTCTCGGCGACTCGGCGGCGGGTGCGAACTATCTGCTGGGCGCGGTTCTCAAGGAGTTCCGCAAGATCAGCGAGAACCTGGACACCAGTGGCGGCGACGCCGACTTCTTGCTGGGAGCGGCCACCGATGCCGCGAACATCGCCAGCCGGATCCTGCCCGACCTGGTGGCCATCATCCGGGATATCGCGGTGTGGGTGCCGCCGATAGCGAACCTGATCGTCTACAAATGGGGCCGGGTCCTGCTGGCCGTGGCCGACGGCGCGGCCCCGGTGATCTTCCAAATCCTCGACAACACACAGGGAATCGTCGATTTCATGAAGGACGTGCCACCCGCCTTGCAGGGGGCGCTGCGGATGTTCGACCAGAACCTCGGCGCGGGCAAGTTGCAGTACGTGCCGCCGAGCCTCCGCATCGATCCCGGTCTGGCGCAGCAGATCTGCGGAATGGCCAAACCCTGGTATCCGCCGTGCAATCGGGAGTTCGCGCCCGGCGAGACCGTGGATTTGGGTGTGGTGCAACTGATGATGGCCGCGGCAGGGGGACAGCGATGAGAAAGATGCGCGCTACGCTGCTGGGCCTATTGACCGTTGCCACCGTATCCAGTTGTGCGGTGCGGCCTTTGGACCTGCCGCTGCCCGGCACCCAGTATGGCAAGCCCACCTATCAGGTGCGGGTGGAGTTCGGCAATGTGCTGACGCTGCCGTTGAAGACCCGGGTGGAACTCAACGGCGCGCAGGTCGGCGTCGTCGAATCGGTGAGCGTGCGGCCCGTGCCGGACGCGCACGTGCCGGAACTGCCCGCCGACCGCCAGCCCTACTATCAGCCCACCGCCGTCCTCGCGATCGACCGCGACGTGCGGCTGCCCGCCGAGACCACGGTGGAGATGGCGCAGGCCACGCTGTTCGGTGATGCCTTCGTGAAACTGACTATTCCGCAGCGGAATTCGGGACGAGTGCTGTCGCAGGGCGGTGTCATTCCGGTCACCCAGACCAAGCAGGCCATCAATGTCGAGGAGTACATGACCGCGGTCGTCAGCTGGGTCACCGGCGGCAGTATCCCGTTCGCGACCAGCTTCGTGACCAGTGTCAACCAGGCCTTCCCCGCCGATTCCGAGGACTTCCGGGACTTCATGTCCAAGACCGTGCTCGCGGTGAACCGCATCGGGGAAACCACCGCGCAACTCAGCGTCATCCTCGACAACGCGACCGCCGTGATCGACACCATCGGGCAGGCCGAGGACGTGTGGCGGTTCCTGTTCGACGACGTGCCCGTGCTGCTGGGTGTAGTCCAGCGCGTGCTACCGGATTTCGTCTACTTCATCGATGCGATTCGCCGAGCGGCGGGCCTGGCCTACGACCATCTGGTCGACCCGGCCAACCCGCAGGCCGGGCCGCGGGTCGAGTCCGCGCACCGGTTCCTGGACGTGTGGACGCCGTTGGCGCAGGCGCTGATCGCGTCGCCCACTCAGCTGCCGCGCACGCTGGATTCGACCGCCGCGCTGCTCGGGAACAAGATCGTCCCGTTCCTCTCGGCCCGCGGGCGGATCGAGATCACCGACGTCGTGCCGCAGACGCCCGCCGCGGTGCTTACCGGTGATCCGGAAGCCGACGCGCGCATCATCGCGGCCAACGAGCGGGCCTTCCGCGATCGGGTGCGCCCGGTCCTCGCACTGGTGGGGTTGGTCCGATGATTCGCAAGGTGATGATCTCCGGGATGGCGATGGTGCTGATGGCCGTGGGAGCCAGCCTCTATCTGACCTACAGTGTGTTCGACTACAAGCCGGGCACCAAGACCATTGAAATGTCGGTGCTGCTACCGCATTCCGGTGGGCTCATGGATACCTCGCCGGTGACCCTGAACGGTTTGCAGATCGGCACCGTGTCGTGGCTGCGGAAATCCGAGCACGGTGTCACCGCGAAACTCGCGGTGCAGGCGAGCTATCGGATCCCGGTGGATTCGACGGTGAGTGTGGCGAACCTGTCCGCGGTCGGCGAGCAGTACATCAACTTCGCGCCGAGAACCACTGCGGGACCGTATTTCTCGGATGGTTCGATGATCCCCTCCGATCAGGTGCTGCCGCCGCTCACCATCACCCGAGCGCTCGGCGGTGTGCAGGGCGTACTCGCGCAGATCAACCCGGACAAGATCAACATGATCCTGCAGGGCGCCGACGTGGCGATCGAAGGCGTCGGCCCCAGTATCGAGAAACTGGTGCGGTCGGGCGCGATGTTCTCCACCACGCTGCGCCAGAACCGGGAACTGATCCAGCGCATGGTGAGCTTCCTGGCCAGCGCCGCTTCCGAATCCTCGGGCGAGCAGCTGGAATTGCTGCGGGCCAGCGGTGAACGCCTGGCCCGGACGATGGCCCCCGAACTGCCCGCGTTGCTCGACCAGCTCATCAGCATCACCGAGACCAGCGGCGGACGCGAGATCATCCCGTTCATTCCGCTGGCCCAGCGGCTCATGAAGTATCTGACGGTGCTGGTCGGAAAGGGCGGGCCGGCACTCGAAATCCTGCGGCCCTACCTGCTGGACCCGCTCGACGCCCTGGACGTCGACCCCGGCCGGGGGATGGACGCATTGCTCGCGGCGTTCCCGGACGGCGGCGGATTCCGGCTTCTCGTAGATCTGCCGCGGTAGGAGGTACACGCATGAAATCACGCTGGAAAGATTGGAACGACAAGGGGATCCGGATCCCACTGCTCGGGGTCGGAGCGCTGTTGCTGCTCGCGGTCACGGTGCTGGGCGCGCTCGGCTACCGCGGCTGGGACCTGTCCGATCGCAATGCGGACCTGGCCGGTTCGCTGGCCGACTATCGGCGCAAGGCAGCCGACTGCACCGCCGCCATCCAGGCGGGCACGAGTTTCCTGATGGCGGCCAACAACTTCGACTACCGCAAGCCGGAGGAGTGGACGCAGTTGATGGCTGCGCAGAGCACCGGCCCGATCCATGATTATTTCGCCAATCCGAAAGTGCAGCAGGACAATACCGAGCTGATCAAAGCGGGCAAGCTGCGCAAGACCAGCACGGTGGCCGATGCCGCCTGCGCCGTGCAGGCCGACGCGGGGATTCGGGTGGTTGCCCACATCGACGAGAGCACACAGAACTTCCAGACACCCGACCCGGTGGTGACCACCTCCGCGGTGTGGGTCGAACTGGCCGCGGCGGACGGCACCTGGAAAGCCGTCGATTCCGGACGCGGCGATCAAGCACTGCGCGGCGGGGTGGCGGCTGTCCAGCCGCCCGGGCCGGACACCACTACGGCCCCGGCACAGCCACGCTGAGGAGGCGTTGAGAATGCAAGTACTGGAAAAAGAATCGGTCTCGGCGAGCGAGGATGTCGCCCAGACTTCGGCGAAACCCGTGGCGCGCCGCCGCCCGCGCCTGTTGGTGCTGGGCAAACGGCAGGCGCTCGCGGTGGCGCTCGCGCTGGTGCTCTGTCTCGCCGGAACCGGCTCGGCGTGCGCCTATTTCGCGATCACGAAGCATTCCGCTGCCGCCGCGGCCGACTCCGAGCGCGCCGCGCAGGCCGATCGGGAGGCCGCCACCAAGGCCGGTAGCGACTTCCTGACAACGATGTTCACCGTCGACAAGGGCAGCCTGGACCGCTGGGACGCCATGGTGGTCGGCGCTACCACCGACGCGATGCACCCGCAGCTGGTGCAATGGCGCGGGGTGCTGGAAAAGCTGGTCGGCGCGAACGTCGAGATGAGCAGCAAGGTCACCTCGATCGGAGTGCGGCAGCAGACCGGTCCGGCGGTGACGCTGATCGCCGTGATCGAATCCACCGGCCGCACCGACCCCGACGCTCAACCCGGCACCAGCAGCAGCGCCGCCCTGATCGAACTGCGTCAGATCGACGGCCGCTGGAAGGTCCAGAGCTACGGGCCCGCCGGCGCGCCGAGCCACTGAGAGGCCGAAACAGATGACCACACATGGGAAACGGACTCCGTCGCGGTGGCTACGCTTGCGCGGGAACAGGATTCACCTCCATCGATCGATGCTCTATGGCGCGGTGGCGTGCACCGCGGTTGTCTCGGTAGTACTGGCTGGTCTGGCCTGGAAATTCGCGGGTGACCGCGCCGATACAGATCGTGCGGCAGCGGAATACAGTGCCCAGGCCGCCGACCGCGCGGCCGCGCTGCGGGCGGGGTCGGACTTCCTCATCGCCGCCTACACGGTGGACGCGGCCGGCGACAAGGGCATGTCGAAATGGCATGCCGCGATGTCCGCCGCCACCACTGACACGCTGCGGGATCGGGTGCAGCAGACCAAGGCGGTCTTGAGCCTGCTCACCGAAGCCGACGCCAGCATGACCGGCGCCGTGGAGGAGGTCGCGGTGGTCAGTCAGAACGACAAACTGATCCGGCTGCTCGCCGTGCTGCGCCTGACCGGGCGCGCACCTGGCCAAACCGAACCAACTTCCGGCTCGGTCACCGAATACATCGACCTGATACAGGTCAACGGCACCTGGAAGGTCTTCGGCTACCAGGACATCGCGGGCAAATCCGCTGCGGGCGTGCCAGATTCGGGGCTGCCCGGACTGCCCGCGACACAACCACAACCGAGCCCTGCGCCCGGTCGTTGACAGGAAGAGGTACTGCGGTGAGAACAGCGATCGTGACGGGCGCGGCGTCCGGAATAGGCCGAGGCTATGCGGTGGCTTTGGCGGAGGAGGGCTACTACGTCCTGGTCACCGACGTCGACGAGGCGGGCGCGAAAGCCGTTGCCGAGGAGCTGAATCGGGTCGGCTCCGGCCGTGCGGAAGCGCTGTACCTGGACGTCACCGACGCCCAGGCCGTCGCCGCCGCCGTGCACCGGGTGAAGGCCGAACACGGCCGCCTCGACATGATGTTCAACAACGCGGGCGTGTTCGTCGGCGGCCCGGTCGAGGAGATCACCCTCGAGCACTGGCGGATCGCCTGCGAGGTCATGGTGATGGGCGTCGTCAACGGTGTCGACGCCGCCTACAAGGTCATGGTGGAGCAGGGTTTCGGCTCGATCGTGAACACCGCGTCCATGGCCGGACTGACCCCGTTCGCCTTCATGGCACCATACAACATGGCCAAGCACGCCGTCGTCGGCCTGACCATGGCGCTGCGCGGCGAAGCCGGCGCACACGGCGTGCGCGTGGCCTGTGTGTGCCCCATCGCCATCAACACCAACCTGCTCACCCACGTCAACGGCGGCCTGGGCGGAGTGCCCGAAGGCGACTTCGTGGGTTCGCTCTACGAACGCTTCGGCCATTACGCCCGCTATATCCCGAACTTTATCCTGATGAGCCCAGAAGTGCATGGCCGCAAGGTACTTCGTGCCGCCGAACGCAACCGCGCCTACGTCATCGAACCCTGGTACGGCCGCCAGGTGTGGTGGCTGAGCCGGCTGGCGCCCACCGCCCCGGCGCGGATCGGCGGCGTCGCCTCCCGCGGCGTCCGCGCGGCCCGCCCCCTGATCGCGAAACTGGCAGACCGCCTGACTGCCTGAAAGTCGGCCCTGGTCGCAGCGATCGGCGCGACCCTGCCCGGAGTCAGGCGAAATCCTCTTGCAGGCAGCGCAACGCCAAGAAGAAGTCGAGGCGGTCGGACAGGCTGGTCAGGTCGCGGCCGGAAGCGATGACGAGTCGCCCGCCCATCGCGGGTGGCCAAGCTGATCACTGCTCTCAGAGCCGCTGGTACCGACCTGGACCCGCCCGCCCTGGAATGTCACGACTGCGGTCAACCCGCAGGGTCGCGACCGCATCTGACACACCAGCGAGTTCGGTGCGACGCGTGCATGGCGCACTTCCCTGGGTGCGGGCGCGCGGCCCGCCTGCCCGGCGAGAAAACATGCCAGCGTTGCCGCACCGACCACCACCGCCACCGATCTTTTCTTGGTGGAGCAGCCTTCGAGAGCTGTCTGGAGCATGACATCGTCGGGCACCTCCTCCAACGGGTTGAAACCTTCGGAAAATAGGGCCAGCGCGCCTTCACTGCCGGAGTGTGTTGTAGGACATACCGTTTCAATGGTCATATTGCTGTCTCCCTCCGGCTCCTTCAGGTCGCTGCGGCGAGTGGATGGGGCTGGCCGGTCAAGGGGGCCAGTGCCAACGCGACTTCCTCGAGGCTGGCCCGGGTGTAGATGACGGTCGAGCCTTCGGATTTCCCTCCGGCGTGCCCGGCGTAGGCGCGGGCGACGGCGAAGGCGAGTTGCGGAAGAAGCTCACGGCTCGTCAGAAGCAGTACAAGGGCCGCACCCGCGGCAAAGTCACCCGCGATACCCGCCTCACGCTCCTGATGGATATGTGGCTCGACGAAGTGAAGCGCGATGACGGAATCGGTCAGCAGTCGTATGACCGATACCAGGGGGAGATCGACGCCAGCGCCGACAAGCGCGCCAAGAAGGAGGCCGTCAAGCAACGTCCTGCCCTCGGCAATCTTCGTGTCTGGGAAGCGGATACGGGACGACTCGACGAACATATTCAGTCACCGAGTTGTCTCGCTGCCCGGGTTCACGACCCAGATGCTGAAGCGGTTGCAAGACGACCCGAAGTACGGCGGTATGTGTGAAGTGAAGGCCCTACGCGAGGTGGATGGCAGCGTAGCCGAGGTGGAGGACAAGGTTCGGCTCGTCTTCCCCGGCCGGGGTTCAGTGCTTCGCGATCCGCACAACTTCAACCGACATGGCGCGACGCGCGGGGCACACTGTACAAGGATGTGACGCAATGCACATTCCGAAAGACGGTGGCGACTCTGATCGCCGAGGCATCCGATTCGAAGACGGCCGCGAAGCAGTTTGGGCACTCCCGGGAGGGAATCACTGAACGGCACTACATCGCCTCGCCCGAGCGGGCACCGGACTCTTCGGCCGTGCTGGAGTTGGGTTTCGGCGCGGCTAGCTGATGGCACGGCCGGGCGGTGCTGAATTCTTGTAGTTTTTTTGGATTTTCCCCTATCCGGCGGGCAGAACGAAAAAGCCCCTGACCAGGATTACCTGGTCAGGGGATTCTTGTTGTGCGCCATCAGGGACTTGAACCCTTTTCTCTGCCTACCGACAGCTGTAGGTGTTCCCGGGTGTGGTGAAGGCGTTGTCCGATGCCGCGTCTGGGGTTCATGCGGACGTTCGCATCGGGTCGAAGGGGATTTGGTCTGCTTGGTGCCAGAGCAGACCTGGGCCGGTGGCGAGGGGATGGGGTTCGCCCGTCATGGCGGCGAGGGCCGCGGCGACTTCCTCGATGCCGGCCCGGGTGTAGATGGTGGTGGCGCCGTGAGTGTTTTGAAGTGCATGTCCGGCATAGGCTTTGGCGACGGAGTGGCCGAAGTTTCGTTCGACCCACCGCAGGGTGGTGTGGCGCAGCCAGTGGGTTGTGATCCCGTGTGTGGCGACAGCAGGGACTTCTCGGCCGATTCGTTCCCACAGCACGTCGTAACGGCGCTTGCTGATCGGCATTCCGTTTCGATAGCGCAGCAGGCCCTGCGCGAAGTCAGGTTTGAATGGGCGGCCGTTTCGGGTCTTGCAGCGGTCGGGATCGATGTTCTGGATTCGAACGGTGTGGTGGTCTTGCAGAGCGGCCATCAGTGTCGGGGTGACTGGCTGCCATCGTTCGGTCTGGCCCTTTTCTCGCAACAGGATCAGAGACTGGGCCGGATCGAGGTCGTGAATCCGAAGTGCGAGCGCACCTCCCACTCGGCAGGCGGTTTCGACATGTAAGCGCAGTAGCAGGGCGTCGAGATGGGGGTCGGTGCCGCCGTGGGGCGCGACGCCGTTGATTTGTGCGAGCAGTTCGTTGGGAAGAGCACGGCGGTTGGACGGCAAGGCGCGGGGCCGGTCGAGCCGAGCCGTTGGATCATTGGATTTGGCGATGTACCGGTCATCGACGGCAAATCGGTACAGACATCGCAGAGCATGGTAGAAGTGCTCGACGGTATAGCGGCCGCCGCGGTCGCTGCGGGTGATTCTGCGCTGCTGTCGGGTCGATTCGATGAGGGCCTTGAAATCGGTAACAGATGGTTCATCGAGTCGTTTGTCAGGCCACAGCTTCTTCCAGTAGCTCATGTAGGTGTCGCGTGTGGCGGTGTCGGGCATCGCGTTGAAGACGACCGGTACGTATTCGCCAAAAGTAGGGACGACACGCTGAATTGCGGTGGCGTCGTGCAAGTCCGCGACGTTCACGCCCAACCGTTCGATAAGCAGCATGGCGGTGGCGATATCGGAATTTACTGCAGGATTGTTCATTTCGCCGCCCCGTCCTCTTCAACAGTGAGCTGTCGAATGACCATGGCGTCGAGCACGTGTTGGGGGAAGACGATTAGGCGGCGGTGGTGAGTATCGGCCGTCATGAGTACGCGATCGCCGGGAAGAACTCCGGTGACGTGGCAGAGCCCGGCAGGAATTCGCAGATTGCCGTCGCGCCGGAGGTGAAACCGTGCGGGTTCTCCCGGCCCGAAAACGATCAGACCATCGCGCAAGTGCGCTTGGAGTGGATCGCCTGGCTTCCAGCCCAGCACGTCCAGCAGCCGTCTGCCGTTCAGTCGGCCACCGCCGTCGACCGCGCTGACACCGTGAAAAGATGTGCGCTGCCGGTGCGCCGCGTGTTGCCATTCCGGGAGTTGCGGAACGGCAGGGATCGGTAACCCGGAGCGAACTCGAGAGGAGGCCACGATGTCCGCGAGCGGAACCTCGACCTCGTCGGGGTCAGCTGTCTCTCGGGAACCGGGTGCCTGTGCGGTTTTCTTATACCAGTAAACCGGCGAATTGAATCCAGAATCGCTGTCGAACGTTACTTCAGTCACACGATCCGATCGAATCTGCCCCATGTAGGGGTTCATGCCGTCACACGATACCGGGTGCCGGTTCCGTCTGCGGCGGGATGGTGGTCGCAGTTGCTGCGCGTTGTAGGTTGCGGGCCAGCGGGTGTGGTTGCCCAGTAATTGCTGACAGGGCTTCGGCGACCTCGGGCAGGCTCGCTTGTACGTAGGTGAGGGTGATACCGGAGCCGCTGCCCGGTGTGCTGTGGCCTGCGTAGGCGCGGGCGACGGCATAGCCGAACTCGCGCTCGACAAAAGTCAGTGTGGTGTGCCGTATCCAGTGCGCACTTACCTGGAGCGCGGCAGCCCAAGGCAAGTGATCGCGGAGTCTTTCCGATAGGTAGTCGTATCGGCGGCGGCCCATCGGGCTTCCGTTGCGGTACCGCAAGACTTTGTTGGTCGCTCGAACGCCACCGCGGTCGGATACATGCTCGACGAGTCGACTCATCAGCTCTGGCGAAACAGGTTGCCAGCGTTCGGTGTCGCCCTTCTCTCTCAGCCTCACAAGGCAGTCGTCGACATTCAGATCATCGATGGTCAGCCCGAGTAGACCACCTCGTCGGCATGCGGTCTCGATATGGATTCTGACCACCAGCGAATCGAGCTCTCGGTCGTTGCCGGTTGTCGACGCGATGCGGCCTATGTCCTGAACCTGGTCGAACGTCAATGCATGCCGGGTGCCAGGGAGTCGTCGTGGTTTCGGTACTCGCGCAGCAGGGTTATCGCGCGGTTCGATCAAACCGTCAGCCTCGGCGTGACGGTAGATGCATCGAATCGCGGAAACCATGTTTGTCGCAGAGCCCCGCCCACCCCGGTAGTTGGCCCGAACGACTGCGCGGCTGCGCTGAGCTTTTACAAGCTGTTCGATTTCAGATGCTGTCGGGGAGTCGAGTTGTCGGTCTGCCCATAGGGTCTCAAGGACTCGCCAGTATGTGCCATAGTTTCGAACTATCGAGTCAGGTAGCGCGAGCCGCAATTGCTGGATATAGGCAGCGAATGTTGGAGCGGTTGATAGAGGTTGGCTGCCGACACCAGACAGGTCGTCGATAGTCAAGCCCAACCGTGACAATAGTTGGAGTGCAGTGTTTATATCATCGGCCTTCACGGTGCGCACTCCCACAGGGCAGGGCAGTGTTTCCAGAGTGCGGCCGCAACAGTTCGTGCTGAGTAGAGGACGACAGTTGAGCGAGCTGATACAGCGGCAACGAGAATCCTTTCCGCGGACTTGAATCCACATGCATGTCGAATTGTGGCCGGCAGCACCAGGTATCCGTTAGTGCGGATGGTCCACTGGCTGTCATGAGATCTCGTGACAGCGACAGCGCCATCAACTACGGAGAGTGAAATACATTGGCCAGGAATCCAGCCGAGATGTCGTATCGCGGATCGATCGGAAACGCGTCCTTGTCTGCTGACCGTGGCCGCAGCGCAGTGGAGGTCGGCGATCGGCGATCGTTCATATGGCCGCGGGAACACGAATGGCAGCTGACTTGGTGCGTGGTGTTTCGGTCCAGCAAGAAATAGCATCTCGAAGCTAGGCGCAGAGGGGGAGTGCTGCCCGTTCTCATCCCGATCAGAATGATCGGATAGATCATGGTCAACAGAAGTCATGTGGGACCTCGGCTCTCAACGTGCCTGTCACCCGAACCCGGGCTACAGCAACTAATCTTCGGGCGTCCGACTGTTCGTCAAATCTTGTGTACCTGGCTGCGGGTCGATCTCACCGGCCCTAGAAGCCATCAATTTTCTGGCAGGTTCATTGTTCGCCCGAGTCCGGATTCCATACTTCGATTTATGGTCTCACTGTCATCGTGCGCTTGATTCATTTATGTGTGCAACGTTTGTTTGTATACCCCATATGGGTTCTTGTCATATCCGCGAATTTGGATCGGGTTTCGCGCGCACCTCGGGCGGTGGGCGGGCGCACGCTACACCGGCGGCGTGGGCGGTCAAGCCGCGTGTGCCTCATATGGTGTGCCAACAGTTCCGATTGCGGGTGGTCTCGTGGGTTCCTCGGCTTGACCGCCCACTGGCGCCGCCGGTGTCGACGCGTTGCGCCCACCGCCCCGAGGCGCGGCGCTCGCATCCGTTTCCGGTTGGGAGCTGCGCTTCTCGGGCTTCGTCCTATTTTGGAGGAGCTGTCTATGTCGTTCGAAGCATTGCTCGAAGAGCCGGGTGACTTCATCGCCGCGGTCCCCGCGATGCTCGGGATCGTCCCGGAACGGTCGCTGGTCGTCGTCGTTCTGAAGAATGCGTCTGACCGCAAACACGATGTTCACGCTGTCGTTCGTCTCGATCTTCCGCCTGTCGAGCAGTATTCCCAACTCCCACAGTGCATTCTGCGCATCTGCCGCAGATCCGAAGCTGTTGCCGTGCTGGCCGTGATCGTCGATGACCGCGTCTCGCGTCCGAACGCCGACAGCGACGATCTCAGTTATGTCGACCATCGCCGGATGCTCGGAGTTCTCCGAGACGGCTTGGCCGGTTACGGAGTTGCGGTCGCTGGCGCGTGGGGAGTTGCCGGTATCCATGTGGGCGCGCACTGGTGGAACATCGACTCGCCGCGGTGCTGCGGCCTTCTGCCTGATCCGTCGGTGTCGCAGGTCGCAGTGCAGCGCGTCGTGGAGGGCCATGTGTTTCGCGGTACGCGAACCGAGTTGGCCGAGACGGTTGCGGTCGATGACTCGCTGCGCGATCAGGTGTCGCTGGATTTGCCGGACCTGGTCACCGATGCGCAGCGGCGGCTGGTTCGTGCGGTCGCGATCAACAACCCGGACGCGTATTCGAGGATGGCGTTGTGGCGGGTGATGTCGGTGATTAAGCAGGTTGCCGATTCCGCGGACGTCTCGCCTCATACGATTGCCGAAGTTGCTGTCGCGCTGCGTGATATCGCTGTTCGCGACGCCATGTTCGGTGTCGCGGGCGGTGCACACGCACGGCCTGCGGAGCGCCTGTGGGGTGTGCTGACTCGCGCGCTGCCCGATCCTGACCGGGCAGAGGCCGCTACGCTGCTGGCCTTCAGCGCGTATCTGCGTGGTGAGGGTGTGCTGGCCGCGATCGCGTTGGAACAGGCGTTGGTCTCTGATCCCATGCATCGGATGGCCCTCCTGCTCGACGCCGCGTTGCAGGCGGCGATGCCGCCTGATCGGTTGAACCAGCTTGTCCGTTGCGGGGTCGAGACCGCAGCAGAGCTGCGCATCGATATCGGTGCTGCCGCAACCGATTCCGGTATGGGGGTCGTGCGATGAGTGTCGATCGTCGGGCATGGGCATTGTTGTCTCGCGCGGCGTCGGGTCCGTGCCAGGGGTTGTCGGCGCTGATCGAGGACCTCGGTGCCACGCGGGCCGCGCTGATGCTGGCCTCTGGTGATCTGCCCGTAGGTCGGGAGGTCCTCGATCGTGGTGCCGGTGGCTTCGAGGCCGCAGGGCGGGATCTGGAGCTGGTGCAGCGGCTGGGTGGCCGGTTGGTGACTCCGGAGGATGCGGAGTGGCCTCGGGAGTCGTTGGCGTGTCTGCCGTCGGGTTCGGACAATGTCGGTGATGCGGGGCCGGTGGCGTTGTGGGTGCGTGGGCAGCGTTCGTTGCGGGAGGTCACCGAGCGTGCTGTCGCGGTGATCGGTGCGCGTGCCAGCACCGGCTATGGAAACCAGGTTGCCACGCAAATTGCCGGTGATCTGGCGGGCTCGGGATGGGCAGTGATCGCGGGCACGGCCTTCGGGATCGACGCCGCGGCGCACCGCGCGGCGCTGTCGGTCGGTGGACTTACCGTCTCGGTGCTGCCGTGCGGGCTCGACCGGCCGTATCCGTTCCCGCACGGTGAACTGCTCGACGCGATCGCCGACAACGGTCTGGTCGTGTCCGAGTATCCGCCGGGCGCCACGGTCTGTCGGCAGAGGTTCCTCGACCGCAACAGGTTGGTCGCGGCGTTATCGATGGCGACCGTCGCCGTGGAAGCCGGACTGCGCTCGGGTACGGCCTCCACGGTGCGGTGGGCGCGGCGGTTCGGACGGGTGACGTTCGCCGTCCCTGGACCGGTGACATCCGCTGCGTCCAGTGGATGTCACCGGTTCATCGCCGATGGTGAGGCGCGCCTGGTGACGTGCGCCGACGACATTCGGCAAGAGCTGGCCCGTCCTCTGCGCTCGGGTGCGGATCATGGCACCCAGCGTGCTCTGGGAGGACCCGAGAGCGCGCTCTGATAACGCGAGTAGCCCAGAACCGTGTGCCGGACCGGGTCTGGTCGACATGTCTGCGCGGCGACGGTTCGACGACACGGCGCCGGTGACTACTCAACCTGGTATCGCGACTTCAGCAGTGTGCGGCGTCGATCCAGTGGGCGGTAGGTTCTGAATCGGGTTCTGTCGCTGAGTGTTTCGCTGCGCGTGTGGTCGGCGGGGCGGTCGCACGCTACACCGGCGGCGCGGGCAGTCAAGCCGCGTCCAGCCATTCGGCGCGGCAATGACCGTCGCCCCTTGGGGCGCTGTGGCATGCGGCGCGGCTTGACTGCCCGCGCCCGCCGCCGGTGTCGACGCGTTGCGCCCCACCGCCCACATCCGCGCACCGCGGAACTACTCACTTCCTTCCGCGGTTGTGGCCGGTCCGGGGGACCTGATCGTCGGCTGGCGTGGGCATGTCGTCGTGGCCCACGCCAGCCGATCACCATCACCGCGTTTGTCCTTCGTTCGCATGCCCCGAATCGGGAGCACCATCGTGCGGCGTCGACTCCGGTGACCACCGGCACCGGGCACGGGCAACCGGCCTGGTTGTAGCCGATTTCACCGCACCCACGGCCCTGCTCCCGGCCCGTGCTCAGCAGCTATTCGTCCGTGCGCCAACGGACTTCAATCCACCGCGTCTCGCCGAGGCTCCGGCGAGCGTGACTTCGAACAGGAAGGTTCTTCCGATGTCGGCTTACCAGAATCCGCAGGGCAGCACCGTCATCGTTCAGCATGAAGGCTCGCTACTGCGTGTCACGATCTGTCGCGATGTCGACGACCCACCGGTCTCCGAGGCCAGTTGGTCGGCGCAACTCGCGGCGGCGGCCCGTCGTGAACTTGGCTGTCGGGCACGTCGAGTCTCCGCCGGTGGCGCTGTCGGCGCGGGGTCGAGCGGTTCGCGCCGGGAGCGGCGTTCGGCGGTCTACATGATCGATTCCGCCTTCACGGTCACTCATCGCGGCGAGGAATTGACCGTCGCCGTAGCCGGCCCGCTCACCGCACACGGTGCGCGCGCCCTCGCCGACCGGCTCCCACAGCACTATTCGGTGCGCCGTCGCGGCGCTGGCTGGTGGGTCACCCACCAGGACGTGCCGCTGCGCGAGCTGACCATCGGCGCGAAGGTCGTCCTGGCGGTGGCGCCCAGGTGCGAGCTGGCCGAGCATTTCGGCAGGGGAGTGGCCGCCACCACCCGGGTCACGGTCCGTGGCTCGATGGCGCCGTTCGTCACCACCGCCCACACCTGCGACGAGCACACGCCGACACCGGCCGACATCGTCGCGCACAACAGTGCGCTGGGCGAAACGGTCGACTCGATCGAGATCGCCGAATTGTCCTCAGGCCAAACCGTCGCCTCGTGGGCTCCCGTGCCGGTCGCCACCGGGCACTGAGGTGTCTCGCCAACGCTGCCGAGTCACCGTCGCATCAATTCCCTTCTGTAAGAGGAGTGTTCATGTCACTGGATAGTTCTGTACGTCATTTGTCGCTGCAAGAGATGGTGCCGCTGCTCGAATCCCAGCAGGCGGCCAAGGTCGATGTAGTGGCTTCCGCGTCCTCCATCCGTTCCCGCGACGGGAGGATCGAGTTGTTCGGTGTCAGCCCTGTTGTCGACGGCCGGGGTGTCACCGCTGTCGATGGGCTGTATGAACCGACAGCCGCTGCGGACGGGCAGATCGCCGACAAACTCGGCATCCCTGCCCGCTATCTGCGTCGGCTGCGTGAGCGTGACCGTCTCGATCTCTACGACAGCAACATCAATGGCTGGCTGCACGGCCGAACCGATGCCGAGTTGCCCGCACCCGATGACCGGTCTTTCCTGCTGCGCTTGTTCAC
Organism: Nocardia uniformis NBRC 13702; assembly: GCF_001613345.1. Lineage (GTDB taxonomy): Bacteria > Actinomycetota > Actinomycetes > Mycobacteriales > Mycobacteriaceae > Nocardia > Nocardia uniformis. The sequence continues at coordinate 16,312 of NZ_BDCE01000056.1, read as the reverse complement.
TCCACCGCAGCCGGACCGGCCTGGTGTGCTGCGCGCGATGGTGTCGGATCGGTACGGGATCATCGATAACCTCGACGTTCTCACCGCGGTCCTGGAAGGAATCCGCGACGCCGATGTCGACACCGACGTCCGCGGCTGCGATCTGACCGAATCCTCGATGCACTGCAAGGTCTATTGCCCGCAAATGTCTGCCCTCGCACCGCGATTCCTGGAAAACTACCGCAGCCCGTTCGCCAATCCTGACCTCGAAGCCGACCGCCGCGCCGCGGCCGGGGATATCGATCGGTGGCGTCGCGTGGCCGCCGCCAGCGGCCAGGGATACGGCCTCGGTCACGAGCCGGTGGTGTACGCCGGTCTGCGGTTCAGCAATGACGAAACCGGTCACCACGCGGTCCGCTTGACCCCGGAACTGGTCGTCCAGATCTGCGGCAACGGATTGACACTGCCGCTGTTCGCGCACACCCACCGCCATGTCGGCGAACGCCTCGACACCGGCACCGTGTCCTGGTCGCAAGACACGCTGCGCAAGAAACTGGCCGTCATCACCGCCGAGACCCGTGACCGTGTCGCGGAATGGCTGTCGCCGCAGTTCTTCACCGCCCGCATCGACGAGCTCGAGCACGCCGCCGGTGCCCAGGTCACCCGACCGGACAAGACGATGGAAGTCCTCGGCAAGCGGCTCGGGTTCAGCGACAGCGAACGGTCGGGGATCTTGTCGCACTTCATCGCCGGCGGACAGCTCACCGCCGCCGGAATCGCCAACGCCGTCACCAGCTACTCCCAAACCGTGGCCGACGCCGACCGCGCCAACGCCCTCGACGACCTCGCCCTCCAAGCGATGAGCCTTGCCTGACTTCAATCACAGCACCGCACAGGCACGTTGATCAAGCTCTGTAATCGCTTCTATTTCAACATCTTTCCGCTGGATGAGGCGCCTCCACAGGGTTTGGCGTCTCACCCACTGCCGTTTCCCAGGAGGTTTGTTTCCATGATCGACACGTTGTCTCGTGAGGACTACGAACAGGCGGCCCATTTCGGTTCCGCAGGGCCCGCCTCCCATCTCGACGAACACACCGTCACCGCTTGGCGGCGCGATATCGACGGCTGGTCGGGCAAACACTGGATCTTCCTGCCCGGCGAGGACGGCGTCTGGACGCTGCGGCCGCTCAACGTCAACAATCGCAAACGCTCCTGAGTCGAGCGTTCCCAGTAGGACGAATTCGATTCGCGCACAACGCGATCTGGCATTACTTCAGAGCACTCATCGTCCAAGGGCGGGTACCGGTGTCCTCCACTCCGGTACCCGCCCTTTCTGTCTCGAAAGGACTCTCGACATGACCACCGCCATCGATACCGCAGTTTCCCCCGATCCAGCTCCCGCCATCGACAACGCCGCGGCCAACGTGCCCGAAACTGCCATCGAATCCCCAGGATCCGACGAAGTGGCTGCGGAGGTAACCGCGGCCGCGCCCGAGGCGTTGCTGCTGCCGCCGGGATCCCTTGTCATTGATGAGAATGTGCGCAAGTCGTTCGACCTCGGTGATCACCCCGATGTCACTGATTCGATCCGCCGACGCGGCGTGCAGACACCGGTCAAGGCATATCGGGAGCTCGACGGTTCCATCACCGTGATCGAGGGGCAAATCCGTGTACTCACCGCCCTGGCCTGCAATCTGGCACTGGTCCCGGTGTGGGTCACTCCGGCCCCCGCTGTCGATCCCACGGAACGTGCGATCGATCGAATCGCCGAGCAGATCAATGCCAACGACTACCGCATCCCATTGACCGAGGGTGATCGTGCGGCGGGGATGACGCAGATGTTCGCCTTCGGCGCGTCGCTGACCCGTATCAGTCAGCAGATCGGCCGAAAACGCGATCAGGTCAAACTCGCCGTGAGCGTCGGTGCCAGCGATACCGCCTGCCGCGCTGTGGATTCCGGGCAGCTCGATTTCGAGCAGGCCGCCGTGCTCGCCGAATACGAGAAGGTCGGCGACACCGACGCCGTCGCGCGGTTGCTGGCCACACCGCGGTCGATGTTCGGCTACGAAGCCCGCCGGATAGCCGGTGATCGCGCCGAAGCACGGCAGAGGTTCCTCGAATCGCTGTCCTACGCCGCACACGGATTCGGAGTCCTCACCCACGAACCGGACGCGGACTCCGACCGGTTCCTCAACTACGACCTGTTGCGCACCGCCGACGGTCACGACATCACCACAGCAGATCTGCAGGCGACCGCCGCCGATTGGGTGGTGTACCTCTATCCCACCGATGAGGAAACCCTGGTCGAGCGTGACACCGGCGCGGTCATTGACCGTGACACCGTCGACTGGAGCACTCAGGATCGGCCTGATGCCACACCGGCAGACGGGCTGCGTCACGCCAATACCGTTGACCATCAGACGCGGTGGGAACCGACCTGCTATCTGCGTGCCGAACGCCTCACCGAATCCGGGTTCCGACTGGCCAGTGACTTCGAGCAGGAAGTCGTAGTTGAGGAGCACATCGACGTTGCTCACGACGTCGAGGCAGAGGGCACTGCGGTCGCGGTGGTCCCGCAGGAGAGCCCGGACGATGGCACGCGAGGTGAAGAGGCCGCGCAGCCCGCCGCACGGCAGCGGGAGGAAGCCGCGCGCGTCGCGGCCGAACGCCAGGATCAGGAGCGCCAGGCCGCCCGGCGGGTGCGGGAGCTGAACAAGCAGGGTCAGGCTGCGCTCGAGACGCGGCGGGAATTCCTGACCGGCTACCTCACCCGCAAGACATCGCCACCGCTGGCCGCGGTGTTCGTCGCCGAAACTCTCGCTGACGAACCCGGGTTGCTCAGCGAGTACAACGCCGACCGCACCGCACACGAGCTGCTCGGTGTCAGCGGGTGGCGCAGTGGGCTGCTCGCGGCGATCAGTACCGCGAAACCGAACCGCTGCCAGGTGATCACCCTCGGGCTCGTACTGGGTGCCTACGAGAAACGCACCGGCAAGGATGCCTGGCGCTACACCGATCGTGGCGTGCGCCGGTACCTGCATTTCCTCGCCGACAACGGACACCACCTCACCCCCGTCGAGCAAGCCGCCGCCGGCGACATCGATCCCAACACCATCGACATCGACTCCTGACCACCGATCTCGCCGTGGGGCGGGCGTATCCCGGTCAGCTCCGGGGTACGCCCGCCCCTTCCCTTTGGAAGGAGTTTCGTTGCGTGCGAATCGATTTCTCGATGCCGCCATATCTGCGGCGGCGCGAGGCTGGCACGTCTTTCCGCTGTGGCCGGACTCCAAACGTCCCGCAATCCGCGGATGGCCGACCGCAGCCACCACCGACATCGACCGTATCCAGTATTGGTGGACCGCCAATCCGCGCTGCAATATCGCCGTCGCGACCGGCCCCAGCGGTCTGCACGTCCTCGACCTCGATGTCCACCACGGCCACAACGGCCCTGACGCCCTGTACCAGCTCGCGACCACCCAAGCTATGCGGGCGTCGCTGGTCACGTTCACTGTCGCCACCGCGTCCAACGGCCGCCATCTCTACTTTCGGGCTCCAGAGGGGATGCGGCTGCCCAACACGGTCGCCCGTCTCGGCGCGGGGATCGATTCTCGCGGTGAGGGCGGATATGTCGTCGCAGCCGGATCACGTGCCAGCCACGGGCGTTACCGCATCCTGGCCGACTGCCCGGTCGCCACTTTGCCGGATTGGCTGACCGATCTGCTCACGCCCCCACCGCTGCCGGAGGCCAGCGTCGGTGGCGAGCCGCTGCACAGCGTGGGTGCGTACGTCGCCGCCATCGTGGCCGCCGAAACTCGCAAGGTCGCTGCTGCGCTACCGGGCAGCCGCAACGCGACCCTGTTTCGGGCCGCCTTCACTCTCGGTCGACTTGTCGCTGGTGGCGAGCTCGACGAGACCCGCATTCGCGACGTACTCATCGCCGCTGCGGCAATCCACGTCGGCCATGACTTCACCGTCCGTGAGGTCGAGCGGGCCATCGCCAACGGCCTCACTCTCGGCGCGAACCGCCCACGCCGCCTTGCCCGCAGCCGCTGAAACCTACCAGCGCCGACTTGTCGGCCACCCCTCGTCTATCTCGCACCTAGGAATAGTGATGCCTGACCGCCACATGCTCTGGGCCCTGGATCTCACCGCTGCGTCTGTCCACGCCGCGGTCTCTCTCGCCCGCACCGTTCAGCTCGACTCTGTCTGCACCACAACCATTTTCACCGTTGCCAACCCCATCGAAGGGGCCTCTGGTGACATCGCGCTTGCCGACTCCGCTCCCTCGCGGTGGTGACACTGTGGCCAGCAACCCGCTCACTGCGGCAGGGCTTTCGCGACGAACGATCGCCCGCAACGTCACCCGCGTATTTGCCTGTGCGACACCGCAGCAACTCGACGCTGGTCTGTGCTGGTACCCCCGAGCCCGCGAGATCGCCGCCGAACTCGCCCAGCAAGGCAACGTCACCCTCGACACCGCCGCAATCGTCCTGGCACACCTCTCGCCACGCACCCCCTGGTCACGGACCGTTAACGCCGCACGATCTCTGCTCGCCACGGGGGTAGCGCCCGGAGCGATCGGCGCCAACGCTCGCCGTGCCACAGCCGCGCTTACCGCTCCCGACCCCTGGGCCACCTTCAGTGCCACCGCACCGAAGACCCGCGCGTTTGCCCGCGCCATCCTCGGCGACACCGATGCCGTCGTCATCGACATCTGGAGCGCCCGCGTCGCCGACATCCCCGATCCCGACCGAATCTTGCGCCGCACTGGGGTCTACGACGCCGTGGCTTGCGTCTACCGACACGTCGCTCACCGCCATCAGCTTCACCCCTCGGCCTTGCAAGCCATCACGTGGACCGTGATACGCGGCAAACCTGACTGATCCACTCCATCACCCTCGCAACAGGAACTAAGGAGCCCTCATGTGCAAAGGATCGAGCAAAAGCACCGTGCAGCATTTCACCCGGCTTGCTGACGGCACGATCGGCTGCTGGGTCATCGGATGTAGCAATCCCGCCAGCCGGTGGATCGATATGGAACGTTGGGGAATTCGGTGCTGGCTCTCGACCGCCTACTGCGGCGAACACGGCGACAACGATCTACGCGATCCGCATCACGTGCATCGCGTCAGACCGATCTCCTGAGCACGAGCCACCACTCAACCTGAACCAAGCTCGTGACCGAACCCGCTCTCCTAAGGCGGGTCTTGTCGTGGGGTTGACTAATGGTCGCGGCGGACCTCTTCTCTCATCCCAGATCACCCTGCTTCGCTTACTTCGAGGACCGCATCCAGTATTCGAAACTATGTTCGTCGATGGCCTAATGTGTTCCAACCGACTGCGCGGCGAGTTGTTGATCCGCCACGGCCAGTGACCATGAACCTCAGGCTGGCGATACCGACCATGGGACATCGGTTCGGAGCCCATCCGAGTACGCGCGGGCGGGCTTGAAGTGACCGGACGTGTTCCCGGCACGCTCTTCGCGTGGACGAGGACCGGCTCCGGCAATTGGCTAGGGCCCATGGAAGGTTCGCATGGCCGGGCCGTAGGTTCTCACAGGCGAGCAGCGCTGTCGGCCGCGACGGCGGCCGACCAAATCCGCTACCCGACAACAGCAGCCTGTGGTTGGGTTGCCGGATGGGTTCACCAACGACGGTTGCCTACTCCACTGTCCGGCGAGGCCTTCGCCCTGCGCGCGTCGCGATCGTTTTCGACGGTGGAGAGCACTGGTCGTACTGGGCCCGCCGGGCACTTCACCTTGCCAACATGACATGGGGCGGAACAGGATTCGCGCTTATACCCCATCACGAGGGCCACGTCGCGCCCGCCCTTCTGCGTGCATGCCGAACCTATGACCCGGACTACGTCGTGACGTTCCCCCGGGAAGTCCTCGACTACGAATATTTCCTGCCCGGAGCCCTGGAGATAGGCGGCCCGGACGGGCAGCTCTTAACAGGCCGTGCCCGGTGGGAGGCGTTGACGGCGGACCACAATATGTTGGACGTGCATATCGGGCTTGATGCACAGGCTCGTGATCAGGTGGCGGCGGTGTGCTCGCCGTACAAACGCGTCGGCGTCGACAGCCGCAGAGAAGTCACTCACCGTTTCGGCGTCCCCAAGGCAGAGTTTCCGGACGTAAACTCCATGCCAGGCGTGGCGGTCCTCAATTGCGTGCAATGCCCCCCGAATTGGGGCGGCCTGCTCGCAGTGGCCGTCGCCTCCCATGCCGGTCTGGTCGATGCACCGAATCCGGCGGCCACCGAGCCCGCCCTCGACGAGCGCACCCGGCAGCGGCTCATCGAATTCTTAACTGGGACCCGGACACTTCCGCCCGACTTCCTGGCACGCCTTCCCCTCGACGGTGCCGCCCTCTCGGACATCGGCTCTGCATGGGGCTACACCGCCACGGGCCTGTGCGAGATATCGTTGATGGACGAGGCGCAGCATCGGACCTTGTTGGTCGTGGGTGACTCGGCGGAGGACTTCGCATTAGCTCGGCTATGGCAGCTGATCTACGGGCACGGAGTGTGGCTTCCCAGCTCCCTGCGCGGTGACCCCGACGCTATGCCGGGCGCGCTTGTCGATGCCCTGACCAAGATCTTCTACCACTCGCGTTACAGGCCTGCCACGGTCACGGTGACCTCGGCATCGATGCCTGCGGCGCAAGTGGACTCGGAACTGGAGCGCTTCAGGGCCAAGGTGCGGGACTGGCCGAACGGAGACCAGAATCCGGCCGAGATCAGCGAAGCTCTCACGGCTCAGGACTTGACCTGGCCTCGACGCTCCACCAAACAACTCGCGGTAATCGAGCAGTTCGACGACCCGCTCAACATTCCGATCGAGGTCGACGCCACCGGAACACGCACGATGTTGACACCGTTACCCCCGCCCCTACTCGAGAACAAACAGGTGGCCTCCCACGACGACATCACCTGGCACGTCGATATCACCTGGCTGGACGATCGATCGATCGAGGGTGGGGACATGACCACTGGCGAGCTGTTAGCTTCCGAGGGTGAGCTGCCAGTCACGTTGGTCCGCAGTGGCAGACACGGACCCTCGTATCCGTCGAAACGATACGACCTTGTCCTGGGCGGCATCCCGACCCTCAATCGGCTCCCCCGCCCCAAACTCCGCGACCTGAGCCTGCCGGACTGGGTCGACGCGAAACTAGCCCAACACAATCTCACCAGCAGACTGAGCCCCGCAGGGCACCGCACCGCGCAGCTGGCACGCATGTTCGGCAGCCGCGACGCGGTAGTGGACCTGTTCGCTGGACCGCTACTGCCGGCCCTACGGAAAATGGACGCCAAACAGGAAAGCTCAACCGCCTGTTACCCGAAAGACGAAGGCGTCAGAATCCGAGCACACTACGGGGTCCTGAACTTCTCGGGCTTTCACAACCTGTCGGCAGACGCCGCCGAGACCGATGTCAGGCACCGCCTTGACGCGGCACTGCAGGCAGGGGTGATTCGCCGCGGCCTCGTTCTCCAATGTGCTCTGTGCACCGAACTACAGTTCCAGCCCGTCGACCGACTGGGCCAGCGCTGGACGTGTGAACGCTGCGACACGGGCAACGAACTGAACCAACCAGCCTGGAACCTGCCGCTGCAAGAACCTCGCTGGTACTACGACCTGCATCCAGTCGGCAGACAACTCCTCGGTGACCACGGCGACGTCCCGATCGCCTTGGCAGCGTACCTATCTCACGAAAAGCGCTCGCTCGGGCCATACCAGGACCTCACCGAAGTCGAACTCGTCGGCAACCGCAAGGCCAGAGTGGAGCTGGATCTGGTCGCATACCAAGGCGGCATCCGAACCATCGCCGAAGCCAAGAGCGCCGCCCAGCTCTCGGGAAAGAACGCCAACCAACGTCAAGCCGAGGTCTCCAAGAAGTGTCAGGCCGCAGTCTGGCTCGAAGCAGACGAGCTGGTGTTCGCCACCTCCACGCCCGAGTGGACACCGGGCGCCGAGGCGGACATCTTTCGTGCCACACAGGCATTCGACTGGTCGGATATCGGGCCGCCGACAATACGTTTGATAGCCGGACTCGATCCCCAAGGCACTGTCACATCGAAAACACTCCCCCGCCCGGAACCAAATCGTTCTTGAAGTCGTGCAACTGATTGATGCCTAGTCGTCAATCAGTTGGATGCGCGGGCACTGAACGACTCGCGGCATACGCCGCACAGGATGGCTCCCGCGTCGATGGTTTCTGCGTCGCCTGCACACGCCGTGCCGGTGTGCACCGCAACGCGCGCCGTTGCGGTGTGCGGCCGGACTTGCCGCCGTTCTCCTCGTCGTCCTTGTCGCCCGCTCGCAGTCGCTTCGTGTTCGGATCGGCGGTAAACGACGATCGCCGCCTTGAGCATTCTGCGCCGTCACTGGTGTCACTGGTGTCACTACGACCGACAAAGGATGACGCCATCGTGCAACCAATATTGAGTTCACGACGGCAAAAGCAGCAAGTGGTACTGGCTCGATCTGTCTCACAGGACGTGGCTGCGCGAGTCCTCGATTGCTGTTGCCAGCAAACTGGCATCGATCACCGTCGCGCAAACTAAGCTCATCCAGTGCGCAGCTACGACTCGTTGTCCGATCACGACTTCGAACTGCTCATTGCAGATCTCCTAGGCGCTGAGGATGACGTCGTGTACGAGGCATTCGCACGAGGCGCTGACCAAGGAGTGGACCTGCGCAGGCTGACTTCTACAGGCCTGGACATCATCCAATGCAAGCACATGCTGAAATCCACGTATCCACAGCTCAAATCAGCCGCCGCGGCTGAGGCCAAACGCCTGGCAGCGCTTAGCCTCAGCACCTGGCAGTACCGGTTCGTAACAAGTCAGTCCTTAACCCCACGGAGGAAGTCGGACCTCGCCAAGATCCTGTCGCCATGGATCAGCAGGGACGACCAAGTTCTCGGTGCGGACGACCTTGAAGGACTGCTTAATCGTCATCCGGAAGTAGAACGCGCGCACATCAAATTATGGCTGGCCAGCGCAGCTCAGCTGGACGAGCGGCTCCATGCTGCGACATGGGCTCGCAGCCGCCAGCTGCACACGGAGATCAATGCGTGGTTGCCCCGCTACGTCGAGAATCAATCCTTCTGGGAAGCTCGAAAGAGGCTGCGGGCCGAGCGAGTCCTGGTCATCTCTGGCCCCCCAGGGATCGGGAAGACCACATTAGCCCGAATGCTCCTCGCCGATGCCGCAGTGGATGGCTATAAACCTATCGAGGTGTCCACCGATATCGATGAGGCGTTCGAAATCGTCAATGACCACGATGCTCGAGCGTTCTACTACGACGATTTCCTGGGTAGCACATTTTTGCAAGATCGACTAGCAAAGAATGAAGATAAGCGTCTTGCCTCCTTTATGCGGCGCTGTTCGTCCAGTGCCAACAATCTGCTGGTGCTCACTACTCGTGAGCATATCTTGCAGCAGGCAGTCTCATGGTATGAGGAACTCGAACTGGCTGGCCTCCCGATACGTCGGTTCCTGCTCGAGCTGTCGGCCTACACCCGATTCGATCGAGCTCGGATCTTCTATAACCACATCTGGCACTCCAAAGAAGCAACTGACACCGTTCGCCGCGCGCTGTTAGACGACGACGCATACCTGACGATCATTGATCACCCGAACTACAACCCTCGGCTTATCGAGTACATCACCGGCCTAACCGGACCAGGTCTCGATGCTGAGTCCCGGGTTGACTATCTCGCATTCGCGCTAGGGGTTCTCGACAACCCCGATCGGATCTGGGAGCGGGCGTTCACGCAGCAATTGGACGAGCACGGCCGCGCGTTACTTATCGCCGTGGCGATTACCGGCACACCGATCGTTGTCGATGATGCGCGGTGCGCATTCGAATCCTTGCTCGCTTTCAGGGGCGATGCACCGTCCCAGCACGACTTCCGCTCAGCGCTGCGCGTATTAGATGATTCATTCCTGCGGAGCAGTGAACAGTCAGAAGAAACATTTATTGCTGTTGTTAACCCCTCGGTGGAAGATTTCGTCGCAAACTGGCTGGCCCGCAATCCAGACGTAGCAATGGCAGCCATCAACAGCGCAGTATTCTTCGAACAGTTGATGTGGTTGTATGGCCGGCTGAAATCGGCCGAGAAGGTACGCGCACTGGTCCGCACAGCACTGCTGAACGGCGTGCAGCGGTGCTTCGAGAGTAAGAACCCTGCGTGGGGGGACGTTCGCTGGAGCGGTAGCACCCGCAAACACAAGTGGCGAGAACCGACTCGTTACGAGGATCGACTCGTCTTCGTTCATAGTCTGCTGTCGACAGAAGGAGGAATTGCACTCAGTTCTTGGTTCGAGGAGAAGCTTGATGCCACGGCTTCAGGGTGGCGAAACCACGTGAGGGACCCCAGTCGGCCGGTGAAATTGATCAATGCGCTTCGCCAAGCTGGCTACCCAGTGTCGCTGCATGTCATCGAGGCCGCGCGGGATGGTCTCGCCAAAGCCAACTACACCTATGCATGGTCAGAACTGGCAAAGCTAAGAACTATGACCCCTGAGGCATTTCCATCACATATTAACCAGAAACTCGTAGCATCTTGCGAAGAATGTATCAATGGACAGCTCATCGATCCAACCGATATCGAGGATGAAGATGAGCTCTATAGCATCCGACAGTCAGCGGAAGCAATGGGTGCATGGAACCCAGGCCTCAAAGACCTTTATGCTCGCGCGGCCGACAGCATCCATGAGCGAGCCGAAGAAGCGGACGAGCCTGATGACAACGAGCCTGATAGAAATTCACCCAGTATGTCCCCGGCTGCGGAGCACGCGGCTATCACCGCATTATTTGCCCGGCTTGAGGAGTCACTTAGCCAGGATGGATGACCACAAGGCCGGATAATCCGCAGGGTGGCAGGGTCGAGACCCATTACTCAGTGGTTTCAGGTTGAGGGGCGTTGAATCACCAAGCGGTACGTGTTCATATGCAGCAGCCCTGAATCGGCCAACGTACCCAATGCCACCACCCTTCGAAATCAAAGGCCGGAGAAGTGGAATGAAGGATGACAGCACCAGCAAGTCTCATCGACAGTCGGAGCAGCAACCTTAAACCGTTCGATGACTGTCGCACGTCGACAGTTGGTCAGTGTTCCATTCGTAACGAATCTAGAGATCATAAAGCGGTGATTTCTAGTCCCTCGGAAGCTCATCGAACCGGAGACGATCTATCGCGGCCTTCAACTGACCATTGTCTTGCGGCCCCCTCCAAACCACGATCTCAACTCGTCCCCGAAGACCCTCATCGTTAGCAATACGGCTGCGCACCTCTTCGACAGCAGCATCGGACGTCTCATTCACCACGAGCAGCCACGGGACCATACGTGATCGGCCCTTGGCCAGTAGGTCGAACATCCATCGACCAGCCGTTCCGTGGCGGTGGGTGTACTTCACGATCACATCGACCCGGCCGGTCGGACCTGTCCTGATAGTGAAGTCGAGTCCGTCGTCTCCCAATCGATCGTCGCGAGAAACGACTTTGGTTGGTCCCATCACATGTTGGAGCGCCAGTTTCACTTCAGTTTCATAAAGCAGACTGCGGGCTTGGACCGAGTTCTCGATACCTGGCGCAATCTGAGACGCCGCGTCCACATATGCGCGCGCTGCCTCGCTGTCGGCCTGATGTCTTCCCTTCTCCAGGAGCTTGCCAACCACGCGCCCCCGCTCAAACTTGGCGCTGTTGTCCCCGGCCCCAAATCGTGACAACGGCGTGCCCTGGATACCGATCAGAAGGAGCACAGCCGATACGACGACCAGCACCGCAGAACCGGCTTGGTTATCCGATAGGAACACCGAGGCCGTCCCAGCTGCGGCCATCAGCACACCCGCTATCGAGGCACTGGCACGCTCCCAGCTAGTGAGCTCGCGCCACGCGTCATCTTGGCCGTCTGGCGTGTCGTCCGACTCTGTCCGGTCATCTACCACCACAGCATCTTGGCACCCATACCCGCACACCCGTCCGCAATCCGTCCGCAGCACAACCTAGAAACCCAAACGGTGCCCAACGCGACCAACCGGCAAAGATCCAGGCCGACCTACAGATCCAACGCGATACGCAACCCTCAAAAACAGACCAGGCCGTCGTTCGCATCGAGAAGGTCAGGATGTCCATCTCGCCTGTGTACGAGTGCGGCATGACAACGTCAACCCGCCCCCGAACGACAGCGTTATAACACCCATCTAAACCCCAACAAATTGCCTGCCCGGCAAGACTCTTCGAAATTGCGTTCCGTTGCCGAAGGTTGCCACCAACCGACCAAATGCGCAGCGGGTCAACAGTTTTGGGTTGCGATTGACAGAACACCGTTGCGTCGAGTAGCGATGCCTTGTCCTAATCCCTAGGTCGCAGGTTCGATTCCTGCCGAACTTGCGGAACCCATGGAGCGTCGAGTGCGATCACACGGTGGAGGACAGGATCTAACTCGCTCATTGGTAGATCATCTAGTGACCGGTACACCGGACACAGGCAGTCGGGCGGGTACGCAGGCCGTATGCAGCACCGCCGCTCACCCCCCGCCCGACTCAACATAGCCAACAAAAGAAATCCGCCAGTCGTACCAACATTCGACAATGCGCCCAACACGGACACGTTTCGCTCTCTACCCTGCGACTCCAGTGCCGCACAGAGGAAACGGATAGGTGAGCGGGTCATCGGGTGTATCCCGGAGTCCCGGCGATCTGCCCCCAGGGGATCAGGGGCGGACCGGGTGCCCGCCGATGAACCTGTGGGACGGGGCGGGACAAGCCTTCGCTGCGCTCAGGTCGCCGCAAAGAGCGCGGCGATCCCACCCCGCCCCACAGAACCCCCGCCGGCCCTGCGGGCCCGGTCCGCCCCTGATGGCGGAGCCACAGATCGCCAGCCCTCCGGGCACCACCCGATCACGGTTTCTCGTATCGGGGTTCGGAGGGGTTGGCGGTCAATCCATTCCGTTTCTCATTCGAGGAGTGCATTGTCATGGCTGGAGAAATCACGCTCACCGTTGTCGGTAACCTCACCGCCGATCCCGAGCGCAAACTGTTGCCCAGTGGCCAGACCGTCGCCAATCTCACCGTCGCACAGAATTCGCGTGTCTACGATCGCGCGTCCAATGAGTGGCGTGACGGTGCGGCGGTGTTCATGCGGTGCGCGGTCTGGGGAGACATGGCCGATCACGTCGCGGCCAGTCTCGCCAAGGGCGTGCGGGTGATCGTCACCGGTCGGCTTCGTCAGCGCAGCTACGAGGATCGCAACGGTGTCACCCAGTGGATCACCGAGTTGATGGTCGACGATATCGCGATGTCGTTGCGGTTCACCGCCGCGCAGGTAAACACCGTCGAGGCCGCGGGGGAGGAGCAGCCAGCTGCGCGCCGCGGTGATCGGTCCCTCGTCGGAGCCGGTGTGGGCGATCAGCCCGATTTCTGACCTTTGCTCCGTACCGCTTGTCGAGGGAGTCGCGCTCGCGGCTCCCTCGCTCGTTCCTGCCTTGACCGGAGGTGGCTTTCGATGTCTGCCCACCCTTTCCCCCGTGAACCGCTCGCCACCGATGGGGTGCTTCCCCCAGCGCTCTGGTTCCTGTTGCTGGCTCTGTCGCGTCAGGTCCGCGAGTTGACGATCGCCCGTGACGACCTGCTCGACGCCATGGCGATCCACGCCTTGTGTGAGCACCAGGAGCGCCTGATCGGCTGCGCCCGCTACTACGACCGCTCTGGGACTTCGCCGCGGCGAGTCGTTGCCGCCGGTTCCACGAACACGCACACCTACCAGCGGGTACGGGCGTGCAATGAATACACCCGCCCTATGCCCGCCGCTGTGTAGGAAGGAGTCCCGGCCATGGGCCTGATCTGGATCGCGGCTATTGCCGTGCTCGCTGTGTTGCTGCTGTGGTGGGCATTTCCCACCCTCGCCCGCATCGCGGGGTTTCTGCTGGTGATCGACTCACTGCTGGCGATCATCTTGGCTCCGGCCCGCTCGATTCCCGGGCGGCTGCCGTGGCTTGGGCTCGGGCTCGTTATCTGGTTGGCCGGGCATTGGGCGTGGGCGTTCAAGCATGGAGCGTGGGCCTCGCCCATCGCGCTGCGCATCTTCGGCCTGCCCGGCCTGCGCTGGATGATCCCCAGTTCCACCCTTACCTTCGCCCACGACGACACCTGGTGACGTCCGCGCCCTGGTTCCCGGTTCCTCTCTTGACTCGGGGCCGGGCCGCGCCGCGCGTAACAGGTGTCGCACTCGTCCGGCCCCGAGTCCGGTGATCGCGCACAACTGCGATTCGTTCATGCCTCTCTCGTGCAGCCGCGCCAGCGCCGTGCCCGCTGCCGCCTCGGTTTCGGCCTCCACTCGCTCATATCGCGCCGTCGCGGCCGCGATGGTGGCATCGCGGCGAGCTGCCGCCCTGCTCAGTCGCCCGGAGTGCTTGCCGAACGCCACCAGGTCCGCTTCGTTCGCGCGCACCAGTCGCGCCTGTTCGGCCAGCATTTCCGCCATCACCCCGTGCGCCCACTTCCGCGCATTCCCTTCATCGGCCATCGCGGACCTCCCTTCGTGCGTCCCGCGTGAGCGGCCCTCCGGCGGCCGTTCTCGCACCAATCATCGATTCCTTCATTGCCTATTTAAATTTCCACAATCCCATCTCCATCACACATTTCTCAACCCCTTCAAATCTTCTGTCATAACATCCCATATGGGTTTTATTCTATTCACTGACACACCTCTTGCATTGCCAATGCTACTCGCGGGTAATGTCTTTTAAGGGCTCCCATTTCGCGCTATTTTCGATGAGGTGATGACGCTTCATCGACTGCATGCCGGCGACGGCTATGAGTATCTGACCAGGCAAGTGGCCAGCGGTGATCGCCTGCGTGATCGCACCCGTGACCTCACCGATTATTACGTCGAGCACGGCACTCCGCCGGGGGTGTGGATGGGCAAAGGGGCTGCCGCACTCGGTTTGTCTGGCATGGTGACCGAAGCGCAAATGCAAGCATTGTTCGGCGAGGGATTGCACCCCGACGCCGACGCCATCATCGCGGCCGCAATCGCCGACGGGAAGACCGCGAAACAGGCTGTCGAGGCCGCTCAGATCGGCCGGATGTTCTACGAATTCGCCACTGAACCCTCAGTTATTCGCGACATTCACGACCGCAAGATCGACGAATTCACCTTCGCGCAGCGGCGGCGACCGGACTGGGATGAGCGCACCATCCTGCGCACCGATGCCGCCCGTGAGCACCTCACCGGTGTGCTCGGCCGTGTCCCCAATCGTGCCGAGATCGATCAGGCCCTCGCTGACGAAAAGGCCGCCACGCGCAAGGCGGTGGCCGGGTTCGACTGCGTGTTCACCCCACAAAAGTCCATCAGCATCTTGTGGGGACTCGGGTCCGATGCGGTGCGTCGTGAGATCTGGCAATGCCACCTCGAGGCCGTGCAGGAGGTTCTGGAGTTCGCCGAATCCCGGTACGCGGTGACCCGCCGTGGCGCGAACGGTGTCATGCAGATCGATGCGACCGGGCTGATCATCGCCGCGTTCACCCACTTCGATAACCGTGCCGGGGACATGAATCCCCACACCCACGCGGTGATTTCCAACAAGGTACTCGGCTCGGACGGCAAGTGGTCGGCCCTCGATGCCCGCGCGTTGTACGCGGCGGCGGTGTCGATGTCGTGCCGCTACAACGCCACCATTGTGGGGAAGTTGAAGCGGCGCATGGGGTTACGGTTCGAGGAACGTACCCGCGGCCGAGGCAAACAACCCGTCCTGGAAGTGGTCGGCATCAGCGAGGAAATGATCGCCGAATTCTCCCGCCGCGACGTCATTGTTGCGCGCTTCGAGCACCTGGTCGCTGACTATCATGCCGCGCACGGCCGTACCCCGAACAAGGTCACCCAGTACCGGCTCGCCCAGCAGGCCACCTTGGAGACCCGTGCGGGCAAACCGCTACCGAAACCGTTGCGGCAGATGGTCGACGAGTGGGATGGGCGGTTCCGCTGCCTGTTCGGCCGCGGTCGTGGCGGGCAACAGTTCGTCGACGACATGGTGTGGGCACACAACCATCCCAACGCACCCCGGCCGTTCGATCCCGCCGACGCCATTGTCGAGATCGGTGTCGGGCTCGGTGGCGGCGCCCAATTGCTCACCGCCACACCGCTACACCAGCAGCAAGCCATCGCTGCCCAACTCAATCGATACCAATTCGGCACGACGGAGGCAGCCGCTGACGCCGCCCGCACACTGTCGATGCGGCTGGCATCCGGGCCCGACGAGACACTGCTCGACCGCATCGATGCCACCGTTCTCGCACATCGGCGCGCGATCTATGACCCGGCC
>NZ_BDCE01000055.1 GCF_001613345.1 Nocardia uniformis NBRC 13702 | reverse complement strand
GAGAGCGTTTTCACCACTACCGGCACTGCCCGCTGGACCAGCCATGCCGTCCTCGATGCCGAAATCCGGCTCCTGAACGCCGCCCGCACCCCGACCGCCGCCATCCTCACCGCCCGAGAAGTCGACTCGGCGATCGAGCGAATCCAACTCAGCAGCGTCCGCGCTCTCAACCCCGGACAGCGTGAGATTGCGCGCTATTTATGCACCGCCCCAACGAAACTCGCCGTCGTGATCGGGCCCGCTGGCAGCGGAAAGACCACCGCCATGCAAGCCGTTGCCACGGCCTGGCGTGACGCCGGGCGCGATGTCATCGCCTTGGCACCGTCGGCCTCGGCAGCTCGGGAATTGTCCGCGAGTCTCGGTGTTCCGGCCCGGACCATCCACAAACTCCTCGCCCAAGCCCGTCATGGTGTGCCCACTGGGATCACGCCTGGGGCGATGCTTCTGCTCGACGAAGCGGCGATGGCCGCGACCTTCGACCTCGATGCCCTGCTCACCCTCGCCGACACCCACGGCGCGGTGATCCGTGGCGTCGGCGACCCCGCACAACTCTCCGCGGTCGAGTCCGGCGGCATCATCGCCACGATCGCCCGCGACAACCGCGCACCAGCACTCACGGAGCTGGTGCGCTTCACCGACCCGGCAGAAGCCGAAGCAACCCTGGCTGTGCGGGCGGGCAACGCCAAGCACGCGTGGGAGTTCTACGACAGCCACGGCCGCGTCACCCACGGCCTCAGTGACCAACTGCGTACGGCGATCCTGTCCGCGCACCTGGCCGATACCGACGCGGGAATCTCCTCGGTCATGATCGCCGCCACCCTTGCCGACGTCTCCGCACTCAACACCGCCGCCCAAGCGATCCACCTCGGCACCGGCCGCGTCCGCCACGACGGCGGAGGAATCCTGTTGTCCGACAACCACACCGGTCACCTCGGCGACGCCATCGTCACCCGCCTCAACAACCCCGGACTGAAAATCCTTGGCGGGCACCGTCACGGTACCCAGGTGGACAACGGCGACCTTTGGCATATCCATCGCATCCATAGAGACGGATCTGTCACCGTCACCGGAATCGGCCACCGGGGGCATGTCACCCTGCCCCCGGGCTACGTCGCCCACGAGGTCGAACTCGGGTACGCCGCCAGCATCCACCGCTCCCAAGGCATCACCGTCCGCCACGCCTACACCCTGCTCGACGACACCCTCGGCCGCGCTCTCGCTTACGTCGGTCTCACTCGCGGCACCGACCTCAACCAACTATTCCTGGCCACCGACGCCCTCATCGACTTCTCCGGCGATCAACAGCCCGATGACCCTCGAGAACCCTTCCGTTGCTTTGCCCGCGTGCTGGCGCGCGAGGACGACAACCGCTCCGCGACCGACATCATGCGCGATGAACAAGCCGCCGCCGACCACCGTGTGCGCGTCAACTACCAGCACGCCTACCAACTTCTCGCCGATGCCCGCGGCGAATTTCTGCTCACCCGAGCACTTCCCGTCCTGTTCGCCCATGAGGCCAAACACTCGCCGAAATACCAGGACCTGCTCGATACGATCGCGCTCGCCGACGCCCACCGCCTCGACACCGGCGAACTCGTCGCCGCCATCGCCACCAACAACTGCGAAGACCTCGGCGAATCCCTGGCCACCGCCCGCGACACCGCCGCCGTACTCCGAGCGCGAGCCGACCGCTGGATCCAACAACGCCTCGCGCCAATCCCCAACCTGATCACCGTCGCCCCCGTCGAAACCCTCACCACCACAGATCCTCACGCCATCACCGACACCATCGATCGCCTCAACACACTTCCGGTCATGACCACACCCGCCGCACAACGGTTCCGCGCTTTACGTGATGCCCCGTACTCAGGCCCCTTCCTCCCGGTGCCCACCCCGTGGTCCGGCATGGACACCGAATTGGTCATCTACGCACGTGAACTGCGGCGACGACTCCTCAGCCCCACCGCCGACACCACCCTCCCCGACACCACGACGCGTCAGAATGTGCCGCCAGTCGCGGCCCACCATCGCCCGGACTCCGACGAGAGCCAGCATCTCCACCACCCCACCATCGTTCTCGGCCAGGCCGAAACCCTTACTGCTACCGGTAGTTATGACTCGAGTGCTTTCATCACGCGGATCAACACCCTCGAGCTCCTGATCACCAGGCCAGAGCTTGTACAAGAAGCCGACGCCCGTCGTCGGCCCGCGCCGGTGACCGCCGAGCGCCTGGCCCGTATGCACGCCGACTACCACGCCTACGTCAAACAACTCGCCGACACCCACACCGAGCGCACGTTCTACCGCGCGATGCCGGCGGTCCTGTACCGACTAGCTGCCAACTCCCGACACTGGAATGCCCTGCTGGACACGATGGCCCTCGCCGCCGCCCACCGCCTCGATACCACCGCCTTGATCGCCGCTATCGCCACCGACAACGGCAACGACCTGGGAGCCTCGCTACTGCTCGTCCCCGACACCGCACGTGAACTCCGCGACCGCGCTGATATCTGGATCTTCGACCATCTCCCCGACCCACGACCCACACCAAAAACCCGCCGTTTCCGCATCGCCGATACAGCACCTGACGGCCGCCGCCAGACCCGCACGTGGATCCTGGACCGCCATCCCAATCCCCAACCCGCATCCCAGAACCGGCAGTTCCGCGCACTGACCGACCTGCCCTACACGGGCCAATTCCGGCCGATACCCAACTACCCTGGCCGCGACGAAAACCTGGCCAACTTCGCCCGCGAACTGCGCACTCGAATCAAAGAGGCCCAGTCGCGCCACCGCAGCGCTACCTCTGCATCTGCGCCGTCCCCAACCACCACGCCTGCGCCGCGTTCACCCGCTTCCCGCAAGACTGCTGCGTCCGCACGCCGTCGCATAAAACCCGCCAGTGCGGCCCGGCGACCACGTCGTCGCGGTATGTGATTGCGGCAGGGCCCGAACGAGTCCCCCTCATCGATATTTCAGGAAAGTTGCCGAAATGGGGTTGGGACTGCCCCGAGTTCGGTTGACTCGCTGACCTGTCCCAGGGTTTGAGTCAACCGAACCGGGGGGGCAGTCCCCGCGGGATGGGGAACCATCGAGCGGATCCTTTGTGCCTGCGAGGTCACCACCCGCGAACTTGCCGCCGCGTGGGAGAAGACACTCGAACGTGCGAGCCAGTTCGTAGTCGGGGAACCACCGTTTCGGTGGCTGTCGCGTAGTTGGTCGAAAAGACTTGTCTGGCACGTGATCACAACACCGCGAGAAATCCATGGAGGCCGGTTGGCCGCCTCCAGCAGAGCTGATGCGGTATTCAGATCTGTGATCTCATCCAGTGGTCGACGCGGTCGATCACAGGAACCACTAGGCCATCTGCGACCAGCGCACGAATGCCTGGCTTCGGCAACCGGTGCGGGACCCGATACATCCGACGAACCTGCGTGGTCACCCAATCAGTCACCGATTCACCGCGCCATGACGCGGCGTCGATACGTACCAGTATCGGCACTTACAGCCGGGCGTAGTCGGTGGGCAGGTCGAGGCGCCGGTGAATCATCTGCTGACAGATCAATGCGCGCGCTGTCGCCGACAGCGCCGCAACCTCTGTGCCGCGGATGACAAGCGGCTGTGGAACTGCGTCCGTCGTGGGTTTCCGCCGGCAGGCCGCGAGTTCCTCGACGCAGCCGAGAGGGATCGTGTCTGCCTGGACCGGGCGAACCTCGTAGGCCATCACCTCGGCCGCGATGTCCTCAGAGTTTGAGCATCCTTCAGCCTGAGCGACATTGGTGGCTAGACGTACCGTCATCGGTTCGATGAGGTCGAGAGAATGCCACACCCGGTGCCACCAGGCCACTCGCATCTTGACTACTCCTCATGTACGGCGGTCAGTGCGCGTGTACAGCGTTCGGCCCCATGCGCTGATATCGGTGTCACCTACCCTGCGAGACATTGTTTCACCGGCCACCGACCCCCACCAGGGATATCGGCTCCGATGTCCCATACGTCGACGCCGTGATCCGGGTCCACGGCGACATCGACCTGCGGGGTGGACTCGAAGTCGGGTCCGGGCTCGGTGACAGGACGGGTCTGCGCGCGCCGGATTCCGCGTTCTGCGGCGACTCCGGCGGGGGACAGGTGACAACGGCGGTCCACTGGTCGGCGCTATTCGCCCGCTGGGACGCGCGGTGAGTACGAACAGCTTGTGCGCGGACTTCGGCGGCGATTTCGCGCACACGGGCTTCGTGATCGATGGCGGCCGCCGATATCCGCGTCCATTGGGCCCGGAGGATCGCGGGTGGCGGGCCGGTCTGGCTGCCGATGATTGAACCGAGTTTCGGGATAGCGTCAGAGAGCAGCAACGCACTCACTCTGTCAGCCGCAACACGACATGCGTCGCGGTTGCGGAGACTGTCAGAAATAATGCGAATACTGTCAACTACAGCGAGAACGGACACAAGGACAAACCGAATTAGCTTGGCGGACGGCTGATCCGAATGAATTGGAAGTTCTTCGGACAGTGATATTTATGGTTTCTCACGCCACTCGGATACGGCCGAACCATTCGGACTCTACCTCGTTGGGCGTGCGGTAGCCCAGCGTCGAATGCAACCGGATCTGATTGTAACGCAGCTCAATATAACGTGCGATATCGGCCCTTGCATGCTCTCGGGTGTGGTGTCCGGAAAACTTCCAGCACTTCACACCCGCGAGGGCCAGTACACCGCTTCTTCATTGGCGTCGGCGCGTGGGCCGCGCACCGGACCCAGTCACCGACGGATCTCGATGCTTGGTGTCGGTCGGCTGGCTGATGATGGTGTGGTGGCATGCGGGTATCGGTCGGATTTCTTTGGCCACCAAGGGAATACCTGCTCCTGTTCTCTGGCCGACCCGGCCCGATGCCCACGAGGGATGCGAGGGGATTCGATGACTACCCACCGACCGACCGGCCCGCCAAGGCCAACCGTGGACCGGCGAGGGCTACGCGCTGTTGTTCGATGCGCTCGCTCGCGTTCTCGACGATGACGATATCGCCGATTTGGACAAGCCACACGTGTGCGAAGAGACCTGCACGGTGTGACTTGTCGGCATTGCCCTCGAGCGGGTCTAACGCCCGGTCGCGATCTCGGTGGGAGCGCCGAGGTGTGCTTGAGTCAGCCGAAGGATTTCCTGAACGCAGCGCGACAAACTCGGGCCGAGAAGAGTCGCTGCGGATCGCTGCAGGGGGCTCCGACGCCGGGCCCGGTCGGCGTGTCAGTTCCAGGGACGCCAGTCCGCGAGCCGGACTAGGGCCATCATGTTGTCGCGGTGAGTCAGGCAAGCTGCGTACGTCGCGCCTTTGCCGGGGAAGCTTTCCAGGCATTCGGCTGCGAGGTCCCAGGACAGCTGATCGTCGCACTTGGGAAGGTCTGAGCCGCGTTCGTAGCACATATCGTGCTTGGCGCAGGCGCCCCGAAAGTCCGCGTCGGTGATACCCGGCCAGTCCACCGGGTGGGCTCCGCTGAAGCCGTTGCCCGTGTAGCTGCAGTAGTCGTGAATCTTTGGACGCGAGTCATTCGGGTTGTATTCATAGCCGGGGGGGCAGGAACGGCGCGGCCACCGGATCCGGGCTCGGCATTGCCAGCAGTTGCGGCCGAGATCTGAAGGACTACAGCAATAGTCGCCATGACGATACCGGCGGCAGCGCGTCGTGCTCGCGCCTGACTGGAGCCTTTGCCGAGGGCACGAAGGCTGTTGCTTTTGACGCTCTCGTTGCCAATGTTGTCGCTCATGTGGGCTTTTCCGTTCGTTATTGTCCCGGTGTTGGGATGCTGATTGATCCTGGGTTGTTGAGTGGCGGGTCGGGTCAGGCCTTCCGGCCCCGACCCGCCACTGATGTGGAATGGCAGTGTGTTCAGTACTCGTGGCCGGTACCCCGCGCGTTCGGGTGGATGGTGGCGGTCGACGAGATGTCGACGAGAACGAAGATCGCAATCCCTCGACGGGCTCGCCGAAGTCCAGCTGGCGCACGGCGATCGCGGCGGGCGGTCGCCAATCTCCTCGCGGCACGAAGCGTCATCGGCCGGGCACGTTCCCGGTGCCACCTACCAGATCCCCGACGGCTGGATACTCCGTCCGGTGCATGCGGTAGTCGATGGTATTGGCGGGATGCGCAGCTGGCGCGCGGTGCGGCACCGGTTGAGTTCGCTCGTTCACCACTATTTTGCGACCTCGCGTACAGCAAGACAGTGGCAACGTATTGACCCTGCGGCGCCCGGCGCGCGAAGGAACACTGCCGCGCTCCGAGGCATCCGCAGGGACGGTGAAGCGTCCTCGAACGGGGGAGTGCCAGTGAAGTGAATGCGCACTACGACAGAGAATTCGGTGCCGGTCCAACGCCGTGGTCAGTGACCGGCATCGACCTCTAGGTGGCCGCTGGTTCGGGTGATCTAGACGGTGAAATACCAGTAGCCGTCGTCACCGAGGTAGCAGACGGTCACCATGCTGTCGGGTTCCTCGGACCAGTACTCGGTGTAGCCGTTCGGGGCCAGCTCCTTGTTGCCATCGCCGAGGGAATCGAACTCCTCCTCGCTCGGCTGGCTTTCGCCGCTGCCGCCACCGTCGGGATTCGTTTGAACCCAGTCGTAGGCTTCGACACATTCTTCCGAGCTTTCGAAGGGTCCGTACGTCTGCGCGGACGCCTGCCCGGCGAGGCCGAAGCTGGCGAGAACAGCGGCCGCAGCGGCCGCGATGATGGTGCGTTTCATTGTCTTTCGTCCTTGCGTAGGGGTTCCGATGCGGATAACACGTATAGCGGTGCGGAGTATCAGGAGTTCGTGATGTGCCACTTGCGGTCCAAGCCCATGCGGCAGTACTTCAGGCTCTGGAACGTCTCATCGTCGTTATATGGCAGTTCAGGCCGGAGGTACGGAATCGCCTGTTCGCATTCGGCTTTGCTGTCGAAGGTGTTGTCGTCGGTCGCGCTGGCGGAGACCGCGGTGACGAGAGGCAGGACGGCGGCGGTCACGGCGGTAATGAGAACCTTCCTCGACCGATTCATGTGCTCTCCCTTGCAGATTCAGGCGCTGCGCCGGTGCCACCGATAACTGTGACGATGGCGAACCGCCCTTGGTTTGATTCGAGGGTGGTGGTGCTCGGGAACAGGGCGACAGCCCGTGAGGTCAACGTCAATTCTTCGCTCGCACTACGGCGATCACTCCGTCGACGTAGGTGTTGCAGCTCTTGCGTCGGTGGTAGTCGAGAGTCGAGCTGAACGCCCAGTTGCACACCGCCTGCAGATCCGACTCGAAATCATCGTGACAGTCGCCGTACACCTGATCGTCCCTGTGTTTCTCCATGCACTGGTCGTGCCGGGCGCACGCGCCTTTGAAATCGGCGCCGAGATATTCGTTCGGCATGGGGCTGGTGCAATAGTCGTGCAGATCACCCGAACCGGGTTCGTAATTGCCTGGCACCGGAACGGGATTCGGATCTGCCACCGCGATCGCGACACTGCCGATCGTGAGTAATGACGTCGCTGCGCCGACGACGATCACTTGTACCGTGGTGCGCAAAATGCCGCTCATCTCTGCTTCCTCCTTCTTTTGACGTAATGGTCAAAGATCTGGGTCGACGATGATCGCGTTGCCCGATCTTCGCCGGGCCGCAACGGTCAACCTCTTTGTGTGCGTGAGTTTCTCGATGCGACCGGCGGCTAGCTCGCTGCGGAATCAGGTGTAGTAGCGGCCCACGAGGACAGTGCGCGCCGGCATCGGTTCCGCTATCGAAGCGACGAGTGGAGTGGTGCTGTGTTCGAGCCGGGTCGCGTCGAACACGATTGCGTCGCCGGCGCGGAGAAATAGTTCCACCCCCGCAACCACCAGTGACCCACCGTGATCTCGCGAGCTCACGGACTCCAGGCAGACCAGCACTTGAACGGTTCCGGCCCGGTCGCGATGGGGGTTGATGTACTCCCCGGGACCATAGCGCGATGTCCAACACATCAGGCTGTCGATCGTGACGGGCTCGGCCAACGCTTGGATCATCGTGGTGAGCTTCGGGTGCCGGTAGAACTCGTAGCCGGGATCTCCGGCGACGAGGTCCTGTTCCTCCCACGACACATTCTCGAGTCCGCATCGCACACGTCTGCGGGCTCTCCCCTCCGTTGAATGCAGTAGGTATTCGGCTTGGTCAGGACCGATCAACCCTGGTAGATGAACGAAGCGCTGCGCCGCGAACAACCGCATCAGGCCACGCAGGTCGGCATACCGCACGAAGGGCCGACTCTCGGACCTGAGGCTGTGTTTCCCCATCTCGTAACCTCGATCGGTAGGTAGGTCCTGAACCATTGCGCTGTCGTCGTTCTCAGTACTGCCCGCCGCGGGGTTTGCAGACGAACTGGCCAGGAAAACAACGTGGATCGCAGCCGGGGTGACAACCCGGATTGCAATCGGGGTTGCATTTCCCGTCCCGGTGGCGGTGACTCTCGGTGGTCGCGTTCCCGATGGCGGTCCTGGCGGTCGCCAGCTCGGGACTTTCGATGACCTGTCGCAAGCTGGACTCCAGTACATCCCCGACCTGAAGGGAGCGGGTGAAGACGCACGGGCGCACCACCCCATCCGGGTAGACGGCCAGGACATCGCCGGCGCATTGGCCGCACAATTCCTCGAGAGGTGTGTCCACCTCCGTATTTGCCCGACCCGCACGTCGTACGCGATCGACATCGATGTACTGCACTCCCAGATCCGTCAGGAGTTGACGGGCTTCGTCGATCCGCTGGTCCTCGAGCACCGACACGATGCCGACGCGAATCGGAATACCGAGCGCGATCGCCTTGCGGATGTTCTCGGTGGTCCGCTTGTGCGCCAAGGCATTTCCGGTGATCAGCGTGTGTTGCTCGGGCTGATCGGAGTAGTAGCTGGTCGCTAGTTGGACGCCGTACTCCACGAGCGTGTCCCAAATATCGGCGCGGATCCGGACCAGATTCGAGTACACCTCCGTAGCGATCCCACGCGCGGACGCGTGTCGGATGAGTTCGGGCAGTGCGGGGTGCAGCGTCGGCTCGCCGCCGATGAACTGGATCTCGCGCACACCGATGTCAGCGGCATCATCGATGACCTTCAGCCAGTCACCGGTCGTCATCGTGCCGTGCGATTTTGTGGGTCCGCTGTCGGCGTAGCAATGGGTACAGCTGAGCTGGCACCGCTCGGTCAGTTCCAGCCAGAGGAACGACGCGCCTCGACTCGACGCCGGTTCCCGAGCCGGCATGGGACGAATGTCGAATTTGGAAGCGACTACCTCGGTGACATTCTTGTCCGGGAACACCCCGCCACCGGAGGTGAGGAACTGCGCTTCGGTCACCTCACCGAAGCTGGTCTCGGTCACTGTGCCCTCGTCACCGCGGCGGACATGACCGAAATCTTTGGCGGCAACGACGCGGTCGCCTTTCTGATAGCCCATGGCCGAATCTCCTGACATGGTTGCGGAGCCAAATGCTCCGTGCCCCACTGACTGTGGATGACAGCGGCCGACACCTGAATGGACAAGCACTGCCCGCACAGAGTCAAAGATTCCGCGCGGCCCTTTGACCTGTAGTTCTCCGGTGAACGCTGGTCTGTGTGTGGTGATCTTGTGTGCCCCTGCCGATCGGTAGGGGCCGGTATCTACTGGCTGGTAGATATCGAATGCTGTTGCAGCGCACCGTGCTGCGATGGATATGCATTTGCCTCGCGCCTGGCGAATCGCCGATATCCTGTGTTCTCCCGCAGCCGGGGAGGATTCGAGGGGAACCGCAGGTGTTCAACGATGACGGCGAGCCATTCGGTACGCAGTGGCAGCGACTCCGCAAGGAAAAGCGGCTGACCCAAGAGCGGCTGGCCGAGTTGATGCGATGCGACGTCGGCTACATCAGCCAGATCGAGAACGGGCATCGTCTGCCCTCAAAAGACTTCGCCGAACGAGCAGACACCGCCTTGGACGCCAACGGAGGACTCTTCGCCGCGTGGGCAGTCGAAGGTTGCCCATTTCCTGGACTGCGCCCGTTCTCACGTAGAGAGTCTCGCTGGTTCCAAGGGCGAGCACAGGCCGCCGAAGTGCTATTCGGCCTGATTCGATCCCGCGCCGAAAACGGCGGTGGCTCTGTGCTCTTGACCGGTGACTCGGGGGCGGGGAAGTCCTCGCTCCTAGCCGCCGGGTTGGAACCACTACTGCGCAAACGGAGCCTGATCCGAGGCGTCCGCAAGGGCACGCCGTCGGTCGCGTTCACCCCGACTTCGGATCCGATGGCCGCTCTGCAGGCCGCTCGCGTCGCGACCGCAGATATCGCTGGGCCGGTGGTCTGGATCATCGATCAGCTTGAGGAGTTGTTCACCGCGACAGACGATGTGCGGGTACATGAGGAGTTTCTCGACGAGATCACTCGGCCGACCACTCGCCAGGGACATCCTGTGGTCGTGGTGCTGGGTGTACGCCAGGACTATTACTCCCGCTGCATGGCGCATCCCGATATCCGCGCCGCGGTGACGACCGGGCATCTGGCGCTCGGACCGATGACCGCCGACGAAGTCCGCCACGCTATCGAACAACCCGCGCAGGACGCCGGCATCGTGTTCGAAACCGGCCTGGTCGACGTGCTGCTCAACGATCTAGGCCTGGATCTGACCCGCTCCACCGCAACCTACGATCCGGTGAGACTCCCACTGCTGGCTCACACACTGCGCCAATTGTGGTTACGCGCCACCGACAACCTCCTCACTCTCACCGACTATCAAGAACTGAAGGGGTTGGCCGGATCGGTGGCCACCACCGCCGAAGGAGCATGGGACAGGTTCACCGCCACCGAGCAAGCAGCAGCCAAGCCCATGCTGCTGGCATTGGTTCACCTCGAGGAGAACGCGGACCCCGCACGGCGCAGCGCGCCCCGTGAGCAGCTGCTCGCAGCGACAGGCGACACCGAGGTCGGCGCCCGCCTACTGGACGCGTTCACCGACTGGCAGGTTCGGCTGCTGGCCGCCACCGATGACGGCATCACCTTCAGCCATGAGGCCGTGCTGCGGGAATGGCCACGACTTGCTGGCTGGATCACCGACGATCGCGAGGACATCCTCACCCACCGTCGGCTCACCACCGCAGCACAACAGTGGCACCGCGACAACAAGTCGGTCGACGCACTACTGTCGGCCGGACGGACCGAGGAGTTCCAGCGCTGGGTCGAGCACAGCCACCATCACACGCCGATCGGTGCCGCGGAGCGCGAATTCCTTGACGCCAGTGTCGAATACCACGCACAGCTCACACAGCAGGAAAGACAACGACAAGAGCATCTGCGGATCGTTGCCGAGAAGTTGGCATCCCAGCACCGCCGCCTGAAAAAGCTGGTCGTCGCGTTGACCTTGGTCGGCGTCGTGCTGATCGCCGCGACGCTCTTCGCCCTGGACGCCAAACGCAATGAAGCGGACCAGTTTCGGCGCTCGCACGCCCACGAGCAGGCAACGATCTCCTATATCGTCCGTTCAGGGGAACCGGAGGTAGGCGGGTTGCTGGCGGTGCAGGCATTCCGCGCGAATCCTGACGTGCAGACCCGAAGCGCCCTACTCAACACCCAGGTCGACCGTTTCCTCGGCCGGATCGTGGCTAGCGATCTCCCGTTGTACGGGGTCGCCTACAGCCCAGACGGAACACTGATCGCGGCCTCTGGCTACGACCAATTCGTGCGCCTGTGGGACGCGCGCGACAGACGCGAACTCGCGGCATGGACCACCGGCACCAAGGGCGGTTCCGCGGTCACGTTCAGCCGCGACAGCCGGCGAGTAGCCAATGCGCACGACGGCACGCTACGGATTTGGAGCACGACCGGCACTGAGCCGGTTGTCGAGCGACACGGGCTCAAAAGCGGCATGAGCAATCTCGCGTTCAGCCCGGACGGAACGATCTTGGCCGCCCTGGCACAGCACACCAAGGAGGGACCCACCGACGTTCAGTTCTTCGACGCCGTCACCCTCGACAGGGTTCCCGGACCCCGTGGCGACATCGGCGCTGGTGCCACTGTGGTGGCATTCAGCGAGGACACCGGCATGTTCGCGATCGCGGGCAAAGACTCGGTACAGGTGTGGCGAACCCTCGACGCGGAACCGATCACCGTCGATCGGCCGCCGGCACAACACCGCCCGATCGCGCTGGCGATGAGCCGCGACGGCCGCATCCTGGTAGTCAGTGACTACTCCGGGTGGGTCACCTGGTTCGACCTCGGTGACAGCGGCCGCGAAGTCCGGTCCGAGAAGTTCAGCAGCGCCGCATGGGGACTGGATCTGACCCCGGACGGCACCGTAGTGGCCATCGGACTCGACGACCATTCGGTCCAACTCTTCGACACCGCCGCTGCCACCGGCCCCGCGATCGCCAGCCTCGTCGGCCACACCAACTCCATCCACCGCCTTACCTTCAACACCGACGGCACCACCTTGCTCACCGCGAGCTCGGACGGAACGATCGGCACGTGGGACACCGCCGACCTAGGGTCACTGCACCCCGCTGCGCCGGCTGCGGCCTTTGCCTATAGCCGCAACGGGCGCACCCACGCGGTCGCCGCCGCCGACGGGAGCGTGCACCTGTGGCACAGCGCGACCGGCTACCGCCGTCAACAACTGCCCGGATCGCCTCGCGAACCGACAGGATTGGCCTTCGCCGCCGACGACCGATTCCTGGTCCACGGCGGCGCCGACGGACTCCGAGTACTAGACACCGCCACCTCGGCGGTGCTGCCACTGGGCACCACCGCGGTCGACGCTCTCGCGGTCAGCGAAGACACCAACACCGTGGCAGTCGCCTGGGATACGAACGTCGTAGAGCTGTGGGATGCGCGCGAGTGGCGACCGCTCGGTGTTCTCCCCACCGCAGATCCCGATCCGCTGATCAGTCTCGCTTTCGGCGGGAACACCCACCTCGCCGCAGGTTCCTACACCAACAGCCTCACCGTCTGGGACCTCTCCGGCGCGAAACCCGAACGCTCCGACTACATCCGGACCCGCAGCGACGTCACCGCCGTAGCGTTCAGCCCCGACATGCGACTGCTCGCCTACGCCACCGCGCAAGGACGCATCAACACCCACGACATCTCCACGCGCAAACCACTCGGTGCCGAACCCGACCACGAACTCGCCGTGCTCCACCCCGACGCTGTCGACCAACGCACCGCCGGCCTTCGACACTTCGCCCGGTCGCTGACCTTCAGCCCGGACAGCCAATTCCTCTCCGCGGCAAGCGACGACGGCATCATCCGACTCTGGCAGACTCGCAGCGACAGTGCCTCACAACCGTATGCGGTATTGACCGCCCAAGGTGGAGCGACCACCGCCGCAGTCTTCGAGCTCACCGGCCGCCACCTCATCAGCGTCGACGCGAGTGGAGTAGTACGGCGTTGGAACCTGGCCGTCGACGACGCCGCAACCAAGGCGTGCACGGTGGCGGGCATCTCGGACCCGACGCGGTGGCTCGACCGTGACACCGCACTGCTCGACAAGAACAGCTGCTGAGCCGACCATCTGTCGAATCCCTCTGCGACACACGCCTCTACCGCGCGGTAACCGATCGGAAGCTACCGGCGGGTAGAGACGTTTCGGTGTGCGCGCACAGAAGACTGCCGCCCTGGAAATACCTGGTAGCAGGCCTTGGACTGGGTTTCCGCACATGATGTCCATTCTTGTGAGCCCCACGATCGTCGACTGTTGTGGCGTGCGGCGCGCTTGCTTTCCGAGCCCGACCGCCGCAACAGATCGGTAGCGTCGGGAAGGACACGATGGGGTACGACACAACACTCGAGGACCCGCGGCGAACACCCGGTGACCCCAAACAGTCCGCCTACACCATGTTGTCGCGCGCACGGCGCACCCACATCGTCTACGGCACTGCCTCAGCAGCCGAGTGCTGGAACGCGATCGTCGAGGCGGCCCCGGTATTCGCCGACGCCGTCGCCGTATCGCGAACCATCGGCACCTTCGCGAACCACCGCCACATCGTGTGGGTCGCCCTCGAAGGCCCCCACGGCTCGGCCGTCGCCATTTTCGTGCGCGAGCACACCGAGGCCGATGCTGTCGATCCCGACTTCGTCCATCGAGAGATCAGTGAACGGCTCGCCGCACTGTCGGCACCATGGTCGTGCAGCGCCACCGCGCTGCTCGCCGACACCGTGACCGTGCCATCGCGATTCGCGAGAATCTTCGCCTCCGCCGAGGTCCTCGATCTCGCGCCGCTCAGCGCCCCAACCACCCCCACACTTGAGCGTCGGTTCGACCACCAGACCAGCCCCGCACCGCGGACACCACGATGGAACGGCGCCGCCCTCGCCGCGGTGGCAGTCGCCGCGGCGATGGCCGTGATCGTCGCCGTCGCGATGGCGACCGGCGGCTCCGAAACCACCGGGGACGCCGCCGAATACCTCAGCGAGGACACAACCTACGAAGTACCCGCCGACACAACCGAATACCAGACACCCGAATACCAACTGCCCAACGGCGCCAGGCTGTGCAACATCTTTCCCGGCGAGACATTTCCGCACGTGGCAGTCAACGAAACCACAACCTGCCCATTCGCCGAAAACGTGCGAATAGAGGTCATCAACGCCGACACCTTCGCCTTAACCCTCGACGCCTACAGCCCCCAGTTGGCACGACACATCACCATGGGCTGCGCATGGGAGACCGACGCGGTAGTGCTCTGCCGAGGCGGCGTCAACGCATGGGTCGCTCTGTATTGAAAAGCGCTCTGACACAACGACTGTGCATACATCCAACGCGCGTACCCGACCCAGGGAACACGCACACCGAGCAGTAGCGGGAATACACATCATGACATGCAACACCTGCGGAACCGTTCTGGCGCAAGGAGATCGCACCTGCGGCTTCTGCGGCGCACCAGCGAGCACGGCTGAATCGCCCCACCAGTCCGGGTTCGAACCCGCCGTTTCCCCTCCGCCACCACCCAATCCCACCCCTGCGGCGACGGCCTTCAATCCCGCCGCGCGCAGCCATTCCGGACAATCACCACCACTCGTTGCACATCAGCCCCACACATCCGGAGCGGCGCACACCCATGGTCTACCCAGCGGTTCGACTCTCGATGTCCACGGCAAGTACCGCGCCGAGCGGGTCAAACACGAGCCACCCGACGCCTTCGTCAGCGATGCGGTCACCGCGAAAGTGCTGCTGCCGCACTTCCTGCGCACCATCCCGCTCATGATCATGAGCTTCCTGCTGTTCATCGGATCATTCCTGCTGGCCTTCGGGATGGCCCTCGGCAGTGCCAGTTCCTCGGGTTCATCGAGCAGCGCCGAAGACGGCGCCTCGTTCTTTCTGCTGACCATGTTCGTCATCTTCGTGACATGGACCGTGGTGCTGTGTATCCCTCTGCGCGAGCCGATCTCGGAGTACGGCCTGCTCATCGAGGGCCGCGCACCAGCACAGGCGCCGTCCTACGCGTGGATCACACGCACCCACCGCGAACGGCGCTCACCGTTCGGCGTGAAACTCGGCCGAGTCACCGGAGCGCCGGTGATGCTGCTGTCGGGGGAGCGACGCGTCCACGCGATGATCGTGGTCCAGACCTGCGGCACCGACCTCTATGTCGGCTGGAGTATGTGGCGCTCGCGCTCGACCGTTGTCGTTCTCGCTCACCTGATTCGCGACATCTTCCAGAGCAGTTCGCATCTGAGCCTGGCAAGCGAGATGCGGACGGCCTCCAACCGCGCGTTGCGAGAACTGGTACACAGTCTGACCCGCGAAGGTGTGCAAGCCGCGATCATCGCTCCGCCACTGTCGCACGACGACGCGGTCAACGACATCGCGCGTCTACCCGATCTCACCGCCGGCCAGCCCAGCTTCCTCGTACCGTCGACCACCTCGATTCGAGGATGAACCGCTGATGGCCGGACACGTCATTGTGGAATCCGACCACGAAGTGTGGGCGTGGACAGCGGTGCAGATCACCGCAGCCTACGACCTCACCCGCCGCGCGGACTTCCAACGCCTCGACCCCGAACAACGCCTCGCCGCCGCGATCGCCGACCAAACGCCCTTCATCGACCGTCTACTCGCCGAACCCGACCGCGCCGTGATGGCACTGCGCTGGATCCAGGCAGAACGCGGACGACTGAGCCTGTGGCTCATCGGACGAGTACAAGGCACCGATCACGCCGACGCGATCGAACGCGCCGACCAACTGTCCACGCGCATGTCCATCCTGCCCACCATGATCGCGAGCGAACAGGTCACCACAACCGAGGAAACCCACCGAGCCCTGGACCCGTTCCCGATAGCACCCGACGGCATCGCGCAAATCGTCAAACGAGTACGCGCGCACCGTAGCATCCGCTCCGACGCCGGCGTCAGCAATTACCTTGCCGTAGAACCCTTCTCCCGCCGCGCCGTCGACTGGGCAGCACTGATGACTGTGCTGCGCGACGCCCCCCACCCCGTCGCCCTCACCATCGCGTTGGCGCCGTGCGCGGTACCGCACACCCTGCGCGCGTCACTGGAACACGAAGCGATGCGATACCGACGACTGCGCGAACCAGTCGAACTACCCACCGACCTCGGAGGCACCGTCCGCCACCCCGCCGACCCCTCCGCAGCGGTACTGGCACCGATCTTCGATGACGCGCTGCACCGCTACACCCACCGCGTCTTCCGCTACAGCGTCACCATCGCCGCACCGGTACGCCTCGACGACACCCTCGCCGAAGCAGTCGGCCGCACGATTTCCCCTCGGCCCGCCAACTCCGATACCAGCCGACACGACGACGCCACGATCGCCGCCGGCTACACCATCACCCGACCCACCTCGCCCGAACTCGCCATGCTCACACGGGCACACGCCGCCATCGAAGTCACCGCACCCAGGCTGCCCGAGCTACACGGCCTCCTCGAGCAAGACCGCACCCGCGACCGCCACCCCCTCGTGCTCCTGCACGGACTCGTCGACACCACCGAAGCGACCTCACTGTTCCGGTTCCCCACCGCCCTCGACGGCACCCTGCCCGGATTCGAAGTACGCGCCGCCCCCGACTCCGAGCGAGTCATCGCACGCCAACTCGGACCCAGCCTGCTCCTGGGCTACCAAGGAGAAACACGCCACCCGCACTCCGCGGTCCACCTGAGCATCGCCGACCTGCCCCGTCACGGATTCATCGTCGGAACCCCGGGTTCGGGAAAAACCAACACGGCACTGCACCTGTGCCGGCAGCTGTGGCAGGACCACCGCACCCCGTTCCTGGTCATGGAACCGGTCAACTCCGCCATGAACGACTACCGCTGGCTGATGACCCAACCCGGCTTCGAAGAACTACTGATACTCACCGTCGGCGACGAAACCGTCGCACCCCTGCGGCTCAACCCCTTCCAAGTGCCCCACGGCGTCACCGTCGGCGCGCACACCTCGAACCTGCTGGCCTGCTTCGAAGCCGCACT
This sequence comes from Nocardia uniformis NBRC 13702, assembly GCF_001613345.1. GTDB lineage: Bacteria > Actinomycetota > Actinomycetes > Mycobacteriales > Mycobacteriaceae > Nocardia > Nocardia uniformis. The sequence goes on along the minus strand of NZ_BDCE01000055.1, from coordinate 35,019 downwards.
CGGACTCTGGGACCCACTCCCGTTCATCTACCGGCGTGCCATCACCCTCACATACCGCCGACACAACCTGCACCCCGGCGAGCGCTCCACACCGGAGCTCGACGGAACATGGCCCGTCCTCAGCGAATTCGTCGCCGCCCTGTCCGACGTCACCAACGACCTCGGATACAGCGGCGAAATCGGACACAACATCGACGCCGCCAGCCGACTACGCGCCGAATCCCTGGCAGAAGGATCCTGCGGCTCAACCCTGGACTGCCGCAACTCATTTCCCCTCGCACCCTTGCTGGCACGGCCGGTCATCGTCGAACTGGCCGCTATCGGCGACAACGCCAAGGAACAAGCGCTGGTCACCTTGCTCCTACTCAATGCCGTCCGCAGCTACCGCCGCAACGCACCAGGGGCCGCCGCGCAAACCCACGTGATGCTCATCGAAGAAGCACATCGCATCTTCCCCCGCTCCACCCCCTCCGGCGGCGACATGAAAGAAGCCAACGCCCAGGCCCTGGCCGCCGAACGCATCGCCCAAGGCCTGGCCGAGGACCGCAAATACCGGCAGTCCTACATCCTGATCGACCAACAAGTCGGCAAAGTCTCCGAAGACGCCTACAAAATCACCAACCTGAAACTGATGCACCGCACCGCCGCCGACGAAGACCGCAAACTCCTCGGCTCAACAATGTCGATGGAACCCAACCAAATCGACCTCGCCGCAGCCCTCAAACCCTTCACCGCCATTGCGTCACACAACCTCCTCGACCGGGCAGTCACCCTCACCGTGCCCGACGTTCGCGGCGACGACGCCGCGGCCCGAGGCGTCGCCGACGCACCACTGGCTGACAACCTTCAGGTTCGTGAACGTCATGCCGAGTTGCTCACCAGCGCTATCGAATTTGCCGAAGCGATGGCGCCCTTTCCGGAATGTGATGGGTGCCACACAAGGTGCTTGTTTCGCCAGCACGCCGCGTCATTGACCGCCTCCAAGGACACAGCAGCTGGGTTGCTCAACGAGGCAACTTCCACTGGGTGGACCGGGCTCACCCACAAACTAATCATGCTCGCCGGCCCGACTCCACTAGATGTGGCCAGCAAATCGGCTGATGAAGACTTTCGCGTCTGCGTTCTGATCCACGCTATCCACCGGGCTCATCCGACTCACGGAACGAGCCTGACTACACGGGCCCGAGCTATCGAATGGGCGAGAATCGTACGCAACAACCTAGCCGATGTGCCGTGAATGACAGGTCATCGGAAATCTCGCAATTGGTCGACCCCCGAGTAACATCGGAACTCTGCGAACCATCGATGATAGAACCTGCATCAGGCTCGGGGGCACAAGGCGTTCCAAACGTCATCGATGGGGTGCATGACCAATCCGTCCAAGGCACCCCCAGCGAGCAAAACGGGCTCGCCGACCCCATTTCCATTGAAAACAGCCCAACGCGTGGGCAGGACTCCACCGTCAGCGATGATCAGTCGCTCCCAACCACCACACCGGATTCGCAAACCAACGCAGTCGCAGAAGTCCCGGACCCATCGTCGATCACCGAATCAAGACTCGGGCAGTTAACGACACTCAAGAACGCCGAGTCGGGCGACGACGAACCCAACGAACACATCCGGGGCATCGATTCAGCAGGCGCAACGGACATCGAATCCGACGAACGCGGGGGGCTGACCGACCCTGAAACGATCGAACAAACCGGTAATTCGAACCTTCAAGGCATGCAGGTAAATTCCGGCCTGGATCAAGGCAGCCGAATCGCGAACTCAAGCCCACGTGGTTCGAACGAAATGTCGAAGACCACCCGCATCGAAACTGTCGAACGCCAACACACTGAGGCTGCGGAAGAAGATGTTCAAGCAGTTGTGGCAACCGGAGCAGGAGATGCCGAAAGCGCATCAGAATCACACGATGGTCATGTGCTTGAGATCGCACCACCGTTAGTGGAGTACACGACCGAGCAGTGGACAGAGGAAGCAGCAAAACTGGCAGAATATGAGCTAGATGCCGCAATAAATGACGGTCTTGAAATATCCGAGCCTGTTAGGGATGGATTTGCGGCCTTGAGGCAGGAATTCTTGGCAGTGCTCGATGGTGACATGCAAAGAGGAAGGAGTGGGAACTTACTGGTTCCAAAGGGATTCAACATCGACCACATTATCGACGTTCAGCTCGGTGGTGATAATGCGATGGAGAACCTTCAGCTGCTATCATCCAGAGTGAATACGAGTCTTGGTGCTCGCATCGCCGCAGCGATCGATCGACAAGGCTTGGAAATCGGTGACAGGATTCTAAAAGTAATTTACCGCGAGCGGTAAGATGACTAAGGGGGAATTTCGTGTCGGAAAGTATTGTCGGCGATGCCTTTGTGATGGTTCGTAGGGGTGTATTTCAAATTTACGATCACCCGTTTGAGGAACGGATGTCTAAATTGGTGGGAAGTATACTCGGGCGCCCGGATGTATATTGCTTCGCTGGTGATTGGCGCGGTGTTCAGTACCTACTGCCCGATCGAGAAGCGAGCGATCAAGCCGGATCTACTGTAGAGATTTTCGACGCTACTAGTATGCGATGTGAGTCACTGACCACATTTGAGAATGTAGTATCGGCTGTCCCTGGCGGTCAGATAGCGGATGCCGTGGATGTCGTGGGATTTGATAGGTGGCGAACTAATCACCATGTCAAGGAATTAGTGCCAGGCGCCTGTGTCCCCCCTGTTCGGTACGAGTTCCTCGGTGGGGATCGTGACGACTTGAGTAGCAAGCCGGTTTCGATGGAAGTCCATGTCGGGCTGGCGGCAAGGTTGAAATGGAAGATGCAACAGCTTGGAATCAAGCACGGAGACCGCCTTCCACCTGACTTCTTCGAACTGTCTAACTAGCGGCTTAATGCCTCGACGCAGAGCTTTGGAGCCTTGATCGAAAGCAACACACTGGTATCTGGGTCGGTGTCGCTGTCGAGCTCGACTCGACGCCCGCGACCATTTGCCCGCCGGTGCCGGCCATGCTGGCCTTAGTAGGCAACTGGCAGAGTCAGGGGCGCTGCCTCAGCTGGGCGATCTTGCTGGGCAGCTGCGTAATCATGCGCTGATCCTCTCGTGCACGCCGACTAGGCCGAGCGGGCGGTTCTCGTGGTGGACGAGGCGATTAGCCTGTGTCCTGGCTCCTGCGCGCGGGTCCCTCGGGTGTCCTACGCAACCTCTGTGAGGAGCTTGAGAGTTGGCGGTCGGAGCTGACAGGCTCGTAGGTCTTTAGCCATGGACGCGCTGTCCGGGTCTGTGCCTGGGGCCGAAAGATGTTCGGGGCACGGGTCCATCGCGGCTCAAAGCTCGACCGCGTGCTCCTGGCTGGGTCCCGCGGGCAATAGTAGAAGAGAATGAGGTGGCGGCGGAGCCCGGTGAAACGTCATCCTCCACCTGGATTTATCCGGAGAGGGTCAACCGCCACGGCTCAGAACAACGTGAAGGCGTTGCGGCCGAATGTCTCCCGATCATCTGGTTGTCCCGAGTGTGGGCATCGACCGTCACCTCGGCGAGCGTGCAGGGCTAATGCGCCTAAACGGAAACCTGGTCACAGACTGGCCACAGTAGGCGGCAGACCGGTGAGAACCTGGTTCCCCAATTGCGTCACAGTGGCAAATAGAGGAAGGGTGAGGGCCTCATGTTCCCGACGGCCATTTATCGTTCCTCCGCCGAAGGTCTGACGGGGGAGTACCGAAACTCGTTCCGCACAACGCCAGTCGGACGCGACTGGCGTTGCGGGACGGAGTTTCGGCAAGTGTCCGAATGTTGTTGTCAGGCAAGCTGATATAGATGTCGATAATATATGTAGGGTTGCCTGTTGCGTATTGCATCAGATGATTCATCCAATATCTCTCTCCGACGGTCCACCCAAGCACTCGGTCGGTCGTCGATGCGGCCGACAGTTTGGCTGGAATCCTCTGACAGGAAGCGACTTTGGTCCTATCAAAGCCGGTCCTTGCGCCGGGTGAACTCCATGACTCCAAACAGCCTCGCGACCCAGCAATGATCCATCTATGAGCCGTTTGAAGCGCCCGGGGTGACGACGCACCAAGACCCTCCGCCGAGCGGATTCGGACCGCGAGTCAGTATCGTGGGACCGGGGTTTCAGGACGTCTGGCCGTGATCGTGCTCGGCGAGGTGGGTCGAGATAGTGGCGTCGAGGTGCATCAACTGGGGCTCCAGCATGTGAGTTCTGGTGTGGCCCAACGGTATTTGTCGCAGGGCGGCGGTCTCACTCTCGACCGCCGGCCGACTCTTTCTCGCGCGATGCAGCTCGGGCGCGAGCAGGACGGTGTCGTGGTAGACATCCCACTGGCGGGCATAGAATGCGCCGACGCCGAGTGCGGGAAAGCCCCTGACACGCAACCGGTCTCGTTCGACGTCAGCGGAGTTGACCGACAACGCCCCACCCCATCTCGTCGATCACGATCATCTACCGGCCGAAATCCTATCCACTGATCCGCGGCTCATCTCGGGGAGCCGGTGTGATCAGCGAAGCCGATCCGGCTGCGTAAGCGGTTTGCAACACCTGGTCAAGGATCCTGCGACAGGCGCGGTTCTATCCATGTCCGCGAACGTGAAGGACCTCGAGATGAGCAAACCCGCCGAGATTCTGCTTCTAAAGATCCACGCGGCAGCGCGTGGGGGTGTGCAACGGCTATTCCGTGGCCGCCGCTGACCCTGATCGCGCCGATTGTCATGCCTGGCAAGTCGACTTGGTGGCGGCCGCCGCACCGACGACCACTAGCTCGTCGAGCGAAGCCAATCGCCGAATGTCTGGTGCCGGAATTGATATGCGGCACCAGTCACTCTCAACAGACCAGTACTGCGCGCCCACTCCAGAAACTGTATGGGCCTGGCAGGGAAGCGTGGTGTGAAGACGAAGAAGATTCGGGCACATGCGTACCGAACGGCAGCCCTGGAAACCAACATTGCAAGGGCAACACCGCCGATCAAATTGAAAACAGCGAGTTCAGCCAATTTGATGAGTAGCGACAACTGGGTAGTGGGAACAACCATGGCGTGGGTAAGGACTGCCAACACGGTTACCATCGCCGCAATGGCTATTCCGGCGACAGCGTCGTCGCGAATAACCCTACGCTCGTTTGCTTGTGGCTCCGCATGGGCGGTCAGACCCGTAATCAGGACAACCCCCACTGCCAACGGCAGCCCGAACCCCAGGCCAAAGACTGCGTACGTTCGACTCACTTGCCACACTGACTCTTGATCGAGGCGATATACCAAAACACAAACGAGCACGAAAGGGACCAGGAGCGATACCAACACAACGCATCCCCGACGGAAGGCTTTCAGCCACCGCCTGCGGGCACCCACGCTCGTGAACCTCCAGATCATTCGCCGTGGCCTATTGCTCGTCAGCAGGCCGAACAACGAACCCAAGGCCACCGATATCACCAGGGTTCCCCAGAGCCGTACCGATGGCGAACCGAGCGGAACAGTCAAGGGGCTCACGAACACAGTGCCCGCGACCATACCGGCAACGATTGCCACGATCGCGTGCAGAAGGCGGCTCCTTCGGGCCGCCAGTTCCCACAGATCGTTCAGCGCGATATCAGTTCCGCCGCAGCCACGAGAGGCCCTTGTGGCCATGTGTAGTGCCAGCATCGCCAACCACGTCTGAACCTGGCCCGCAGTATATTTTCGTTGTCCGTGCGCCCCGGTCGACTGGGTCGCGGCCGCAGCCGGCACCAGCGACGCAAGCAAGACCTCCCGCAGTTCGTCTCCGCTGGCCGCAGCAACCAGACGCAAGGCCCCCTGTTCGCCCTTCTCCGTCAAGTACGCCACCGCAAGACTTAGTACCCACGGCGTCGACAACGCATCGGCGAGGACCTGTAACCGCCGGTTGCCCAACCACTCAGTGACGGGATTCCAAGCGTCCGCATCGATGCCAGCCGCATCCCGACAGAAGGACAAGTATGCGTTCACGGTCGACGGGCTGAGTCGGCGCATAGTCACTGCCGCCGCCGAGCGCAGCCCGGAATTCGCGCCAAGGTCCCGCATCGCACGGTATGCGTCATCGCGACAGGTCAGCACCACCGGCCGCCCGCGCCACTCAGGCTCGTTCAACCTGTCCAGCGCGCACCGGGGCCGTCGATGTGATCCGCCGTCCGTCATTTCGTCCAGACCATCGAGCACTGGAAGGATCCGGCCCGACTCCACCAGTTGCTCAGCCACACGCCGATTCACCGAGTAGTGGGTCACCAACTGAGAACTCACCCAGCGCGCGAAGCCAACCGATTCCGGATCCCAGCTCGCGACGTTCATCCGCACCGGCACTGGGCTTCGCTGTTGCGTATCCTTCCGCTTGGCGAGCAAATCCAGTAGCAGCCACATTGCAATCACAGTTTTGCCGGAACCCGCGGCACCCAGTACAACGAGGCGGCCAGTATCGAGATCACCGTAATAGCCGCATAACTCGCTCAGCGAACCCGTCCGCGTGCGCATACGCTCGCGGGTCCGTACCTGCTCGGTCCACGACACGTCGATTTGCTCGCCACGCACCACACCCAACTCAGTCAGACGACGAGTCTCTACACGCTCGACAAGCTCGGCTAGCTCGTCCGCATGGGCATCGAGCGCCGCCCGCGTCGTTTCCGGCCGCAGCCTGCGCCACAGCCACGCCGACCCCTTCATCGCCGGACCCGCCGCGACCCTCCCCGCAACAGCAATATCCGCGCCTGCCACCACTCCCCCCTTCACAACAGATGCCAGACCGCCCGCGCGGACCAAGAATCGCTCGGATTGTCCCCTCATTCTGCACTTTCCCGAAGCACGACGATGCAACCTTCGGCGAGTGAAATCGGCTGGACCCAAGGGGAGTTCGGAGTACGCGCTCACTTCCCGGACAACATGCTATCGAGCTGAGAACTACCGCTTCTCATTCTGAGAGCGAGCTTGGCTGGGGCAACAAGAACCTTTCGATACCGCAATCCCGTGGCGGAGGATCGTTTGTGCAGTGCGGCGGTCGCTGCCCCCATGTCGGCCGCGACGCCGGGTTGACGGTAGGGCGGCTCGGCGGTGCCGTGCAGCCAGCGCAGGACAGCGAGGGTGGCCGGCTGGTCGTGGCCTGGGACCTCAATGGGGACGACGTAGTGTCCGATGGTGGTGGTGACGGGTTCAGGGACTGCGACTTGTCCACTGGCGGCGAGGCTTTCGAGCCATCGCATTTCGCTGCGCTGCTGGTGGGCGGGTCGGCCATCGCGGATCGAGAGTCTGGCGACATAGGAACTGTCGCCGGCCCGGACCCTCCAGACCGCGTTGTCCTCGAACTGTTGCACCTCGAAAGTCGGTGCGGGGCCGGCGATGTCGTAGTGCTCGTGCAGTACGGTCCGGGTCAGTTGTTCGAGCAGGTCGAGCTGGGCGGTGTGATCGAGTTCAGCGAATGGAGTCTGCGGCAAGGGGGGCTACCTCCATGGTGGAAATCGACGTGGTGGGGGCGAATCGTCAGGCACAGGCGATGCTCGGCTCGGGTTTGGAGTGATGGGTAGAGCCGGTTGCCTCGGCAATGGTAGAGAGGGCTGTAGCTGTAACGCCGCCAGTCCAGGGCGAGTTGATTGGCCTCGTTGTAGCGGTGCGTATTCGGGGTACCTGCCCCCTTGCGGAGACTCACGGTGACCAGGTGAGGTCCGCACACCGACTGGTGTTCATAGATTAGTTCGCCCTTGCAGGTGCAGACAGCCTTGTGGGGGTCGGTGGGTGCAGGGTGAAGTCCACCTGTCCGTCGACGACTTCGCACCGTTGTGGGGTGACAGCAACTGCGGAGCCGGTATTCAGGATGATGGCCGAGAACACGGCGGCGACGAAGACGAGGACGCGAATCACCCTGTGTAGCATCACTTTCCTTGTATCCAGTCGTTATTCAATTCTTTCGAACCGTCCGTTGAGTTCCCCGCTTTCTCGGACGGCCCTGAGCATTACGGGGGACTAGGCACCGCGCCTCTCTCATTCCTCTGCTCGGTTTGGTCGGATGTCCTGCTTGAGAGTGGAGTGCAGCACCATCGCCGACCATGCCGTATTGCGGGTCAGCGGTATGCCTGCGACGCATAACGGCATGCGTCGGTACGCATTAGGTTCGGTGCGCTTGACAAGGATTTGCGCAACAGTCCAGCTCATCGCACAACAACCCCCCGAATGGAGTTTGCTTTGGATACGGCAGTTCAGTCGAGTCAGGTGACCAAGCCTCGGCGTCACAAGGTGACCGGCGACTTGCACCTGTTGCTGCGCCGGGGTGACGAGATTCTGTTCGGCCAGCGACAGAACACCGGCTACGAGGATGGCGCCTGGCACCTGCCCGCTGGCCACCTCGAAGCCGATGAATCGGTCGTCGCTGCGCTCATCCGGGAGGCCGTCGAGGAGGTGGGCGTTCGCATCGCGCCCGAAGATGTGCAGTTCGGACACGTGATGCACAATTCGTCCTCGGGCGGCCGGATGGCGCTGTTTTTCCTGGTGGACACATGGGACGGCACGCCGGATAACCGCGAGCCTGACAAATGCAGTGCGCTGGAATGGTTTCCGATCGACGCGCTGCCCGCTTGCATGATCGACTACTGTCGCACCGCGCTCGATCATATTGCGGGCAACCGCCAGTTCTCGGTGTACGGCTGGTAGTGAAATGTCCACGCAAGACGGTCCGGTCGTGTGCGTCAGCTACTTGGCATCGGCCGAGCTGTGGAGCGTGACGAAGTTCCCTACCGCCAATCAGGGTGCCGCGATCCGTTCCGTGGAGCACTCCATCGCAGCCGACGGCCCGATGGCATCGGCGGTGCTGGCGGCTCTCGAAGTGCCAACGCTGCTGATAGCCAACAGGATCGGCGGCGATGAGGAAGGCGGTCGGGTCGGTCGCTGGTTACAGCAACACCACGTGCCCACGACTGCTGTAGCCAGCGCCGAGATCGGTACGCCGTGAGATTCGCCGATGGCAACTGATCTCGACCTCGCTGCGCGACGTCAGAATCGGCCGATGATCGACGTCGGATTTCCCCAGTACAGCCAGCTAGCAGAATCTGCTGTGACCGCGCAACTTACGATCGGGGCAACGTCGTGCTGGCCTACTCACCCGAGCGCGGCACTGTGCGAGCGGGCCACCGGCGAACCTATCCCCGCGCAGCGGAAGCGGCATAAACCGAGACCGTTCACCGAGTCCCGAACCGGAGTAACGGCACGTTGTACAGGTCGGGTTGCGGCGTGCGGCGCATGTCCGGGTGCAGGACTTCGATGACGAGCATCTCGGTGAGGAATTGAACGGTGGCGTTGAGCAGGTGGCTGGTGTGACCTGTCGCGGAGTGTTCCTTGAGACCGACAGCGACATGGATATGTGGCCGGAGTTCGTCGGCGTCGGGGTCGTAGGCGAGGGTACCGCCGCCGAAAGCTTCGAGATTGGTGAGGTGAACTTTCGACCAGACCGGAGCGTGAGGGTCGTCGAGTTTCTCACAAGTACCGACGAGGTCGGCATCGCTGAATCCCGCGATGAACGACGGGATATAGCCTTGCCGGACTTCGTTGATTCGACAGAACTCGGTCAGGGCGGTATAGAAATCCTCGCCGTGGTCGAAGACGACGCCGAAACTGCGGCCGAGTGTGAGTTCGTGGCTGCGCATCACAGGGCCCCGTTTCGATCGGTCGGCCAGGGCCAGGTGGTGGCGTCGGTATCGCCGCCAGCGGCGCCGAACGCGGCGGCGATCGTCGGCCGGTCGCAGTGGGCGGCGAGCAGGGTCAGCAGGAGAATGCGGGCTTTGATCGGGTCGAGGTATCCAGCCGAGATCAGCCCGCGTGACAGCAGATCTCGTTCGGATCCGGAGAATCCGTAGGTGGTGGACAGCACCGCACCCCCGCCCGTACGGGAAGCGAGTACGACAGGGATTCGGGCGCATATTGTTTCGAGCGCGGGTACGAGCCCGGTCGGAACGTGTCCGGCCCCGAATCCAGCGATGACGAGTCCATCGACATGGTCGGCAACCGAACGCACAACGATGTCGTCGTCACCGAGGGTGATCGGTAGCAGGGCGACACGGATGTCGGCGGTGATTTTGTGTGGGATCACGGTGCGGTGTGTGAGTTGATTCAGCAGGCGTGGTTGGCCTTCGACGAGGTAGCCGAGCGGTCCACCATTCGAGGACTGGAAGGTGCCGCAGCTGCTGGTGTGCGTTTTGCGGACGCGCCGCGCAGCATGGATCTCGTCGTTGAAAACTACTAGGGCACCTTGGTTTCGGGACTTCGCGGAGGCGGCGGTCTGGATGGCGGCGAGGATGTTGGCGGGGCCGTCGGCCCCGGCGAGGGTGGGATTGCGCATCGCACCTGTGACGACCACTGGCTGGGGGCCAGGGTGCAGTAGGTCGAGCAAGTACGCCGTTTCCTCGATGGTGTCGGTGCCTTGCACGACCACGATCCCGTCTACCGCAGTGAGTCGGTCACCGATCGCGGACGCCAGGGCGATGATGTCGGCGATCGTCAGCGACGCGCCGGGCACGCGCCGGAAGTCTTCGACCTCGACGGTGATGTCGGTGTCGGCGAGACCGGGCACCGCCGCGAGAAGATCATGAGCTGACAGTGCGGGTACGACTCCGCCACCGCTGGAATTCGACATCGCTATGGTGCCGCCTAGGGCGTAAACGATGACGCGAGGACTGCTTTCGACGGGAGACACCTCGGTAGCCTAGCCAGCATCGTGCTCGAGATCGGCCAGAAATTGGCAGGCACGGTCGAGCCCGGCCAGAGTGAGCAGTCGGCTGCGTGGTTGCGTGAAACCGGCCCCGCCGTAGTTGGCGAATTCGCGACTCCGGCGCATCAACCACGACCAGTCCAGGCGTTGATACTCGGCGAGCTGTTGCAGCCGCTGATACGAGGTCTGGGGTGTGAGGATGGAATGGGCTCGCGCCCAGCCGACGGCATCGGCGAACTCTGTGAGCGTGGGCCGATTATCGGTAAGGTCGACCTGCCAGATGTCGTCGGTGTTGAGCCAGCTCGCGACGATCGCGCGGCGATCCGCGTCGAGCACAAAGCCTGGTACCGCAGTGTATTCGGGCTCGGTACAGACGAAGACGCGGATACCGAACGATTCGATGAGCGTGACGGTCAACTGCATCAGCACCCGCTCCGGCACCGAGGATGCTGCCACGGTGTCGACGGGAATGCAGAACGCCCGCATCGATGTCGTTTTCATCGTCGCGAACAGTTCGGCGGTGCGTTGCAGGTACCGGTATTTATGAGTGAACAACAGCCAGGTGCTGGCTTCCTCGCCGCGTTGTTCGCGGCTCCAGAACGCCGGAACAGCGGTGAGATGTCCGATATGGCTGAGGATATGGCGAGCACAGAAGTCCGATCCCAGCCACATCCGCGACGCCGCAGACAGCTCCGCGGCTATCTCCGGGCCAGGAGCCGAGTACAGTCGCCCAGGCAACGGGGTACACCGATCAGAGGTTGTGGCGAGCACGGCGTCGTCATCGAGCAGCGCATCATCGAGATTCGTCACCGCCCACAGGATCGCGAGGCTGAAGTCATCGAGCTGGTAGGCCGATGGGACCAAAAGGGGTGCAGCGTCATGTGACGTCATCAACCGTGATCGAACATGTCGCCGGTCGACACCATAGAAGCGAGAACCCTCCTCGGCCTCTACGACCGCGACCACCAAACTGCGGCGTGACTGACGAAGCACGGGGTCAAGCCGGAGACTCGACATCGGTGTGGCAAGGATCCGACCACGATCCTGGTGGGCGGGAAGGACGACTGCCGCCGTGGCCGTTCCGCCGAAGAACCGGCCCGCAGGCGTACGAAGCTCGGCCCTCTCTCCGTCCACTGGAGTAAGCAGCATGTCGGGACCGTAGGTGGCGGGTTCCTTTCCCGTGGCACCCGCGTCTTGTCGGGGTTCGAGCAAGGGGCCCGGCGACTCTTCGCCGGAGATAAAACGGCGGAACCGTTCTTGTTCAGCGTCGCTCGCGCGGGCCAGTGCCGTGTCCAAGAGTTGTTGGGTCACGGGGCGCGGCTGTATCGAACGTCCACGGGTTCGCCAGTTCGAGATAGTTTTCGCGTCGACGCCGAGTCGCTCCGCGAATTCCCGCACCGATTCGCGAGTCGCCGCCTGCAAGGCAACGGCTTCGAATCCGCTCCACTCTTGCCCCATGATCACCGTGGGCGCCCCCTGTGCGCAGTGTCGACAATGCCCACGCTAGTCCCACGCCACTCCCACGGCAGATGGTTCTCCGGAATCGCCAGGTACGCAACAGTTATAGCCAGCAGCTTCAACGCTCGCAGTGATGAGCAGGCGGCACGCACGCTGCGTGCGGCCTGTACACGTTCACAGCGTCAGCCAACGACGAATTGGGGGTTCAGCAGTGAATCACTGGATCGGTGACTTCTGCGAGAACGGCTACATTCTCGGCTTGGATCATGAACGCGCTCGGGGCATCCTCGTGATCCACCAGTCGTGTACACCGGCGTGCCCGAGAAAGGCAACGGCGGCTCGGTATCTCGACAGCCCGCGCGAAGTACAACCTGCGGGCGAAACGGCCGGACACACCGATGGGCGGTAGCTCGTCAACAGAGCCACGGCCTTCCTCTGCGGGGGCTCAGCCTGAGACAGGTCTAACCAACTCCTCGGGGGAACGAGCCAATTGCGACCTTGAACATGGGACGCCCACGATCACAGCAAGGCCAGGTCATAGGCTGTCGGGCGTGATTACTCCGGACTCCACCCAGAACCTGTCGCTGCCGACTCAGTTCGTCCCGGCCGAGGTAGAGGTACCGCTGTATGAGCGATGGGTAGAGCGAGGGTACTTCGACGCGGATTCCTCGAGCGAGCGTCCGCCGTATGTGGTGGTATTGCCGCCGCCCAATGTGACGGGCAGCCTGCATATCGGCCACGCCTTCGAACACACCCTGATCGACGCGCTGACCCGTCGCAAGCGGATGCAGGGATTCGAGGTGCTGTGGCAGCCGGGTCTGGATCACGCGGGCATCGCCACCCAGAATGTGGTCGAGCGGGAACTCGCCAAGGAAGGTAAATCGCGGCATGACCTGGGCCGGGACGCTTTCGTGCAAGCGGTGTGGGATTGGAAGGCGAAGTCCGGGGGCGCGATCACCGGGCAGATGCGTCGCCTCGGTGACGGGGTCGCCTGGTCCCGGGAGCGCTTCACTCTCGATGAGGGTCTGTCGCGTGCGGTGCAGACCATCTTCAAACGTCTCTACGACGATGAGTTGATCTATCGGGCCGAACGGATCATCAACTGGTGCCCGCGCTGTATGACCGCCGTGAGCGATATCGAGGTCGACCACAAGGAGGTCGACGGGGAGCTGGTGTCGATCCGCTACGGCGACGGCGACGATTCCATCGTCGTGGCCACGACTCGAGCCGAAACGATGCTCGGTGACACCGCGGTCGCGGTACACCCTGACGACGAGCGGTATGCCCATCTTGTCGGCCGCGAGATCGAGCTGCCGCTCACAGGGCGGCGTATCCCGGTGGTGGCCGACGAGCACGTCGACCCCAAGTTCGGCTCCGGTGCTGTGAAGGTGACCCCCGCGCACGACCCGAACGATTTCGAGATCGGCCAGCGACACCACCTGCCCGCGATCACCATCATGGACGAGCGGGCCATCATCACAGTGCCCGGCCCGTTCCAGGGATTGGACCGGCTCGAAGCGCGCAGCGCTGTCGTCGCCGCCCTGCGCGAGGACGGCCGGATCGTCACAGAGAAGCGCCCGTACCCGCATGCTGTCGGGCATTGCTCGCGCTGCGGCACGATCATCGAGCCCCGGCTGTCGATGCAGTGGTGGGTCAAGGTCGCCCCGCTGGCAAAAGCCGCCGGCGACGTAGTCCGTAACGGGCAGGTCAGCGTCCACCCGCCGGAGCTGGCCGCACGCTACTTCGACTGGGTCGACAACCTGCGTGACTGGAATATCTCGCGCCAGCTGTGGTGGGGCCACCGGATCCCGATCTGGTACGGCCCTGAGGGACAGATGATGTGTGTCGGCCCCGACGACATCGCGCCCGAGGGTTGGGTGCAGGACTCCGATGTACTCGATACGTGGTTCTCCTCGGCGCTGTGGCCCTTCTCCACGATGGGGTGGCCGGACGCAACGCCGGACCTGGCGAAGTTCTACCCGAACTCTGTGCTGGTTACCGGCTATGACCTGCTGTTCTTTTGGATCGCCCGGATGATGATGTTCGGCACCTACGCCATGGACGGACAACCACCGTTCGGCACCATCGCCCTGCACGGGATGGTGCGTGATCAGCACGGCAAGAAGATGTCGAAATCGTTCGGCAACGTTGTCGATCCGCTGGAATGGATGGACCGCTACGGGTCCGATGCGGTGCGCGCCGCGCTCGCGGCCGGCGCGAACCCGGGCACGGACGTACCGATCGGTGAGGACCAGGTCACCGCGACCGGCCGCAACTTCATCACCAAGGTGTGGAACGCGACCCGGTTCGCAATGATGAACGGTGCCACCACCGTCGGCCCGCTGCCCCCCGCCGAGCAGCTGGGCCTGGCCGACCGGTGGATCCTCTCGCGCCTGAACGCAACCATCGCGGCGGTGGACGCGCTGTTCGAGGATTACCAGTTCGCCAAGCTCACTGACGGGCTGTATCACTTCGCTTGGGACGAGGTATTCGACTGGTACATCGAGCTGTCGAAGGTCAGCTTCGCCAGCGACGGCCCGCAAGCGCAGGTGTCGCGGCGGGTGCTCGGTGAAGTGCTCGACGGGCTGCTGCGGTTGCTGCATCCGATTACCCCGTTCGTCACCGAAGTGCTGTGGACGGCCTTGACCGGCGGCGAGTCGGTGGTGATCGCGCCGTGGCCGGTAGACAGCGGGTTCCGCGACACCGACGCTGAGTCCGACTTCGCGAGTCTGCAGGCCGCGATCACTGAGGTCCGACGGTTCCGGTCCGAACAGGGTGTGCAGCCCGGTCAGCGGGTGCCCGCAAAGCTCGACTTCACCGACGAGCCAGTACTCGCCGGCCACGAGGATGCGATCCGGCATCTGCTGCGGCTGGAGACACCCGGTGACGGATTCGCGGCCACCGCGTCGCTGACGATCGGTAAATCAGTGGTGGCGCTTGATCTTTCGGGCACGCTCGATGTTTCAGCCGAGCGCAAACGGTTGAGCAAGGACCTTGCCGCCGCGGTGAAAGAGCTCGACAATGCCGCCCGTAAGTTGGGCAACGCCGAGTTCATGGGTAAGGCCCCGCAGAAGGTCATCGATGGCATCCGTGCCCGGCAGGCCACCGCACAAGCCGACCAAGAGCGGCTGGAAAAACAACTGAACGCGCTGCCGCCTGAGTAGAACCACTACCCCGGGCGGGGTGCACGGTAAAGGGGACCAGATGTCCGCACAGTTGGTCGTCGTCGGATTCGACGAGATCGTGGCCCATAAGTACATGCCGTGCATCGCTGCGGCGATCAATGCCGGGTACCTGTCCTCCTACTCGATCATCGATCTCGAGTCCGAGCGCGGTGTGATCGCGGCGCGACTGCGGGAAGTCCCGCTCGCGCCGCGACACATCTACTATCTACCGAACCCCAGCCCCGCCCAGGATCTGCCCGAAGGTCGGATCCGGGAAGCATTCGCTCGGGTCACCGACCCCTCGGGGCCGATCCGCGCCTACATCGCCACCGAGGTGAAGGCACACGAGTCCTACCTACGGTTCTGCGTCGAGAATCGCATCGACTCTCTGGTGGAGAAACCGGTGATCGCGCCATTGCAGGGTGGGCGGTTCGCGCCAACTTTGATCACCCCCACCATGACCGCGCTGATCGGGGCGGCGAGGCGTAGGACGGGCTCGAGGCACTCGGTGATGACGTTGTCGCGGTATCACCGCGTCTACAACGATCGGGTCCTCGCCGGTATCGCCGACCGAGTGAGCGCATGGCGGTCGCCGGTAACCTCCCTGCATCTGCGGTGCGCGGGCGGGGTGTGGAATCGACAGGAGGAGTATGAAACTCGCGAGGATCACCCCTACAAGCACGGCTACGGAATGATGCTGCACGGTGCGTATCACTACATCGACCTGGTGGTGCAAGCGCTGCGAATAAACCGGGTGGCGCTGCCTAGCACCCGATTCCGCTTTCAGGTCGCTGCGTTCGCGGCGTCCCCTGCCGACCAGCATCTGCGAATTCCTGCAACGGCAGCTGCACAGATCGCCGACAGCATCGACCGCTGGCCCGACTCCCGAACGGCAGCGCGATTCGGGGAAACCGATGTCACCGCGATTTTTCGGCTCATTGATGCCGACTCGGGGCGAACGCTGACCGTGGGCACGTTGGCGTTCGAGCAGACCACGCCGTCGGTGCGTAACTGGACCGAGTTCCCCGCCGGTACCTACAACAAGAACGGTCGCACCTCGGCTGTCGACTTCGAGGTGGGATTGTCCACGGTGTTCAGCAGCCATGTGCACTGCTACGACATCCCTCGCGGCGACCCCGACAAGATCGACGCCTTCGCGCGCATCACCACGCGCGCCAACGCCGCGCTGCACCCCGGCGAATCGTACGTCGCCACCGAGGAACATCACGGGGTTTTCCACTCCGACAGCAACCGAGCGTTGATGTCAGAGTGGTTGCGCGGCACAGAAACGCGCAGCCTGCTCGCAGATCACCTGCTCCCCATGCAAGTCACCGAAGCCATCCTGGCGGCAGCAGTAACGCCGGGTGTCACCGCCACCATCGACGACTTCTGACGATAGGGATGCGGGCACATGACCGTTCACCGTTCTCGAGACTTGCTGGTCAAGTTCCACACCGAGGCCCTGGCCGCCAGGGAGAACACTCCGAACACCCTCCAGGCGCCGATCACGCCAGCTTTTGCTGAACGGCTCCAATCGATGACGTTGAGGACTAACAAACGATATTTGACGCGGCGCGACGTTTACGCCGTACTCGCCGCCGGGGTGACTGCCTCAGTACCGGGCACCCGCCACTACATACAGGTGTTCACCCGCCTGTACCGAGGATGGTCGACCACGCTGAACACCAGCGCACACGCCGAGCGTGACCGGCGCACCGGCCGAGCGCCCTTCCAAGCCACCCGCGTCACCATCATCACCCGAAGGCCCACAACATGACCCGCGGACTCAGCATCGTTATTCCCTGCTATAACACCGGCGACTACGTGCGCGAAGCGGTGGCCTCGGCACTGAGCCAACCCGTGACCCTCGACCTGGAGGTCATCGTCGTCGACGACTGCTCCGATGACCCCGCCACCGTTGCCGCCCTCGCAGATTGCCGTGCAGCCGAAAGGGTGACGGTGGTGCAGCTGCCCGAACACAGCGGTGTTCAACGGGCCCGCAATGCGGGCGTGCACGCGGCGCGGATGCCCTATGTGCTACCACTCGACAGCGATGACCGCTTGTCCACTGCGCCAGAGCTTCTGAGTGAAGGCACCTACCCCGATCGTGCGGTCGCGATCCTGGAGTCCGATCCGGCAGTGGCGTTCGTACACACCCTCACACAGATGTTCGGCGATTGTGCGGGGCTGACGATCTCGGCCTACCCGTGCAGGGACGAGCTGGTGGCCCGCAAACATCATGTCCCCACCACGATCGTCTATCGCCGCGCCGAAGGTATCGCTGCGGGCCTCTATCACCCGGATATCCGGAAATGGCAGGACTGGGCATTCGCCGTAGCGCTTCTTGCCGCCCGTTTTCGGAGCGGAGCGGCGAACCGAATTGGATTCCTCGACGGACCGTTCGTCGAGTACCGCATCCACACCCGTCCGAATCGGATCTCGGTCAGCGACATTTCGGAACTAGCCATGACACAGCTGGTTGTCGCTGCCAATCTCGACTACTTCCAGCACCATCACGGTGACCATTGTGCCGACGACATCGCTCGGCTGGTGTGCCGAACCAAGCCACCGCGGTTGGCCGATCTGCTGCACATGGCACACCACAACCTCGACCAGGCCCTCGCCCTCGCCCGCCAACGCGACGCCGAACTCACCAGCCCCTTGCACGAGCTGGGCATCCCGTGAACGCCCCACGCCCGTGGCCAGAGGAAAGGGAAGTACCGATGGCGATCGCCGAAAGCACATCGCCCGCAGTCACTCCTGGCCAGAAATTGGTCGTCATGGGTGTCGGCTACGTCGGGATGAACCTGTGCCAGGAATCTGTACGTGCCGGCCACCAGGTGATCGGACTCGACATCAACCCGATGCGCGTGGAGGCGATCAAAAACACTATTCCGCCGCCCGACAGCCTCACCACCATCGAGCTGACCGAACTGCTCGACCGTGGATTCGTCGCGACTACTGACCCCTCAGTGCTCGGTACAGCCGACACCGTCGTGCTCTGCGTGCCAACACCTTTGAGTGCCGGACTTCCCGATCTGACTGCGATCGAAGCCGCAGCCCGCACGGTGCGCGACCATCTGCGGGCGGGCATGCTGGTCGTCCTGGAATCCACGACTCACCCCGGAACGACCCAGGACGTCGTGGCCCCGATCCTGGCCGAATCCGGCCTTACGATCGGGGACGACGTCGCGCTGGCCTACTCACCCGAGCGCATCCAGCCCGGAAACCCGAGCCATCGTTTGCGCGATACCCCGAAGGTCGTCGCCGGTCTCACCCCGGCCTGCACCGTGCGTGCCGCGGACTTCTACCGCACGGTGGTCGATACCGTTGTTGTCGCGGCCGGATTGCGTGAAGCAGAGATGGCGAAGCTGCTTGAGAATATCTATCTCAACGTCAATATCGCGCTGGTCAACGAAATCGCAATGGTCTGCGGCGATCTCGGCGTCGATGTGTGGGACGTCATCCGATGCGCGAGCTCGAAACCCTATGACTTCCAAGCGTTCACCCCCGGCCCCGGCGTCGGCGGCCACTGCATCCCGGTCGACCCCGTCTACCTGACCACCGCCGTCCGTACGCAACTCGGTCGCCCAGCGCAACTCATCGAAACCGCACATGAAATCAACCAACGCATGCCGCACCACGTCGCCCAGCGTGCGCATGCTGTGCTGAGTGCGCACGAAATCGCACCGGCTTTGGCGCGGATCATTCTCGTCGGTATCACCTACAAACCCGACGTCGCCGACTTACGCGAAACGCCTGCCTGTCCGATCGCCCGGTTACTTCTCGAATCTGGAGCCTATGTCAGTTACAACGACCCCCACGTTTCGGCGTGGACCGTAGATGACAGGGCCGTGCCGCCGTCAGATCTATCGCAACACCACGACTTGGCAATATTCCTTCAACACCACCGCGCTACCGATGCGGATCCGATCATCGCGGCGTGCGCCGCAGTGCTCGATACCCGTGGAAAGCTCAGCGGGCCAAGCATCGTGAGGATCTGACTCGACGATAGGCCGCAGCGCTGGCGGAGTTCGCCTACGGCCGGAGGCCACCGCGCAACTAGGAACGCCGATAGAACTCGCCGTTCGCGATGCCCTTCATGAATGCATCCCATTCATCTGCGTTGTACACCAAGGCAATACCTTGTGCCGCGACGGTTGCGCTCGCGTCAGAGTGGACTGTGATTGTCGCATTGCCTACCGCACCAGATTCGTTGCTCAAGGCCAGGTCGAGCAACGGTGGCCACAGCAGGGTCGGAATCGAGATGATAGGCTGCTCGTTAGCGGGGCCGTTGTACTTGCTGTCGCGGATGAGCACCGCGCCGCTGGTATGAGCGACCTCAACACAGGTCTGGTCTCCGCCGCTGAAGGTGGACTTGTAGAAGTTGGTGCTCACAGGGTTACCTTATCTGCTGGCTCGCGACGCGATGGATTACGTCGAGTGATTGCTTTCGGTTGAGCGCGATCGTCTGGATCTGGTTGTACAGATAGTCGAGGGCAGTGACGCGCTTGGGATCATCAGCGATCTCGCCGTAGGCGGCGGATTCGACCCACCCCACTGTCGGCAGTCGGGCGCTCTGAAAATCGAGCAAGTGGAACGTCGCGGAGTTGAGACTGGCGATCGCTCCGCCAGCGGAGTACGGGATGACACGTATATCAAGCGTATCGGTATGTTCTTCGGCGAGCGCGATCAGGTGCTGAAGCTGCTGGCGCTGCACTTCCTCGCTGCCGACTTGGTACATCAGCGCAGCTTCCCCCATCACTACTGACAGTTCGAGCGGATCGGGGCCGTCGAGCCGCTGCTGTCGGCGCCGTCGCGCGCTGACGCGCTGCTCGACCTCTGTCGGCCGACCCGTAGTCACGCTGGCCTTCATCAAGACGCGGATGTAGTCCTCGGTTTGCAGGAGGCCGGGAATCACGCCGTTCTCGAAACTTCGAATGCTTTGTGCTCCGGCTTCCAGGCCGTAGAACCTCATAAGGTGTTCGTTGAACAACGCTGAGTACTCGGCGAAGGGGCTGCGTCCCTTCGCGATGTCTCGCAGCGCCAGCAACTCGGTTTGCTCGTCGGCGTCGAATTCGAGCAGGTTCATCAAGATCTTCAGTTTGTCTTCGCTAAGGGTGCCTCTTCCTCGCGTGAGCGCCGACCAGTACTGCTGGCTGACGTCGAGGGCCTTCGCGATCACCCCTGTTTTCACTCCGCGCTCGTCGGCCCGATTGCGGATACGCAGCATCAACTCCCAGTTGGCGACCGTGGGAGACGTCCCTGTCATCTCGATCCTTCCTGCGAATGAACCGCCAATACCGTACCGCAGCGCATGCACCCGCAGAGGTATCGCGACACGTATTGCCTAGTTGTTACAACTAGGCGTATCGTGTGATCTGCACAACACCTCGCTACATCTAGTTGTTTCAGCTGTTTCCGATGGGGATCGAGGAACGATGAGCCTACCGACCGGCGCTGCCGATACACCGGAATCTAGATCTGACTATTACCGCCAGCAATGTGGACTGCCCGTGACGGCCAAGTCCTGCGGGCACATAATCGCCAAAGCCACCCCAACACTCGCCGCCTTCACCATGCCCGCAGAGCTGGGCCGCCTGGTGAAGACCGAGATGAATGCTCGAAACGTTCGGTGGGGACCTCGGTTCTCGAGGTGATCCGGCACTGCATGCGTGAACGCGGTCGTCACGACAGAGCCTTGTTCGTATCCGAACCAGGGGCTCAGGGGTACCGGATCCTCACGATGCCGGGTGCACCGACGGTAGGTCAGCGGGAGGAGCTCTGATGGAGCCGTTCCCCTCGAAGAACCGGATGCTGGCGGCGTGCCGTGGCGATACTGAGTGCGCCCACCCGTTACTGCGTTGGGCCTGCGAGTTGTCCAAGATCCACCAGCAACTACTGGATGCTGACGAATCCATGCGGACGACGACTGATCAGCGGAGAACGGCGCTCGTGCGCGACATCGATCAGTGGATTGCGCGTGAGCTGCCACCGGCCCTCGGTTGCGCCCGACTGCATACCGAGACCATGGGCACGGTGATCGACCGGTTGGCAAAGTTCACCGCATCCGCTAACGCGGCGCTGACCAGCACCGCAGAAGTGGAGCTGTGGGATTCCTGGGAGCGGTTGGCGGAATTGGCCGTCGGCTATGAAGACCTCAAGGACGAGATCAGCTGCGGGCGGCGGCGATTGCCTTATGCGCAATGAAATCCCCGATCGGTTCATCTCCAGATCAGCTCAACTTGAGCTATCCGTCAATTGCATTGCTCGACAGTAGTTCTCAACACAGGAGGGTGTGATGTTCACAGCGGTTTCGACGTTCCTGAGCGGCCTCAGTATCGGCGGTCTGGCGGCATGGGGTCTCTTCTCGTTCATGGCGGCAACCCGCGTTCATTCACCACGGTCACAAGACCGCTGGACGGTACGGAATATCACCGCGCGTATCGAACGCGAACGGATTGAAGCCAACTGCACCGGCCACAAATCGCCACCAACCGGATTGCCCGCCATTTACTAGCGGCTCCCGAATATCGTC
The DNA here is from genome assembly GCF_001613345.1 of Nocardia uniformis NBRC 13702. GTDB lineage: Bacteria > Actinomycetota > Actinomycetes > Mycobacteriales > Mycobacteriaceae > Nocardia > Nocardia uniformis. Next base: position 13,155 of record NZ_BDCE01000055.1, on the reverse strand, counting down.
AGATCAATGCCAGCTGCCGTTCGCGGCCAATGTCACCGCATTTGATGAACCCACTAGAGAATCTGAGCCATACCCCGGTCAGGAGTGCCCGATGTCCGAGCCTGCGCACACCAACATGTTCATTGCCGCCGACAGCGAACTGGCCGAGGTACTCTGCCATGTCGAACTGCTGGCCCTGACCGTGCATCGTGCCAAGCAACTGCACCGAATTCACCGCGATCATCCCCACGACGACTGCCGGGTGATTGCCGCAACTACTCTCCAAATGCCGTGACTTGCAGGATAACTCATCACCCAGCGTTCGCGTACGGATTGCTCCGGCCCCGGTCACTGCCCGAAGGATGGCACAATTGCTGATGTGAGGGTCCAAACTGAGTAGCCCGATAACGGTTCTATCCGATGGATTAGCAGCACTACGAACGTAGGTCGAACTCGCCGTTCCCGGCGCCCTTCATGAATGCGTCCCATTCGTCCGCGTTGAATACCAACCCCCTGGGCGGCACCGGTCGAGATGACAACTGCAGTCGTATCGGCGGTGCGGGTCAGGTCGGGTCGCTCGGACGGACTTGTCGGACTGTCCGAGTAGCATCCGCCGCTATGCAGCCTGCCACTGCGGTCGTCGCGGACATCGTCGCGGGTATCTCTCCCTACGATGATCTCGAACACCGCCATATCGCAATGACGTTGGACTGGCTCGAGACGACCGATGACATCTTCCGGCGAGCCACACCGGCGACCCCGTCACAACATCTGGTTGCCTATGTGGTGCTGGTCGACCCTGACGCGCGCGGTGTGTATCTCGGGCGGCACCGGATGGCAGGGCTGCATCTTCCGATGGGCGGGCATGTCGAGCCCGGCGAGCATCCGTTGACAGCGGCCCGGCGCGAAGCCGGCGAGGAACTCGGTATCGATCCCGTGCTCGACGTGGTGGGAGAGGAACCGTTGTTTCTCACCAGGACCACCACCGTCGGGCGGACCGCGGGTCATGTCGATGTCTCACTGTGGCATGTGGTCCGGGGCGATCGTGCCCGCCAGTACCCGCTCGACCCCGCGGAGTTCGACGGTGGCCGGTGGTGGGATCTCGACCCGTACGGGCTGCCTGAGACCGATCCCCACCTGCCTCGATTCGTGCGCAAGCTCGACAGCGTGCTGCAGCCGGAGGCCCACGTGTGAGTGTCCTCGTCGTGATTCGCGGTAACTCCGGCTCCGGCAAATCGACGGTCTCCCGGGCGGTGCAGCAACGGTTTCCGCGCGCCTCCTGCCTTGTCGTCTCGCAGGATACAGTCAGACGGCACATGCTGCGGGAACTCGATACCCCCACCGCAGTCAATGGCGATCTCATCGAGCACATCGCCGCTTTCGGCCTGGCTCATGGCCTGATCGTGATCGTGGAAGGCATCCTTGATGCCGACCGCTACGGCCGCATGCTCGAACGACTGACCGCTTCCGCAGCGCATGTGCTGCACTACTGCTTCGATCTCTCGTTCGAAGAAACCCTCCGTCGACATGCCGGCCGGGCCCAGTCTCAGGAGTTCACGCCCGAACAGATGGCGCAGTGGTACCACGGATGGCAGCCGCTGCTGTTCGTCGACGAAGTCCGCATCGACGCCACTTGGAGCCTGGAGGCCGTCGTCGACCGGATCGACCGTGACATCCGTGGTGCCTGGGCGCTCACCCGTCCGCCGGTCACTACACCCTGACTGAGGGCGGTGCTATCCCTGGTATCAATGTGTTTCACCAGATCGTCGCCGTCGGTGGCATGGGTGTCCATCGTGACCAGCGGCACCGCCGCTGCCGCCGGAGCGCACGTTCTATCGGCTGGTGGCGCGTCTGGCGTGCGTGGCCGGCTGTCGGCTCGGTTCGGTGACCGGCTCCTTGTCGGTGGCCCTCTCACCAGCGTTTGCTCGCTTACTTGAAGGGATCGAAGATCCCCAGCGGAATCACCTTCGCCACCGAGCCCACCTGCACCATGCCTCCTATAGGTCGAAAGGAATTGCTGCACCATCGTATCCGCGCTCACCGACACCATCGTGTGGGCGCGGCGGGGCCCGGTGGGGCGCTCTATGCGGGCTTCGTTGGCGGTACGCGGCCGAGCCTGTTGCTCTCGGATTCGGTGGATTCCGGTACTCACGTAACTGGAGTCGGGGGCCACGGCGTGGTGAGGATATTGGCCGGTTTGGTGCTCGGATCAGCGTCCCAGTCAAAGATGGGAGCGGGTGGTCCCCACTGTCGGGGTTGATCGAAAGTAACGGGACTGGACCCGAAATCTGCGTGGCGGAAGGAGACCACCGCATCCGTGGTCCCAGCTGCTGCAAATTCCACGTTGTCGAACGTGGCGGGGCCGGAAAACGTCGTCTCGCTGAAGAGGGCGGTGCCGGAGAACGTCGTCTCGACGAACCTGGCGGGGCCGGAAAACGTCGTCTCGATGAACCAGGCGGTGTCAGAGAGCGTTGCCTTGTCGAAATCAGCGGTGTCGGAGAACGTCGCCCAGACGAACCCGGCCCTGCCGGAGAACGTCGCGTCGCCGAACTCGGCACTGCCGGAGAACGTCGCCCCGCCGAACTCGGCCCTGCCGGAGAACGTCGCGCAGTCGAAATCAGCGGTGTCGGAGAACGTCGCTCCGCTGAACCTGGCGGGGCCGGAAAACGTCGCCTTGACGAACCAGGCGGTGCCAGAGAACGTCGCCTCGCTGAAAGTGGCACTGCCGGAGAACGTCGCCCCGCTGAAATTGGCGGGGCCGGAGAACGTCGCGCTCTCGAACCAAGTGTGACCGGACAACGCCACATTACGGAAGTCGAATTCTTCGAGGTGGGCGGCGGTGAAGTCGAAATCGTGGGTCGACCAACTGTTGTCGTGCTCACGCAGATGTGCGGCGATTACACGGACGATGGTTTGGCGGACGACCTTGTCGTTCTGCCGGTACTCGGTGTGTTCTTCCTGCTCTACCTCGACATCTCGACTCACCGCGTCGCGCTGGACTACGTTCTTTGTCACCAGTTTCGTGCGCCCGGAGCCGCCGTGGGCGGCGTCGTAGGGCAAGCGCAAGTAGCCGCACAGGACATCGATGCACTGTTGGCGTCGGTCACCGGCTGATTCGTCGGCGACGACGGCCATGGCGTACACGCCCGCGATCCGGACCGCGGTGTAAGGGGAGCCGAGCTGGGTGGCGGCCGCGCCGAATCGCTCGATGAACCGCGCCGATTCCAGATCGCGTTGACGGCGGTAGGCCACGACCAGAGCGACCGCACCACCCACACCACCGGCCACCACGAGCGCGACCTTGGTGATATCCAGCGGTGCGGCCGGTTCATCCTTGGTGCCCAGTACCACCACCGCGACCCATCCCGCGCCCGCAGCGATGGCCAAACCTCCGGCCACGGCCAGGATCACCGCGACCAGCAGCGGTATCCGCCCCACCGCCGCCCGGGTGCGGCGCAGGACTGTCCGAGTGCGGAGCATGATCCCCATGACCGGTCATTGTGCGCCGGCGACGACTATCACTACACCAGAACGGGTGCGGTATCGCTGGCGAGGCACGGATCGACTATCTGGTGGGGTAGGTCTTGACGGTCGGGACGCCCTGGGCCGCCTGGTGTTTCGGATGACCGGCCCAGCCATTTGCTGACCGTCGCCGCGGAGACACCGATCGCCTTGTATCCCGAGGTCCTCATCGGATTGAACGCTTCACCACTGCATCGGGGCGACGAGATATGGCGCGGCGGCGTTCTTGTGCGAGCGCTCTCGCCCCGCTCCATGCGTTAGTGTCCGCGCTGACCGGGGGTTCGCCGACTTTGCTTGCCGTAGGCGATTTGGCGAGGGCAGCTGTGCGTTCCGTCTTCGGTGGTGTCTCGCGACCCGCCGAAGTGTTGTGGCTCGCTGATTTCGGTGGTTCGCCGGGCGGTGTACTTGTGGGTTTAGCTGTGTCAGTTCCGAATTCGTGTTGATACTGCTCATGTCGTACGGCGATGCTGCCCGCCGGTGCCACCGACTGCCAGCAGTGTGGGTCGCAGTCGAAGCACAGGTCCTTTCCCCTGTCCGATAGTTGTCGGTATTCGCCGCAGCTACGGCACCAGCTATTCAGGTCGATCGTTTCATGGCGCGGTGGTGCTGCGGTCTCGGCATCGGGAGTGGTGTGGGTTTTGACCCAGGCGGAGATGATGGGGCGTGCGTGCTGGTCCGCGTAGCGCCATTCCTGCCGGAAGAGGCCTCGGGAGTCGGTGTGGAAGTGTTCGGCGAGGTAGTCCAGCCGGGCGTGGACCTGGTCGGTGAGGGTGTGTCCTGCCGGTAGTTCGGGGAGTCCGGGTCGGCCGAGGCTTCGGCATTCGTCGCACAGGCCGTCAACGCCACGACCGAGCTGGACTCGTTCGGTGAAGTCGTCGATCGCGGGGCGTTCGAGTCGGCACGACACACACAGGCTGGTGGAGATGTGGATGACAGCGGCCTGGTCGTAGTCATGGGGGTCTGAATCCGGTTCCGGGGGATCGGTGCCGGGGTCGTCACGCTCGGCTCGGGTCAGGGACTTCTCGTAGTCGTGGATGATCTTGGTGTTGGGGGTGCGCACTCGTTCGCTCGGCTCGATGCGTTTGCCCGGATCAACGCGTTGATCAACTTTGCTCGCCCAGGTCGTGGTCGTCTGCGCTGGTTTTGGCGGCTCCGGGATGTACTGGCGTTCCCCGGGTTTCGAGACACAGGCTTCTATGAGGGGCCGGAATTGTTCGTTGTCGCGCCACAGTTTCCGTAGTTTGGTCCGCGCCACGGTGTCGGTCTTGAAGCGCAAGGTGTTGGCGATTTCCACGATCATGGCCCATGTCGCATCGTCACTGCCCTTTTGTAGTTGGCGCACTTGCTGTTTGGCCATGCGCAGGTTTTTGGCCTGGACCAGGATGCGGATCGCGCGGATGGCCTCGGGCGGGTCGTGCCGCTGTGGTATCGGGTTGCTCATGTGAGGTACTCCTTTCCGCGGTCAAAGCCGTCGACGGTGGTGGTGAGCGGAGGGTTTCGGTGGTTGTCTGCGTTTGCGCTGCGGAACCGATGGCTTCGCCGGCGCGGGCTGTTCCACTGCTGATGTGTCGCTTGGGGTGGCGTGACGGGTGAAGCCGCCGCGCTGCGGTGGCCGAGATGTGGGTGCGGAGTGTCCGTGCTGTCGTGTCAGCGTGTAGGGCACGCCGGCGCGGATGGCGTCGCGCAGTTGTTGCACGCAGCTCAGGTTCTGCTCGAGGGTGTGGAGCTCAATGTCGAAAGCGCGGAGCTGGTCGATGATGTTCTCCGGCACCGCCCCACCAGTGCCGGCGACGTGCCGATCGGGCGTGGTCGGTAGATCGGCACAGGTGGGGTAGGCGTGGGGTGGGGTGTCGTAGGTGAGGGTGCGGTCATCGGACGCGGTGTGTGCGTGCTGGATGTACCAGTGGTCGTCGTCGAATCCGATGGTGGTGATCCGGTTTCGCTGTGCCGGGTCGATGTAGGTGAGGCGCAGTCCTTCGGCGGTGAGACGATCGAGCTGGTGCTGGGCGTCGGCGACGGCGTCGTCGAACCAGGTGCTGATCTGTGGAGCGGTGCTCCATTCGATGGGGCGGTCGCGCACGCTGCGCCGGATGTTTTCCAGGTGCTTTTCGATGGCGTCTGTGTTCGCTCGGGTGGCGGGACTTTGCAGACCTGTACGGTCGCCGTAGTCGACAATCGCGGCGCGGAGGTCGTCAGCGCGTAGCCGGAGTTCGAATCGATGTCCGATCGTCCACGGGTTGCGCTGTTCGAGCAGGGTGTCGCGGTAGGAGTCACAGAGCGCGTCGTAGCGCAGTTCGTCGAGCCAGGAATGTGCGCTGGACTCTACGGGAGTCGGTGTGGTGCATAGGAGGTCGTCGATTCGGTGGAGCTGCTCAGCGAGTTCTGCCGCGGTCAGGCCCGTACCGGTCATCAGGGGCCGTGACGCGGCACCGCTGCCCGGGTCCGGGCCGGTGATGGTGATATCGACAATGGTGTTGGGGTCGGTGTCGCCTGCTTGCGCGATGAGCCATTGCCGTGCCGCCGACCAACTCCGCAGGGACTCCCATATCGTGCCGTCGGCGGAGCTGCGGTAACTGGTGACGTATCCGTAGGTGTAGTCGATGTGATCGGGTGTCGGCGCGAAGGCGAAACCCATGTCGGTGCGCCGGGATTCGACCAGTTCGCCCGCTACCAGCAGATTGCGGACCTGCAGGGGGCTGGCCAGGTCCGTGGTGCCGGTATGTACGAAGTCGTCGGCGATGCGGTGAAGCGCCTGTTGCATGGCCTGGGGGTCTGCTTCCCAGCGTTGTGCCGCGGTGACCAGGTGGTCCCAATGCTCTTTCCATGGCGATGGCGCGGTCGTCCACCGGCGGGCGATGGCATCGATATCGCGGGTGAGCTGCAGCTGTTCGGTGTCGGAGACGACCGCCCACAGCTGCAGGCCGGTCATGGTGTGGTACTGGCGGAAGTCGTTGCGCAGTGCGTACTCGTCGAACCGTTCGTTGGTGCTGCGGGGGGTATCGGCCATGGCGGGGCCTCCTTATCGTCGGATGGGTTGTGGGCCTCCTGGGTGTTGCGGGCGGTGGTCGATGCTTGGTGCGGTCTGGTTGTGTTCGTGCGGTGAGTGGCCGGTGGAATGCGGGGCATCGCGTCGACGGAGGTGTTCCAAATCCACTGCGTTACAGGTAGGTCGGGATCGGCCGGTTGCGGCGGTCCGCTGCTTGTGGCACAGGTGAGGTAGCAGGCGGTGGGCGGGTCGGTGTCGGTGAGGATCAGTGAGGCGAGTGGAGTGCTGGGCGGCTGGTTGTAGCGCAGCGTTTTGGTGAACCGGCGGCGATGGGCGATCAGGCCGGTGATGAGGGTGTGCTCGAAGACCGACTCGATCGGGATCCAGTCGGCGCTCACACTCATCAGCGCGATGCGGTCGGCGACGGCGACTCCGGCTCGGGTGATGCCGAAGGTCAGTAAGGCGAGGAGCTTGGTGTCGGGAAGGGCTTGCCGCAGTGCGAGTTCGGTGCCGAAGGTGTGCCATAGGGCCGCGACGGTGTCCGCTTCGACGATGAACGGGCAGTCGGGGGCGTGTTTGATGATCAGTTTGTGGCGTCCGAACCGTGCAGGGGTCAGGTTCTTGACCTCGCCGAGCCCGAGCATGAGCCGTTGTTTGGTGCCCGGGCCGACAAGGGGCGCGAACGCTGCGAGGCGGCGGGCGGCGATCTCGTATTTGTTTGCGACGGTGAATGGTTCGGGCAGCCAGAGCAGCTCCGATAGTTCGCTGGTCTTCGTCCGTTTCGTTTCCGCGGCCCAGTAGACGTGCCGTCGGATAGTGGACCAGTTCCGGCGCCCCGACATGGCAGGTACCCAGCGGACGAAGCCGGAATCGTCCCAGAGAAGGTGAAGTAGCGCGCGGAGCGTGAGCTTGGTTTCGTCGACGTGCTCGCCGGTGTCGGTATCGGTGGTGCGATCGCTGTTTCTGACGGATGTCCTCGAGGGATGGTGGGTCAGGGGGAACCCGAGGGTGAGGCGGGTCAGTCCCGTGTTGGGTTGTTCGCGGATCGCGGTGCCGATCAGTGGCGCCAATCCAGTCAGTTCCGCGGGCGGCGCGTAGGACGAGCAGCCCGGCGCGTGGTGGGGTCCCGTGCCTGGCATCCGTTTGAGCACGTATCGTCCGCCGACACGTGCGACGTACATGTCGACACCACCGGTTTCGCTTGCGCTGCACAAACATCGAGGCCGCTGGGACCGGCTGCGATGTGCCGTGGCCAGCAGCGGTTGCAGATAGTCGTCGCCGATGCGTGCTCGGTCGATGACCTGATCGTCGATGGCGTACATTGCCTCTCACCTCCCTGCCGCAGGCTCGCCGCCGTGCGGGGTTCGGGCGAGTTGTTCGGCGAGGTAGTCGTCCACACCGGCATGCACGGGCTGGGCATGGCTCTCGTAGCGGCAGTGGTGCGGACGGCACGCGGAGAAATCGCTTATGCGGGTGAGGCGTTCGATCGTTGGCCACAACCATTGAGTGTGCCAGGCGGTCATATCCTCGCGTGGCAGCTCGACGCCGTCGGGAGCGCACCAGTACGCGGCGGTGTGGGCGGCCATCAGGGCGGTCAACTCCTCGACGACCGATTCATGCCGGTACCAGCACGCCGGTACGCGAGAGCCGAGCTGATAGCGACGGCGAAGCCACGCCGTCCAGTCGATCAGGTCCGCCCACAACCGTGCCGCCTGCCGCTGGTCGAGGTCGCGCCAGCTGTAGCGGCACGGGAGTAGCTGCAAGGGTGGCCGCGATGTTTCCTGATCCTGTTGTGCTGGTTCATCATTCATCGTTGTCCTCCGTCCCGACTGCGCCGTGCAGGGTGGGTGGTCTGCGTCCGGTCACGATGTCGTCGAACACGCGGATGGAGCGGTTCACCGCCGCGTGCCAGGGCTGGTGTTCCCAGACGCTGGGCAGTCGCAGCACCATGGCCGGGGCGTTGCGGTAGATCAGCAACCCTTGATCGGTGGCCAGTTCCCGGATCTCGTCGGTGCGCAGCACGGTGTCGTCGTGCAGGGCGTAGCTGCGTGAGCCGTCGTGCAGGGTGGCTTCCCAGCGTCGGCGTTCACCGATCAGCCGCGATATCGCCGACAGTTCGTCGACGCCGCGCAGGCCCGGGAGGATGAGCATGGCGGGCGCGGATTGCGACAACACTTTGCCGCCCTCGGTGCCCCACCGCAGTTCGTTCTGGTCCTGGTTGTGCGCGAAGGCCCACATGTTGATGCCTTTGCCGCCGGAGTCGGTCATGATCTGCGGCAGGTCCGGGATCGGCGCGACGTTGTTCATCTCGTCGAGGACCAACCGCACCGGCGGATCGAGCCGCTTACCCGGCGCGCGTTGAGAGGCGCGGTCGGCGACGTAGTGGACCTCGGCGGCCAGCGCTGCCACGAAGGGCGCCATGGACCGTGAGGTGCCCTTGGACACCAGATACAGGGTGTTCGCCCCGGACAGCACGAAGTCGGCGACATCGAAGGACTTCTCGATCGGTACGTCGACCGCCGCCAGCAGGGTCGGGGAGGCCAGGGGTTCGAGCAGCCGCGCGGCGGCGGCGAGCACGTCATCGCTGGATTCGCTTGCCGAGGACTGGATTTGGTCGAGTTCACTGGCCCAATCGGGCAGGGTGTCAGCGAGGATGTCGACCGCGGTGTGGTTGGTGCGCGCGGAAACCCACACGCGCACTTCACGGATGGACAACCCGCGCAGTGCCGCGGCGTGTAGGCAGCAGCGCAGCATGGTCGCGGCCTTCTGCTCGAAATAGGCACCATTGCGCGTGCCCTCGAGGGGCATGGCGCGGGCAAGGGCGTCGGCGCGGCGGATGGCGGTGTCGGGGTCTGCGCAGCCGGTCAGGATGGACCAGGCGATGCTGTTCGGCCAGCCGGTGAGATGTTCGGGGTCGAACACCGCTACCCGCCCGCGGGCCGCGCGTTCGGTCAGGGTGGCCGCGACCAGGTCGGCTTTGGTGGTGGTCGCGAGCACGAAGCCGGGTGCGTCGATGACGCGCTGCCAGGCCACGCGCCAGGTTTTGCCCGCACCGGTGGGGCCGTGCACGATCACCCCGTCGCGGTGCTGCAACCACACATGTCGACGCGGCTGATCAGCGAGCACTCCGATGTCCACCGCCAGCGGTGATGTCGGCTCTCGCTGCCGCCCAATATGTTTCACCTGCGCCACCGCCAGCGAAAACGGTGTCGTCGCGGCCTGCATCCGGCCAGCTGCGGGTATTCGCGGGCAGCCTTGTGCACGGCGGCGCGGTGATCAAGACCGATGACCCGCAGATCAGTCACGCTGGCTAGCCCGTCTCGGCGACGAGGCCGAATACCGCGATCGATGAGGTTGCCTGTAGCGGCGATCCCCGCGCACCACAACCCGGAAATCAGGACGAAGCAGGTCCACGTCAGCCATGCCGGCCCTGGTCGCGGGTCGTTCGGCCACGCGGCGGCCGGATCGGCGGGATAGGCCGCGAGTCGGGCCAGCGTGGCCGACATATGCTCGGGGGCAACGATTCCCACGCCGTGCCCGCTGAGTGCCCCGGAGACGGCACCGCCACCGAACACTCCGACAACGATTGTGCTGAGGGTGTAGCCGGCCAGCAGCATGCCCGCGGGGAGCAGTGGTTCCCGATGTCCGGGGGTGGGGATCCGCTGTCCCGAGTTCATTGTGCTTCCCCAGTCTCGAGTGAGGTGCGGGCGAGATCGCTGATCGACAGTGCCCCAGCCTCCCCTGTGATTGCGGCGTCGGTATCGGTGAGTGCTGCCTCGAACGGTGACCGGATGTGCGTGACCAAGATCGGGTCCCGGGATCCGATCTTGACCAGCGCCTGCCCGCGTCCCAGCCGCATCAGTGTGTCCTCGGTACCGGTGGGCAGTCGGTACATGCGTACGGTCTCGGCAGCGTCGTCGGCGCGCGCTTGCCCGAACATCACCACGATCGATGCTTCGCCCATCAACGCGCGCGCGGGGGAGTCCAGGGGTGTGTCGGCAGGATGATGGAATGCACTGATTGTCGAAAGCGCCAGGCCGCGAGACAGTTTCGAGTTCGATCGGAAGACTTCGCCGGTGGATCCCACCGCGACGTGCCAGCCTTCCTCGACGACGAGGATCGTTTGTTCGTGGACCGCCGAGCGGGCAGCGAGTTTGTTGGCCAGCCAGGTGTTGGCGGTGGTCATCACCACCCGCAGCGCGGGGCCGTCGGTCGGCAACGCGGAAAGGTCCATATGGACCAGCGGATGGGTCTCGAGCGCGTCGCGCACCGCCGGGCTGGTGGGCTCATCGACCAGGCCGCGCAGGTCCCGGTCGGCTAGGCGCAGCAACGCCAGCCCGGGTTCGAGTCCCCATTCCAATGCGCGTTCGTTCCAGCGCTGCCCAAATCCACACCCGTCGTCGGGATGCGGATCGAGCAGACGCATCGCCAACTCCCGGATCACCGGATCACGGCCCTGGGCACGAGCCTCGGCGTTGACCAGGGTCAATCCCGCACCGACTGCGGCCTTCTCCTTCTCGTCGAGGTCCCGGGCCATGGCATCGGTGAGCACGGCCAGGACCAGAGCTTCCTGTCCGGCGGGTACCACCCCGTCGATCCCGCCACGACGCTCGCCGCCGGCACTGATCGCCGGATCGAGCAAATTGAGCCGTGCTCCGGAGCCGCCGGTTCGGAACCGGATGCTCTCGGCGCCGAGTGCTTGCGCCAGCGGGGTGTATTCCCCGCGCCCGGCTTGGGGTTTCTTGTCCAGCACTACGACTTGGCGGCCCGCGACGAGCTGGCGTAGCACGCATACGGTTTTGATCCATGAGGATTTCCCGCGCCCGATGTCGCCGATGACGCACACGTTGATGCCGGAAGTTTCCGCACCGTAGGCGGCGAAGGCGTCGACGATCTCCAGTTCTCCGGAGATGGTGTTCAGGCCGGCGAGGACACCGTCTTGGCGTACCCGGCGACGGCTCGTGGCCAGGTTCCACGCCTCGGCCTGGCGCGTGGTGCTCCACGCGCCTTCGCTGCGTGGCTCGTACCAGCCGTACCGATCCAGCCATCGCGAACGCCGTGGTGACCGGCGTCGGCTCAACTGTGGTTCTGCGGTGGGTGTTTCGCGCTCGGTTCCGCTATCGCCCGACGTGGTTCGGCGCGCCCTGGTCCTGTGGGGTCGTAGCAGCATGCGAGCACCTCCTGGTCTCTATCGGGTGTACGGGGTCGCGGCCAGCCCCCGCGCCAGCGGCAGGGTGGTGAACATCGCGACATCGTGATCGCCTACGCACCAGTCGATTTCGGTGATCGCGGATTCGCCCGCGGCTTCGGTGACGCGCAGACACGCACGGTCGAGGTCGTCGGGGTCGCGGCCGGTGACGGCAATGGACGCGGCGTAGATGACACCGTGATGCCCGGAGCCGGGCATGAGGTCTTGGCGTCGGCGTTCGGAGGCGTCAGCGAGGACCTCGGTGCTGCCGTCGTCGAGTTTGCCCTTCTCGCGTTCCTTGGCTTTGCGTGCCTGGTCCGCGGTGACGTCCCCTTTGGCGGCGGCACGGGCGCGGTCGGCGGGCACGAAATCCAGACGCACGCTCAAGGTGCGGATCGTCGGCATCGGCGCGATGTCATCGTCACCGGGGTCGGCGTCTACGCCGGTGAGTAACGGTGCCAGCCACAGTGGGCCCAGCGCCACGGGTTCGATCGCACGCGGCCGGATATGACCGACTCGAGTCCACCACCGTGTCTCTGTGCCGACGGCCACGCAGTTGCGGCCACCGATGTAGCTGGGCCAGCAGGTGTTCCACGTGGCATTGCGGTGCCGGTCTATCGGGAAACGCGGGTCCAGCAGGGCGCGGATGACCGCGCACACGCGGCGTTCGCCGAGGACATCGACTCGCCCCATCCCTGCCATCGCCAAAAGTCGTGTGGCGCGTTCGGTTTCGTCGCGCACCACCTGAGCGATGCCACCGGTGATAGGCGCGTCTTTCGCGCGGGCCTGGCGCGCGGTGTCGGCCATAAACGCCTCGGTCTGCGGGAATCGCAGCACCACAAAGGTGCGATGCTCCTCGGCGAGCGGGGTGAGGGTGTCGATGAGCGTGCCGTAGGACTCGACGGCGGGCAGCAGCCGGGCGTCGTGCAGGCGTTTCACGCGGGTGTGCGCCCAACGGCTATGGCGGGTCATGTCGTGCGGGACGCTGCGATGGAGCACCTGCAGCCCGCGTACATGGGAGCTGGTGCGTGCCATCTGCGCCAAGAATGATCCGAATGCCGCGGACATCGCCGCGTAGGCGGCGTCGCCGCGCAATCCATCGGCGAGTCCGTCGACCGCAGTGACCACCGAATAGTAGGGGCGCTCACCGGGATTGGCGGTGCGCAAGATGAACATTTCATCCAAGCCGGTGCCGGCTACCGACAGGGGTGCGGTGTTGCCCAGCGGTGGCGGGAATTCCCAGCCTGGATCCAGGCCCGGGTCACCATGGGCGGGATCGTCCGGATTGCGATAGGTGTGTTCCCCGCGGCGGCGTCTGCTCCAGTTCCGCAGATCGTGTGCGCGGCGCGCGGCGAGGGAAGGTTTATCGCGCCATTCCATGGTGGTGGCGAACACTGCGGCCAACAGTGTCAGTGCGGTGGCGATGGTCCAGGCTTGTCCGCCGCCGAGCAGGTAGATCGCCAGGGCCGCAGCGATACTG
>NZ_BDCE01000054.1 GCF_001613345.1 Nocardia uniformis NBRC 13702 | reverse complement strand
GAGCCGCGGCGGCGGGCGCGGCCGGAGCCGCTGCCGGGGCCGGGGCGGCGGCCTGGTTGTTTCCGGAGTCGGTTGTCTTCTCCGGCGTGTAGTCGGCGAGGAACTCGTGCCAGCTCTCATCGACCGACGACGGGTCCTGTTTGTACTTCTGGTACATCTCGTCGACAAGCCACTGGTTCTGTCCGAACTGGTCTGTTGAGCTGCTCACAGCAGGTGTTCGCCTCATTTCGTTCTTCGCGCTGCGACGTTTGTGACGTGCCCGGCACGGGTAATCGGCTCTATGCGCGCCGATGCGCCCCCTCTGAGGATATGCCCACGCCCGTTCGGCGGTCGGCATGGACTACCACCGAGTGGACGCGTGCCCTGATAAGGACTCGTCCTGGTTCGACAATATTCCTTCTTGCGCGCCCGCCGCTGCCCACAACCGGGAGTACTGGCCGCCGGCCCGCAGTAGTTCGTCGTGGGTGCCGATTTCGGCGATGCGCCCGTGCTCCACCACGGCGATTCGATCGGCCTGCGCAGCGGTCGCAAGCCTGTGCGCGACGATAATCGCGGTCCGCCCGCGTGTCACTGATCTGCTCGCCACCAGCACCGACGCCTCGGCCGCCGGGTCCAGCACGGCCGTGGCCTCATCGAGTAGCAGCAGATCCGGATGTACGAGTTCGGCACGAGCCAGGGCAATGAGCTGCCGCTGCCCCGCCGACAGCCCGCGACCGCGTTCGCCGACCGGCTGCTCGAATCCGTGCGGTAGGGCCGCGATTGTGTCGAGCGCGCCTACTTCATCGGCCGCGTCCGCGATGTGTGAGGTCGTGGCGAAAGGTTTGCCAAATGCAATGTTGCTGGCGACGTCGCCGGTGAACAGGTGAGCTTCCTGCGGCACGACGCCCAGCCGGGAGCGGAAGTCGGTGAGCTGGTAGTCGCGGATATCGACGCCATCGACGTAGATGCCGCCGGTACCGGAGTGTGTGGGAGTCGCGCTCGCCGCTGCCGCCGCGCTCGCCTCGGACGCCGTGCCCGTCGGTGACTTCGCCTGTTTCGTCATTCCGGCGTGCTTTTGGCCGGAATCCACACGCGGCATGTCATAGAGCCGCGCCAGCAGTTTCACGATCGTCGACTTGCCCGCACCCGTCGCGCCGACCAGTGCCAGGCTGCCGCCCGCCGGGATCCGCAGCGTGACACCGTCCAGGGCGGGGGTGGGCGCGCCCGCGTACTGGAAGCGCACATTGTCGAACACCACCTCACCGCGGAGGCCGCCGTCGATGGTGACCGCGTCATCCGGATCGGGTGCGATGGAGGATTCGGTGCGCAGCAGTTCGCCGATCCGCCGCAGGCCCACCCGGGCCTGCTGATAGCTGTCGAACAGTTGCGACAGCTGGTGAATGGGCCCGAACAGCAGGCCCAGGTACAGCACGAATGCCACCAGGGTCCCGGCGGTCGTGGTCCCCTGCGCCACCTGCCGGGCACCCGCGAACACCACCGCCGCCAGGGCCAGATCCGTCCACGCGCCCACGAAGGAGAAGAACACCGCGATCGCCCGCTGCGCCCGCATCCGGCTCACCCGGTACCGGTCGGAGTACTCCGCGAATCGATGCGCCGCCTGCGGCTCGTGCCGATACGCCTGCACCACCCGCAGTCCCGATACGTTCTCCTGGAAATCGGCGTTCACGGTGGCCGCGTGCTCGCGCGCCTGGGTGTAGGCCGACCCCGAGACCTTCCGGAAACCCCAGGTGGCCAGGGCCAGCGGCGGTATCGCCGCGAACACCACCAGCGCGAGCTGGACGTCGATCACCAGCAGTGCCACCGCGATTCCCGCGACGGTCAGCAAACTGACCAGAACCTCCGGCACCCCCGTCTGCAAGAACGTCGACAGGGCGTCGATATCGGTGGTCATCCGCGTCATGATCCGCCCGGACAATTCCCGCTCGTAGTAGTCCAGGCCGAGCCGTTGCAAATGCGCGTAACTGCGCACCCGCAGCCCGTACAGCACCCGCTCCCCGGCCCGGGACGCCCACACCAGTGCCACCGAGGCCACGATCCACCCGAGTACCACCAGGACCGCACCGAATACGGCCGCCCAGCCCAGCGCTCCGGTCTTTCCGCCACTGACCCCCGTGTCGATCGCGTACCGAACTATGGATGGAAACCCCACGCTCGCAACAGCCTCCACCGCGAGCAACGCCATGGTGCCCGCGATCAGCCAGCGCACCGGCCGCAGGGCCCGCGTCAAACGGAACCCCGGATCGGGCTCTCGCAACCGTTGCTCATCGAATTCCGGCTGCTCGGTGGCGGGTCCGAGACGGGTCAGCGACCGCCGAACTTCCGGGGGTGTATCGCGATCGATGTCCGCTGCCGCGGTCGATTCCGCTGCGGAGTCCTGCTTCGTCGCGTCACGCGCCGATACCACCGCCGGAGCTGAGGGGGTGTGCGCGGTGGCCTCCGGTGCACCGTTCGCGAGTGGCGACATCGCTCTTCGCTTCTCGCGCACCGTCTCACCGGCCGCGGTCGTGCTGATCGGGTGAGCGGCGGGAAGCTGCGATGGTGTTGCGTGGGTGGCTCCCGCCCCCTCTGCACCCTCACTGATCCGCTGGGCCCGGGCGGGCGTTGTGCCGCTCGAGCTCGCATCGTTGCGGCGCGGGGCGGGGAGGGGTACCCAGGCGTCATGGGGCGACATCCCGAGCGGACCCCGTGCTACGGCGTGCTCATGCTGTTGACCGTCATGGTCGGCGGTCTCTGGGTGCGCGACTGGCCGATCGTCTGGTCGCGCGTCCTCGGCTTCGCCGTGCTGTTCGCCATGGCCCTGGTCGGCTTTGTCATGACGTTCCGCGACTACTCCTGAGCGGTGCTCGTCGGAGTCGGCAGCTTCGAGCTCGACGGTCGGTCCCCGGTGGACCGGCTTTGCTGCCGAACCCGTCGCGTCGAGCTGGGAGGCGACCGTGAATCCCGGGTCAGGCAGGCGAATTACGCGGTCGGCACGGGCCAGGGTGGATTCGCGGTGGGCCAGGATCAGGGTCGTGCGGCCGCTGGCCGGGAGGGCGTCGAAGATCGCGGCTTCGGTGAGGGCGTCCACGGCGGAGGTGGCGTCGTCGAGGATGAGGACGCGGGGGTCGGTGAGGAGGGCCCGGGCCAGGGCTATGCGCTGGCGTTGGCCGCCGGAGAGGGTGAGGCCGCGTTCACCGACGACGGTGTCGTAGCCCTGGGGGAGCGTCTCGATGAAATCGTCGGCGACGGCGATTTTGGCGGCCTCGCGGATTTCGGTATCGGTGGCGTCGGGGCGGCCGAGGGCGATATTGGCGGCGATGGTGTCGGAGAACAGGAACGGTTCGTCGAAGACCACGCTGATGGCCGACCGCAGATCGGCGGCGCGGAGGTCGGTGATATCGACCTGGGAGTCGGTGCCGCGCAAGGTGATTTGTCCCGTGTCGGGGGTGTAGAAGCGGGGAAGCAGCAGGGCGAGGGTGGATTTGCCGGAACCCGCGGCACCGATGATGGCCACCGTCTCACCCGGGGCCACGGTCAGGTCGAAGTCGCGCAGGATAGGCCGGTCGGTATCGAATCCGAATGTCAGCGAATCGATGTCGACACCCAGTGGTCCCGAGGGCAGCGCGACCGGATGCTCCGGATCGGTGCGGGGCGGGGCGCTGTCGATCACCTGATGCACACGTTCGGCGGCGGCGCGGGTCAGCTGCGCCATGACCAGCACCGAGGAAATGGTGCGGGTGGCGGCGGTCATGGTCGCGACATACGCGGTGAACGCCAGGAAGGTGCCGATGCCGATCGCGCCCTCGAGTGCCAGCAGCCCACCGATGGCGATGACCGCCACCAGCCCGGCCTGAGGAATGGCGGATAGGGTCGGCGCGAACCGGGCATCCAGTTTCGCGGCGCGCATCCGCTCCGCGAACAGCCGTCGACCGTGCCCCTCCAGCACCCCCACCATGCGCGCTTCCTGCCCGAAGCCCTTCACCACGCGCACCCCGGTGACGGTCTCCTCCACATGCTGCGCCAGATCCGCCGCCCGCTGCTGCGCCGACCAGGTGGCCGCGTACAGCCGCGGCCGAATCCGGTACACCACCACCGCGATAGCGGGCACCACCAGCAACGCTGTCAATGCCAGCGGTGGTGACAGCCAGATCATCACTCCCGCCGCCAGCACGAATTGCAGCGCCGCCATCATCGACCAGGGCGCCATGGCCAGCAGGCCCTGCACGAGTTGCAGATCGGTAATGGACCGCGACACCACCTGCCCCGTGCGTAGCGCGTCCTGCCCCCGCCCATCGAGGCGTTGCAGCGCCCCCAGCAGATCGAGCCGCAATTCGTGCTGCACGTCGAGAGCGAGCTGCCCCGCCAGCAACCGCCGCGCGAACGTGGCGAAGAACCGTCCGACCGCGAGGGCCGCCATCAGCGCCGCCATCACCCCGATGATCGCGGTATCCCCGGCGGTCGCCCCATCGAGGGCCCGCTTGGCCAACAGCGGCCCGGTCACCTCTACCAGAGCCCCCGCTAACAACGCCGCGACAATCGCCCCCAGCAACCAGGGGTGCTCACGACACCGAGCCCACAATCGCCGAATCCACCCGGGGGCATCCCCACCTGCCCGCCCGGCCACCGCCGCATCAGTCTCGATCGCGCTCATCCCCATCGACGGTAATGACCTCCACCGACGCCCTTTTGTTCCCGCACCCCGTTCGTGCCGACCCGCCGCCTCGAGTCCGACTCGGGTCTCAGCACCCGCGCCGCCAGCTGCCCGGCTGCCTGACCGCCGGGACCAGGCCGCTCGACCGCCGGGACCTCGCCGCCTGATACCTCCCTGGTCATTCCGGCGTGCTTTTGGCCGGAATCCACATCCGAGAGTTCGCGCTACCCGGTGGATCCCGGCCAAAAGCGCGCCGGGATAACGGGTCATTCGGTCCTCGCGGTGCTTCCGGCAGTGCGCTCGGCACGGGGTCCCGCGCTTGCGCTCGGCACCGGTCCCACGCGTCCGCCCAGCATCGGGACCTACGCTTGTGTCGGGCGGCCGGGCCGTGGTCCGCTGGAGATCGCTCGACCACACTTCGAACGGAGCCGCCCATGCCGATTCAGCGCCTCAATCACGCCGTCCTGTTCGTGTCCGATCTGGAGCGTTCGGCCGCGTTCTACGGTGACGTGCTCGGGTTCCGGCGGATCGGCGGGTTCCCCGGTGGGGTGTTCCTCCAGGCGGAGGGGTCGGCCAATGACCACGACCTGGGGCTGTTCCAGTCGCAGGATGCCGCGACCGCGCACCGGACCGGGCGGGTCGGGCTGTACCACCTGGCCTGGGAGGTGGACACCCTGCGCGAATTGCAGCGGATCGAGGGCAAGCTCACCGCTGCGGGGGTGCTGCGCGGGGCATCCGATCACGCGTCGACCAAGGCGCTCTACGCGGCCGATCCGGACGGCATCGAATTCGAGGTGTGCTGGCTGGTGCCGGACTCGGCGGTGGAGCGGGAACTTCGGGAGATGACCGCACCCACACGGCCGCTGGATCTGGCGGCCGAGATCGCCGTGTACGGGGCGGATACCCCGGGTGGACCGCGTACCGATCACGCTGTCTGGCAGCGACTTTCGGCCGGTCCGGAAGTGGACTGACGGACCGGTCAGAGTTCGCGTTCGCGCAGCAACCACCACGCCGCGGTGACCAGACCCGTGGTCCACACCAGCAGCACTACGATGGCCGCGGGCGTGGGGGCGATGAAGGCGGCATCGGGGAACGAGCCGACGGTGGCGGTTCCGACGGTCGCCGAGGCGGGCAGGATGGTCGCGACACCCGGTATGCCCAGGGCGTCCGCCGTCACCCACACCAGCGGTTCCAGAATCGACCAGCCGATCAGGACCGCGACGGCCTGGGTGGGGGAGCGCAGCACGAAACCCAGCGCCGCACCGATCAGCGACCAGCACACCGCGGCCAGCAGTACCCCACCGAGCAGCGCGTAGAACGAACCCTCGATCTGAATCCGGTCGCGACCGAACAGCAGGAACGCGCCGATCCCGAGCACCTCCAGCGTCAGCACCGTCAATAGCGTGAACACCGCCGCCACAACCATTTTCGCGCCGAGTAGGAGGTTTCGGTCGGGCGTGAACAGCGAGCTCACCGGCAGCGTCCGATAGCGGTACTCCGATCCGGCGGCGACGGCCCCGAACACCCCCGCCAGCACAATGGCCGCCGCTAATATCAGCACCGCCGCGGCCAAAGCCCCACCGGCGGTGAGGAACCCGTCCTCCGCATCGCTGCCCAGTGCCGCCTCCACCGTGAACCCGGCCACCGAGAACACGATCGCGCCGATCACGACGAGGGCCGTCGCGGTCATCCAGTTCATGCGCAGCGAGGTGACCTTGCGAACCTCGGACGTCCCGGCCCGAACTACGGCGGCGGGCACGGTGCGGATCATGGAGTACCTCCGGTGCGGACCCGGGAAGCTGGGTCGGAATCGGTAAACGACAACAATATTCGTGAGCGACCCCGTGGTGCGTCGGAGGGCTCGCCGGGGCAGGGCGAAACGCTCGACGGTCGATGCGGCGATTCGACGCGTCGCACCGCACACACGCCCTGCACCCGGAGCGACAGATGGCGACCGCCGACCGGGCGGACGCGCGTGGGTGGCCCGACTTCGGTGTGCCCTCGGACCGAAGCGCTCGTGCCCGGTTCCGCTGATACCGCAGTCACCGGGACATTCCGTACGCGGCGGGCGCGGAGTAGGAAGGTGCGGCGTAGGCGGGTGTGGCCGGGCCGCGGGTGAGGGTGGCGAGGACCTGGTCGGGATGGATGTGTTCGGCGGTGACCTCGGTGAGCTGGACCTGTGCCGCCGCGGCCGCCGCCTCGAGTTGGGCGACACTCGCCTCCGCCACGGCCAGCCGACCGTCGGGTCGCATCACCGCATCCGTGAAGCCCTGGGCGGCAAGGGCGGTGGCGAAGGCGATCTGGCTGGAGGACTTCACCAGCAGCCGATCCGGATGGCTGCGCCGCAGCCGCGCCGGACTGCCCTGATACGCGATCGCGCCGTGGTCGAGCACGATCAGTTCATCGGCGACCGGCAGTGCCGCGCTCAGCGTGCGGGTGGTGAGCAAGACGGTGCCGCCGCGCCGGGTATGCGTGCGCAGATAGTCGTAGAGCCAAGCGGTTTCGGCCCCGTCCAGACCGAGGGTGGGGTCGTCGAGCACCAGCAGCGGCGGCTCGCCGAGCAGCGCGACGGCCAGTGCCAGTCGGGTCTGCATACCCGGAGTGAAACCGAGTATCCGCTGATCGGCTACCGCATCCAAGCGCACCAGCGTGAGCAATTCATCCACGCGGTCATCGGAAACACCTGCGGCGGCGGCGAATACCCGCAGTTGATCACGGGCGGTGCGAGCGGGATGCAGGCCGCGCGGAGTGAGCATCGACCCCACCGCCTGACGCCCACGTTGCACCCCCGAACCCGGTCCGCCGATATTCGCGGTGCCGGAGGTGGGCGTCAGCAGTCCGAGCAGCATGCGCAGGACGGTCGTCTTGCCCGCGCCGGGCGGGCCGACGAGTACGGCGACCGTCCCGGCGGGCACCACGAAACTCACGTCACGCACCGGAGTTTCGACACCGAAGGACTTGCTCAGCCCGGTGACGGCGAAGGCGAGTGGCCGGGCCCGGCTCATCGCGGCTGCTGTTCGGGGGTCGACGGCGGCGTGCTGTTCGACTCGATGGCGGTCAACGGATCGGCCTCGATGATCAGCGGCCGCGGCCACGCCAACGGCGCGGGTCCGAATGCCTGACGCGAATTGTCGATCAGCCGGTGGCCGAGCGCCCGGTTGCCGAAACCACCGATGGCGGCACCGATTCCGGCGGGCAGCACCTTGCCCAGCATCAACGCGCTGCGTTTGGTGATGAACTGCACCAGGAATCGTTTGAGCAGCGAATCGTTCATGGAGCGGATTCCGGGAATCTTATTGGTGAGCAGCGTTCCCCAGTTCTTGGCGGAATGGCCCACGGTCTTCTGCACGATTTCCATACCGCTCTCACCGAGCACCACCGCCAATACCAGGGCGCGGCGGCGTTCCTTGTCCTCGGGTGCGACACCGTGCACGGCCGCAACGGCCAGCGTATACAGCGCGGAGGCCTCCAGGAAGAACGCCGTCTCGGCGGTCATGGCCGCTACCGAGGCAACGGTGCCGACACCGGGCACCGCTGCGGTCGCCCCGACGGCGGTACCGCTACCGGTCACCGTGGTGAGATACAGCTTCTCGAGCCGTGCGTTGATCTGTGCCGGAGATTCCCCCGGATGACTCTTGCGCAGCCGCTCCACATACTTCGTGACGGCCGGGCCCTGTAGCTGTGATCCGTTGTCGAGCAGCGAGACGACCGCCTTCTCCAACCCGCCTTTGAACATCGACAACTCCCCTCTGTGTCCGGTCTCCGACCAGAACTCTATGGCACTGTATCTTTTGCCTCCGCTCCGCTCCGGCGGTTCGCGGCCCTATCAACCCCGGTCTTCCCTCCCTCCGCTCCTCCGCTTCGCTCCCCCGCTCCACTCAGTCCAGACCGGGGCGGGCCGCGAACAACGGGGGTTTCGGTGACACTCCTGTTAGTACCCGGATTTGCGGGATGTGCACACGAATGTGAGGCGAACGCTCCCGGAGTTCGCGGCGGGCGCTGCCGCGTATTCGCCAGGATTTCGCCGCGGGTGGTGGCGCGCGGCTACCCGGCCTACCGTGAACTGGTGACCGGTGTGTCCGAAGGCGCACGGGGTCTGCCGGACCCGCGCCTGCGCCCGTACGTCCTCGAATACGAGGGCTACCTGCTGCGCGGCTTCGCGCCGGGCAGCCACGTGGGCATGCCGTCAACGGTGCTGACGGTAATCGTCACCATCGATGAGCCCATCGAGGTGGCCGTATCCTCGCATCCGGAGCAGGCGGGCGGCTGCTGGGACACCCTCGCCAGTGGCTTGACGGTGCGGCCGACGGTCATCGCCCATCAGGGTTTTCAGCACGGCATCCAGTTATCGCTGACGCCGCAGGGTGCGCGGGCGCTGTTCGGGATGCCCACCGCCGCGCTCGGCTCCTGGATGGTGGGGTTGGACGAGGTGCTCGGCGCGGGCGCCGCGGAGCTGTACGAGCGGGTGTCCGCGGCGGCGACCTGGCCGGAGCGGTTCGCGATCTTCGACGAGATCCTGCTGCGGCGGGTGGAGCCGGTGCGTTGGAATCCGGAGTTGGTGCGGGCCTGGGAACTGCTGTCGGGACCCGATCCGGGGGTACGGGTGGCCGCCGTCGCTGATGAGATCGGTTGGAGCCGAAGGTATCTCGTCAACCGCTTTACCGCCGAGTTCGGTATCACGCCGAAGGACGCGGCGCGGCTGGCCCGTTTCGGTCGTTCGCACGCGATGCTGCGGCAATCGGATGTGCCGAGTCTGGCGGCGGTGGCGGCGCTGGCCGGGTACTACGACCAGGCGCATATGGCCCGTGAATGGCGTGAACTGGCGGGAATGCCGCCGTCGGTCTGGCGCGAACGCGAGGTGTTCCCATTCGTCCAAGACCAACTGCCCTACGGTGCGGAACCCTCGTGCTATGACTGAGACAAGCTCGACGAAAACCTCGACCGAGACAACGACCGCACGAACCGGCACCGCCCTGTGGCCGTGCCTCACCTATCGTGACCCGCGCGCCGCGATCGCCTTCCTGGAGAACGCCTTCGGCTTCGAAACCCGCGCCTGCTACGCCGAGGGCGACGTGGTCCACCACGCCGAAGTGGTCTGGCCCTCCGGCGGCGGCGTCATGCTCGGCTCCTGGCGCGAGGATATGGCCGCCAAGGAGCTGCCTGCCGGCGCGGGCTGCGTCTACCTGGCCCTCGACGATCCGGCGTCCGTCTACACCCGCGCCCGTGCGGCCGGCGCGACCATCGTCCGCGAACTCCGCGATGAGGAAGACTACGAATCCCGTGGCTTCACCTGCCGCGACCCCGAGGGCGTCTACTGGAGCTTCGGCACCTACCGCGGCACACCCGCGTCGGAATGACCGGGCTCACCGGGGCGGTATGAAGGAGGTAGCCATCGGTCAGGCCGGAGCGTGGCCCTCGGGAACACGCTCGGCCGACACCGGCGGTGGGGGAGGTGTGCCATCGCCGAAGGGGCGGCCGCCCAGGGCTTCTCGACCGTGCGGGCTCAGCCAGTTGGCCAGGTCCGGGCCCTTCGGAACGATCCGTGTCGGGTTTATATCCGTGTGGACGATGTAGTAGTGCTCTTTGATCTGGGTGAAGTCGATGGTGTCGCCGAACCCGGGAGTCTGGTACAGATCGCGGGCGTAAGCCCACAGCACGGGCAGTTCGGACAGCTTGTCGCGATTGCACTTGAAATGTCCGTGATAGACCGGATCGAAACGGGCCAGGGTGGTGAACAACCGTAGGTCGGCTTCGGTAATGGTGTCGCCCACCAGGTATCGCTGAGTCGACAGTCGGTCCGACAGCCAGTCCAGCGCGGTGAAGAGCCGGTCGTAGGCGGCATCGTAGGCGTCCTGTGAACCCGCGAATCCGCAGCGGTAGACGCCATTGTTGACCTCGGTGAAGACGCGCCGGTTCACCGAATCGATTTCGCCGCGCAGGTCCTCCGGGTACAGCTTCGGCGCGCCCGGCCGGTGGTATTCGGTCCACTCGGTGGAGAAGTCGAGGGTCATCTGCGCATAGTCATTGGTGACCACCTGCCCGGTCCGCTCGTCCACGAGGGCGGGCACGGTGATACCGCGCGGATAGTCGGGGAAGCGCTTGAAGTACGCGTCGGCCAGGAAATGAATACCCAGCACCGGATCCACGCCACCCGGATCGAGATCGAAGGTCCAACTGCGCTTATCGTGCGTGGGCCCGCAAAGCCCCAGGGACAGCACCGGTTCCAGCCCCAACAGCCGCCGCGCGATCAGGGTGCGGTTGGCCCAGGGGCAGGCCCGTGCGGCCACCAGCCGGTAGCGGCCGGGCTGCACCGGATACCCATCGCGCCCATCGGCGGTAACCCGGTCCTCGATGTAGTTCGTATCCCGCTTGAACTCGCCGGGCTCGACGTAACTGCCGCTCTCCGATTTCGACGTGGTCACCGGGCCAGTCTGGCAGACGGCGTGCCGCCGGACGAGCGTTCGACAGCGGTGGGCCGCCACACTCCGGTCCCGTCGACTCGCCGAGCCCGGCGCTCGAACCATCGGCTTCCGTCAGCCGGCCCGAATGGCGGGCCTCCTGCGATGCCGCGGCGACGACGCGCACTACCTGGACCAATGGGCGACCGTGGCGCGCTCGGCGGGGTGGTGGTGGCCCGGACCGCGCCGTGCGGAAGGCGAATGGACTCGCACCCCTGGACGAAGGGTGGACGGTCGTGTCGTGCCGAGGCGAATCCGGCATGGTCAGCGGACGGCCGGAGTGACGGCAGGTGCAGCCAGTCTGTCGCCGCGCCGACAGGTCCCGATAGATTCGGCCCCATGACCGACACCGAGCCGACTCGTCTGGACCGCATCGTTACCGAGGGTGGCGCACAGGCCGCCATTCTCACCATCGCGCATCCGCCACTGAACCTCTTCGACAATGCCCTGATGGAGGCCCTCGCAGCCGATATCGCGGAGCTGTCGGCCACCCCGCCGCGTGCGCTGCTGCTGCGCGCCGAGGGCAAACTGGTATCCGGCGGCGTGGACGTGCACGTTTTCGACGGGCTGTCGCCGGAGCAGGGCGCGCAGCTGTGGCAGCGGTTGTTCGCGCGAATCATTCATCCGCTCGAGGCGCTGCCCTGCCCGGTGATCTTCTCGGCGCACAGCCTCACTCTCACCGCGGCCTTCGAGATCGCGCTGGCCTGCGACATCATCCTGGCCGGGCCCAAGGCCAAATTCGGTCTGGTGGAGACCGTCGTCGGCCTGACCCCGTCCATGGGCGGCCCGCAGCGGCTGGCCGAGCGCGCCGGATCCGGTCGCGCCCGCGAATTCGTCATGACCGGTGACCTCTACAACGCGGCCACCATGGCCGAGTGGGGTGTGGTCAATGCCGTCCACGACGATGTCGATACCGCCGCACATGCCCTGCTGGCGCGTCTCGCCGACGGCCCCACCAAGGCGCATTCGGCCACCAAGCAGATCATCGAGGCCTGGCGCTCCGGTGGTGTGGCGCACGCGGATTCGGTGACCCCGCAGGTCTCGGGCGCACTGTTCGACACCGCCGATCTGAAGGGCGCGGTCCGCAGTTTCCTCGAGGTCGGGCCAGGTAAGGCCACCTACACCGGCGAGTAGTAGCGGTTTTCGGCCGGTGACGGCCGGAATACGTTTGCCGACAATCCGCCCGGGAATGTGATGTGCATCATATAGTCACTGGAGCCTGATGCTCGAGGCCCCCGGAGGGACTGATGTCGCAGTTACTGGTCGAATATCCCCAGGCAGTGAGCGAACCGCGAAATGCCTGGTGCGACAACCCTCTTGCGCGTGGCGCCGACGGCGTGCTGCGCTACGGCAACCTGACTCCCGCGCTCACCGAGCTGCTGGATATCCAGGTGCACACCTTCGCCGCGCGGGAGGCGGTGGTCGAGGTCGGCGGCCCCCGCCTCACCTACCGCGAACTCTGGTACTCGGCCTCCCGGATCGCGGGCGGACTGCAGGAGCACGGCCTCGGCTACGGCGACCGGGTGGCGGTGCGGATGCCGGTCGGTGCGCGCTGGGTGCAGGCGTTCCTCGGCGCGCTGCTCTCGGGCGCGGTGCCGGTGCTGGTGCACGACGGACTGCCGGATGCGGTGGCCGCCCGGGTGATCCGGGACAGTCGCGCCGACTTCGTGCTGGACGGCGGCGGCACCGCGGCCGCCTATCGCGACGCCTTCCCGGACAGTGCGGCATTCATCGACGATGGCGCTTCGCTGGGGGAGCTGGCGCTGCTCTGCTACACCACCCCCGGCCTCGAACTGCGCTCCAAGGGCGTGGAACTGACCAACGAGAACCTGCTCTCGGCCATTCGCTCGGTGGTCGGCGCGCTGGATATGCCCACCGACGGTCTGCGAAACCTGGTGCTGCTGCCGCTGTCTCACGCCAGCGGCTGCGTAGATCAATTGCTGCCGACCTTCGCCGTGGGCGGCACCGTCGTGCTCACCCCCGATGCCGCGTCGGTACCGGAAACCCTGGTGGCCGAAGGCATCGATATGGTGTCGGCCACTCCGCGCATCTTCGCCGGACTACTGCCCGACCTCGAAGGTCTGCGCGTCGAGCGAGTGCGACAGGTGTGCAGCGCCGGACACCGCGCCGAACTGGCCGCCACCGACGCGCACACCCCCGACGTCGTCGCCACCGCGCTGCGCGAAGTCTTCCCGGAGGCCCGCCAGTGGTCGGTCTGGGGTGCGACCGAAACCAGTGGTATCGGTCTGGCCCGCGACGACGCCACCGCCCGCGATGTCCTCGGATTCGCCTTCGGCGGAACAGAACTCGCCCTCTGGGGCCCACAGGCCGAAACCGGCCACGGCGAACTGCTCTGTCGCGGACCGAATGTCACCCGCCGCTACTGGAACGACCCGCAAACCACGGAATCCCGCTTCACCGGCACCTGGTTCCACACCGGCAACCAGGTGAGCATCGCCCCGGACGGCCTGGTCCGCCGCTCCGCCCCAGAGTGAGCCATCCCGCCCCGAAGTGAGCTACCCGGCTGCGCTGCCAGCCACCGTGAAATTCAGTTGCCCCGGCCCTTCTCGCGAGCGAAGATCACTTCGATCGACAACCCCCACAAGGGTTTTCGCCCGTAGTGTAATTGGCAGCACCGGAGATTTTGGTTCTCCGAGTTCAGGTTCGAACCCTGGCGGGCGAGCTGTGGCTCATTCGATGGGCGGTCGCGGACTCATTCGAGCAGGCGGTCGCGCAGGGTGGTGCGGCGCTCGGGGGTGATGCCGATTTCGGCGAGGTAGCCGTCGACGCTGCTGTACATCTCCAGCATGGAGTTGGTGGCCGACTCCAGGTACTCCGGACGCACGCCGAGCAGATCGTCGGAAAGTTCTTCCTCGCCGCCCTTGGCGATCATGGCGCGCAGGGCGGGGACGGCGTCATTGCTGAGCAGGTAGTCGGCGTAGATGTCCTCCTCGGTGACATCGACGGCACGCAGCAGGGTGGCGACGGCCCAGCCGGTGCGATCCTTACCGGCCGCGCAGTGCACCAGCGCCGCACCGGTCAGAACCGAGTCGGCCAGGGCGGCTATGGCGGTATGGGCTTCCGGCAGGGCCGGGAACTCGCGGTAGACCCCGAGCATGTGTGCGGAGGCGGTGGTGTGGCGGCGGGCCTCGTGCGGCGGGGCCTCGCCCATGCGCGGATCGAACGGGGTGACATTCAGGCGGATGTCGTCGGGCAACGAGTCATGGCCGATGTAGTCGATCTCGGCGAAACCGCGCAGATCGTGCACATCGGTGACGCCGAGTTCGCGCAGGGTGGCATGGCCATGGGCGGCCAAGCCGCTGAGTTGGGCCGAGCGCATGAGCAGACCCTTGCGGACCTTGGCCCCACCGGTGGTGCGGGCACCGCCGACGTCGCGGAAGTTGAAAGTACCGGGGATCAGGAACTGATCTGAGGACGCTGAAGTCACCGATCAAGGCTATAGGCGCGCTGCTGTGCCCGGGGTGCCGACGTCCGATCGATGGGACGAATTCCGCGAGCCGACCAGGGGGCTTTACAGTTTGTCTGTGGCATCTGGCACAGTCTGTTTCATTGCCGCCGAACGTAGCCATAAAATACCGTTCGGTCCTAATTCCCGGCGTTTACCTGGTAATCGGCGCAATTCTCGAACATTCCTGTTCGATAGCGGACCCGTTCCGATTAGGTAACAAAACCGTCTTTAGGTACGGAAACAGCTATCAAAGCTGGTCGCGTACCTAGAAAACCCTCTACCATCGATACCTGTTGAGCGGGATGTGCCAGGGTCGGTGCCCAAGGGGGATCACTGTTGATCTGCAACCCGCGAAGCGACCGCGCAATGCCGAGGTGCGCGAGTTCTTTCGCCGAGGGAGTCGACATTGAGCATCAGTGGAGAAACAATTCACGCCGGGGTACACCCCATCATGATCGAGTCGATCGAGAAGGCCGCCGCATCACTGGATTTCACCGGTACCCGCGCACTGCGCGTACTGCTGCATGCCGGAGTGAGCGCTTTGTGGCCGGTGATCAAGGCTCGGCCGGATAAGCAGATAGAGGCCTATGAATCCACGCTCGCCGTACTGCGGCGGCGCTGGGAACACGAGGCGACCTGCACTCCGGACCCGGTCGCCTCGGCCATGTTCCGGCAGCTGGACCGGGATGTGATGTCCTTCCTGGAACTGTGTGCCGAGAAGTCCGGTACCGAATGGTTGGAGCCGGTGAACTCCATCGCCGCCTACCTGGTGGCCGTCATGCAGGGCATGGTCCTGCGCTGGCTGGCCGACTGCGATGACGAAACCGCCCTGGTTGTCCTCGATGACCTGGTATCGAGCCTGTCCACCAAGGCTGTCGACTGCGTCTGACCCGATAGTGCGCCGGGAGTGGACTTTGCCGCCCGGAATCCTGGACGCCTGACCAGTTTCGTGGTTGAGTGGTCAGTGTGACCGATCCGTCGCCGATCAGCGGGCTGCATGCGGCCACCGCTGATCTGGACCCACCGCTGGCCGCCGTCGACCTGGCCGCTCTGCGCGCCAATGCCACCGATCTGGTGCGCCGAGCGCGCGGAGTCCCGGTGCGGGTGGCGAGTAAATCCGTGCGCTGCCGAGCCGTGCTCGAAGAGGTGCTCGGTAAGGACCTCACCGCCAAGGACGGCTTCGCCGGAATCATGGGCTACTCCCTCGCCGAAGCCATCTGGCTGGTGCGCGAGGGTGCCCGCGACGTGCTCCTCGGCTATCCGACCACCGACCGGGCCGGGCTCGCCGAACTCGCCGCCGACGAGACGCTGCGCGATGCGATCACCCTCATGGTCGACGATGTCGATCAGTTGGCGCTGATCCGCGCCGCCCTCGGTACCGACTCGGTGCATCCGCGCATCTGCATCGACGTCGACGCCTCGCTGCGTATCGGACCGCTGCATCTCGGGGTGCGCCGTTCCCCGATCCGCACGCCCGAACAGGCTTCGGCGCTCGCCGCCGCCGCGGTGCGGCGCGGCTTCGATGTGGTCGGCGTGATGACCTACGAGGCGCAGATCGCGGGCCTGCCCGACACCAACCCCGCTGTGCGACTGGTGAAGAAGGTGTCCGCGGCGGAAATCCTGCGCCGTCGCCGCCAGGTCCTCGACGCGGTGCGCTCGGAGATCGGTGAGCTGGAGATCGTCAATAGCGGCGGTACCGGCTCCATCGAAATCAGCATTACCGATCCGGACGTCAGCGAGGTCACCGCCGGATCCGGCCTCTATCTGCCGACCCTCTTCGACGGCTACCGCAATCTGGCTCCGCGCCCGGCCATGTACTTCGTCATGCCCGTCCTGCGCCGCCCCGCCGACGGTATCGCCACCGTCTTCGCCGGCGGCTACATCGCCTCCGGCCCGGCTGGCGCCACTCGCGTTCCGAAACCCGTGTGGCCCAAGGGCTTGAAGCTCATCGGCACCGAAGGCGCGGGCGAAGTCCAAACCCCGCTCACCGGTGCGGACGGCCTCGCCATCGGTGACCGCGTCTGGTTCCGCCACGCCAAGGCGGGCGAACTCTGCGAGCGCTTCCCGGTACTGCACCTGGTGGAGAACGAAACCCGCACCACGGTGCCCACTTACCGAGGTGAAGGGCAGTGCTTCGGCTGAGGTCTCTACTCAGGGCCGATCGAACCCAACATTCCGGCGTGTAATAGGGCGGAATCCACTACCGCGGTTGAGATACGGCGTGCGGTGGATCCCGGCCGAAAGCACGCCGGGACGACGGACGCCGCGGCCCGTCCATAGCGGTGATCGAGTTACAGCGGAGTTCGAGTCAGACTCGGTCGAGTTGCAGGAAGGCCGCCAGGTCGGAGAGTTCCGCTGTGCCCGTGGGCAAGTACTCCGTGAGCAGCGGGGAGCGGATGATGACGGCCGACCACATGGCGCGGGAAATGGCGCTGGTGAGCCAGTGGCGGGAGAGCAGGGGAGCGACACCGTGCGGCGCGTCCTTGGGGGCGGAGGTGGTCATGGAGACCAGGACCACCGCGGCCTCGCGGCCCTGGAAATGGTCGGGGGTGCCGACGAGGACATCCTCGATTCGGGCGCGGGACAACAGGGTTCGAATCCGCGCCACCTGGGCGTGGTAGGGGGCGATCACCAGGATGTCGTGGGGGTGCAGGCGGCGGGTGACCGCACCGGTATGCCAGGACAGGCCGAGTAGATTGCGGACCTGGCGCACGACTTCGCGGGCCTCTTCGGCGGATTCGGTGGCATTGCCGTGGTGTTCGATGCTCACGGTGCGCACACCCGGCGGTACGCCATCGAGTTCCCGTGCCAGCGTGACGGTTTCATTGGAACGCAGTCGATTGTCGTAGCGCAGCCGCGATACCGGGCCGCACATGCGCGGATGCATACGCCAGGTGCGGTCCAGGAAGTAGCCGTACTCCGCGGGCAGCGTGCGATGGGGCCCGACCAGCCAGCCGAGTGCCGCCTCGCCCACCGGTTCCGAATGTGCGCCGTGACCACTCGCGGGTGCGGGATCGCCTACCAGCAGCAGGTTTCGGGCGGTCACCGAGACGGCGACCGCGTTCGCGAGGGGGAAGCGACCGGCGTCGGCGATCACCAGCAGGTCCAGGCATTCGCGGGGAATCCGCTCCGGATCGGCGAAATCGTCCGGCAGCCCGCCCACTACACAGCCGTTCACCGCGTTGTCGAGGAACCGTTCGTACCGATTCGCGGCTATCCCGAGCCATTCCGGCGCCACGGTCTGCGCGTCCGCCTTGGCGACCAGTTCGGGCAGCACGCCGAAGCGCACCACCGCGTCGAGCAGATGCTCCACCGCCTTGTGCGAGCGCGCCACCACGCCGACGCGCCACCGGTACCGCGTCACGAGACGTTCCACCGTACGGGCGGTGATATCGGTCTTGCCGGTACCGGGCGGGCCCTGCACCGCCACATAGGAATCGTCGAGATCCAAGATGGCGGCCGTGACGGCGGCGGCATGATCGCCGAACACCTGCGGCAGCGCCGCTCCGGTCCGCAGCCGCGGCGTGTGGCGGGACAGTATGTCGAAGGCGGCGGTGCGCGGCACCTCCGGCAGAGTCACCAGCAGTTCGTGCGCGACATCCTCGATGGCATCCTCCAGCCACTCCTCGCGACTGGGTGGGCACGGAGCGATGGCCGACGGCAGTTCGTCATACGGTTCGCAGCCGTTCGGCAGCAGCTCCACCACCCGTACGACATCGTCGAAATTGCTGTCCAGGGCGCAGCCCAGCACAGTTGCCTGCGCCACGGCACGACGACCCGGCATGGCGGGCATATCCGCCGCCGGGTGGTCGTAGAGGGTGACAACGGGTGTTCCCGGCCGGGGCGCGTGACCGGTACCGAGCCTGCCGGTCAACGTGAGGTACCGGCGCATCGGACGCTGACCGGTGCTGTGCCAGTCGGTATTGACGATGCCCCAGTCGGCGACCAGCACGCCCGGCGTATCGGCCCACTCCTCCACCGGATGATCGAGACGATCCGCGTGCTCCCAGCGCAGTGGCTGGCGTTCGCGGCGGTGGTAGCCGAGGACGGCGGCGGTCATGGCGGCGGCGAATTGCGCCTCGGTGCGCTCGGGTTGTCCACCGTCGGGTGATTGTGCTGCGGCGCCGTGGTTTCCGGCATCAGCGAATTCGCGCAGCGCGGCCTCCATCGCGGTGGGCGGGGGTTCGGCCACAATGTGGTCGGGCCGTCCCATCGGCTGGATGCCGTGCCCCTCGGCCAGTTCGAGCAGCCAATCGCGCAATCGCGCGACCGCGACCCAGTCGCCGACGAATTCGGTTCGAGCGTCCGAGTTTTCGAGTTCGTCGTACCCGGCATCCGTTACCTCGGTACCGGCGGATTCGAAGGAGCTGAGCGCTGTTCGATCGAGTTCGGGCAGGATCGACCGATCGAGTTCGGCCAGCGCGGCCCGGTCGAGTCCGGTCAGGGCCGCGCGGTCGAATTCGGTCCGTGCGGCCTGATCCAGTTCGGCCAGCGCGGATTCGGCGAGATCGGCCGCCATGGCCACATCGGTCAGGACGTCGTGGTCGAGAACCGCCACCGCGGTATGGCCATGGCCGGGAAGCGCGATATGGCAGCGGTCGACGGTCGCGGCGGGTTCCAGCTCGGCTACCCCGACCGGATCGTCATCGGGCCAGGCATCGTCGAATTCGTTCGGCCCGAACTGATTCGGTGGCAGATGCGGCAGCCCGTAGGAGCGTTCCCCGACGAGCAGCGCCGCGCGCACGATCGGGTAGAGGTCGATCAGCAGTGGCAGTAGCGCGGCGACGATATCCTCACCGTCGGGATGGGTATCGGCCAGTTCGGCCAGGAGCGGCCGCACCCCACCACGGTAGTGATGGATGCGCAGACCGGGATGATTCCACTGCCACTCCGCCAGGAAATCCAGCAGTTCGGTCGCATCGTCATCCGTCGAATCCGCCCGCTCCGCAGCGGATTCCCGGCGGGTCTGGCCGGTGGTGTCCCGAATCATGAAGGTGCGGAAGACACTGTCCGGCTCCCCGGACCCGATCGTCATCAGCAGATCGGTGGACTGCTGGCCGCCCGGGGTCGTCACCGAGACGAACAGGTCACCCGAGCTCGGTGCGGGCAGGCCGCCGAGCGCGAGGGCGTCGAGCACGGTGTGAATGGGGTGGCCGGTGTGTTCGCGGTGCAATTGGAGTTCGGCCTGGCGGCGCAGCGCGGTGAAGGTGGGCGCGGGTACGCCGCTGACGGTGGCATCGGCGGCGGCGAGGCGATCCACCGTGGTGATACCCGCATCGCGCAGCTGGGCGCGTACGGCGGGGCGCATTCCGGCGACCAGCAGTAGATCGCGGCGTGATTCCAGTTCCGCGCTGCAGGCCGGGCACTGTCCGCAGGCGAGGAAGCGGCGATCGCCCCATTGCACCGGTAGCAGTTCGTTGAGCTTGGCGTCGAGGATCAGGTCCAGCCGCTCGCGTCGGGCCCGGTAGACGATGGCGATATCGGCGAGGGTGTGCGTGGTCGCGGTGCCGTCCAACCACAGGCGGGCGTGGGGTGCGACGCGGAAACCATTGCGCCGCAGTACGTCCGCACAGGCCGCCTGTTCCAGCAGTGCGGTGATACGGGTGCGGCGGGTGGCGGTCGCGGCGGTGACGTAGTCGTGGGATTCGGGGGCATTGTCGCGGAGCAGGAAATCGCAGGAGACAGCGAACCCGCCGTCGAGGAGGGCCGGGTTCGCGATGGCGTCGGCCCGGTCGCGCAGTGCGGCCACGGTGTGCTCGTGCGCGGTCGCGAGCACCGCGGCGATATCCGCCGGGTCGGCATGCTCGGGGGTGCGCACCCGCACCGTTCCGCTGCCGAAGCGGTCGCGCAGATCCGCGAGCCGATGCGCACGCGCGTCGTCCATGGGACGTGGCAGTACACCGGGCGACCGGTATGGAACCGGTGCCACCAGTCCCAGTCCGGCATCGAGCGCGCGTAGTAGCGCGAACTCGCAGCGCGCGGCGTCCACCAGATCACCGGTGCTGCACACGACACGATCACCGAACAGAATCAATCGCGGCCCTCCTGTGTCTTCCGCGCCGACACCCGCACCGGTCTCCGCGCCCTGCGTGCCGAGTCGCGCAACAGCGTAATAAGTCGAGGCGGGGTGGTGTGTTACGAGGTAGGGCGGGTCGGCGCCGCACATCGCATCGCGCGCATCGCAGTTCAGCGTGGGTTTGCGGGCACCGTTGCGGGACAACGCGACTCGTCTGCGACGCAGGGGACCACCGTGTTGCCCCGCGATGCGGGAGCCGACAAACCGGACCGAGCATTCCGGCGTGTCGCACCATGCGCGGTGAACGCGCCGCCGCCTTCAGCGGGTTTGCGACAATCACCCGGTGCCGTACTTCCATGACGCGCGCGGGCGCCTGCACTACCGCCACTGGCCCATCGACCGGCCCGCGGTGACGCTCGCGCTCCTGCCCGGAATCGGCCAGCACAGCGGCAATTACCACCGCTTCGCCCGTGCGCTGGGCGCCGCCGGAATCGAACTCTGGACCCTGGATACCTCCGGCCACGGCCTGAGCGAAGGCGACCCGGAACGTCCCGGCACCCTCGCGGAGCTGGCCGCCGATGCCCACGCCTTCCTGGCGCAGATTCCGACAAATCACCCGAAACCCCTGATCCTGATGGGACATTCACTCGGCGCGGCCACCGCCCTCGCCGTAGTCGCCGAATCCGCAACACCTTTCGCGGGCCTGGTGCTGTGCGGCACCCCGAAAGCGGTATTCGACGGCCGATCCCCGAAGTCGGCTCGCGGAGCGGAACCCGACCACGATGTGGCGCGTCCGGTTGTCAGCGGATCGGCTGTCGGTCCGGTGATCCCGGTCGGCCTCCCGGTGCTCCTGGTGCACGGCGTGGACGATCGCCGCGCCCCGATCGATCGCGTGCGGCAGTGGGTGCGGCAGGCGCCGGTGGACTTCCGCGAATACGCCGACGCGGGACACGATCTGCTACACGAACCGGTGCAGGCGCGGGTCACCGCCGATATCGCGGAGTGGATCGCCGCTGGTCCCCGCGGCCGGCGGGCCGGAGCAGGCCCATCACTTCATCATCGGTGAGTTGGTGGAAGTCCTCGTAGACGCCGCCGACGCCGCCGAGGGCGCGGGGGACCATGGGGCACACCACCTCATCGGCCAGGGCGCGAATGCGATGCAGAGCCTCGGCGGAGGAGACCGGGACGGCGACCACGACGCGGTGGGGTTCGTGCAGCCGGGCGATCGCACAGGCGACGGCCACGGTCGCGCCGGTGGCCATACCGTCGTCGACGATCAATACGGTGCGGCCCGCGAGCGGGATCGGCGGGGAGTCGGCGCGCAATAGCGTGCGGCGGCGCTCGAGTTCGATGCGTTCGGTGCGTTCGATTTCGGCGATCTGCGCATCGGTGACGCCGGTATGCCGCACCACATCCGCATTGAGGACCCGCGCCCCGTCCTCACCGATCGCACCCATGGCGAGTTCCGGTTGCCACGGCACCCCGAGCTTGCGCACCAGCAGCACATCGAGGTCCCCGCCGACCTCGTCGCGCACCGCGACGGCCACCGGGACCCCACCCCGAGGCAGTCCCAGCACCAACGGGTCCGCCGCGCGCAGGTGCCGAAGCGATCCACCCAGCGCGCGACCGGCAGCGACTCGATCCGGATAGATCATTGTGCTGTCCAGTCTAGGCGCGTCGAAGAAACCGCAGCATGTTTCACCATTCGCGGTATGGGCGCGGCTCCCACACCGGCTCGGACAGCGACGTCGCCCGCCGCCGTCATTCCGGCAGGCTCCCTTCGTCATTCCGGCGTGCTTTTGGCCGGAATCCATCGCTGCGGGGGTAGTGGATCCCGGCCAAAAACACGCCGGGATGACTCGGACCATGCGGGATGACGGGGATCATGCCTGGGATGGCAGGGGTCATGGGGAATGCCAGGGTCCATGCGGGATGACGGGATCATGCCGGGAGGACGGGGTGCGCGCGCAGCCGTCAGCGCGCGCTGAATGTCAGGGTGCGGGCTCTATCGTGTACCGCCGCAGCGACAGGCTCGGGTTCGTGGTCCGGACCTCGGCGAGATGGCCCAGGTCGATGCGGGCGGTAGCGAGTCCCGCCTGCTCACCGAGTTCGGCGACCACCGCGCCGGTGGGGTCGACGATCATCGAGGAACCCGCGCCCCTCGGCGCGCACTGGTCGGCGGCGGCCACGTACATGGTGTTCTCGATGGCTCGGGCCCGCAGCAGGGTGGTCCACTGGTCGACCTTGCCGGGCCCCGGAATCCACTGGGCGGGCAACAGCAGAACCTGGGCTCCGGCGGCGGCGATGCGGCGGCAGCCCTCCGGGAAGCGCAGGTCGAAACAGGTTTGCATACCGAAGGTCACGCCATCGACGGTGAAGGTCTGCGGCGGCTCCAGCGGCCCGGGCAGCACCAGGTCGGATTCGAGGAAGCCGAACGCGTCGTAGAGGTGTGCCTTGCGGTAGACGGCCGCGAACTCCGCGTCGGGGGAGGCGGCGACGAGGGTGTTGTAGATGCGGTCGGCAGGCTGATCACCGCCGGGGGCCTCCACCACGCCCGCCACCAGATACACCCCGAACTCGGCTGCGATACCCCGCAAACCATTCACGAACGGCCCGGTCAGCGGTTCCGCCACCGCCACCACCCGCTCATCGAGGCGGGTCACCGCGAACATGGCGTACTCGGGTGCGACCACCACGCGCGCCCCGAGTTCGCTGGCCGCGCGGACCTCCGCGCGCAGCGCGGCGAGATTGGCGTCGACATCGGTCCCGGGACCGAATTGGATTACCGCGATATCCACCGCGGCGGTCGGTTGCCCGGCGGCCGCTGGGTTGTGGGCAATTGCGCTCATACCTCCTGAAGTACCCGATTCCGGCCCGGAAGAGGTGCCGGTCACGTAATTTCGCTCCGGGGTGGCAGCAGGTTGCTCCCAGGCGGAGGCACCGGTTGTCCCCGCGCCCCGATCCGGCGCGGTGACGCCACGGCTCGGGGACGGACCCATCGAATCCGGCGCGCCGGTGCTCGCGGTCGTCGCCGACGCGCTGGCGGAGAGGGTGGCGCTCGACACGATGGCGCGCGAACCGGCCGCCGCGGGCGCGGCCGAAAGATCGCCCACGACCGCGAGATCGGGTGTGGGCGCGGCGGATTCCGCCACAGAGGCGGCGCGCGTGGGCGGGTTGTCCGGTTGCATACGCCCCACGGTATTGGCCCGATGGTCGGGGTGACCACCATAGAGCAGTAAAGTGGTGGCTAATGAGCACCTCACCGGCCGACAGCGTTTCGATCGACGACGAGAAGGACGCAACCGGCCCGTCCTTCGCCGATCTGGGGATCGATGACCGCGTTTTGCGGGCCATCGCCGATGTCGGGTACGAATCTCCGTCCCCCATTCAGGCGGCGACGATTCCGCCACTGATCGCGGGCTCGGACGTGGTGGGTCTCGCGCAGACCGGTACCGGTAAGACCGCCGCCTTCGCCATTCCGGTCCTGATGGGCCTGGAGGTTTCCGGCAAGTCGCCGCGTGCACTGGTGCTCGCGCCTACTCGTGAGCTGGCCATACAGGTCGCCGAGGCGTTCGAGCGCTACTCCACGCATATGCCCGAACTGCATGTGCTGCCCATCTACGGCGGCCAGAACTACGCGGTGCAGCTCTCGGGCCTGCGCCGTGGTGCGCAGGTCGTGGTCGGCACACCGGGCCGAGTCATCGACCATCTCGAGCGCGGCACCCTGGACCTGACGCAACTGCAGTACCTCGTCCTCGACGAGGCCGACGAGATGCTGAAGATGGGTTTCCAGGACGATGTGGAACGTATCCTGCGCGACACGCCGGATACCAAGCAGGTGGCGCTGTTCTCGGCCACCATGCCGTCGGCCATCCGCAAGATCTCCAAGCAGTACCTGAAGAATCCGGTCGAGATCACGGTCAAGACCAAGACCTCGACCAATATCAATATCACCCAGCGCTATGTGCAGGTCTCCTACCAGCGCAAGCTGGACGCGCTGACCCGCATCCTCGAGGTCGAGTCCTTCGAGGCCATCATTATTTTCGTGCGCACCAAGCAGGCCACCGAAGAGTTGGCCGAGAAGTTGCGCGCACGGGGCTACTCCGCCGCCGCCATCAATGGCGACATTGTGCAGGCACAGCGTGAGCGCACCATCGGGCAGTTGAAGTCGGGCGCGCTCGACATCCTCGTCGCCACCGATGTCGCCGCCCGCGGTCTGGACGTGGAGCGCATCTCGCACGTCGTGAACTACGACATTCCGCACGACACCGAGTCGTACGTGCACCGCATCGGCCGCACCGGCCGCGCGGGCCGTAGCGGTGAGGCGCTGCTGTTCGTGGCGCCGCGTGAGCGCCGCCTGCTCGACGCCATCGAGCGCGCGACCCGTCAGCCGCTCACCGAAATGCAGCTGCCCAGCGTCGATGATGTGAACGCGCAGCGGGTCGCCAAGTTCGGCGACAACATCACCGAGAACCTGTCCGCGGCTAATCTCGGACTGTTCCGCAAGCTCATCGAGGACTACGAGCGCGAGCACAATATCCCGCTCGTGGATATCGCGGCGGCGCTCGCCATCGGCTCCTACGACGGCGACAAGTTCTTCATGGAGCCCGATCCCGAGCCGGTGGAGCGTCCGCGTCGCGAAAAGGGCGAACGGGGCCGCAATACCTTCGAGGGTGACCGCCCGCGTCGCGAGGGTCCGTCCACGCACCGTGCGACCGGCGAGAATATGGCCACCTACCGCATCGCGGTCGGCAAGCGCCACAAGGTCGCGCCCGGCGCGATCGTCGGCGCCATCGCCAATGAGGGCGGCCTGCGCCGCAGCGACTTCGGTCATATCAGCATTCGCCCCGACCACAGCCTGGTGGAACTGCCCGCCGACCTGTCCTCGGAAACCCTCGATGCCCTGCGCCGCACGCGAATCAGCGGCCAGCTGATCCAGCTCCAGCTCGATTCCGGCCCGCCCGGAATGCGTCCCATGAACCGGGGCCCGCGCCGCGACACCCGCGACGGCAAGCCGCGCTACGAACGCCGCCAGCCCCGCGCCTGAGGTAAACCACCTTCCCGCACCGCTTCTCACCTGAGAGGCGGTGCGGTTTGCATTGACGAACCCAGGCCCGATGGCCGAATAGGGTTCAGCCAGTCGAACATGCTCCTGGGGCATTCCGGCGGGCGACGCGCCCTCCTCATTCCTTCTGGCGTGTTACGTGTTCCGGGGATCCGGTGGGCGATGCCTCTCGTCATTCCGGATTGTTGGGTGAGCACGCCGGGATTTGACTGTCCGGCGCGCTGGGATGGCGGACCCGTCGGCCGAAACAGGGCCCGGATACGCCGCGAGAAGAGTGCCCGAATACGCCGCGAGCCCGCCGATGGGCGGGCTCGCGGTGGGAAATATCGAAGGCTAGGCCGGGGGTGTGTTGGAGCCGGTGTCGTTGGTTCCCGCTGGGGCGGGAGCGTTTTCGACAGGCGGGGCGCCGGGGGCCTCGACCTGCGGTTCTACCGGCAGGTCCGGAACGGTGAAGAGGCCGACGGTCGGGGTGACCAGGCAGCGGGCGCCGGGGTAGTCGATGGTGCCCCAGAGGGAGGCGATTACGGTGCCCGCGCCGCTCTCCACGGTCTTCGACAGGCTGGGGAGGTTGTACTCGGAAATATCGTCGAGGGCGTTGATGCCGCTGCGGCCGTTGTTCACATTCAGCCAGACGACACTGAGACCCGACGCCAGGGGCATCCCGGAATGCGCTGTGACGGCCTGGAATCGGAGCGAGCCGGGAGCCGTACCGAGGCTGTCGGGGGTGCCGCCCGAGACGGCCGAGGCGACGGTCATGGTGAAGGGCATATTGTGCCCGCAGCCGATGGTGGGTGCCTGGTAGGCGAAGGGCGCGAAGGCCACATTGCCCAGCCTGGCGGCGGTGATCAGCTGCGCGGTCTTGGCGGTGGACTGCACAGCGGCCACGGCCTCGGCATTGTCATCGGCGGCCTCGGTGAGGTTGTCGATACCGACCTCGACGGGCGTCTTGGGCGCGGGCTCGGGCTCGGCGTATGCGATTGCGGTCGTGCCGAGCACCACGGTGGTAGCCGCGATTGCCGCGGACGCGGCGCGGCGAAGGGTCCTGCCGTTCACTGGTGCTGCTCCTCGGTCGATACCGGGGCGCGTTCCCGCCCAATATGCCGCCGTCACTTCGAGTGACGCTCGGGGCGGGCGCGCCGGTCCTTCCGCAAACTACCAGCCCGCCGTGACCGGGGTGAGACGAGCCGCCCGGTCGGTGTGATACTCCCGACAGTGCGTCGGTTACCCAGTGGTAGCTTTGAGACACCCACTACGTTGTGTCTTTTACCGGGAGGTACCTTGCTGGCATCTGAAAGACACGCGACAACGGCGAAACGCTGGGAGATGCGATGAAGCTAGCCCTGTCACCCGATGAGGTGACTTTCCGCGACGAACTGCGCGAGTTCTATCGGACCAAGATCCCCGCCGAGATTCGTGATCGGGTCAAGTACGGCCGCGAGATCTCCCGCGAGGACATCGTCACCACGAACCGGATCCTCAATGAGCACGGTTACGCGGTGCCGAAGTGGCCGGTGCAGTGGGGTGGGCGGGACTGGACCCCGATGCAGCTGCACATCTGGGAGGACGAGATGCAGCTCGCCTCCGTCATCGAGCCGCTGACCTTCAATGCCCAGATGATCGGCCCGGTTATCGCGCAGTTCGGTTCCGAGGAGCTCAAGCAGCGCTTCCTGCCGCCGACCGCGAACCTCGACATCTGGTGGTGCCAGGGCTTTTCCGAGCCCGACGCCGGATCCGACCTGGCCTCGCTGCGCACCACCGCGGTGCGTGACGGCGACGACTACATCGTCAACGGCCAGAAGATCTGGACCACCCTGGCCCAGTACGCCGACTGGATCTTCTGCCTGGTGCGCACCGACCCGACCGTCAAGAAGCAGGCGGGCATTTCGATGCTGCTCTTCGATGTGAAGTCCCCGGGTGTGACCATCCGCCCGATCAAGCTCATCGATGGCCACCACGAGGTCAACGAGGTCTTCTTCGAGAATGTCCGGGTGCCCGCCGATCAGCTGGTCGGCGAGGAGAATATGGGCTGGACCTACGCGAAGTTCCTGCTCGGCAACGAGCGCACCGGTATTACCGGCGTCGGTAGGACCAAGGTGAAGCTGGGGCTCGCGAAGGAGTATGCGGCCCAGACCAGGTCGGGCAGCGGCACGCTGCTGGAGGATCCGGTGTTCGCCGCGCGGATCGCGGAGCTGGAGAACGATCTGCTGGCGCTGGAGCTGACGCTCATGCGGGTTGTCTCCAAAACTGTCGACGGCAAGCCGAATCCGGCATCCTCGGTGCTGAAACTGCGCGGATCCGAGCTGCAGCAGGCCGCCACCGAACTGCTGATGGATATCGCCGGACCCGACGCGCTCCCGGTGTACGCCGACGATATCGCCTCCCCGGAGTGGGCGCAGATCACCGGCCCCAACTATCTCAACTACCGCAAGACCAGCATCTACGGAGGATCCAACGAGGTGCAGCGCACCATCATCGCCTCCACCATCCTCGGATTGTGAGCCGCTGCCATGGATTTCGAACTCACCGATGAACAGATCATGCTGCGCGATACGGTCCGTGACCTGCTGGCGCGCACCTACGACCCGGAGACCCGCCTGAAGGTCACCGATACCGAACTCGGCTGGAGTCGCGAGGTATGGGGCCAGCTCGCCGAACTGGGCGTGCTGGGCCTGGCCTTCAGCGAGGAGGACGGCGGTATGGGGGCGGGCCCCGTCGAGACCATGGTGGTGCTGGAGGAGGTCGGCCGCCGTCTCGCGCCCGAACCGCTCCTCGACGCGGTACTGCTGCCCGGCTCCCTGGTGGCTCGGGTCGGCTCCGCCGCGCAGCGCCAGCGGCTGCTGCCGGATCTGGCGGCCGGGGAGAAATTGTTGGCCTTCGCTCACGACGAACCCGGTACCCGCTGGCCCGCAACCGAACTGGCGACCACGGCGACCGCGCAGGGCGATAGCTATGTGCTCACCGGCGTGAAGAACCCGGTCCCGCACGGCGATTGCGCCGACGAACTGGTGGTCAGTGCCGCACTGCCGAATGGTGAGGTGGGCCTGTTCCTGGTCGCCGCCGACGCCGTGACCCGCAAGCCCTTCAAGACCTTCGATGGTCGCCGTGGCGCGCAGATCGAATTCGCCTCCGCCCCAGCCGAACTGCTCGGCGAAAGCGGCGATGCCCGGACCGCGATCGACGAGGCCATCGTGGCTGCCCAGGCGGCACTGTGTGCCGAATCCCTCGGTGCCATGGAGGAATCGCTGCGCCTGACGACCGAATACCTGAAGACCCGCAAGCAGTTCGGCGTCACCCTGTCGAAGTTTCAAACCCTCTCGCAGCGGGCCGCGGATATGTACGTCTCGCTGGAACTCGGCCGCAGTATGAGCCAGTACGCCACCGCCGCCCTCGTCGACGGTGGGGCCGACCCGGTTATCGCCTCGCGAGCCCGACTGCAGGTCGGCCGCAGCGCTCGCCATATCGGCCAGGAGGCCATTCAGATGCATGGCGGTATCGGCATCACCACCGAATACCCGGTGAGCCAC
Organism: Nocardia uniformis NBRC 13702; assembly: GCF_001613345.1. Classification (GTDB taxonomy): domain Bacteria; phylum Actinomycetota; class Actinomycetes; order Mycobacteriales; family Mycobacteriaceae; genus Nocardia; species Nocardia uniformis. Next base: position 230 of record NZ_BDCE01000054.1, on the reverse strand, counting down.
TACGTCGCTCGTCTCACCGCCATCGGCCGCACTCTCGGCGGCGACCTGGAGCACGTGCGAGTGCTCGCCGACCGGGTAGCGGATCACGACCTGGTCGAAATCTGACCCGAGTTCAACAGATCAGCGCCCGTGCCGAAGTCGGCACGGGCGCTGCTGTTTCCACGCGGCATTCGGGCTATCGCTTGGCCACTTGTCATTCGCTGGGCCACTCGTCATTCCGGCATGCTCTT
>NZ_BDCE01000053.1 GCF_001613345.1 Nocardia uniformis NBRC 13702 | reverse complement strand
GGGGGACGATTGTCCGGCGACCGCTACTCGTCCCAGTCGTCCATCGCGGGGGGAACCGGCAGCTCCGTCGTCGGCGGGACCGGCTCCGGCAACTCGAGCGTCGTGGTCGGCAGTTCCGTGGTGGTCGGGAACTCCGTGGTGGTCGGGACCTCGGTGGTGGTGCGGGGCGGGGTGGTGCGCGGAGTAGTAATGCGTGGTGGGCGCGATGTGGTGGGACGCGTGGTGCGGGTCGGGGATTCGCGGCTTTCGTCGTTCTCATCGCGGGCCGTGGTGCTGGGTAGCGTCGGTGTACGGCGTGGGGGTCGGTCCGACGCGACGCGCCAGGTGGGGGAGGGCGGGATGATGACGGCGGGGGTGGTGGTGCCGGAGCTGGTGCTGTAACCCGTTGGGGCGGCCTGCAAGTCGGCATTGAGCGGCGGTGGGGCGACGTAGGTGTCGGAACCGCCGAGGCCGCAGGAGCCGATGAGGATGAGCCCGAGGGAGACCGCGCCGGCGGCAGCGGCGGCGCCCATCAGGGGGACTGGCAGCCGACGCGGGCCGGTGTCGCGTTCGTCCGCGCGACTGTTGCTGCCGTCCATCGGTGGGCTCTCCTCATTCGTCTCGAGTGGGGCTCACCCTAACGGTTGCCGCCAGGCGGTGCCAGGCGGGCGGTCGGTTCGAATTACGCCCCGCGCAGGGTGTTCCGGCATCACGGAACAATCTCAAACAGCGGTAATTCAGATATCGAATTGATCAACTCCGCGTGTTGAACGCACGTGTCCTATAGACATTTCGTTGCCGGGCCGTAATGTGTGGCCAAAGTTACACGTGAGACGCCCGAAAATAGCTGAGGGACGCGCGTGCGGGTATCGAAAGATACCTGCGTAGAGGTGTCCTCGTGCCGAATGCGATGGGCGTCATCGAGGAGTAGATGATGGGAGCTTACTCGACATCCCCGCTGGGCGCGGTCGCCCAGCAGGTGGATACCGCGGTCGAGAGGCCGCGGCGGGTGACGGCGAGTCTGGCCCGGGCGATTGCCTGGTTGATATTCGTGGGCGGCCTGGTCGGGGCCGGCCTGGGAATCGCCGGACTACATGTCGAAATCGCGGTCGCCGGATTGATTCTGGCCTGCACCGCCGGACTGGTGCTGTTGAAGCTACGCGCCGACGGTTCGGGCGGGCATTGACGAATTCGGCGGGAATTCGAACTAGCGCCAATTCGGCAAGCTATTGGCTATTGGTGGGTTGATTCGCTGTCACCGGACCACCCATTCGAATGCCAGTGCTTTGGACCGAGCGCCCTCCGCTGTTCGCGACCGATTGGGTTCGCCGAGTTCGCTCAGCAACTGATCGGACATTTCGACCAGTCGCGCCAGTACTGACGGCGTGAACCATTCCGGGCGGGTGGCGAACAACAGATCCTCGCTGGAGGTATTGCCGCTCGCACCCGGAGCGAACGGGCAGCCACCGAGCCCGCCCAGCGAACCGTCCACCACATCGGCCCCGGCGGCAATGGCGGCGAGCGAATTCGCCACACCCATACCCCAGGTGTCATGGCCGTGGAAGACGATGCGCCGGCGGGGACTGCCGTCGCGCACCGCGGTCACCAACGCCGCCACCTGATCGGGGTGCGCCTGGCCGAGGGTGTCGGCCAGCACGATGTCCTCCGCACCCTCGGTGCGCGGGTCATTGGCAATGGCCAGCACCCGCGCCGGATCGACGGGACCGTCGAACGGGCAAGTGAATGCCGTTGCCAGGCACAGCTGAATGCGTCCGTCCACCGCGCGGGCGAAGCGCACGGCGGCGGGCATGGCGGCCACGCTGTCCTCGGTGGTGCGACCGATATTGGCCTTATTGTGCGCGTCGGAGACCGAGAAGCAGTACTGGAAGTTCCGCACCCCGGCCGCGGCGGCCTTCTCCACATGGCGGGGAGTGGCGACCCACAGCCAGCAGCGACGCAGCTCCGCGGGGGTGAGCGCGGCGACCAGCTCCAGGCTGTTGGCCATGGGCGGCACCAGATCCGGGCGCGCCATGGAGCCGATTTCCAGCTCGGGAAGGCCGAGGGCCAGCAGCTGCCGGACGATATCGACCTTGCGCTCGGTGGGCAGCACCTTGCCGGTGAGCTGCAAACCGTCGCGCAGCGTCACATCGCGGAGAATCGCCATATCGCGGTCCCTTTCCAATCGGTGGTGCGGCGTCAATCGACGGTGAGGGCGTCGATATCGGCCTCGGACATGCCGAGCAGTCCGGACAGTACTTCGTGGGTGTGCTCACCGAGATCGGGCCCGACATTGCGGATGGGCAGCGACTTCGCGCCGATGACCGGGACGATGCCGGTGAAGCCGACCTGCTTCGGCTGTGGTTCGCCCACATCCACCGGGAAGGTCTGAATCATATTGCGCGCCCGGTACTGCTCGTCGGTGACGATATCGGCGGCGGTGTAGATCGGTCCGCACGGGATGGCGGCCTGTTCGAGGATCTGCAAGGCCTCGTCGCGGGTGTGCAGGCCGGTCCATGCGGCAATATCGGCGTCGAGTCGTTCGCGATTGCGCCAGCGTCCGGCATTGTCTTGCAGTTCCGGGTCGGCGGCCAGGTCGGGCCGCCCGATGACCTGCATATAACGCTGGAAGATGGCATCGCCATTGCCGCCGATAATAATGCTGTAGCCGTCGCTGCACGGGTAGGCATTACTGGGTGCGATGCCTTCCATCCGCCCGCCGACGCGTTCGCGATTGATCCCGTAGGCGAGGTAGTCGGGGACGAGGGATTCCATGACCGACAGGATGGATTCATTGAGCGCCACATCGATAATGCGCTGTTCCAAGGGAACCCGCTCGACCCGCTCCCGCTGAAACAGCGCCATGACCGTGCCGAAGGCGGCGTAGATGCCCGCGATGGAGTCACCGATCGAGACACCGACGCGCACCGGCGGCCGATCCGGATCGCCCACGAGTGCGCGCAATCCACCGACCGCCTCCGCGACCGCCGCGAATCCCGGGCGCTGTGCGAGTGGACCGGTCTGTCCGTAGGCGGAGATCCGCGTGATCACGAGTTCGGGGTTGGCCTCCGACAGGACCTCCGGCCCCAGTCCCCACTTCTCCAACATGCCGGGCCGGAAGTTCTCCAGCAGCACATCGCACTGCCGAACCAGATCGAGCACGATTCGCTTACCCGCCTCGGTCCGCAAATCCAGCGTGATCGACTTCTTGTTCCGATTCACGGTCCGATACAGCATCGATGTATCACCACCGTAGAGCCGCCAATTCCGCAGCTCGTCACCGGTTTTGGGTCGCTCGACCTTGATTACCTCGGCCCCGAAGTCGCCGAGTATCCGCCCGGCGGTCGGCGCCGCCACGTAATTCCCCAACTCCAGAACCCGCACCCCATCGAGCGGCCGAATCTCCATCGTCACCAGAGAAACGTAGCGTGGATGCCTCGCTCTTCAGGGCGGGGGAGGAAATGCGTCAACTCTGGGCATGGCGCGACCGCTCATAGGGGTGGTCGGGACTGCTGCTCGATATACCGGCGGACAACACTGATCGGGGCTCCGCCGACCGAGCCGGCGAAATACGACCCCGACCACAGTCGGAGACCCTGCCAGTACGCGAACCGCAAGTCCTCGAACTCCTTGCGCAACAACCTTGATGACACCCCTTTGAGGGAGTTGACCAGCTTGGAAACCGCGATCTTGGGTGGGTAGTTGACCAGCAGGTGGACGTGGTTGGGTTCGCCATTGAACTCGACCAGTTCCGCTTCGAAGTCGGCGCACACGTCCCGCATGATCTGTTCGGTGCGGCGCAGGTGGGCGGCAGCGAACACCGGGTCCCGGTACTTTGTGACGAAAACCAAATGGACATGCATGTTGTAAACAACATGTCTGCCTGCGCGGAAACTGACCGGATTGTCCATGAAACCAATGTTAGTATCGAACATGTGAGCGAGGTTGCGGAGGTCGGAAGCGCGCGGTACACGTACCGCCTGCGCCTGTCTATAACAGCCCACCGCGCCCTGATGGATGAGTGGGACCGCACCAGGTGGGTGTGGAATCAGTGCGTCGCAGAATCCAAGACTGTCCACAAAGCCGGCGAGACGATAGGCCCCGCCGCGCTGGACAAGAAACTGACTGGCTGGCGGGCCGAACACGACTGGCTGCGTGAGGGGGCGTCGGTTCCGCAACAGCAGATCATCCGCGACTTCGGGCGTTCCCGCACGAAAGCGTTGACCGACTTCAAAGACCGTGTCCGGCAACACCGGCGGGCGGGGATGCCCCGGTTCAAGAAGAAGGCCCTCGCGGACCCGACGCTCAACTACACCCTGCGCGGGTTCCGGCTGAAGGACGGCCGCCTTCATCTCGCGGGCGGGATCGTGGTGCGGCCGGTGTGGTCGCGAGAGCTGCCCGCCGAACCATCCTCGGTCCGGATCTACCGCGACAGCAGCGGCCACTGGTATTGCTCCTTCGTCATTCCCGCCGCTGCGGAACCGCTGCTGCCGACCGGCCGGGCGATCGGTATCGACTGGGGGGTGAAGGAGATCGCGACAACGACCAGCGACGCCCACGATCTTGCGCACCCGCAGTACGGGAAGTCCGCCGCCGCGAAGCTCGCCCGCTATCAGCGGATGATGGCACGTCGCAAGCCCGGGAAGGGACAACCGGGCTCGAAGGGGTACCGGGACGCGAAGTCGAAGATGGCGAAGCTGCACAAGAAGGTCGCCCGCCAACGCCAGGACACCGCCCGCAAGTGGGCGAAAGCCGTTGTGCGGGAGTTCGATCAGCTCGCGGTGGAGGACTTCAAGCCGAAGTTCCTCGCCAAAACGACGATGGCCCGGAAAGCCCAGGACGCGGCGATCGGTGCGACGAAGACGGCGCTGCTGGAAATGGTGCGCAAACATGGCCGGGAAGCCATATTGGTGAACCCGAAACACACGACGATGGATTGCGGGTTGTGCGGGGAGAGAGCCAATCACCGCCTCCTGCTATCCGAACGCACCTACCGGTGTGGACATTGCGGACACTCGTCCCCTAGGGATAAGAACTCCGCGTACGTGATGCTGAACAGGGCTGGTTTCCACCCTGCTGGTGCTGATTGCGGAAGACCAGGGTGCTCGCCGAGCGCTCCGGCAGCATGAGCCAGGAATCCCCCGCCTCCAGGCGGGGGAGGAATCAAAGTGTGAACGATAGGACTCTCTCGGTCTCGTGCCCGCCTACTGCGGGCACGGAGTGTGCAAGGAGCCGGTGGACCGACGGTCGCGGTCAACCGAGCGGCAGGCGTCGTACGTGTCTGGACCGAGCCGGCCGGCAGGATCGGGGCTCGCGTCGTCGGCTGTCAGCCGACCTGTTCGCGTAGGTAGGCCAGGTCGTCGGCAACGCCGTCGGCGGGGGTTTCCAGCACGATCGGCGCGTCCACCGCCTGACAGACCGCCACCAGCAATTGCGGGTCGATGGTGCCGTCCGCCAGGTTGGCGTGCCGGTCGGCGCCGGAATCGAAGGCGTCGCGGGAGGAGTTCAGGTGGACCAGGTCGATACGGCCGGTAATGGCCTTGATCCGGCCCACAATGCCGAGCAGTTCCTCACCGCCCGCCCAGGCATGGCAGGTGTCCAGGCAGAATCCCGCGCCGTAATCGCCGACGGCGTCCCACAGTCGGGCGATATTGTCGAAATGCCGCGCCATCGCGTGGTTTCCGCCCGCGGTGTTCTCGATGAGAATGGGCACATCGAAGCCGCCCTTATCCTCCTGGCGCTGGAACAGCTTGCGCCAGTTGGTGATTCCCTCGACCATCTCGTCGTCGGAGCGCACATGGCCGCCGTGTACGACCAGTCCGAACGCGCCCAACTCGGCCGCGGCCTTGGCCTGCTGTGCCACCGCGTTGCGCGACGGCATGCGTAGCCGATTGTTCAGGCTCGCCACATTGATCTGGTACGAGGAGTGCACCACCAGCTCGATGGGGCTGGCCTTGATCTCCGCCGCCAGCGGATGTGGCTTCGGCTTCTCCCAGCTCTGCGGATCGACCACGAACATCTGAATGACGTCGGCTCCGAGCTTCTCGCCGACACCGATCGGATCGCTATCCGTCCGCACGTGTGCTCCTAGACGCATGGGGTTCAGCGTAGACACCACCACCGACAGGTGGTGCCAAGCGATCCATAACTGTTGCGTAAGCGGGCCGACAGAAGATACATCCGTAGACCTTTCGAATGCTCGACCGACCCAGAGGTGAAACCACATGGAACACAGCGCGCTGGCCCGTTCACGGGCGCAGCGGAGGGCGGACCGAACACCGCCCCCCTGCTATGGTTTCGGTGATTTCGGCGGTCCGGCGCGCATTGGTGGGTCCCGGTGTGCGACGTGGGAAGTGGGAGCTGGTCATGCTGTCCAACGGTGACGTTTTCGCCGGTTATGTCATCGAGCGGCAGCTGGGCCGCGGCGGCATGGGCTCGGTATATCTGGCCAAGCATCCCCGCCTGCCCCGGATGACGGCGCTCAAGCTGCTGAACCGGGAGATGGTGTTCGACAAGGAGATTCGCGCCCGCTTCGAGCGCGAGGCCGACCTGGTCGCCCAACTCGACCACCACAATATTGTCACCGTCTACGACCGCGGTCTCGAAGACGGCCAGATGTGGATCTCCATGCAGTACGTCGACGGCGTCGACGCCGCCGCCGTGGATGCCACCACCCTGCCACCGGAGCGGGCCGTGCAGATCGTGGCCGAAACCGGCGACGCCCTGGACTACGCGCACCGCAACGAGGTGCTGCACCGGGATGTGAAGCCCGCGAATATTCTGCTCGCCCGCGCCACCGGCGGTAAGGGTGAGCGGGTCTACCTCACCGACTTCGGGATTGCCCGCCTGCGCGATGACAGCGGACACCTCACCCAGACCGGTACGTTCACCGCGACGCTGGCCTATGCCTCGCCGGAGCAGTTGACCGGTTCCGCCCTGGACGGACATTCGGACCAATATTCGCTGGCCTGCACGCTGTTCTGGCTGCTGACCGGCGCCGGACCGTTCCAGGCCACCAATCCGGCCGCCGTCATCCAGGGCCACCTGCAGAATCAGCCACCGCAGCTGAGCGCCGCACGGCCCGGGCTGCCGCCCGCCCTCGACCTGGTAATCGCCAAGGCCATGGCCAAGCGCCCGGAGGACCGGTTCAATTCCTGCGCCGAATTCGCGGCCGCCGCCCGGCAGGCCCTGACCTCGCCGAGCGCGCCCGCCATGCCGCTGGTGAATCCGCACACCGCGCCGCCCATGCAGTTCCATCAGCGGCCGCCGACGCATCCGCCGACCGCGACGGCCGCACCGATGCAGTATCCGACCGGTACCAGTTCGCGCACCCTCACGCCACCGCCGCAACCGATTCCGAACTACACGCAGCCGCGCCAGACCAATCAGTACACGCAGCAGCAGCAGTCGAACCCGGGCAACCAATACGCACCGGCACCGAACCCGACGAACCAGTACACGCGACCGGGGCCCACGAATCAGTTCAGCCAGCCGCCGGGGCAGACCTTTTCCGGCCAACCCTTCGCCGGTGGGTCCACACCGCCGCCGGGTCCGCGCGGTCCGCAGGGGATGGGGAACCCGCAGCCGGGCAAATCCAATACCGGGCTGATTATCGGGGCCATTGTCGGTGTCGTGCTGTTGGTCATCGTCGCCGTGGTGGCGATTATCGCGGCCGGCGATGACGGAAAGACGACGCAGACCGGGGCGATCACGACCACCACCTCGGCGGTGGCCGATAAGCCGGTGGATTCCGATGCCATCAGCACGGAATTCCCGCGCATGGTGCCCGCCGACAAGTCGGGGGATGTGGGCTACAACGGAGCCAACTGCTACCTGGCTGATCCCAGCAGCCCGCCGGATAAGACCGATGGCGAACCCGACTTCAAGGATTGGGCCGTGCAGTGGCGCTGCTTCGGCGGCGGCGATAACAATGACCCGTTCTACCGGGTCTACGCCTACACCTCGGCGGCCAAGGTGCAGCAGGTCGTGACTGCCCTGACCCCCGAGACGAAGTCGACCGACGCCAATGGCGGCAAGAGCTACACCAACTACCAGTTCAGCGATGGCGACCGCCCGCGCATGATCACGGTATTCACCGATGACGCCGACCGCACCCAGTATCTGATGTACACCGACGGCATCGTGGGTACGCTCGACGAGGTCCTGAGCTGGTGGCGGTCCGCCCCGCTGGCGTGATCGGCTACCACCCCGCAGGCCCGCCGCATCCGCAGCGGACCTGCGGGTGCGGAAGACACCCTGTGGAAACTGTGAGGGTACGAGGTTTCCGGGTGTTCCCCGATGGCGTCAGCTGCCGAACCTAGACACACTGGACACCATGAATTCAGACGCCTCGGCTACCGTCGCCCCCGACAAGTCGGATCCTGCCCCGGTCGCCGCCCGAGCGACCGATCTGGCGAAGATCTACGGTTCGGGCGATACACAGGTCAAAGCACTCGATGGAGTCTCGGCGCAATTCGCGAAGGGCGAGTTCACCGCCATTATGGGACCGTCGGGATCGGGTAAATCAACCCTCATGCACTGCCTGGCGGGGCTGGATTCGGCAACCTCGGGCACCGTGCACATCGGCGATACCGATCTGACGAAGCTGTCGGATAAGCAGATGACGCAGTTGCGTCGCGACCGCATCGGCTTCGTATTCCAGGCATTCAACCTGGTTCCGACCCTGACCGCGCTGGAGAACATCACGCTGCCGCTCGATATCGCGGGCCGCAAGGCCGACGAGGAGTGGTTGGCCACGGTCATCAAGCGGCTCGGCCTCGCTGATCGACTCACCCATCGGCCCTCCGAGCTTTCCGGTGGTCAGCAGCAGCGGGTGGCCTGTGCCCGCGCGCTGGCGGGTAAGCCGGACATCATCTTCGGTGACGAGCCGACCGGCAATCTGGACTCGCACTCCTCCGGTGAGGTGTTGTCGATTCTGCGGGCCGCGGTGGACGAATTCGATCAGACGGTCGTCATCGTCACCCATGATCCGCGCACCGCCGCCTACGCCGACCGCGTGGTGTTCCTGGCCGATGGTCAGATTGTCGACGAATTGCGCGGCCCCACCGCTGATTCCGTACTCGACAAGATCAAGTCGCTGGAGACGCTCTGATGTCCGGTAGCCCCATGCGCAAGGTTGCCTTGCGCAATCTCGCCGCGCACAAGGTGCGCCTGGTGCTCACCGTGCTGTCGGTCGTACTCGGAACAGCCTTTATCGCAGGCTCTTTCGTCTTCACCGATACGTTGCAGCGCACCTTCGACAATATTTTCGCCAGTCAGGCCCAGGGCGTCGATGTCCGGATCAGCCCGGAATCGCAACAGGCCATCGGTATTCCGCTGACCGTGGTCGACAAGGTCACCGCCATGGAGGGCGTGCGCACGGTGGCCCCCGGCATCAATGGCCCGGTCACTCTGCTCAAGGACGGCAAGGTCGTACAGACCGGTGGTGCACCGACTTTCGGTGAGGCGTACATCCCGCCGGACCGCGCCGTCGCCGACCCGCCGGAGTTCGTGGAGGGCACCCCGCCCACCAGAGCCGGTGAGGTCGCCATCAATACCGGCGGCGCGGAACGCGCCGGACTGGGCGTCGGCGACGAGGCCACGGTGGTGTTCCCCTCGAAAGGCCCTGTCGAGGTCACTGTTTCGGGAATCTACGAGGTTGGTGGCAGCGGCGGGACCGGCGGACTCATCGCGCTGCAATTCGACGACGCCCAGGCCCGGGAGCTGTTCACCGACGGTAAGCACGTCGCGTACCTCGATATCGCCGCGCAACCGGGCGTGAATGCCGATCAGTTGCGCGATGAAATCGCCACGGCCATGCCGGAATACAAGGTGCAGAACGGCGATCAGGTGCGGGAGGAGATGAAGCAGCAGCTCGGTGACGCGTTGAAGTTCATCAATTACTTCCTGCTCGCCTTCGGTGCCATCGCGTTGATTGTCGGCACCTTCATCATCTACAACACCTTCTCCATGCTGGTGGCGCAGCGACTGCGTGAACTGGCGCTGTTGCGTGCGGTCGGCGCGAGTAGCGGGCAGGTGGGACGGTCCGTGGTGGGCGAGGCGCTCATTGTCGGATTGATCGGCAGCGCACTGGGACTCGCCGCCGGTATCGGATTGGCGTTCGGCCTGGCCGCACTGCTCAATGCGTTCGATCTCGGCCTGCCCACCGGCTCCATGGCGGTACTGCCGCGCACCATTCTGGTGGCCATGGTGCTCGGCACCGTGGTGACCGTATTCAGCGCGTACGCGCCCGCCCGGCGCGCCGCGACCATCCCGCCCGTCGAGGCCATGCGGGAGGAGTTCTCCTCCTCCGACGAATCGACCAAGTGGCTGCGCGCCGGTATCGGCGCGGTGATGGCCGTCGTCGGTGCGGCACTGGTTGTCATCGGGGCGCAGGGCACCGGTGGCAATGCTGCGCTCACCGTCGGAATCGGTGCGCTGGCACTGATTCTCGCGGTGCTACTCGGTTCCCCGGCGCTGTCGAAGCCGGTGATCTCCGGGCTCGGTGTGCTGGTGCGGCCGTTCGGGCCGATCGGCCGGATGGCGCGCAATAACGCGATTCGCAATCCGCGCCGTACCGCCGCAACGGCTTTCGCGCTCACCCTGGGCCTCATGCTGGTATCGGCGATCGCCATACTCGGCGCCTCCGCCAAGGCCAGTATCGGTGATCTGGTGGATAGGGGTGTGCAGGCCGACTACATGATGATGGGACCACCCGACGGTATGATCGGCGTTCCGATGCAGGCCACCGACGATGTGCGGGCCGTACCCGGAGTGCAGGATGTGGTGGCCTTCCACGGCATTGCGCTGAAGGTCGATGGCGAGCAGGTGATCGGTTCCGTGCCCGAGGGGCCAATGGGCAGCGTGCTGAGCTACAAGGTATTGCACGGTACCGATGAACTCGGCGCCAAAGACATCCTGGTTTCGGAAACCTTTGCCGCCGAACATGATTGGTCGGCTGGCGAAACTGTCGAGGTGACCAGTATGGACGGCAAGAAGCATGCGGTCACGGTGGCCGGTATCTACGACGATATGCAGCTGCTGCAATCGCTGGTGGCACCGATGGCGCTGTACGACGAGACCGTGCCGACGAGCTTCCGCAGCAGTTTCATGGTGGCGGTCAAGGCTGCTCCGGGTGCCGACCTCGGGGCCATGCGCACCGATCTGGAGCAGGCCACCGAGAAGTTCGGCACTGTCCAGGTGATGGATCATGAGGACTTCAAGGGTGTGCAGGGCCGTCAGATCGACACCATGCTGGCGATTCTGTACGGATTGCTGGCCCTGGCGGTGGTGATCGCCATCCTCGGCATCGTCAATACCCTCGCCCTGTCGGTGGTCGAGCGTCGCCGCGAAATCGGCATGCTGCGTGCGGTCGGTATGCAGCGTCCGCAGGTGCGCCGCAGTATCTATCTGGAATCCATGCTGATCGCGATATTCGGCGCGATCGTCGGGGTGATCCTCGGCGTCGGCCTCGGTATCGGATTCCTGCGCACCCTGCAGGATCTCGGTCTGGAGACGATCGCGATTCCATGGGACCAGATCGTGCTGATGCTCATCGCCTCCGGCGTGGTCGGCATTCTGGCGGCACTGTGGCCCGGTGTGCGCGCGGCGCGCACACCGCCATTGGCGGCCATCGCGGATCTGTAGTCGGTCCAGCGACACTGTCGCCCCCTGCTCACCGCAGGGGGCGACAGTCGTTTTCGAGGCCGGGGGCTAGGCGCTCAAGATCACGATGACCGCGATCACGGCTATCAACAGCACCGCGACGATCGCGACGATAATCCACACCGTCGAACCCGAACCCTGTTGCGGCGGATGATAGGTCGGCTGCTGCTGCGGATGTTGGTACAGCGGTGCGTAGCCGGGCGGCCCGGTGCCCGGCACCGCCGCGGGCGGTTGACCGGTCTGCCCCGCAGGCTGATTGAACTGCGGGGACGACTGATTGAACTGCGCGGACTGCGGGTTCATCGGACCCGGTTGCGGGTTGCCCCGCGCCACCGGCTGATTGAACGGTCCGGGCTGCGGATTGAGCTGCGCCGGAGGCTGATTGCCGGGTCCGGACTGGTTGATCAGCGGCCGGGGCGTCGACGGGGTGTGCATCGGCGGCGGCACCACGGGCTGCGGACGAACCGGGGTGGGCGGCCGTTGCGGTACGACCGCCTGCGGCGGCGAGGTACGCGAGATGGTGAAGGCGCGTTCGGCGGCGGCCGCGAATTCGACGCAGGACCGGTAGCGGTCCTGGGGGCGTTTCGCCAATGCCCGCGCGAGTACGCCGTCGATGGCGCGCGGTAGGTCCTGGCGTAGCGCACTCACATTGCGCGGACGTTCCTGTAGATGTCCGCGGATCACCGCCGCCGGACTGGTGCCCTCGAACGGCACAGCGCCGGTGAGCAACTGGAACAGCGTGCACGCGAGGGAGTACTGGTCGGCGCGACCGTCCAGGGTGGCTCCGGTCAACTGTTCGGGTGAGGCGTAGGCGAGCGTGGCTGTCACCGTACCGGTTTGGGTGAGGTGGCCGGTATCGTCGCGCAGCCGGGCGATACCGAAATCGGTGAGGTACACCCGCTCGCCGCCCGCACCCGCTCGCCCGGCGCGGGCCAGCAGGATATTGGCGGGCTTCACATCCCGGTGCAGGACACCGATGCCGTGCGCGTAGTCGAGGGCCTTGGCGGTTTCGGTAATGACCTGCACCGCCCGCAGCGGCGGCAGTTTGCCGGGATTGATATCCGCGGCATTGACGCCGTCGATGTACTGCATGGAGATCCACAGCTGATCGTCGACCGCGCCGCGGTCGTACACCGTGACAATATTCGGATGGTCCAGCTGGGCGACCAGATCGGCCTCCCGAATGAATCGGGCCCGAATCTCGTCGTCGGTGAACATCTCCTGATTCAGCAGTTTCAATGCCGTCCGGCGGGGCAGCCGGGGATGTTTGGCCAGATACACCGACCCCATCCCGCCGCGGCCCAGTTCGCGCTCGACGACATAACCGGCGAACTCCTCACCAGAGTTGAGCAAATCCACAGCCCCCGTTTCCACGAGTCGAATCGCCTGGCAGCCTAGCAGCGATTATTCACGCCAAACCCGGGGTTCCCGCTCGGAGCCCTCCTGACCTGCGATTTTACGCTATCCGGTCCGGACTTCACCTCCGCTCAGGAGCGCCCGGCATTGAGATCGGCCCAGCGCCGCACATCACCGCGATCCAGGGCGACCGCGAGCAGCTCCGGAAAACGGTCCGGGGTGCAGGCGAAGGCCGGGACGCCGAGGGCAGCCAGGGCCGCCGCGTTCTCGTGGTCGTAGGCCGGTGCGCCGTCATCGGAGAGCGCGAGTAGCACCACCACCTGCACGCCCGATTCGGTCATGGTGCGAATGCGGCGCAGCATTTCGGCGCGGATACCGCCCTCGTAGAGATCGGAGATGAGAACGAACAGCGAATCGGTGGGGCGGGTGATGAGCGACTGCGAGTAGGCGATGGCGCGATTGATATCGGTGCCGCCGCCGAGTTGCGTCCCGAAGAGCACCTCCACCGGATCGGACAGCTTCTCGGTGAGATCCACGACGGCGGTATCGAATACGACCAGTGCGGTCTTCAGCGACCGCATCGACGCCAGCACCGCCCCGAAAACCGACGCATAGACCACGCTCGACGCCATGGACCCGGATTGGTCGATGGCCAGCACCACATCACGCCGCACCGCCTGCGCCTTGCGGCCGTAGCCGACCAGGCGCTCCGGCACCACGGTGCGGTACTCCGGCAGATAGTTGGCCAGATTGCGGCGAATGGTGCGGTCCCAGTCGATATCCCGCAGTTTCGGGCGCGAGACGCGGGCCGCGCGATTGAGCGCCCCGCCCACCGCGGCAATGGTCTGCGCGGCAATACGCCGCTCGACCTCACGCACCACCTTCTCCACCACCATGCGCGCGGTGGCCTTGGTGGTCTCCGGCATCACCTTGTTGAGGCTCAACAGGGTGCCGACCAGATGCACGTCCGGCTCCACGGCTTCGAGGAGTTCGGGTTCGAGCAGCAGCTCGGTGAGATTCAAGCGCCGCACCGCATCCCGCTGCATGACCTCCACCACGGTGGCAGGAAAGTAGGAGCGGATATCCCCGAGCCAGCGCGCCACATTCGGGGCCGACCCGCCCAGTCCGGCGGACCGCCGCGTGCTCTGACCGGCCGGGCCATCGGAGTCGTAGAGCGCCGACAGGGCCCGATCCATGGCGGCGTCACCGGCGGCCCCGAGTCCGCCCAACCCGGGTTCGGCCGCCCCGCCCAGGACCAATCGCCAGCGGCGAGCTTGTGACTCGTCGATGTCACGCATGCCGAACCTCCTCGTCTGTGGCGATACGCCCTGTCTGCGGGCCTATCTCGTCATCCCGGCGTGCTTTTGGCCGGGATCCACCGTAACCGGCAGAGGTGTGGATTCCGGCCAAAAGCACGCTGGAATGACGGGTCTGAGTTGTGCCGGAATGACGGCGCTGGGGTGTGTCGGAGTGGTGGGGCTGGAGTGTGCCGGAATGACGGGGTCTCGCGCACGCTGGTCCGCTCATGCGGTTCCCCTCAGGATCTCGATGGCCGCGCGCAGGGCGATGACACCGCGCTCGGTGTCGTAATCGGTTGCCGCGCTGGCCCTGGCGGCAGTCGTCGCGCCGTGGCGGACTGCCTGGGCAATGGACTGCCGGACACCGCTCTCGAATTCGCCGAAGGTGCGGCGCAGCAGGGGCAGGATGGCGACGAAGTCGGGCTCCTCCAGACCGCAGAGCCAGGAATTGATCAGCCCCAGCAGGTTTCGGTCGTGGACCAGGAGCAGCCCGCGGCCTCCGAGGAAGCCGTCGATCCAGGCGGCCTTGTCACCGGCCGTGCGGCCCACCGAGAGCGCCGCCGACAGCCGCTGGGCCGATTCCGCGGCGTCGATGATCTCGGCATCGCACAGCAGCCGCACCGCGCGGCCGACCAATCCGCCGTTGACATCATCGCGATCGGCCAGTGCGCGCAAGGCGGCGAGCCAGGACTCATTGGCCCACTCGTCATTACGCGCCGCGAGCGCCAGATGCACCGCATCGAGACGGGTGCGAAGATCGGCGGCCGCATCGGCGTCCAGCCCGGTGACGGCGCTCGGCAGCCCGGCGCAGACCCGGACCAGCAGGCCGTCGGTGACCCGGGCCAGCGCCGCTGTATCGGTACTGCGGACATCGCCGTAGCGCAGCGTGCGCAAGAGATCGGGGAGTGCGGCGAGCAGGTGGGTGACATCATGGTCCAGGGCCGCAACCGATTCCAGCCGGACAATGAGCCCGTCGATGGCATCGCTCAGATCGGCCAGGAGTGCCGCATCGAGAGCGGCCGCGACCTCTTGGACGGCGGCGTCCGGTTGGTTGACCTGGTCGAGAATCTTGGCCTCGGCGGCGGTGCGCAGGGTGGTGCCCCAGCGCGAGGCCTCCACCACAGCGACGGCTAATTCCGGCTGCCACTGCAACTTCCAGGTCTCCCGGAAGGTTCCGGTGCCGCGCACCTCGCTGGCGGTGCGCCGACCCCAAGCGATGCCGAGCAGCCGCAATCGGTGCAGCAGACGGGATTTCGCCATATCCCGCTCGGTGCGCAGATCCAGATCCACGGTGCGTTCGAGAGCCTCGAGCTTCAACCGCAGCGTCCGGATCTGTGCCCGCAGATCGGCTTCCAGCGGTACGGTGGGCGTGCCGTCCGGCACCGACCCCAGCGCCTCACCGACCACCAGTTCGCGGCTCACCAGAGCCAACATGGTTTCGTCGCCGTCGCAGAGCACCGCCCGCGTCGCCTCGGTCACCTCCGACAGGCCGGGCAGCGGTCGCCCGCGCAGCGTGGCGAGCGTATCGGCCAGCCGCACCGATTCGATAATGTGCGCACTCGAGACCGGCAGGTCGTGCTGGCGCAGCGTCCCCGCCACTTTGGTCAGCCAGCGCACAATGGGCTGCTCGGTCTCGGTGAACAGGTGCTGGTACCAGCCCGGTGAGGTGATTCCGGCTCCGTACCCGGACCCACTGGCCAGTCGCGAATGCGTCCACGGCACCCAGGTCAGCGTGGTTTTGACCTTCGGCAGCCCCTTGAGCAGCCGGGTATCGGCCACCGCCGGACCGAGTTTGCCGCTCAACGCGGGTGTATGCCACGCCCCGCACACCACGGCCAGCCGTTGCGCCCCATCCTTCAACGTTTTACGCATGACCTGCCGCATATGCGCCTCCCGGCGCAAAGTGTGGGTATCGATGGTGATCGGGTCGCGCTCGGATTCCTCGGATTCGCCCGTGGCATCGCCCGCCTCGACGGCGGATTCCCGCAGCGCGGCCATGGCTTCGTGCACGGCATCGAAAATATCGGCGTCGGAACTGGATTCGACAATCGCGTCCCACCAGCGTTCGGCGTCGTCGTAGCCACCGGCGGCGGCCAGCAGCCCCAGCGGGTCGGTGCGGTCGCCGGGTTCGTCGGTGACCGCGAGTGTGATAGCCGCGGGCAGATCACAGAAGCCGACCTCGACGCCGTGTTCCGCCGCGTACCGCAGCGCCTGCCACTCCGGAGAGAATCCGGCATAGGGCCAGAACGCGGCCCTGGCGGGTTCGTCCGGCTGATAGGCCAAGAGCGCGACCGGCGGCGACATATCCGCTGCCGCGACATAGCCGACCAGCGGATCGGCGTCGGCAGGTCCTTCGATGAGAATCGCGTCAGGTCGGAATCGCTCCAGTGCCAGCCGCAGTGAGCGAGCCGATCCTGGCCCGTGATGGCGAATGCCGAAGATTCGGGTCTGTGCGGCCCCGGCGGTCACCGCGGTCGTGGCGGCCGGGAGGTCGTCGGTGGAGACCGGGGTCATCCGTTCACCTCGCGGCAGGCGCGATAGAAGTCGGACCAGTCGGGGCGCTGGCGCACAACGGCTTCCAGGTACTCGGTCCACACCACCGCATCGGAGACCGGATCCTTGACGATCGCGCCGAGGACGGCACCGGCGATATCTCCGGCGCGCAGCACCCCGTCACCGAAGTGGGCCGACAGCGCCAGACCATTGGTGATGACCGAAATGGCCTCGGCGGTGGAGAGGGTGCCGGAGGGTGATTTCAACTTGGTGCGGCCGTCCGTCGTCACACCCGAACGCAGTTCGCGGAAGACCCGCACCACCCGGCGGATCTCCTCGGCGGCGGCGGGAACGGCGGGCAATTCCAGTGCCGCACCGAGTTGTTCGACACGGCGGGTGACAATGGCGACCTCTTCGTCCTCACCGGCGGGTAGCGGCAGAATGACGGTATTGAAGCGTCGTCGCAGCGCCGAGGAGAGGTCATTGACGCCGCGATCGCGATCATTGGCGGTGGCAATGACATTGAAACCCTTGGCGGCCTGCACCTCGATACCGAGTTCCGGCACCGGCAGCGTCTTCTCCGACAGCACGGTAATGAGCGCGTCCTGTACATCCGACGGGATGCGGGTCAGCTCCTCGATCCGGGCGATCGAGCCCGCGCGCATGGCGGTCATGATGGGGGACGGCACCAACGCACCCTCGCTCGGCCCCTCCGCCAGCAGCCGCGCGTAATTCCAGCCGTACCGGATGGCTTCCTCGGCGGTGCCCGAGGTGCCCTGCACCAGCAGCGTCGACGCACCGGAGATGGCTGCCGAAAGATGTTCCGACACCCAGGTTTTAGCGGTGCCGGGAACACCGAGCAGGAGCAGCGCCCGATCGGTCGCGAGGGTGGCCACCGCGACCTCCATGAGCCGACGTGGTCCCACATACTTGGGAGTGATGACGGTGCCATCGGTCAGCGTGCCGCCCAGCAGGTAGGTGACCACCGCCCACGGTGACAGCTGCCACGACGGTGGGCGTGGGCGATCGTCGGCGGCGGCGAGGGCCTTCAGTTCGTCGGCGAAAGCCTGTTCGGCGTGCGGACGCAGCAGGATGTCCTGCTCCTGGGGGATGGTCACGTCAACTCCTCGAGCATCGTCTTGCGTTCCATGAGGTCTCCGGCGAGCTGGTCGAATGCCTGCTCCCAGTACGGATCTCCGCAGCTGTCGGCGGCGGCGGTGACAGCGGGTGCCGCCGTCACCGGAAAGTTGGTGGAGGCCGCCCGGAACAGGGTCCGGTACGAACCCGGCACCAGGCTGGGGGCGCCGGGTCGGTCGGCGCTGAGCCTGGCCCGCTCCATGAGCAGTCGTAGTACATGGTCGGCCACCTGCGTCGGCCATGGATGCGTTACGGCCCGCAGCAGTGATTCGATTTCAGCCAGCCAACTGCTGTCGAGTTGGCGCAGATGCCGCACCTGATCCTCGAGCGGTTGGATGGCGAAGAGCTCACGCAACTTCTCCACATCCGGATCGCCCGCGGCGGGGGAGCCGGTAATGACCGCGAACAACGCCCGCGCCCACACCGGATTCCGCTGTGCGAGTGCGGCATCCGCCCAACCGGCGAACATGGGGCCGCGCAGGCTGTCCGCCATTGGCACCCGCACGGCCTGATCGGGAGCACCGAGCAGGACCTCCCAGTGGGGCAGTCCGGTCGCCGCCACTACCCGGTGCAGCCATTCGGCGGCCAGATCCGGTGAACCGTCAGCCCGGTAGACAGTGAAGGTGAACGAGTCGCCGACGCCGTCGCGGCGGGCGGCATCATCGAGGACGCCCGGTCCGGTGGTGGTGAGCAGCGGCTGTGCGAGACGCTCACCGAAACTCACCCAGGCGGCGGCACGGGTGGTCATCCGTCGCACGAAATCCGAATCCGGCAGCCGGGCAAGCAGATCCGCCGCCAGCCGCCGCACATCGGCACGCCGATCGTCGAGCGCGGATTCCAAGAGCGCCTCATCGGCCGCGGACAGCCCATCGGCCAGCACCGCCAGCAGCTCCACCTTGCCAGGCCCCGACTCCTTGGCCCACGACCCGGCCAGCGCATCCCGTGCGGCGATGGGATCGACGCGCCGCGAACGCGCCAGCCACGCCCGTCGTTCCGGGGCACGGCCGTGCGACCACACGGTCTCGTCGGCCACGGTCGCCCGCACCAGCGTCCGCCATCCGGGATGCTGGGAGGCCAGCCACCTGCCCCGCACCCCGGCCAGGCGCAGTAGTGGCTCCCGGTATGTGGCAACGGATTTGGCGCGTTCCAACAGTCGACTGCACATTGCCTCCGGAGCGCGATAGTCGAACGGCTCGGCCACCGTGAACCATTCCGCCAAGAACGAGGAGGTATCGGTCAGCAGCGTGCCCAATCGCGCCGCCGCGGCCGGTGGCAATACCGGCCTCGGATCCTCCCCGGCCGGTTCGGTGACTTCCGCCGACCCGGGCGAGACCGCGCCCCGCGTGAAACACTCCTGTAGCGCAACGGATTCGAGCAGGGTGACGGCGGCATCGCCGTTCAACCCCGCCGCGACATCCGCGACCGGGGCGGGCAGGGTGCCGGTGTCGGCGGTTCGCCGTGCGGTGCCCACCAACGCCGTGGACACGAGTTCCCCGGTGCCCGCATCGGCTTCGGTACTCGCATCGACAGCTATCGACGCAGCCGCCGAACCGGTGCTTCCGCTCGCCGAAACCCCGTCGACGGCAACAGCATCCACGACAGTGCCCGATCCGAAGACGGACAGTGGCACCAGCCCGTCCGTGGTCCACTCCCCGACGATGGTCACCGGATGCCCACCCGAAACGCCCAGCATCCGCCACGGCTCGCCATCCTCGGCGGACACCGGCAGGGCATCCCCCTCGGATTCGACAACCCGCCATCCACTGTCGCCGCGCGCCGGAACAACATCGATCAGCAGTACCGGCCAGGCCCGCAGAAACGGATCGGCACCCAGCGCCTCGGCATGTTCGCGCAATGCGTCGGCAATAGTTCCCCGTCCGGACGATATGCGGCCCGCAACACCGTCATTACTGGGATTCGGGTCGCGATGTCGCCCGGCCACCTTTGTCGTTCCGGCGTGTTCTCGGTCGGAATCCTCACCCCGCCGTAGCGGATCCCGGCCAAAATCCTGCCGGGATGCCGAGGACTGTGCGGACGCCCCGCTGTGAATCTCAGTAGTGGTGTCGATGAGGCGCGAAGCGTGCCCAACCGTGCTGTGTACGGAGCCACCCTGGTGGCGTGTGGTGTCGGTATCGCGCGCTGTGATGCCGGTGTCGCGGAGGACGGCATCCCCTTGGTCACCTGCGGTGCCGGTCTCGTCGTGCGGAGTGCCGGTTTCGTGAGGTGCGGTGCTGCTGTTGTCGGTGGTGTCCGCCGCGTGACCAGTGGAGTCGGTGTCGTGAAGCGTGGCATTACTTTGGTGAACGGCGTCGGTCACGCCGAGCACGGCGTCCGACCGGTTGCGTGCGGTGCCGACTGTCAACGCGGCAGAGGCTGCACTCGGCGTCACAGTGACGATATTCGGTTGTATTGCCGCTGAGCCATTTTCGTGGAGCGCAGCCGATTCCTCGTCGTCTGCGGCGGCCGTACGGGGAATTGTGGTGAACGGTTCCGGCGCGCTGTGTCGCTCGCCCCAGATCGCCCGCATCGGTGCCGCCGCCGGGTAGTAGTGCAGGTCGGCATCCACCTGGAATCCGGGGGCCGGGGTGTCCTGCGGGAAGCTCGGGCTGCCGTGGTGGTGGTCGAGCAGCAGTGCCCAGCGACCGGTCCGGCGACCGCGCAGCCACACTCGGCGGGTGTACAGCGCATCCTCTACGGAGGTGCGGGCGGCGAGCACCATCCAGTGATCGCGTACCGAGGGTTCGGTGCGCACCGAGTCCACCGGTGTCGGAAAGCCGATATGGGTGCGGATACTCGAGCCCAATGCGGGGGAGAGCTGGTCGAGCCGCTGATGTGCGGCAATGAGCAGATGCAGGCGGCCGTATTCGCGCAACAGCCGGTGCGGCCAGTCGGCGCGGGCCGCGATACGGGGGAATTGGCGCAGAGTGAGCGCGAGGCCGGGGGCCTGGGCATCGACCATGCGGGCCGCCACCGTTTCGAAGGCGTGGTGGGAGCGGTCCGCCTGGGCGAGGCCGGTGCGGACCTGATCGGCCAGCCACATATCGAGATCGGCGAGCCCGGCGGTGACCCGTGCCTGCCGTTGACCGGCGGTGGTCGCATTGCTGGAGCGCGATGTATTCGCTTCCGGTGCGGCCTTTTTCGCTTCCCGTGCCGCCCGTGTGGCCAGCCATTCGGCCGCGAAGTCGGCCGGTGCGTCGACCTCCCGAACCCCGCCCTCGGACCAGGTGAGCAGCAGCCCCAGTGCGTGCTTACACGGGAACTTCCGGCTCGGGCAGGTGCATTTGTACGCGGGCCCCGCAAGATCGATGACGGCCTGATACGGACGGCTGCCGCTGCCCTTGCACAGACCCCACAGCGTGGTGTCGAACTGTCCGGTTTCGCTCCACTTGCCGCGCAGTTTGCGGGCTGCGCTCAGCGACGCGGCATCCGGTGCGAGCGCGGCGATCTGATCGGCGCTCCAGCGAGTACTCATCGGTCCCCCTTCCTCGGTATGACCGGATTTCTATCGCAGCCCACCGACAAGTGCGCACCGACTACGGCAACCGCACTGGTGCCGTGCTTTTCGGTACGGACGGTCCGTTCTCGCGCACCCGATTCAGTCGGCGGCTTCGGCCCGGGACAGCAGCACGGCGGCGACACACATCACCAGTGCGGCGAGGGTGACGACGGTCGTGACGACGGCTCCGGAGCGCAAACGCTCCTGCAGCACCGTGATGCCGAGTACGGCCGCGGCAAGGGGTTCCGCGACGGTGACGGCGGGCAGCGATGCCGAGAGCGGGCCGACCTGATAGGCGCGTTGTTGCAGGTAGAGGCCGGTAGCCCCGGTAAACGCCAAGGCGTAGATATGCCAGCTCGTCAGCACCGACGCGGTCTCGTGCGTGAAGAGGTCGGCGACGTGGGCGGTGAGCGCGGCGGCAATCCCGAACAGCGTCCCGCCCGCCGTTCCCAGCAGTAGCGCGCGCGGCGCGGGCGCGGCGATGGCGAAGGCCGCGATGACACAGCAGGCGACCAATCCCAGTAGCAGACCGAGCGGCACCAGCCATTGCCGCAAGAGCGCGTCGGAGGTCCCTTCGGCAGGGTCCCCGACAATCAGGAACACCGCCAGCGCTGCCGCGAGAACCATTGCGATAGACCAGGTTCGCGGTGTGATCCGCCGCTTGCCGTAGTACGCCGCCAGTGGTAAGGCGAAAATCAGCATGCTGACCAGGATCGGCTGGACCACGAGCACCGACCCGAAGCTCAGCGCCGCCACCTGAAACGCGAAACCCCCACCGTCACCGACGATTCCGGCCCACCACCGTGGGTTGCGTACGAGTGCGGCGAACAGTGCGTCGCCCTTCGGCACCTCGGCGGCCGCGGTTTGCTGCGCGACTGCCGAGACGGCGAACAATAGCGCGGCGGCGAAGGCGCAGAGTACGGCGGGCAGCGGGAGGTCGGGCACCGATCCAGTTTGCTGCTTATCGAGCGAGTTGCTGGTATTTCACTGCCGTGGGAGGGGGCTTTCGGTGATGGTGGTGGTCGAGGTGGGGACTGACTGCTGTTCTCGGGGCCTACGTAGCCGAGTTGTCGAGCGGGCGTGGCGGTTCCAGCCGGGTGCCGGGAGAAGGAATCAAAGCAGTGTGGTCGACTCGCCTGCCCA